>NZ_RHOF01000026.1 GCF_003946445.1 Loigolactobacillus jiayinensis | reverse complement strand
TAAGCCATCGGAATCTGTATCGTCCTTATCATCAGATACAGCAGGATTGGTTGGATCAATATCATCAGAATCATTGACGCCATCACTGTCAGTGTCCGAGTTATCTGGGTCAGTGCCCGCTTCAGATTCGCCTTCACTATCTAGTCCATCGGAATCTGTATCGTCTTTTCCATCTGATACACTAGGGTTAGTTGGGTCAATATCATCGGAATCATTGACGCCGTCGCTGTCTGTATCAGAGTTGTCGGGGTCGGTGCCCGCTTCAGATTCGCCTTCACTATCTAGTCCATCGGAATCTGTATCGTCTTTATCATCAGATACAGCAGGATTGGTTGGGTCAATATCATCGGAATCGTTAACACCATCACCATCAGTGTCCGAGTTATCTGGGTTAGTGCCGGCTTCAGATTCGCCTTCACTATCTAAGCCATCGGAATCTGTATCGTCCTTATCATCAGATACAGCAGGATTAGTTGGATCAATATCATCAGAATCGTTGACACCATCACTATCAGTATCCGAGTTATCTGGATCAGTACCCGCTTCACTTTCTTCTTCTGAAGTCAAACCATCAGAATCTGGATCAGGATTATCTGGTACATCAGGCGTTAATGGGTCCGTATCATCGCTATCGTTTTTACCATCGCTATCGGTATCCGGATTCATAGGATCAGTGCCAATATCATTTTCTTCTGAGTTGCTTAAGCCGTCACTATCGGGATCGTCTGGAATTGATGGTGCTGCACCCTCTTCATCGTACAACACCCAAAGACTACTAACAGTCGATTGAAAAACAACATCGTTAAGTGAAATTTGGACATTCGGAGTTGCATTGTGAGAGTCTCCCTTAGGACCAGAAGTAAATGCAGTAAATTTATAGCCATTGATGTCTTCTAATGTGACTTTTCCAGCAGCGTTAGTGCCTTCTTCACCAGATATAACATAACCGCTAATTTCACCTATCATACGCCAACCTGCCGCAGTCGAGGGGTCTATGACATAATAATGGACAGTTATATTTTGCTGTACCTTAGTACCAGCCTTGGCTGCTGCACTACTAGCCACTTTCTGTGCCGCTGGTGCTGCGGCTGCGCTAGCCGTACTAGTTGCTGCACTGACCGTTGCTGAACCTGCAGCAGAGTTAGCTACACCGTCTGCGCTTAACGGATTAGTATCGGTAGCGTCATTCGTGCCATCGCCATCAGTGTCCGCCTTTTTTGCGTCGGTGCCGTTAGTTGCTTCTTGTTTATCATTCAGGCCATCACTGTCCGTATCGGCTTTGGTGGCATCAGTCCCATTAGTAAGTTCTTCTTTATCATTCAAACCATCGCCATCGGTATCGGCCTTGGTACCATCAGTCCCAGCAGTCACTTCTTCTTTATCATTTAAACCATCACCGTCCGTGTCGGCCTTGGTAACGTCGGTGCCAGCCGCAGCTTCTTCACTAGCATTCAAGCCATCATTATCTTGATCTAAATCAGTTGTAGCTGCCGCACTAGCACCAGCTTCAGTTGACTGAGCTGAAGTAGCACTGGTTGCAGCCGTACTACTCGCCGATCCGGCCGTACTATCAGTACCACCCGAGTCTGCTGTCGCAGTTACCGTTGTAGCATCAGTTGTTGCTGCAGTAACTTGAGTAGTATCCATGAACCCAATTGTTGCACCACCAATTGCCAACCCAAAAAGCATATTGAAAATCCATTTTTTACCGCTTTTACGCATTCGATAATGTAAATCTTTCCGTTCCATTTGCTGTACTAAATTATTTTTACCCACACGTTTCATATTAAATCTCCTTAGTCTTCTTTTTTAAAATACTTACGCCTTAACCATCATATCGATTTTTAAAACTTTAATTATCGTTTCTTGATTATCTTGTTTTTAATTCTAAATGTTTCTTTATATTAAAAATATCGTTTTTTCTTTTCTTATTATGAATAATTGATTTTATTTTGGAAATAAGTAAGAAAGCCTTATAATACCGGCATCAAAAAAACATGCAGGCTTAACATTATGTTTTAATGAGCGTTTAAAGGCTTATTGGTATACAGATTGGGCATTTATAAATTCAAAATTACATATTATATATTTTCTTTGTTGATATTGTGACTTTTCTGTTAACAAATGTCAGCCGGCACTAACCCCGCTATTAAAATCTGCTATTCTGATTGTTATCATTATTAATTTGATTAAATAATTGAGATAAGTTTATTAAAAATATTTTAATAAACTAGCATTAAAGTTGCGTTCTGAAAATATGTCCTTAGCAGGATTATTTAACAATCCATAGAAAAATTGCTGACATTTGCGTACCTGTAATTAAATCAGCGCTAACATTATTAATGACCATTAGCTATTATTTATGTAGAATCGGCAGATATTGAGCACAAAAAAAATCCACTCCTTTTAGCGAAGTGGATCAATCATTTAATTGGCTTAATTTAGCGATAAGAAATCATCTGATAAATAGAAAACGCAAAAACAAGCAGTAATACAATTGCTATAGCGATATAGGTACGTTCTTGCGGTAGCACAAAATCAAAGGCAAGATCATCAGTACGGCGGCGCTGTCTCTTTGCCTTGAAAATTAGCCCCTCATCAATAATGATTTGTATCGCCGGCAACAAGAAAACCTGCCACGCCGCACCAGTAGCATCGGCACGATTTGTGCTTGTAAAGTGGGTCGCGATAATTGGTGGTGCCAGAATAAAACCAATAAGCCCAGTTAACAAACTTATTAACGAAATTACGCGTAAACTGATGCTTACTTTTTTCATACGTCATAACCTCTTCGTATTATTCTAACAAAAATCCTTGCCACCGCAGCACTGCCAATAACTCACCGCGCTTTTCCGGCACCATAGCTAATCGTTGCTGAACTTGATTGGTGAATGTATCAACTCGACGATTGGCGTCGCGCAGATCATAATATTGATGAACGACCGCGTCATAGTCCGTTAACTGTGGTTCCACTGGCGTTGGTAATTGATAGCTGTTTTCAAAATGGACAAATTTTTCTGGCAGCCGTGGTTTCAACTGTGGCGCTTGATCTGGCCAGCCGATTGCTAAGCCGAGAACAGGAAAAGTCAGCTGTGGTAATTGTAAGAGATCAATCAATTTTTGCGCGTCATTTAAAATACTGCCGAGAATCACTGTCCCGAGGCCGAGGCTTTCTGCAGCGACTTCAGTGTTCTGTACCGCCAGGGTAGTATCCGACCATGCCTGCAAAAAGCGATCAGCCCCGCCGAGCTGATTTTCCGTTTTACCCATTTCTGCACCAATCTGCTGGTTACGGTGTTGATCAGCAACAAAAATAAATAAATGACCATTAGCCGCCACATATGGTTGTTTAGAGATGGCCGCAATCTGTTGTTTTTTAGCCTGGTCAGTAACGCTAATGACACTAAATGCTTGTTGAAAGTTAGAGGTCGCCGTATGCCGCGCCACAGAAACTAACTGTTCAATAATTTCCGGTGCGACTGGCTGCTTAGTGAAGGCACGAATCGTTCGGTGATCAAGTTGCTGCGCAATAGTCGACTCTTTTATCATAATGCGGACCTACTTTCAAAATTAAGATAACTTCATTATACGCCTAACAACGCCGCTTTGAGGGCACAAAAAAGCGCACCCTGACTAATGTCGACGTGCGCTCACAGTTGATGCGGCTGACTGGACTTGAACCAGCATGGAAAAAATTTTCCACTAGATCCTTAATCTAGCGCGTCTGCCATTCCGCCACAGCCGCAATTTACCAACTGTTATATTTTAGCAAATAAATGGCGCAGGCGCAATGGTTTTCATTGATTTCTAATCTTAAAATACTAATTCTAAGCTTCAATCAACAAGCCAGCTGGTGCAATCGCCAAGTTTAACCACTGCCCAGTTAACGGTAGTTGTTGTAACTCACCGAGGATCTCATCAGCTTCGTCTACCGGTACCATACTGATCACAGTGGGACCAGCACCGCTTAAATAGGTACCGCACGCGCCGACTGCGCGCGCTTTTTCGCGAATCTGTTCTAAATGCGGCACTAACTTTTCACGATAAACTTCATGAAATTGATCACGTTCCATCATGCGGCCAGCTGTTTCTAGGTCACCACGCAACACGGCGGCCACTAAAACATTAGCCGAAGAGCTGGTGGTGACGGCTGCCCGTAATGGAATTTTTTCCGGTAAAATTGCCCGACTAGCACTGGTCAATAATTCAGTGTCGGGAATATAGGTCAGTGCCCGTGCAGCAGGGAACGGCGCACTGATTGCATCAGCCTCAACTTCATCATATGTGGCCGTCACAAAACCGCCGTAAATGGCTGGTGCAACATTATCAGGATGACCTTCCAATCTAACGGCAATCTGCAATTCATCGTATTGGGTCAAATCAAGTTTGCCTAATTGATTCGCCAGCTCAATGCCGGCAATAATTGCTGACGAGCTGCTGCCTAAGCCACGTGCCAACGGAATTGCTGATTTCATGATCAAATGATGTGGTGTTAAATCAGGAATCAACGCCAGTGCCGTTTTGATGATCAGATTGTGCTCATCACTAGGCACGTCAACACCCATTTCATGCTCAATAAACCATGTAGCGCGCGGTTCCGCAATTGTTAACGTTAAATACAGCTCCAGCGCGATACCAATCGAATCAAAACCGGGGCCGAGATTGGCACTAGTTGCCGGTACCCGAATTGTTGTCATAACTATGTTTCCCCCTAGTAATCATTAATAACTAGCTAAAAAAGATCAACTTGCGACCTTCCGCCAAATACAAATAAAATTGCCGTAGCTAGTTATCTATTATGTTAAATGCGAGCGCTACAGAACTCTATAAGTTGATAATAAACTAATGTTATCCAACTTAGCAACTGCTGCAGTAATTTTAGCCAATTGTTCCAAATCGATCTCGTGTGTGATCATCACAACATGCGCAAAATCACCATCACTGGACGTCTGGATCAACTGCTTAAAACTTGCCTGTGTCTCCGCCATAATTTTGGTTAAGGTTAACATTTGACCTGGAATATCGCGCATTTTCAAGGCAAAATAGTACGCCGACTTAACTGCAGTCGCTGGCGCTAAGGCAGCACCCTGGCGGTAATTATTGAATGTGTTGCCGGTGATGCCGATACCAATATCCTTGGTCACGGAAATGATATCACTTAAAACACTATTAGCAGTAGGCAATTCCCCAGCACCTGGGCCGTAGAACATCGTTTCGCCGACAGCAGCACCCTTGACGACAACAGCATTATTTTCATTTTGCACCGCTGCTAGTGGGTTGGCCGCAGGGACGAGCGCAGGGCCAACGACAACATTAATTTTACCGTCGATTTGTTTTGCCGTCCCAATCAGTTTAATCGTATAGCCTAGACTTTGCGCTTGCTGAATGTCTTCGAGCCGAATGTTGTTGATACCTTCTACCGCAATATCATCCAAAGTCAAATTCATGCCAAAAGCGAATTGCGTCAGAATAATCATTTTATAGGCTGCATCGATTCCTTTGACGTCATTGGTTGGATCGCTTTCCGCAAAGCCAAGCTCTTGTGCTGCCTTTAATGCCGCCGCATAACTGACTTTTTTCTGATTCATTTGCGTCAAAATATAGTTAGTCGTGCCGTTAACGATCCCGCCGACTTCTAGAATTTGATCGGCAGAAAAACTGTTGACGATGGTCCGTAAAATGGGAATACCACCGGCAACACTGGCTTCATACATGAGATCACGTTGCTTTTCTTGGGCAATATCAACTAAGCGCGCCCCTTTTTGCGCAATCAAATCCTTGTTAGCCGTCACCACATGCTTACCAGCACGCAATAATTGTTCGATATAACCTTCAGCTGGATCGATGGTACCCATGACTTCAACGACGATTTGGACAGTTGGATCTTGGACCATATCAGCAATATCTGCCGTCACTGGAATATCGCCTAAGTCAACGTCCCGCTTTTTAGCTGGATTATGGACCACAACTCGTTTGATGACCAATTCACGGCCGGTAATTGCGGAAATCTTATCCTTATTATCTTGTAACAAACGCACGACACCACTACCAACGGTGCCTAAACCAAGTAAACCAATACCTATTTGTCGCATTTTTGTATCCTCCCTTGTTGGACTAATTGTAAGTGGCCGCCACACTTGCTGCACACATAACGCTGCGTGTTTAAATGCCGCCGCCGTAAATATTTTTGGCCACATTGCTGGCATTGATATTGAATCTCTGGCGCCACACGGATGGGTGCCGGCGCGTACCGACTACCACCGACTGCAACCAACCACTGTTTAAAATCACGATCACGATGCCGATATCCCCCGCCGGCTAAGTGCAAGTGATAATGACACAGTTCATGCTTCACAATACCAAGTAAAATTGACTTATCACTATCTTCCGCGAAACGCAGGTTAATGTCAATATGATGATCGGTTAAATGATAGCGGCCACCAGTTGTTTTTAAGCGCCGATTAAAATTGGCTTGATGCCGAAACGGCCGCTGAAAGTATTTCTGCGAAACTTGTTGGACATAGTGCGTTAGTTCTTGATCAGTCATTTTTCCGCGGTGGAATCATGGTCAATTGTACCCGTTCACGTTGTTGCTCAACTGACAATACCCAAACATGGACAATATCACCTACCGCGACCACCTCACTTGGATTCTTGACAAAGCGATCAGCTAATTGAGAGATATGGACCAAGCCATCGTGCTTAACGCCAATATCAACAAACGCGCCAAAATCGATCACGTTACGGACAGTCCCTTCCAGCGCCATCCCCGGCTTCAAGTCAGCAATCGATAGGACATCAGTCCGCAATAATGGCTGAGCAAAATCATCCCGCAAATCACGGCCTGGCTTGCGCAAGCCACTAACAATATCCTGCAACGTCACTAAGCCAACCTCTAATTCAGTTGCCAATTCTGGTGTTGCAGTGATTTTCTGGGCCTTACTGGTGCCAACGGTTGCCAAAGTTAACTCAAATTTAGCCAATACCTGCTTGGCTACCGCATAACTTTCTGGATGAATGTCAGTGTTATCCAAAACGTTTTTGCCGTCAATAATGCGTAGAAAACCAACTGCTTGTTCAAAAGCTTTTGGCCCCAAGCGCGGTACTTTTTTCAATTCTTGGCGCTTGGTGAAGTTACCTTGTTCATTGCGGTAAGTCACAATATTGTGTGCCGTTGTTTTACTCAAACCAGAGATATGTTCCAATAATTCTGGACTGGCCGTGTTCAAATTAACCCCGACGCTGTTAACCACATCTTCAATCACAATGTCTAATTGAGCGCTTAACTTCTTTTGCGGCACGTCATGTTGGTACTGGCCGACACCGACGGCTTTAGGATCAATCTTGATCAATTCAGCCAACGGATCTTGTAACCGGCGCGCGATGCTGACAGCACTGCGTTCTTCAACGTTAAAGTCAGGGAACTCTTCCCGCGCCACGTCACTAGCTGAATACACACTAGCGCCAGCTTCATTAACGATCACATAATAGGCTTTACGGTCTAAAGTCTTCAGTACATCAGCAACAAATTGTTCTGATTCACGACTAGCTGTCCCGTTCCCGATGGCAATCATATCAACCTTATTTTTTTCAATAAACTTTTTAAATGTTCCCGCCGCAGCTTCACGTTTAGCCATCGGTGCTGGTTTATGGGGATAGATCACCAGCTTATCGAGGAATTTACCGGTAGCATCAACGACGGCCAACTTACAACCTGTGCGGTACGCAGGGTCGAAGCCCATAACGACACGGCCTTTTAAGGGTGCTTGCAGCAACAAATTACGTAAATTAGCGCCAAAAACCGCAATCGCTTGATCAGCAGCTTGGTCGGTTAAATTAGCCCGAATTTCCCGTTCAATGGCTGGCCCAATAAACCGCTTATACGCATCAGCGATGGCCGCCTGCACATAAGCAACTGCTGGGCCGTTTTGTCCGTGAATGATGGCTTGTTCCAAATGCCATAAAATTGGCCGCGTTTCAATGGCCAAACCAGCCTTTAAGATACCCGCTTTTTCACCACGATTAACTGCCAAAACACGATGTGACACCATTTTGGCTAATGGTTCAGCAAAATCATAATAAATTGAATAAACTTGCTTTTCATCTAAGGACTTGTCCTTAGCTTGCGCGGTGAACTTGGCGTGCTTAGTCGTGAATTGGCGTACCCATTCACGGAAAGTCGCGTTATCACTGAACTCCTCAGCCAGAATTTCATGCGCACCAGCCAAAACGTCTTCCGTGGTAGCTAATTTTTTAGCTGGCTCAATGAACTGCTGCGCTTTGGCAACAACATCCGTCTGCGGGAAGGTCAACAACCATGCCGCCAGCGGAGCTAAGCCGTTTTCACGGGCAATAGTTGCTTTGGTCCGCCGCTTTTGCTTATAAGGTAAATATAGATCCTCAACTTGCTGTAGCTTGGTGGCTTTTTGAATCTGCTGCTTTAACTGCGGTGTTAACTTTTCTTGCTCTTGAATACTTTTCAGTACTTCGTTTTGCCGCTCAACTAAGCTCATTTGGTAATTGTAAGTTGTCTCAATGGCGCGAATCTGGACTTCATCTAAGTTACCAGTGACTTCCTTACGGTAACGAGCCACAAAGGGAACGGTGTTGCTATCAGTTAATAATTGTAGTGTGCTTTTAATTTGGCGTGCTTGATATTCCGGTAACCGGTCAATCGTACGTTGTAAAATTTCGTTATCCATGACGACCTCATTCTATAATTTGCTTTAACTTCTATTATACGTAGGCGAAAGTAGAAATACCAGCGTAGAGAAAAAGAGTTAGCCACAATTGCGACTAACTCCCGCTTACATCTAACTTAAAGTTTCATCAAAGAACTCATATAATTGCTCACGGCTTAATTTCTGCTTCTCCGCTGCGTTAAAGTCAGCCTCGATGCGCCCGTCATCGATAACGATCAACCGATTACCATATGCTAAAGCATCCTCTAAATGGTGGGTGATCATCAGACAAGTTTGATTACTTTGGGTAATCCGTCGCTGGGTGTAGTGCATCAGCTGTTCACTGGTTTTGGGATCCAGCGCAGCGGTGTGTTCGTCCAACAATAAAATATCTGGTGTTGTCATGGTTGCCATCAGTAAGCTCAGCGCCTGCCGTTGACCACCAGATAAGTTACCGGTTGGCGTATCTAGATGCTCTTCCAGTCCATTACCGATTTCAGCGGCCATATCGTGAAAATGTTCTCGATTTTGCCGCAATTGCCGCAATTTAAGTGTCCGCCGCTGCCCGCGCTGTTGCGCCAGCAATAAGTTCTCCGCAACTGTCATCCGTGGTGCTGTCCCCATTTTGGGATCCTGAAACACACGACTCAGATGCTGCGCGCGTTTTTCTTCGTTATCCCGGCTAATGTTGCGCCCACGTAAAATCACCTGACCACCAGCTGGTTGTAAGTTGCCGGCAATCGTGTTGAATAATGTCGTTTTACCGGCACCATTCGTTCCTAACACCGTCACGAAATCACCACTATTAATGGTTAAATTCAGTTGCTTGAGAATTTGTCGTTCCTCGTTACCAGTATCAACGGTGACGACGATATCCTTTAATTGTAAAATTGGCTCACTCATGCCGCGCCACCCCATTCCGAATTATTTTTTGCGTATGGAACCGTTTCTGGAACGTTGGCAACATTAAGGCCAACGCTAACACGATAGCTGAAATTAGTTTTAAATCGTCGGTGTTGAAGCCTAATTGCAAGACAATCAGCAAGACGAAGCGATACAAGATACTACCAAGAATTACGGCAACCAACCGTTGATTCAAGGTCAGTTCGCCAAAGGCCACTTCGCCGATAATGATCGACGCCAATCCAATAACGATGACACCGATCCCCATACTAACATCAGCGTAGCCATTGCTTTGCGCCATTAACGCACCGGAGATACCGATGAAACCGTTGGATACCATCAAACCCATGATCGTCATTCCGTCAGTTTTAATGCCTAGTGAACGCGCCATAGTCACATTATCACCGGTTGCGATAAAGGCTTGGCCTAGCTCTGTTTGCAAGAAATAAGTCAAGATGATCAAGGTCACGGCGACAAATAAGAAACCGACAACGACACCATCAAAATACTGTGGCAAACGAGTTAAAAATTTAGCTTTAAATAATGTATTTTCATTTAACAAGGAGACATTGGCTTTGCCCATAACGCGTAAATTAATTGAGTACAAGGCGGTCATGACTAAGATACCGGCTAACAAAATGGGGATTTTGCCTTTCGTGTATAACAAGCCAGTCGCTAACCCAGCCAACATCCCAGCAACAAATGCCAGTAACGTAGCTAGCAGTGGCGACATACCGTGCGTAATCGCGGTAACCGCGACGGCAGCGCCAAAGGGAAACGTTCCTTCAACTGTCATATCAGGAAAATTCAACACGCGGAAAGTTAAAAACAAGCCGACACCGAGAATCCCCCACATTAAACCTTGACCAATCGCTGATGTAATAAGACTCATTTGTAAACCTCCCCTTTCTGTTGTGCTTCTTGTTGCAACTTAGCTGGAATCTTAATGCCAAGTAAGTCTGCTTCTTTTTGATTTAAAATAAGATCACCTTTAGCAACAATTTTAACTGGCGTGGTTGCTGGGGTTGATTTACCCTCTAGCACATCCGCTGCCATATTACCGGTCGCAACACCTAACTGATACTGATTGATACCGTAAGTTGCTAGGCCGCCATCCTTAACCATTGTCCCCGCTGGTGGGAAAACAGGAATCTTCGCAGCGTTGGTATTTTTGACCAGTGTCTGCATGGCCGTCGCAATTGTGTTATCCGTTGGAACGTAAACCGCTTTAACTTGGCGCGCCATTGTTTGTGCTACCTGATCAACATCGTTGGAATTAGAAACGGTGAATTCTTTGATTGTGAAGCCATACTTAGGTGCAATTTTACGGACCACTTTAACTTCGGCCTGCGCAGACGGATCACTCGAGGTATACATGACGCCCAATACTTTAACGTCAGGCATGATCTTGCGGATCAATTTCAATTGATCTGCCGTTGGTGTGCGATTAGACACCCCTGTGATGTTATGGCCGGGGTGCGCATTATTGTTGACCAAGCCCGCCGATTTTGGATTAGAGATGGCACCGAGAATCAATGGCGTCGTCTTATCAGTATTGGCAATAGCCTGTGCGGCTGGTGTTGCGATACCGATATTCAAATCTGTCCCTTCATTTTGGAACCGTTCAGCGATCGACTTCAAATTACTTTGATCACCTTCTGCGTTTTTGAAATCGATCGTCGCAGTTTTACCATCAGTAAAGCCACGCTTACGCAACTGATCGATAGTCCCGCGCCGGATATCATCCAATGCTGGATGCGACATTGTTTGTAAAATCCCAATCGTTGGTTTTTTTACTACTTGCGGCTTATCTGATTTCACGCCACCTTCTTGGAAAAAGGCAAAGCCGAGAAAGACCAGCAACACCCCAATAAACGTTAACATACGTTTCATATGTAGAACCTCCCCATAATCTATAACTGCGAATAATTTTTTAAAACAATTTTGCTAGCACATGTTCCATAAGGACGGCTTATGGCGCACTTTTTTTCAAGAAAAAAAGCAACCACCAATTTTAGGGTGATTGCTTAAAAATAAACAAAAACCCGCATAGTTTGATCTATGCGGGCACGAAGAAAAGCAAGGCCAACATAGATACGATCCTCTGACAGATCGTATCTACATTAGATAACGGTCCGTCTACAGTTGGCTTTGCCACCAGGCATTGTTTAATTGTAAACGACGTTGTTGCACTGCGATTCCTCTTTTCTCGATTTAACTTAGTTCGAGTATAGCTTAACTTAGTTAGAGCTGTCAACAACAAATTTTAATCAAATTCACATTTAGGCCACAGAAAAAGCATTTTACCGCTAAAATGGTGCCTTTTTGCTCACCCAATTTTAACGTGCGTAAAGAAAACTTGCTTGCCACCTTGGGCTAATTCCTGTAATCGTCCCAGTAGCATCACGATCCAGCTAAATGCCAGAACAAAAGCAATCATTTCAAAGGCCGTCGTCGATAGATAACCAATCCCCTGAAAGGCAATTTCTAAACCAAGGAGAATCAACCCTAGCGCATACGAAAAATAAGTGAATTCCTTGGTAATATGCGGCAATAACCAACGGACGCCAATAATTAACAAAATAATGAAATAGACTAAATAACCAGCCAATCGGGTATGCAACACATGAAACCGTGGGTTGTTAGGGAACAGCCCAATTGCACCAAGATCTAGTGCAAAGGCCGTCAATATAACCCGCAGCACCAACAAGCGGCGTGAATGTTGGTAAATCGATTGCAGCGATACAAACAAATAATCAGTCAGCGCCACCATGATCAAGGCGGCACCAATCAAGGTTAAATTAAATTGCCAGCTGCTGATAGCATGGCTAGTGCCTAAAAAACTAAGATTACGCTGCCACCAGTGCTGCTGACCGTTAGTGGCCATTGAGATCGCCACACCACTAATGATTACCGCAGTGAATAGCCACATTAAGCGTGTGGCGTCTAGCGACAAGGCTGACCAGACCATAAAATAATTAACGACAAAATTAAACGCGAAAAGGATGGCTGTAGCGGTGCCCAAATCAAAACTAGCCCCCTCAAACAATAAACCAATCAGCCAGAAAGCACCTAACAAAACTAAGCTCAAAATCAAGGCAAAGGAAAGCACAATGATCGGTAAGTTACGCCAATAAATACGGGCCGCTGAAGACGTCGCTGAACTGTGCCGATTTTTGACAAAGTAAATTGTAAATAGGCTGATACCAGTAACAACCCCTAATATAATTACTGCAGTTGCAATTGATTCCGTGCCCACTAACGCAATCGTATAGCGTTTTAAGTTGAGCAAAACACCGACAAATACCAAACTACTTATAGCGGCAAACACGGCAGCCCACACATAGATTCTCTGTTCATTTTGCGACTTTGGTTCAGCCTGTAGTAAGATGCCTGAATTGGCCACAGTAACTTTTAATTCCTGCTCATCCGTCAACTTAAGCTGATCCGCGATTGCTTCCGGTAGCTTAACTGAATACACACGATTACTCATTTTTACCCTCACTTAATTATTATCGAACCAACTGGTACCTGTTTAACCTACTCCGGAAATAAAAATAAGACTGCAACATAATTTTACTTACGTCACAGCCTCTAGTTTAGCGCTTATCGCAGGATCTGTGCGATTCGCGCAATTTGTTTATTCAACGCTAATGAACTATCATCTTGTTGCTTCTCCGCCGCCTTAAACGCTGCGACATCAATTGTATGCGCCTTATCGTCCACACTGGCTGCCATTTGTGCGCAGCCAGCAACGTAATCTGTATATGCGCTTAGCAATAAATGATGAATACCTAACGCCTTAGCAGGTGGTCGTACTGCCTTGACCGTTGCTAAATTAGCTTCATACTCAGCCACACCACGCTTAAAATTGGCTTTGATACTAGTCCACTGATCGTTACTAATATCGTCAACTGTATCGGTACTGATTGCTGATTTAAGCAGCTCATAATCGCCGTTTAGATCACCAGTCAAGCGTTCAGTTGTTTGAATCAGTTGATCGACCACTTGCGCATAATGCGCCATAACTTGTTGCACTTTTACCATGTTATCCGACCTATCTGTATTATTTATTCATACCCATGCGTCGTTGTACAAATTTGACAATTTCAACAATGATCACGATTGAGAATGAACCACCCAGCACAGTCAACCATTGATGCCAGTCAAGCGGTGTTACGTGGAATAATTGGTTAAATCCTGGTATTAGAATCGTCGCCGCCATTAAAATAGTTGAGGCTAAGATTGCCCAGTTAAAGGCGTGGTTGGCGAAAACGCCACGGTGGAAAATCGTACCGTAAATCGATTTAACGTTGAAGGCATGGAATAATTGAATCAAGCCTAACGTTGCAAAGGCCATTGTCAAAGCATCAGCATGGGCTAAACTACCACTGGCATGGACTGGGAATGTAATTCCAATCCAATAAACCGTCAGCGTGATCAGTCCTTCCAATAAGCCTTGATAAATAATTGACTTACTTAAACCGCCGGACAAGAAATTCGACTTACGTCCACGCGGTTTATGTTTCATAATATCGCGTTCTGTCGGTTCAATCCCTAACGCAATCGCAGGGAACGTATCCGTGACTAAATTGATCCAAAGAATTTGTACAGGTGCCAAAATTTGCCAACCAAGAATTGTCATCATGAACAAGGTCAAAACTTCACCTAAGTTAGCTGATAGCAGGTACTGAATTGCTTTTTGAATATTGGCGAAAACTTTCCGCCCTTCTTCAACGGCAACGACAATCGTGGAGAAATTATCGTCCGCCAAGACCATATCTGAAGCGTTCTTAGAAACTTCAGTACCGGTGATTCCCATGCCAATGCCGATATCGGCAGCTTTTAGGGCCGGCGCGTCATTGACACCATCACCAGTCATCGCAACAACCTTACCTCGTTTCTGCCATGCTTTGACGATCCGCACCTTATGTTCTGGCGCTACACGGGCATAAACAGAATAGTTGCCGACTTTTTTGGCAAATTCTTCGTCACTCATATCATCAAGTTCATTACCGCTGATGATTGCTTTTTCATCATTATCACCAATAATACCTAAGCGCTTAGCAATTGCTTCGGCAGTATCGCGGTGGTCACCGGTGATCATCATTGGCCGGATACCGGCTTGCTTAGCTTCGCGCACGGCACCAGCCACTTCTGGCCGTTCTGGATCGATCATGCCGACTAAGCCAGCAAAAATTAAATCTTGTTCGACCGTCTCCGTGTCCACTTTTTCTGGGACTTCGGAGACAATTTTATACGCCATCCCTAAAACACGCAAGGCTTGACGAGCTAATTGAGTGTTAGTGGACAAAATCAAGTCACGTTCAGTATCGTCCATTGTCTTAACTTCGTCATTCAAACGGTACTGTGTTGTCCGCTTCAGTAGCTGATCTGGCGCACCCTTAGTAGCGATCAAGTAACGGCCATCCGCTAACTCATGGATCGTGGTCATTAATTTACGTTCTGAATCAAACGGTACTTCATTGACCCGCGGTAATTCGTTGAGCAAACTAGCGACATCTAAATCATGTGCCAAGCCAAATTGAACCAGCGCCGTTTCAGTAGGATCACCTAATAGGTTACCTTCTTTGTCCATCTTAGTATCATTGGCCAAAATCATCGCTTGCACTGCCATATTGTCCAGTGTGATTTTAGTTTCGCCAGCCACTTCCAATTGATTATTGGTAAATAGCCGTTCAACGGTCATTTTATTTTGCGTTAGTGTCCCTGTTTTATCAGAGGCAATGATATCAGTGCTACCTAACGTTTCGACTGCCGGCAACTTACGGACAATAGCATTACGTTTGGCCATCCGTTTAGTACCAAGCGCCAACGTAACGGTTACGATTGCTGGTAGTCCTTCTGGAATTGCTGCGACTGCTAAGGAAATGGCGGTCAACAACATATTTAATAACGATTCCCGTTGATTCAGCATGCCTAGCACAAAAATCAATACAGACAAGAACAGAATCAACCAAGTTAACGTCTTACCTAATGAATTTAAGTTTTCTTGTAACGGTGTTTTAGTTTCATCAGTTTGATTCAACATTCCAGCGATACGACCAACTTCGGTTTGCATCCCTGTCGCCACAACAACACCGGTACCACGGCCGTTAGTGATATTACTATTCATAAACGCCATATTCGTTTGGTCGCCGAGGCTAATTTTTTTATCAGCCACCGCCGTCAACGACTCAGTTTGCTTTTCAACTGGCACTGATTCACCGGTTAAAGCTGCTTCTTCCACGCGCAACGTTTGTGCGGCAATCAGCCGGAGATCCGCTGGCACCACGTCGCCGGCTTCCAGCAAAACAATATCGCCGGGCACCACATCTTCGCTTTTGATCGTGATCAGTTCACCATCACGGCGGATATGCGCCATGGGTGCCGACATTTCTTTCAGCGCGTCGATGGCAGCTTCAGCCTGAACTTCTTGGAATACACCGAATACCGCGTTTAAAACAACCACCAATAAGATGATCACCGCGTCGGCTGTCTCACCACTAAATGCCGCCACGATTGCTGCCACTAATAATACAGCAATCATAAAATCTTTAAATTGATCGATAAACCGTTCAATGATGGTCTTACGCCGTTTAGCAACTAAACTATTGGCGCCACCTTCATCCAGCCGTTTTTGTGCTTCGGCCTTGGTCAATCCTGATTCAGTGGTGTGGAGTGTGCTTTGCACTTCAGTAGTGCTTGTGCTGTAGAACTTCTTCTCTTGGGCCAAAAATAATTCCCCCTCATGGATAGATTCGCAGCATACAAAAAGTGAGGCCCATGTATGTTGCAGAAACACACATAAGTCTCACTCTTTAAGATAACACCAGAAAAGTCGACGGACTTCCTTGTTGACGACGTTATCACGAAGTATTGAGCCACTTCGCAAGTTACTCCCCTATGATTTAAGCTTAGTATAACTGATTGGTTATCTATTTTACAAGTAAAAAACCAATCAGCACCAAAATTTATCAAAAATAGTAATTGGTAAATGACGTTTATGCGCTGTTTTTAAATACCAGCCTTCAATTTTAGCCGCTGCGGCAGGGTCAATATTTTTCCCCTCAAGATAGTCATCAATATCGTCATAATGAACGCCTAACGCGACTTCATCCGGCAGTGCGGGTCGATTTTCTTCTAGATCCGCAGTTGGTACCTTTAAATAAAGGTGTTCCGGCGCACCAAGCACTTTGAGCATTTGCTTGCCTTGGCGTTTGTCTAATCGATAAAGTGGCACTAAATCAGCACCACCATCACCGAACTTGGTGTAGAAACCAGTAATTGATTCCGCTGAATGATCAGTGCCTAAAACAACACCTTGGCGGGCACCAGCAATACCGTACTGCGCAATCATTCGCTGCCGCGCTTTAATATTACCTTTGTTAAAATCATTGATCGATAATTGATTCGCTTCTAACGCTGCTAACGTGGCATCAACGGCCGGCTTAATATTAACGCGCATGGTTTCATCAGCTTGGATAAACTCAATTGCCGCCATTGCATCACTTTCATCGGCTTGTTCACCATAAGGTAAGCGAACGGCAATAAAATGGTATGCATTATCGCCGGTTTCCGTGCGCATTTCTGCAGCCGCCATTTGGCCTAAACGCCCAGCTAATGTAGAATCTTGACCGCCAGAGATACCAAGAACCAAAGTTTTAACAAACGGATATTTTTTTAGATAAGCTTTTAAAAAATCAACACTTTTACGAATTTCTTCTTGCGGATCGATCACGGGTTTAGTTTTCATTGCCGCAATAATCTCTTTTTGCAATGGGCGCATTGGCTCAGCTCCTTTAATCAGATTAATTTTCATTATACCACGCCCTGCTTATCGTTGCCGCCGCTCAACCTAACATCGTATGTCAGGTTGAGCTACAAAAAATACCACGCAAGCACAATGTTTGCGTGGTATCCCTGAGTATTACTAAGCTTTCTTACCGTTCACTGAATCGCGCACTTGCTGCACGATTTTCATTTTATGGTCATACAATTTTTGCGACAAATCAACCGGATAGTCTTGCGGATTCAAATCACGTTTGTATTCATCCCATAGTGACTCCAACATTGCCGATGAATAGCGGCGAATTTCTGACAATTCAGGTAGTTCATAAACGAGCTGACCATCATGATAAATTGTCCGCAACAAAGGCCGCGCATTGAAATTCTCAATCGTCTTATTGATATACGTGTAATTAGGATGGAACATGTACAGCGATTGTTCCGCCAACGGATCTTCATCCCAAAACGTAATATAATCGCCTTCGGATTTGCCATCAGCCTTCTTAGTAATGCGCCAAACTTGCTTCTTTCCTGGTGTGGAAACCTTAATGGCGTTACTAGATAGCTTGACGGTATCTTGCATTTTACCATTTTCATCTTCAATGGCCACCAACTTGTAGACTGCACCTAAAGCTGGCTGATCATATGCCGTAATCAAATGCGTGCCCACGCCCCAAACATCAATCTTAGCGTGCTGCATTTTTAAGTTTTGAATCGTTTTTTCGTCTAAATCGTTAGACGCGTAAATCTTGGCTTCCGGATAACCGGCCTCATCCAATTGTTGCCGCACGCGCTTAGAAATATAGGCCATATCGCCAGAATCGATGCGCACACCTTGAAAATTGATTTTGTCGCCCATTTCATTAGCCACACGAATCGCATTTGGCACACCGCTTTTTAGCGTATCGTAAGTATCAACGAGAAATACGCAATTCTTGTGTGTTTCGGCGTAGGCCTTAAAGCCGCGATAATCACTACGATAAGCCTGAATGAGCGAATGCGCATGGGTGCCGCTAACGGGAATCCCAAAAATTTTACCGGCGCGAACATTACTGGTGGCATCAAAACCACCAATATAAGCAGCTCGGGTACCCCACAAAGCTGCGTCCATTTCTTGTGCTCGCCGCGTACCAAATTCCATGACACCATCAGTACCGACAACGGAACGAATCCGTGCTGCCTTGGTGGCAATTAGCGTTTGATAGTTGACCATATTTAATAACGCCGTTTCAACTAATTGACAATCCGCCAACGGACCTTCAACTTGTAAAATCGGTTCATTATTGAAAACTAAATCACCTTCCACCGCTGAACGAATCGTACCGGTGAACTTAAAATTTTTCAAATAAGTTAAGAATTCTTCTGGATAGTCCTCAGCTTCACGCAAGTAATCAATATCAGAATCCGTGAAGGAAAGTTGCTGGATAAAACGAACGACATGTTCCAAACCGGCGAAAATCGCGTAACCATTGCCAAATGGCATCTCCCGAAAGTAACATTCAAAAACCGCCTGTCGGTTGTGAATTCCTTCTTGCCAATAGGTTAACATCATATTGATTTGGTATAAATCGGTATGCAGTGTGTAACTGTCATCCGGATATAGTTTAGTCATCATCAGTCTCCACTTTTAGTTTTACAGATAGTTTAGCATTTTTAAGGTTGGGTTGCGACTATTTCCCTGATAATTGTTGGTAGGCCCGCCACATCTGCCAGCGCCCCTGCACCATTGCTTCGAAACTGCGCCGCTGCATCCCAGTGGCGTTATCACCATGGCGGACATAACTCATCAACGGCTGCCGGAGCACCACCGTTTTTAGATGGTGGCGATGGGCCACTAAAAATAGCCACTGATCGTGCATGGCAATTTTTTCTGGAAAAGGGAGTGCCTGCTGCAATAAGCGCTGGCTCACGGCCATCATCGCGCCGGTATAGCCATTTTTTAATAAGTTGCTGACCAGTGTTTGTGGTAGCTGATTGTGGTTATACTGATTCCATGACGCCGCAATTTGTGTGTCCGTACCATCAACCACGACACCATCGTGAACGATCAAATCAGCGTGTTGCCGTTGAAAGGCGGCTACCACTTGCGCCACCTTGTCAGCAAACCAAATATCGTCTTGGTCGGATAAAAAGACTAACTCGCCACGTGCTTGCTGCAACGCTCGCGCAAAACTTTTAATAGGGCCATGATTGTGCTGACTAACTGACAGCCGTACATGCACTGGACTAGCTGCCACCGTTTGCTTGATCACCGCCACGGTGTCGTCGGTCGAGTGATCATCAACAATGATCACTTCATCCTGTGCATCTAGTTGCGGCAAGATTGAATTCAGTTGACGCGCCACTGTTTTGGCGCCATTATAGGTGGCCATACAGACTGAAAGCATGAGCAGATCCCCTTTGATATGAATGAGTTTTAGAAAAAGCGCCAACCCCATTTGTTGAAATAGTGCACCATTGAGCGCAGAAATTGTTTAAACCCGCGAGTACTTTTATGCGAAGCCCGCGCGTAATAATGGATCACTGGTGCATCCGGCAAGTAGAAAATCTGGCCGCCAGCTTGATTGATGCGCATGCACAGATCGTTGTCTTCAAAATACATAAAGAACCGCTCATCAAAACCACCGATCTGGCGCATCATACTAGCACGCAAGAACATGAAAGCACCAGAGCCAAATTTGATCTGCTGTCGCTCTTCACTAAGATCACGGCATTCGTAACGCGCGATTCGTTTAGCAAATAGGCGCTTAATAAATTTGCCCCGAGTAAAACGCAACATATAATCAAACACATCCAATTTGTAACGAATCAGATGTTGTACTTGACCATCTGGGTTAGTGATTTTGGGCGCAATCATGCTTACTTTAGGATGTGCGGCAATAAAATTGTACATGGTTGCAAAACTGGCTTGCGTGATCAAAATATCCGGATTACAACAAATAAAGTAGTCATCATGACTTTGCGCTAAATTAACATTATGCCCATATCCAAAACCACGATTATCCTGTGCCGCGGTAATATGAATTTGTTTGCTGGCCAAGCTACGTAATTTTTGCACGTATGCTGGTGTCGAGTGATTGTCAAAAATACGTAAAGTCACCGGATAATACGGTAGAACCTCCGTTTGAAAATGCGCCACCGCTTCAAAGATGTGTTCACTATTATAAGTCACGATACTAACCGTTACTCGTGCCATGCTTTCACCTGTTTCTATCTCGTCAATTTCAAAAAATAAAGGGCCAAAAGCAATCACGCCTTTTAGCCCTTTATTTTCAAAGCGCAGCTAATTATTCTGCGTCAGCGCCGAATTCTCGCGTGACAACTTTTTGTGCTGCCTCGATGACTTGATCCATATTGTAATATTTGTATTGTCCTAAACGACCACCAAAAATCACGTTTGGTTGGCTTGCGGCTAGTTCACGATATTGCTTGAACAAGCTATTGTTGCGTTTATCGTTAACTGGGTAATAAGGTTCGTCCCCGCGCTGCCAATTTTCTGGATACTCGCGTGTAATGATGGTTTTATTTTTATCACCTTTACCGAATTCAAAATGCTTATGCTCAATGATTCGCGTATATGGTGTTTCAGCATCGGTATAGTTGATAACCGCGTTACCTTGATAGTTATCCACATCAAGTTCTTCTTCTTCAAAACGCAAGCCCCGATATTCTAACTCGCCTAATTGGTAATTGAAGAATTGATCGATCATCCCAGTAAAGACAACATGAGGGTAATCAGCTAAATATTGATCTTTATTAGCAAAGAAATCTTGATTTAATTCAACGTCGATCAACGGATCAGCCAGCATTTTCTCAACGATCTGCGTATAACCGCCAATTGGAATTCCTTGATACGTGTCATTAAAGTAGTTGTTATCGTAAATGTAGCGGACTGGTAAGCGCCGAATAATAAATGCTGGTAATTCAGTTGCTTTGCGGCCCCACTGCTTTTCAGTATACCCTTTAATCAGCTTTTCATAAACATCAGTACCAATTAATGAAATAGCCTGTTCTTCCAAGTTTTCTGGCCGCTTGTCCCCAAGAACTTTACGTTGTTCTTCGATTTTAGCTTTGGCCTCAGCTGGTGTGACCACGCCCCACATTTTGTTAAACGTGTTCATGTTAAATGGTAAATTATACAGTTCACCCTTATAATTGGCTACTGGTTCATTAGTGTAACGATTAAATTCGGCAAATTGTTGAACGAAATCCCAAGTTTTCTTGATACTTGTATGGAAAATATGTGCACCAAATTTATGAACTTGGATACCAGCTTTTTCTTCCGTATAGATATGCCCAGAAATGTGGTCGTCTTTTTCAATGATTTTGACCCGCTTGCCGCGCTTGGCTGCTTCATAGGCAAAAACGGCACCAAATAAGCCAGCACCAACAACTAAATAATCATAATCTTTCATGTTAAATTCCTTTCTACTCCGTGATCAAGGATTTTCATTAGCCTAAAAAGCTAATAAGCCACTATGTATAAGCGGGGCCACTTGCATAAGTGGCCGTAATCGCCTAGCGCTACATCCTGGAAATTGCGTCGTTTCACGCAAACAACAAGTATTTTAGCATAATTGAACCTACTTTAGCCACCTAACAGCCAATTGTTACTAAAGGCTGGAATCACGGTGTCGTGCAGCAACGGGACAATTTCAAAATAAACCACCGCGGCCACATACGCCATGAAGATGCCAATATATAACCAACGTAAATAATATTTGCACGGTAATGCATCCAAAGCAGTTAAAAAAGCCACGATCATAAATGGAATGACATCACGCAATGCCCGTGCAAAAGAAAATTCATAGGTATACAGTGGCATGGTCAAGACACCAACCACCGTAAAGGTAAATGCCAACCAAATGATCTGTCGTTGCCGTGGCGTTAGAAGCTGGCGCTCGGTCAAATACTGATAGCTATAATAGGTAAACACTAGATCAAAAATACTAAATAACCAAAACGGCAAATAACCAAGCCGTACCTTTTGTACAAAATAAAGCGATAAATGACTGAGGTGCAGCTGATCCAATAAACTTAACAGTAATTGGCTAAACGCCGGCACCATCACGACAACTGAAAACAGAAAAACGACACTTAACAGTCCAATTTTCCATAAATTCCGTGAATCGAAATAGTACAACGGAATCACCAATAAATACAATACGCCTAAAACCTGAAAGCTGGCACCTAATAAAACAAAAAAGGTGAATAAAGCTAAATTACGGTACGTTTTTTCTAACAGAAAATGACTAGCGTAGACTAGTAGCGCCATCATCATGAAATTACGTAATTGAATTAAATCCAAGAAAAACGGGTAGCAAAAATAAAAGGCCATAAATGCCGCCGAGTGCTGGGTCAGCTTTTTGACACCGCGATACAAGATGATCAAGAAAACAGCGGCTAATACAAGCCGGAAATGCTGATAATCTAAGCCAAAATGAGGCCCGAGCCAAGTCAAAACCCGATATCCTGGCTCACCATATGCAATATGGGCATTGTAAAGCCATTGATACGTGAAAAAATCAGCATTATTTGTGTTGGCGCCCATCAAGATGATTAAGCATAACACAAATAGCCACTCAAGCCAGCGCTTTTTAAAATGGCGCAGACTTGCGGCTAAATTTAAAATGTAAGTGAGCGTTGTCGCTGCTAATAAATACACGCTATCCCAACCTTACCTTGACGTTACGTGGCGCTGCCATAGCTCGCGCACAAAAATCCAGAGGAAACCAAGCAAAATGCCCGCAAATATAAATTTTATCATCAATTCACTCCTTGAGATCGTCGTTATCTGGCGGTCTGCGCTAGTCGCTCGTGCTAATACCCGGCTATTGTGTAGTTGATATTGCTTTTCAAATTGTTGCACGGCTACTTTAGCAGCAATATTAGCAGCTTTTACGGCAGCACGCGGTTTACCAGTAGTCACTTTAATTTCAATCAAACCTGAATTTTTTAGCGTTATCGCCGCAATATCGTTTGGCCGTGTAAACGTCGCCGCCAAGTCAGCTTTTTTCAAGGCACGGCTGACGGCTTTGTTAGTTGTTGGCGACTTGAAATTATTGATAAAAACTTGACTTAATTCGCTACCATTTGAATAGCGCAGATACTGCGTTTGGCCAATTTTTTGGCTCCGTACCTGCGTTAAACTGATCAACGCTCGACTATGATAGATTGTCGTTGCCTTTGGTGGGACAACGATACTAAAAATAAAACCAATAACGCCGAAAATCAAGCCACTTAGTAAGACACCTTTAAGCAAATAAAATAAACGGTTTAAACTGACACTTGGCTGCTTCATCTACACACCTCAATTGCCAAAATATAAAACGGCATTAAAAGGCACCAATGCTTGCGACTCCTGCTGTAACGCAAAAGCAGCCTTTTTTGTGGTCACACCTTGTTGCAAGAATAACAACCGTGCATCAGCCACATGTAGTGCCAACTGTTGATTGCCGGCAATCTGCGCTGAATTAGCCAGTATAATAATTCGCTGAAAGTCAGTCTTGAAGCGTGCCATGCACTGTTCAAATTCGGCTAACGTCAACAAAGCGGCAGTGTTTTGCGCTGCCTTAGGCAAGGTTGTGACTGCGCCTTGTTGGTAGTCTAACGGTAAATCAGCGACTGCTAATTGCTTTAGCAGCGCCGCATCAGTCGCTAGATCCAGCAATAGTACGCGTTCGCCATCAGCGGCATAATGAGCTGCCAAAGCTTGCACGGCTGTCTGCATTTCAGGACTGCTCACCGGTAGTTGGGCCACTAAAATTTGCGCATTAGGTACAGCAATATCTACGGCGTTGCGCACAGCCGCTAATTGTACGGCACTGGGTTGCTGGCTCAAAATAAATGGCGTGGCGGCCAAAGTCGATTCTACAAAATAACGACTACGAATCCGCCGATCAAAAATTTCAACGCCACAACCGCTAGCTAAGCCTAAAACGACCGCAGCTGCAATTAAAACGACGATTCGTTTTACTGGTAACCGTTGCAAAGCCATCGTTTCTTGCGCAACCCGTGGCTTAGCCGTTACTTTTCCTGCGCCTAAGCCCATAATACTTTTCACCTGTTTACTGGCGATATTGGCATAGACGGTAGCAATCTGCTTAGCGCGCTTCTTTTTAGCATCAGTAACATTGATTTCCACCAGTGAACTATTGTTGTTTGTATGTGCATTCACCTGACGCTCTAACTTACGCAATGAGATTTTAACACCTTGTGTCGCTAACTTTTTCTGGACTGGCCGCGCCACCAGATCCGTGCCGATCGCATCGGCAAACGTATTGACATACTGGAAATTGACCGTCTGATCCAGCACAACTTGTTGCTTATTTTCCGGTAACGTCAATAAAACTTGACTAGTTGCATTGTACTTAGCTGGTGTGTTCGGTGCCTTACGTCCTAGATGCAAGGCAAAAAAGCCGCCAACTAAGATGATCACGGCCACTAAAATCTCAATCAATAGCCGCCGTTTTAGCACATCACTGATCTCACGCCAATTAATTTTCTTGTTTTCTAACATAGGTTCACCTTTTTCGCAGTATTATTGCCGCTATTAGGCATTGATTTCTTGCATGAATGCCGCTAACGCCTCTTGCCAAGTTGCTAGCTTAAAGCCAGTCGCTTTAGTTTTGCTTAAATCCAAGATCGAATGCCGCGGCCGCCAAGCCTTCTGCGGATACTCAGCGGAAGTTACTGGACTAATAGTGACGTCTTTGCCTTTAAGGATCGCCTGGGCAAATTCATACCAGTTACAACTATTATCGTTAGACAAGTGGTAAATCCCGTAATCAATATGATGATCCAAAACAAAGGTCATGAATTCAGCTAATGTCCGTGTCCATGATGGACGGCCAAATTGGTCGTTAACCACCGTCAAATGGTCATGCGTTTTGGCCAAATTTAACATTGTGTAGACAAAGTTTTTACCATATTCACCATAAACCCATGAGGTGCGGATAATATAATATTTGTCAGCCAACCGTTGTACCGCTTGCTCACCTTCATATTTAGCGCGGCCATATTCATTGCGTGGCGCTGGTTGTGCGTCAACCGCGTATTCAGTATCTTTGTCACCATCAAAAACGTAATCCGTGCTGATATAAACAACGATTGCGCCAACTTTATTAGCTGCTGCCGCAATATTTGCCGTCCCATCCACGTTAACGGTTTGGTTGATTGCCTTACCTGGCATTTCTTCAGCGGCATCAACGGCAGTGTAAGCAGCACAATGATAGACAACCTGGGGCTTAAAATCAGTAAAATAAGCATCAACTGCTGCTGCATCCGTAATGTCTAATTCTTTACTATCAGTTGCCCGATAACTGGTATCCCGAGCGTCCAATAAATGGCGTAATTCCGTACCTAGTTGGCCATTGGCGCCAGTAATTAAAATTCGCATAGTAAGCTCTCCTTATTTTATTCAATTATATGTACGAAAAAGCAGGGCAAACGTGCCTATTGCTTCAATACGCTTGTACTACTTCACATTTTATTTACTTCAACCCAGCGCGCGCCTTCAATGGTTGCCACCAAGCTTCATTATCTTCAAACCATTTAATCGTCTTCACGATTCCTGTATCAAAGGTGTACTCAGGTGCCCACCCAAGTTCCGTTTCGATTTTCTTGGGATCGATAGCGTAACGGCGATCATGACCTAACCGATCCGCCACATACTTGATCCGTGAATCAGGCAAGTCCAAAGCGGCAACGATACGGTGGACGATTTGGTTATTCGTCCGTTCATTATGACCGCCAACGTTGTAGACTTCACCTTTTTTACCTTCACGGAAAACTAGGTCGATGGCGCGGCAATGATCCGTGACGTATAACCAGTCGCGGATATTTTTGCCATCACCATAAATCGGCAAGTCTTTGCCTTCCATCCCGTTTGAAACCATTAACGGAATCAATTTTTCTGGGAATTGGTAAGGACCATAGTTGTTAGAGCAACGGGTGATGTTCACGTTCAACCCGTAAGTTTCGTAGTAAGCCCGAACAATCATGTCCGCGGAAGCTTTACTGGCGGAGTATGGCGAATTGGGCTGCAATGGCGATGTTTCTTCAAAATAGCCTTCAGCGCCTAACGTACCGTAAACTTCATCGGTTGAAACTTGCAAATATTTAGTGACGTTTTCTTTTTTAGCCACGTCTAATAAGGCCAGCGTCCCTTGGACATTAGTTTCGATGAAGACTTCGGGATGCAAGATTGAACGATCCACATGGGATTCAGCGGCGAAATTAATGATGCCATCAATGTTAAATTCATGAACTAAATGGGTCACCAATTCACGATTAGTAATATTACCGTGGACAAAATGATGCCGTGGTTCGTCCTTTAAATCGTCTAAATTATGGCTATTCCCCGCATAGGTCAGTAAATCCAAGTTGACGATGGTATCTTCCGGATGCGCGTCCAACATATAATGGACAAAGTTAGCGCCGATAAAACCAGCACCACCAGTAACTAACAAGTTCATTTATTTGGCCTCCCAAGTAAAGTTCAGTTCTGCGTCTTTCAACTGTGGATGGTGTTGATCCTTTTCGGACAAGACCAAATGATCCAATGGCATTGGCCAAACAATGCCAATATCAGGATCATCATAAGCGATACCGCGATCAGCTTTGGGTTCATAGTAGCCGTCAACTTTGTACGCCACATTCACGTTGGGCGTCAACGTGACGAAACCGTGAGCGAAACCTTTTGGTACGAGCAATTGGCGATGGTTATATTCGCTGAGAATGTAGCCTTCCCACTGGCCGTATGTGGGTGAACCTTTACGGACATCCACCAATACATCATAGATCACGCCAGTAATCGCGCGAAGTAACTTAGTTTGCGCATAAGGGGCTAATTGATAATGCATCCCCCGCAACACACCCGGTTCAACCGATAATGATTGATTATCTTGATTGAAGTCATTGTCAATGCCAGCTTCAATAAATTTATTCTTGGTGTAAGTTTCTGTGAAAAAGCCGCGATGATCGCCGAAAACATCGGTTTCGACGATGCGGACATCTTGTAAGTTTGTTTTTAATACGTTCATTGTTATCTCCCTATCTTTGCTTAAACGTGCTTGAAAAAGCAGCTTTTTCAAACACGCTCTAGCCTAAATAATCCAATTGATCAGTGGCTAACCGAATCATATACTGGCCGTATTCGGTTTTCTTCAACGGCTGTGCCAACTCGAGTAATTTATCCTTACCAATATAGCCCATCCGGTAGGCGATTTCTTCCAAACAAGCAACCTCTAGGTTCTGCCGCGTTTGAATAGTTTCAATAAAGCTAGATGCCTGCTGTAAGGAAGCGTGGGTGCCAGTGTCCAACCAAGCAAAGCCACGGCCCATTAATTGGACATCTAACTGGCCACGGCGCAAATATTCCTGATTCACGTCGGTGATTTCAAGCTCGCCTCGTGGTGATGGCTTGATATTTTTAGCAATGTCCACCACTTGGTTGTCGTAGAAATATAACCCAGTGACTGCATAGTTGCTGGTTGGATGTTCCGGCTTCTCAACAATAGAAATGGCATGTTGATTTTCATCGAAATCAACTACCCCAAAGCGTTCAGGATCATTCACGTGATAGCCGAACACCGTGGCACCAACTTCTTTGGTCGCTGCTTCTTGGAGCATTTTGGACAGCCCACCACCGTAGAAAATATTGTCGCCTAAAATCAAGCAAACCGAATCGCCGGCAATAAAATCTTCAGCCAATAGGAACGCCTCAGCCAAGCCATTTGGATGCTCCTGCACCTTATACGAAATATTCAGACCTAACTCGTGCCCGTCAGCGAATAATTCCTCAAAACGTGGCGTGTCTTTAGGCGTCGAAATAATACAAATATCCTGAATGCCAGCCAACATTAAGCTGGATAGCGGATAATAGATCATCGGTTTGTCGTATACGGGAATCAACTGCTTCGAAATGGCCCGCGTAACTGGGTACAAGCGGGTTCCCGAGCCGCCAGCTAAGATGATACCTTTCATTGAAAGTTCCTCCTCAATAAGCTCAAAATTAATTTATGTGCAAAAAATTCGTGCAAACTAACCTTCAATAGTTTACCACAAAATAGATTGCTAGAAATCAACTACTTGATTTGGGTTTATAGCCTAGAATAAAGCGTAACAAATAGCTAGCTTTAGTCAAATCCCGTTTTAACAATAACTGACTAGCAAAGCGTAAAACTAGATGGCCGCGATAATGCCATTCACTAATTTTTTGATAATTATGATAGTACCGCCACTCTGCGGTAATAATACTTCGATAGCGCGGCATTTTAATTTGTTGTGTATTCATGACCGATAATTCATGTTGCAAAACACTGGGCAACACCTGAACACTACCTTGCTGTTGTTCAAGCTGATAAAATAACCAATTATCTAAAAAATCGAGTTGAAAGTCTAGACTAAAGCCACCAAGTTGATTTAAAAAATCAACTTGGATCAGCGCCGCAGAATTAATGGCTAAAACATGCCGTTGCTGACCGGCTGCAACTGGCACAACCTTAAACGGTGACCGAATATCACGTGGCGACATCAAAACCCCAGCAGCCTTAATCTGTGGCACAATTGCTTGCTCTGTTGATGATTGAATTACCCGTTGCCATAATTTACTGATAAAATCTGCGGTCAAGGATGTATCTTGATCCAATAGCCACAAAAACTGACTTTTATTTTTCCGCGCTTCTTTTAAACCAAAATTATAAGCCGTTGCGATACCTAAATTACGCGAATCGTGATAATATTCAAAATCTGGCAACCAGTCTAATCCTTTAGTTATATGCGGTTGTGGGGAATTATCATAGAGTACAAAATGAGTTTGTGCTAATAATTTCTGGGTTGCCGGTCCACTACTGCGTGCCAGCGATTGTAACGTTGCCGCCGTCTGTAGTTCAGTTTGATAAAAAACGATAACTGCAGTTAATTGCACCCAATTCACCTCATTTTGACTTTATTTGTCGAATTTTAGGCTGAAAATGTTTTCCAGCCGACCAACCACGAATAATGATACTGATTTTGCGCCAACGTTGTGGTTGCTTACTGAACAAAACTTGTAATAATTTAACAAAATTACGGTAAGATTCCTTAAACGTCCCTTTGCGGCCATCAGTAACGCGTTCTAAATAATACTTATTTCGAAAATAATAATAATAAAGCGGCAGACGGCTAGCATTGTCCGTTAGAATATCTGGCTCACGACCGCCCTTAGTTTTGTGGAGAACATTAGCAGACAACACCATGTATGCTGGTGCAAAGCGGGCTAAACGCCGAGTAAACTCAATATCATCAAACCAGATAAAGAACTCAGGAATCGATAAGCCGACTGCAGCTATAGCAGCACGCGGTACCAACAAAGAAACAAATGAACCAGAGGCCAACTGAATTAGACCATTAGCCGATTTAGCCGACCAACTTTTAACTGTTTCAGGCACATTATTAGGTGTGCCGTCCATTAATCGGATATTGGAGCTTAGAAAACCAAATTGCCCATTTAGTGAATCAGCTGCCGCCACTAATTCGGCTAATGAGGTCGTATCCGGAATAGTATCATCATCCATTAACCAAACCAAATCACTGGTTGTATCGTTAAATCCATGCTGCAATCCGAGTGTAAAACCGCCAGAACCACCTAAATTTTTTGATGCATTTATAATCTGTACCCGCGGATCAGATATCGTCGCTAAATATTCAGTTGTTCCATCAGTGCTGTGATTGTTGATCACCAATAACTCGGTTACAGAATAAGTTTGCGCGAGCACCGCAGCAATACTTTCTTTCAATAAAGACAGACGATTATAGGTCACGATTACTGCGGTAACTTGTGTATTCATTTACTTTCTACCTTTCAAAACTCTAATTAAAATAATTATATGTGGAATTAAGTGACATTAATAGTTATACCCGTTAACTTTAACTAATTTTTCATTTTTAGAATAAGTGACTTAAATAATTCACCAGTGGTAATAGCATCAATAACTGATAAACTCTGATCTGTTGACGCGGATATTTGGCCAATACTTGTTTCAATAACGCTAACGCTACAACAACAAGTAAAACTGCTGTCGCTGTAAAGACACGATTGCCTGAGCCATAAATTGTTGGTGAAAACCACATGATCATACTAGTCAAAAGCGCTGCCACACAACACAGTAGAAGAAAAACAGGGCGGTATGCAACAAGTATAATGTTAGTTAGTAGCACGATTAGAAAGCCGCCCCAAAATAAGTATGGAATAATACAAAGCACAAATTGACCAAGTGAGGCAGTCCAAGCTGTCGTGTTGACTAGATTAAAATTATTAACGATTTCTGGTCGTACTAAATAACCAGCCAAAAATAAGAGATAACCTGTGTAAAAGATAAACCGTAGCCGGTGTAGACTTAATAGAATCAGTGCAAGTACTGCCAATAGCAATAATAGCCAAAAAAAGTTTTGGTTAAGTGCTGTAAATAACCAGCTAACACCAACCCGTAAATGTCCCCCAATAGTTAAATCATAAAAAGTAGGAAACCAGTGTTTAACTTCTGCCGCAGTTCGTAAGCGATTGCCTGGTGCTAAATACATAAATAATAATCCCGCCAAAAAAAGAAGTGAATTAACCACGGGAAGCCATTGAATTCGTTGTCGTTGATGCAATATACCTAACCAATAAACTAAGCTAATACCAAATGCACAAACTAAAAACTGCTCATTGATCAAAGAAAATGCTGTACCAGCCAGTAAGTAGACCCAACCATGCTGAATTTTATCATTGCCAAAATAACTGTCTGCAAAAGGAATTAATGCATAGGCACCCAACGCTGCTGGCCATAAATAATTGACTGCACCCGTTAACCATAAGAACCCATCATGCAGCACCGCATAATTGACATAGCCCACTAGCAGCGGCACTAGACACAGTGTTGCCCAAGTTATTTTTTGCCGAGTGATTCGCAGTAATGCATAGGCTAGTAAAATAATAAAGCCCAAATTTATTAAGTGAAAAATCGGCAAAGGTATATGAAAAATATAATAGAGAACAAGCTCTGGAACCATTCGCCCTGTCCAGTGCTGGTAGCGCCACTGTAAGTAATCCCCAATAGAAAACTGTGCCGCTTGTGCTTTGAAGAAGGTATCATCCGTCCCTGGCTCAAACCCAAAGTGTGTTAAGTAAAGAAAAATTGCTAGTAAAATAAGCCCACTAATTAGCCAGTCACGCCGTGTCCAGTGTCTAGTTAACATATAATTTCCCCCACAACTACTTTTGTGCGTAGTATACACCAATTATCGACAACAATACCATACAAAAAAACCGTTCACCGGCACTATACCAGCAAACGGTCACTTTAACGTTCCAAATAAAATTCAAAACGGCTGCCCACATATTGCGTGCGGACATATTCGAATGGTGCCCCACTTTTAAGAAACGACAACTGGCGTAATCGCAAAATTGGGTCACCACGCTTGATATCCAATAATTCTGCCGTTCGTTCAGAAGCAGTTTGCGCGGTCACGGTCTGCTGCGCGCCACCAAGTGTTAACCCTGCCTTAGACTCCAATGTGCGATACAGTGAACTAGTGATCTCTGACTTACTAAACTTACGGACTAATTCTTCTGGCACTGTCGCTACTTCAAAGCTAATCGGCACGTCATCGGCGTAACGAATTCGTTCCATCCGCAGAATTTGTGCATCGTCAGTCAGCTGTAGCTTTTCTTTTTCCGATAATGACGGGCTGGCAACATGGTAGGAGACTGTTTTGCTGGAAGGTGTCTTGCCTTGCGCTAACATAATATCGGTGAAGCTAGTTACGCCCGACATCTTTTCTTGAACTTTTTGGTTAGCAACATAAGTACCGGCACCAACACGCCGCTCCAAAATACCTTCATCAACCAGGGTCTGAATGGCTTGGCGTAACGTCATCCGGCTGACGCCAAAAGTAACGGAAAGCTCGCGTTCAGAGGGAATGCGGTCGCCAATGTTCCATTTTCCAGCCTCGATATCGCGTTTGATTGAATTATGAATTTGAATATAAACTGGTGATTCCATGAAATACCTCCTTCCATAAAGGTTATTCTAATTAAGTCTAATATAGCTTAGTTTTGCGCTAAAACGCAACCATTTACTTATAAAAACAGAGTTCAACAAAATTGTGAACTCTGGCGTTGAATTTTTGAAATTAAATCATAGTTGCTCTAAATCAATTTTCGAAAAGACACACTATTAGTCAGCATTGCGGACAAAGTGTTGTCCGTAACTGTAAGTTTCTAACAAGTTAGCGTTGTTGTCGATAAGGTTCATGTCGGCGTCTTTACCAACAGCGATGCCACCTTTGCTCTCTAAACCAAATTCGTTAGCTTGGTTAACTGAGCTCATCAAAACAGCATCATACAAGTCAGCTTGAGTGAATTTCATTGCGTTCTTAAATGCATCGGGGAATTCCAAAACAGAACCAGCTAAGGTACCGTCAGCTAAGCGAGCTTGCTTGTCTTTAACGAAGACTTTCTGGCCGCCAAGTTCACTTTCGCCTTCTGGCATCCCTTTTGAACGCATAGAATCAGTTACCAATTCGATCCGTTCTGGGCCTTTTTGATCAAAGGCTAATTCCAACATATCAGGTACGATATGGAAGCCATCCATGATCAATTCAGCGTACATATTATCTTCCAACATAACGTGGCCGGTAACACCAGGTTCACGATGCTTGAATTCGCGTTGTGCATTGTACAAATGGGTTGCGTGGCTAGCCTTACTAGTCAACAATTGTTCCCGGGTTGCGTTACTATGACCAACGGCTGGCACAATATTATGCGCTAAACAGTAGTCTTCGAATTCTTTTGCATGATCATCTTCTGGTGCGTAGGTGATTAATTTAACCAAACCACCAGCTAATTCGTTCCAATGGTCGAGCAATTTAGGATCAGGATCTTTGATGTACTGTTCTGGTTGGGCACCCTTAAATTTAGCGGAAATGAAAGGCCCTTCCAAATGGACGCCTTTGATGACTGGGTTGCGGTCAGCCGCTTCCTTAACCCCACGCATTGCTTTTTCAATGTTTGCGTTAGATTGCGTCATTGTTGTGGCGAAATAAGTGGTAATACCTTCATTTTTAGTCATCTTTTTGACCATTGTGTCGATTTCATCAGCGTTGCCGTCCATGGCATCAAAACCATAGCCACCATGACTGTGCACATCGATAAAACCAGGGATGATCGTCTTACCAGTTGCCATAATAACTTCATCGCCAGGCTGATTTTTGAAATCTGCCATTGACCCAACTGCTAAAATTTTATCGTCAAAACGAACAAAACCATCATCGATGATATCGTCACCAGTATAGATTGTGGCGTGCTTCAACACTTTTGTACTCATTGATTTATTCCACCTTTTCCTAATTAAGGTAACTTTTACCGCAGTAAAAATTCCATTGCTTAAATCTGAACGCGCAATAAATGCAACTCGCCAGCTTTAATCGAATAGCTCTATTATAATCGGTATAGACCAAAAGTTCAAGCATTGGTATACGTTATTCCGTATTTTCTTTAGCAATCGTTGCATCGATGCCTTTGACCACTGCCGTCATTAAGCCAGCTTCCTCCATTGCCAACAAACCAGCCACCGTTGTCCCACCAGGTGACGAGACTTGATCGATCAAGCCCCAAGGATTGGTACTGCTTTGTGCCACGTTGGCCGCGCTACCTAAAACAGTTTGCGCAGCGATTTTAGTGGCCACATCCTTATTTAAGCCATACTTCACCCCAGCACGGGACAAGGCATCGATAAATAAATACGCATAAGCAGGTGAGCTACCGGCCAAGGCGCTAAACGTGGCGAAATCTTTTTCGGCTAGTGGCGTGATCTGACCTAGCGCTTCAAACAAATGGGCAACTTGTTCAAAATCAGCAGCCGGTGTGGCTTCACTAGTGACCAAAGCCGTCATCCCTTGTCCAATCGCCACGTTTACGTTTGGCATCGCTCGAACAATACTTAGGTTGGTACTATCTGAGTTTTCCTGTAGCTCTGCCAGTGAAACACCGCCAGCAACGGAAACTAGAATTGGCGGCTGATCAGTAAATTCTGGCTGTAATTCAGCGACTATCGCCAAGGTTTGCGCCGCGGGAACAGCCAGAATCACAAGATCGGCTTGATTGACTAAAGCCGCATTACTGGCAACTGCGGTTAACCCGTGCGCAGTTGCGAATGGCTGGTAGCTGTTTTTGTGCGCACTATGTACTAAAATACTTGCTGCAGGAACATACTTTTGCTGGCATAAACCGAGCATGATGGCTTGAGCCATATGCCCAGCGCCAATAAAACCAATTTTCATTATATTGCCTACCTTCTATTAATATTGATCGAACCAGCGCTGAATTTGTTGCAAGCGCGCGATACGTAAATTGGGTAACCCACTTCGTGAGAGTTCATGGTTAGCTTGAGGAAAGCGAACTAGCTCAGTCGCCACACCATGATTTTTCAGTGCCACGTAGAACTCCTCACCTTGGCTAATTGGACAACGCAAATCTGCTTCCCCATGAAGAACTAGGGTCGGTGTGGTCACATTTTGCACATGCGCTAATGGCGAAAATTGCCATAAGCGCTTAGCGTGGGTCAAATCACCGCAAATTTCACCACTCAGTTCCCATGGCGTGAAATAATAACCAATATCACTGGTGCCAAAAAAACTGAGCCAGTTACTGATCGAGCGTTGCGTCACAGCAGCCTTGAAACGATGAGTCTGGGTAACGATCCAGTTAGTCATGAACCCACCGTAACTGCCACCGGTGACGTACAATTGTTGCGGATCTATGTGTTGATCTAATTGTAGCACGTGATCGACCCCGCGCATCAAGTCAATAAAGTCGCTAGCGCCATAATGCTGAATTACCGCCTGCTCAAACGTTTGTCCATAACTGTTACTACCACGCGGATTGAGCAAAATCACGCCGTAGCCATGGGCGGCATGCACCTGCATTTCATGGAAAAAAGTATAGCCATAATCAACTTGTGGTCCACCATGAACGTATAAAATGGCCGGATAATTTTTTTCAGTAGTTATTGGCGGCAAATACCAGCCTTCAATCGGCCAATCCTGATCACCACTAAAGATAAACTGCTGTGCCACGCTAAATTCATGCCGTTGCTGATAAGTCTGATTAGGATCGTACAATAATTTTTCCGCCCCAGTCACTAAATCATAATAAAGCAAGCGACTGACTGTTGTCAGCGTCGATTCAGTAAAGACAATTCCCCGTTCCGCAGTTGCGACCGCAAAATCAGTGATGTGCCGCTGACCGCTGATCAGTGGCTGAACCCTTTTTTGCCAATCGCCGTGATACAATTCAACCGCACCACGTTGATTAGCGCAGAACACAAAGTCGTTAACCGTGACAAATTGCACCACCTGTCCGCTTAGACGCTGTTGCACATCATCGACTAACATATCGCCGACTTCCAAATCATGATCAGCCGTCAGATCACGTAGCTCTTCTCGTACCAAATCATAGCCATATAGATGAAATTGCGCCACACTGGGTACGTGATTATCCTGGCCCCACAGTAACAACCGCTGACTATCGGCACTAAAATCCTGCGCGTAAAACGAACCTGCTGCTAAATCAGTGTTGATCAATGTGCTCTGACCACTAGCTAAATCCAGTAAATAAGCCCCCGCGCTAAAATCATGTTCATCATCAGGCAATCGTTTGCTGGTAAATGTGGCGTAGCGACCGTCCGCTGAATGCGCCGTCACTTCAAAATCTGCAACCTGCCGCCAAATCAAGTGGGTCGCGGTGGCCCCAATTAACTGACGATATAAATAATGTTGCGTTGGTGCCAGAACGCCGACACCATTTAACTTATACTGCATTTTCGTGACTACTGTTGGTTGCGGTAATGTTGCTGTCTCACTTTGATCTGTCGTCTGAAAATAAACCGAGCTACCATCCGCTGACCAAAAAAAGGCGCTGACCCCTGCCGCAGCGTGAGTAACCTGTTCAGTCACCCCACTATCTAACGCCATGCAGAAGACCTGCGTTTTATCGTTAACCACCGCCAAATAACCTAAATGCTCTCGTTGTGGCGACAGCACTAAATCAGTTGTTCCTGGCATGGCCGCTACCCAAGTCGTTAAATGGCGGCTATCTAAGTCGATACTTTTGATGGCCGTTTGATAATCATTATGTACTTGATTCATTTGCGTTTCCAAGAAAAATACCCGCCGCCCATCACTGATTGGCTGAGCTAAAGCTTTTAATTTAAATAAATCCGTCATCATGACTGGTCGCTTAGCCATAAAAGCTCATCCCCATTTGCAACGCTGCTATAAGGTCGTCATTGGAATTACTGCCAAATTCATCAGTTAGCAGCCTAGTTAATTTGAGCCTAGCGAACTTTTATAGTGCTGTCAATAGTTAAAAAAAGAAGCACCAGCTAATTTGCTGATGCTTCTAAGTATCCCATTGTCCAACTAACTGGGATAGCTGGATTCGAACCAGCGCATGACAGAGTCAAAGTCTGTTGCCTTACCGCTTGGCTATATCCCAATAAAATGGAGGAGAGTGGATTCGAACCACCGAACCCGAAGGAGCGGATTTACAGTCCGCCGCGTTTAGCCACTTCGCTACTCCTCCATATGTTTTCAACATTAAATATTTTATCTAAAATCAAGCCTAAATGCAAGCCTTTTTTCAGAGTATCCCCAAAATATGGTCAGACTAAATATTCTGACACTTTTTAGACACGCTTGCATAAGCTAGTGCGTCTGCTTGCTACTCTAACTCCAGCGTCTGCAAACACGCCTGCCATTCACTTATAAAGTCTGTACCAAAACGCCATTCTTGCCGTCGTTTTGTACCATAACCCACTGGCCGACAAAAATAAGTCGTCCCAGCTATTTGATGCGGTGGGTATTTGAAATGGGTGTGCCCAAATAAAGCGTACGGCACCTGATATTGGGTCAGTAAATCGCCTAACCGCGGCGCGCCCATATAAGCATTGGCCGTTTCTAGCATCTCCCGCGAGCGGTGCACAATATAAGCTGCTTGCGGTACAAAATGAGTCATGTACAGCACTTTTTTGTGTTGTTGCGTTGCCTGCTGTAATTTTGCCGCTGTGTCTGTCAATACCAGGTTCATCCGCTCAAAATCGCTAACCGGTTGCTGAATCACACCATCGATCCAAAATGCTTTTTTCCAACGACTATACTCAGCTGCCGTTTTACCAGGGATTTGTGCAAATTGGTAATCGTACCAGCCGTTATTGCCAACAAGCACATAGTCCGTGCCGGGGAAATCAATCAATTTTTGGTGGGCGTATTGCGGCATGACCGCGCTTTGTAACTCAACATAATCCGTGCCGCGAATCATATCGTGATTACCAGCAATAAAGAAAACCCGACACTGCGGCTGTAACTGTTGCGTTAATTTTTCGACAAAGGCCACACTTTGCTTGAAATCATTAAATAAATCACCGGCAATTAAATAATCCGTGTAATGATGCGCCAATAAATAGGCGACTTGTTGTTCTAACACCGCCACTAGATCCACATGATTGATATCAAAATGATTATCGCTGGTCATTGCCACTTTGCGCATGTTCCCACCACCGCCTTTTAACCAAAATAAAAATGCATCAGGCTAAGCCTAATACATTTTTAGTGTAAGCTATTTAACGTCTATTTTGCAATGTAATTAGCCAGAATGTGTTTAAAAATCTAAACCACGTGCTAGTTAATACCTTCCATTAAGGTCTTGATCTTCGGTACCATGAAGCCAAGTAGGATACCAAAGACAACCGTAACGATCCCAATAACGGCAAAGTAAGTGACCTGGTTAGCTGGTGTATACAAGCGTACGATCTGTGCGTTAATTGCTTGTGCGGCTGCATCGCCTAAGAACCACATACTCATCATTTGCGACTGGAACGCCTTTGGTGCAAGCTTAGTCGTTGCGGACAACCCAACTGGTGAGATCAACATTTCACCAATTTCTACGATTGCCCAGCTAAGGACTAGCCATAAAGCGCTAACTCGTGCCTGACCAAATAAGGTTACAGGAATGATCATCACTAAGAAGGAAGCCCCAGCAAACAGCAAGCCATAAGCAAACTTGGCTGGTGTTGATGGTTGATGCTTACCTAACTTAACCCAGAACCACGCAAAGATTGGTCCGTAAAGAATGATGAACAATGGATTTAATGATTGGAACCATGATGGCAATAAATTGATAAAGCCAAGATTTAAAATAGTTTGATTTTTAGCAAATAAAGCTAAAACAACAGAGCCTTGTTCTTCAATTGACCAGAATAAAACGCTGGCAATGAATAATGGTACATAGGCCCAAACCCGTGAGCGTTCAACCTTAGTCGTTTTGCGGCTAGAAAGCATCATGACAAAGTAGCCGATTGGTAGCAAGATGCCGACGATACTGAATACTAAGATAACATTGGTTACATTGAAGGCACCCGCGAAGGCCATTAAGCCAAAAATCACGATAGCAACAACAAAGATCCCAATAATTTTACGAATTAAGCCAGCTTTTTCGTCATCCGAAACAGGATCACCGGGACGATTACTAGATTCGTTGAGGTTTTTACCACCACGCCAGTATTGAATCAGGCCGAAGAACATCCCGATCGCAGCTAAGGAGAAACCGAGATGGTAGTTAACTTGTTGGCCAATTGAACCAACAACGTACGGCGCCAAAAGTGAGCCCGCGTTGATCCCCATAACGAAGATCGTGAAGCCAGAATCACGGCGTACATCGTCTTCGGTATACAACGTTCCGACCATTTCCGAAACGTTCGGCTTGAGTAAGCCAGTCCCTAAAACAATCAACGCAATTGAGCCGTATAATGCACCTTGACCAAATGGTAACGATAGGACAATATGTCCAATCATGATCAGCACACCACCCCAGAAAACAGTGCGGCGACTACCTAGCAGACGGTCGGCGATGAAACCACCGATAACACTAGACATATAAACCAGCGACCCATAAATCGACATGATTGAGGCCCCAGTAGCTTCATCAAAACCTAAGCCACCACGTTTAACAGTATCAATTAAGTAGAAGACCAATAGTGCCCGCATGCCGTAGTAACTGAATCGTTCCCAGAACTCGGTAAAGAACAGCGTCATTAACCCACGCGGTTGGCCCAAGAAGGTTTTTTCCTCTTTGTTATTCAATTCAAACTTCCTTTCACCATTTACTTATCTCATACATTTTTAACTATCAATACATACTTGAACTCAAGTCACCCAACTAAAATTTGATATATGTATCTCGTTGCATTAAAACTGCTTATAATTAAGCGTCCGTTTCACATCCTTTTGTATAGAATCGATACATAGTAGCTATTATAATGCAAAACAGTGAATAACGTCAATCAGTAACCGCTTTTCTTCTCATAAGTACAGTTTTAAACGAATATTTTTGCATAAAAAAAGAATCCGCAGCCTAAACTGCAGATTCTTAACCTAATTCACTCAATTTTAATACCATTCAGGTTTGTCACCATCAGTATTAGGTTTATTAACACCAACTGAATGGCGAACTTCTTGGCTAGGATCTTGAACTAACTTCGTTACAAAAGCCGCAATCGTTTTGCGTGAAACTTCAGTCCCCTTAAATGGTTCACCCTTTTGTGTGGTCTCATATTCAATCTCATCCTTATTAGACAACCAAGCTGGCCGAATAATCGTATAATCAATATCAGCCGCTTCGATCACTTTGGCCGCCGCTGCATAAGTCTGCAAATAGCCACCATCAAGCATGCGGTGATTCCATTTACCAAACTCACCAGGAACTTCATCATAAATACCTAATGTAGAAATCCAGATTAGCCGCTTAACGCCAGTTTGTTGCATTGCCGCAACTACCTTGGTTGCTTGCTCTTCAATGTTAGCACCAGCTAAATTAGCATACACAATATCCTGACCGTGCATAGCAGCGACTAATTGTTCCTGCTTCGTCGTATCGCCATCAATCACTTTTTCACGACTGCCATCAACATTACCTAAACGTTCAGGACGCCGCAAAAATAAGGTTAACTGCGCATCAGTTTCCGTTAATAATTGTGCTTCCGCCAAACGTGCGATTTTACCAGCTGCCCCTAGAATCAATACATTACTCATGATATCCTTCCTTTCGTTATGCTACAGTTTTAACTGTAATACTAATAATTACATTTAGCAACCAAAGCGACTGAAAAATTTATTCACTTCTGTTTGAACCGCTGTAAGTAACGCCGAAGCTTGCTCCGCAAATGTTGAACCGCCAAAAACTGGCGGCGAGTTTGTTCTAGACGTTTATAGCGTTGGCGATTTTTTTTATAGAATTCCTGATGAAAATTTTCTGCCGGCCAGAATTTCTGTGCGGACTCAATTACCGTGACGATTGGCCGACTGTATTTACCCGACGCGGCTAATTCTTGCTTCGATGCGGTGGCAATAGCACGCTGCTGCGCATTACGAACAAAAATCACTGGTCGATAATGCGTACCACGGTCGTTCATTTGCCCCTGATCATCGGTAGGATCAGTGATCTGCCAAAATAACTCAATCAGATCAGCATAGTGAACCACTCTAGTATCAAAAATGATCTCCACCGCCTCAACGTGGCCGGTATGCTGGCCAATCACCTGCTCATAAGTCGGCTTGTCGGTGTGGCCGCCGGTATAACCAGAAATAACGGCGCTGATGCCCGGCCGCGCGTCAAACGGCTCAACCATACACCAAAAACAGCCACCCGCAAAAATTGCGCGTTCTTCATACGGCTGATCAGCCGCATAGTGCCGCGTAAGATCAAACGGCTCCGCCAATTCAGGTTCACCAGTGATTTTATGGTAAAAATCAGTCACGTCTGGCGTTAAATTATCGCGCACCGCCAACGGTCGTAAACTCGCTTCAAGTCGCGCCAATTCCGCCTTAAAAGCCGTACCAGCCTCAACCGCTTTTTTCAGTGCCACTAACTGCTGGCGCTCCCAATCACGTGTTGCTGGATTAAGGATCAAGTTGTAGATATCATTTAGCAACACCTGCTGCTTTTCCATCATCCCCACCACCTTCACTTACCCCGATTATCAGTGAACGTCGCATTAATTGCACTAAATTTGCTTACAAAAATAGCGGTGCCGTATGCACCGCTAAAGTGGCCTAGCGATAACTGATACCACGCTTGAATCGTTTCCAGAAGCTGGTGTCATCAGTTTGGAGCATCAGGCCCTCATAAATACCACCAATATAACGAATCAATAATAAAATACTCCCTAATAAAATCACCAGTGAAGCTATAATTGCCCCCGTACTGACGCTTTGATCAATGATCCGCAGCGGCATAAAATAAGATGAGAAAAATGGGACGTAGGATAGAATTTTCACCATCAAGGCATCCGCGTTATTTTGAAATGGAAAAGTAGCAAAAAAGGCAATCATGCTTAAGTAAGTCGCAGGTTGGGCTGCTTTAGAAGCATCCTCGGCCTTAGCTACTAAGGCACCACTAAAGGCCGCCAAAATCGTGTATAAAACCACACCCAGTAACAAGTAGAGCAAGTTTACACTAAATAAATTACCCAACACTTGACTGATCAGGTCCTGATTATTAGCGATAAAAGCTTTACTAACGGCCGTTTGTTGTGCAACTAAGTAACTGGCCCAACCGCCAACCACGTAAACCACTAATTGAGTTAAAATCACTAGCAAAACGCCAAGAATTTTGCCTAAGAAATATTTACTGGCAGTCGTGCTGGAAAAAATGATTTCCATGATTTTGGTCCCTTTTTCCGAGGCAATTTCGGTTGCCGTAATCGAAGAATAAGTTACTAAAATCATGTAAATCAGTAAAACCAGCAACCAAAATGAAATCAAACGCGCTAATTTGGCACTACCCGTTTTTTGATGAACAATTTGCTTAAACTGCGGTTGTCGCTGCAACGCTGCCGCTTGGGTCGTACTCAATTTAGCGTTAGCCAAGTTCAATTGTTGCTGTTGTTGCGCTAAAAGTGTCTCAACCTGTGCTTTAAGCCCACTAGCCATTGATTGGCCACCACGATAGGTTGCTGTCACTTGCTGCGCGTCACTTTTCAGGACTAAATAACCAGCGATTTGGTTCGCCTTAACCGCCTTTTTAGCAGCACTAACAGAATGAACGTCAGCTTTCACATCGCTTTTATTTTGTTGAACGAATTGCTTGCGCAAACTAGGCTGGTCCGCAATCACTGCAATACGCTGACTATTTTGCCCAGAGGTCCCGCTTATGTAGCCAGCACCAACCGTTAGCCCCAACATGGCAAATGGCGCCAGTACCAAAATCAAAAAACTCCATGACTTGATTTGGCGAAGATAAGTTTCCATAGTAATAATCCATAATTTACGCATTGGCTTCACCAACTTTCATCCGGAAAATATCGTCTAGCGTAGGCGCTTGCTGGCTAAATTCTTCAATATATTGGCCCTGCGTCAATTGCCGGAATATTTCTGGTCCCGCTGCTTGATCGGCTAACTGTAACAAATAGCGTTGCGTCGCCAACTGGGTCACTTTAACCACCTGTGGTAATTGTTCTAGTTGAGCTTGCGGCCAAGCTGTGGTCACAAATAAGTGCGTTTTACCAAATTGATTACGCACATCGTCTAAACGGCCCCGCAACACCACGTGGCCAGCTTTAAGCATAATCAAATGATCACACAACGCTTCAACGTTGCCCATATCATGACTAGAAAAAATAATCGCCGCCCCTGCTTTTTTAGCAGCAAAAATTGCTTGCTCCAGTAAATCCACATTGACTGGATCTAACCCACTAAAGGGCTCATCTAAAATTAGTAATTTAGGTCGGTGGATCAGTGTACAGATCAATTGAATTTTTTGCTGATTACCCTTAGATAAATCCTTTATTTTATCAGTACGTTTGCCTTTGACCGCAAACTTGGCCAGCCAATCATAAATCTGCGGTTTAATTTCCTTAGCTGACTTATTTTTCAAGCGCGCCAAATAAACGATCTGCTGCTCAACGGTCAACTTAGGCATTAAACTACGCTCTTCTGGCAAATAGCCAATTTCGTCAAAAACCGACTCGGTAATTGGTTGATCGTGCCAACTAATTTGACCGCTATACTTTAAGAAACCTAAAATACTATGAAACGTCGTCGATTTTCCAGCACCATTTTGGCCGATCAACCCCATAATTTCACCTGGCTGAATGGTAAAATTGACATCATCTAACGCTTGCAGTGTCCCAAAATGCTTTGATAAGTGTTGAATTGCTAACATAACATCCTCCCACTACTGATTTGACCCCACTAACAGTGTCACCTTATCCTCGATTATACCGAACACCACCAGTAAGCGCTACCCATTTAGTATGCTTCAAAATGATAGTACTAAAAAAGCCCCCGTTCTCGCTATATTGACGAGAACCGAGGGCACTGCGACTATTGATTTACAATTTTCACTCAGCCAAAAAACGTCGCAAAATAAATAATTGCTAAAACGAGCATGATGGTTGCAGCATAAAAGACATAGCGCTGCTGTTTTCTTTGTTGAATAGAAAGCAGCTTGATCTTGAATAAAGTCCGCTCCTCTTCAGTTGCTTGTTGCCACAAGCCTTCCGTTAACCTAGCCCGTTGGTAAAAAGTTGCAGTCACTAGTAACCCCACCACTGAAAAAATTAAACCGGTAGCGATTGCGGCTACTTTATTATTTACCCAGAAAAAATATATCAAAAATGTTAACGCCCAAGTTAAAATTAATGTCAGCGTCGTTGACCGTCGCGTTAAAGAATAATATTCAGCTGATTGATCAGCTAAATAGGACTGGCGACTAGATTGAATAACGAATCGATCACGCGGCGTCGCGGTACTGTTATTCCGCACCTTATTCGCCTTAGCAAAACGCGTTGCGGCAATCAAAAAAATGATAAACGCCATGAGAAAAAGGAAGAAACTAATTGTTCTAAAAATCTAATCCACATTCTTTCTTTTTTGATGATTTATTTAGCGCGTGTTTTGAAACCATTTAGTTTAGAACTTGATCAATAAATAATCGATTTTAGATTACTATTATAACTCTACTCCATTTAACATTTCTAAGTAAAGATTTTCAGATTATGGACAAGGATGTAAGTAGTGGCGCCAAGCTTGGCCCAACCACCTTTGTCAGTCTGCAACTAATCAGCCTTTTTAATGATAAATTGCGAAATAATAATTGAGCGGTCGTGAAATTTAATAATCAAGGTGCCAGTGATCAATCCAGCTATAAGGCCGCCAATCCCATACCCCATATCTGCTAAACCGTACACAACACTATTAGCCTTAAGTACACTCGAAACATAATCAGGGCTTGAAACATTAAACAATTGTGTGACGATCAATGGAAGAATAGATAGCAAGCCAATATTCAAAATCATTTTATGCTTGCCAATATATTTTAATCCAGCCATAAAGCTTATCGGAAATCGCTATCATTTAATTGTTAGGTTGCTTTAATTTCCAGTGATGAATTCCATACAAGAAACTCCTTGCCACCCGACTAGGAGTTTCTTCTCAAAAAGCCAAAAAGCCTTTAGCTGCTCACACAGCTAAAGGCTTTTTTGATTAGCTTTACGCTTCTAAATTATTTAATCCATCCACGAAACAGATGGTATATTCCCCGCATATAAAAGAAACTCGTTTAAAAAACTATACATAGACATTTCTTTTTCCGAATCATCTGGTAGCACAAATACAATCGTGTCGTCTTTAGATTTATTGGTATTAATGAGTACTAAACCAATATCTTGAATCTGAAATACCGGTATATTACCTTCTTTAACAAAGTCACGGTGCTTTTCAAAAAACCCATTATTAGTTAGCACTTCATCGAAAGATAACAGACTACCAGCAAATATAGATTTACTATTTATGTCCTCAAACAATTTTATACCATTAGTTAACATCAACAAATCAATATAGTCACTTGGTAGTGCCATAGCACGCAATTGTGACTGTTGTAACTCTGTTATACCAATAGAAAGTCTAAAATGCGTTGGTGTGAACTGTGTTCCTGACCAACGATAATAAACAAACTTTTTATTTTCAAAGTTTGTTAATTCTTGAACCAGTTTATCTATTCTCTTATCTTGTGTCATGAGTGACACGCCTCCAGTTTACTAATAATTGATAAACCAAGTCGTTATTAACCGATGATTAGCAACGGGAATTGGCATTAAATTATTATTATCGTCGGTTCCACCGTAAACTCTTGGCCTGATATGGTGAACCTCTTTGCCGTCCACCAGCCATCTGTTTGTGTCACGTAAGCTGTATTATACCAAATTTTAAATTTGTCTCGACCACTCCAAGGTAGTGATGCTGCTAGTTTTGTCCAAGTTGTCTCAAGTTCTATACTACCATTCAGCTATGTCTTCTCGGCTACGTAGCAGTACTTTTTCATCGTTCTCGTGAATTAAAATCTCTAAACTGCGGTTTAACATTGAACTTTTTAGTTTGTGCCTGGTTTTCTTGCATTTCAATTGGCTTATGCAGCAAGACTTCACGTTTAGATGGTAACAATTCCATCATACGCGAAAACGTTTTATGCTGCTCTTCTGGCGTCTTAGCGACATAATAGCGCATCAAGTTGATCATAAATTCAGCGTGGTCCAAATCATTGAATGGTAAAACCAAGTAGTTTTCTTTTTGAAAGGTACCATATGCCGCATTTGCGGCAATTAATGCGGTCCTTTTGTTGCCGTCCTGAAATGGCTGCAATTTAGAGAGATCAGCAAAGACTCGCCAAGCATCTTTTTCGTGCTTATCTGATTTATTATAGGTGTTAATAATCTGATCAATATCACTTCGCGTTATAACTTGCGGTGGAATATGATGAATTCTAGCATTTTTATCAACAGTTACTGCAATATTATCATCTTCATTGTAATTTGCATTGCGTAAGTGGCCCGGCCAATTTGGTTGTTCACCTGAGGGCGAATCAAATTCCTTATTGATGGCAATAATCCCGTCTGTATTAAAGCCAATCTTTTTGATTGCTTTAATCCCCTTTAAAGCGTCTTTAAAGATTGCAATATCATCTTTTGATTGATTCAAGGGTTTAGTGGAATTTTTGTCTAAAGCTTCCTTGGTTTGTGCTAAGGTACTACCATAATCATTCAAACTACCTAAAGACGTAATGAACCTTGCTAAAGCTGTGTTATTCATTTGTTTCACCTACCTAGTTGGATTATATCATGAATGAGAGTATTCCTTCCTATAGCTGGTCAATTGTGTAAGTCAAAAGCACAAGCTGTTTTGATTCTGCAACTTGATCAACTATTTTTTTATAATTTATCTTTGGATTGGCATCAGTTGTTCGTTCCATTCGGTATAGATTGCCGATAAATCTAGTTGATACCTGAATGTAACCCGTTCACCAATTGTCGTCTGGCCAGTTTCAAACTGCCGACCATGTAGTTTGATTGTCCCATCATTGGCAACACAACGTTCTTCACGATGAAGAAAGGCAATATCTAATCGTTTCTGATAGACTTGCTGGATCATATCCGGCTCACTATTCAAGCGGTCGATCAGACTGATTTTGTTTGGTAAGCTGCTGTGGGGCTGATTATTCTTATCACGCACGTAGTTTGCGAAGAACTCACGCAACTCGCCCAGTGACTTGAATTGATCATAATCAATGTCCACCAGCCATGCTGCTTCATTACCCCAAACCAACGCTCAATTTTACCTTTCTGATTACCCACAAACTAAGAAATACGCCGAAAATAGCTGTGGTCATCCCGTAAATAGAAGTGTTAAAAACTAGCGCTAACCCGATTGCGATTATTAATAGCGGCATCAGTCCAACCTACTTTCATTTTTTTACCACAAATGGTAAATTTATAATAATTCTTGGAAAGATTCTCAATATAGGAGTGTGGTGAGCTTGGTAGATGAACCAGATAATGTGATTGCCGTAACGCTAGGTAAAAAGCTTGCGCGCGAACGGAAATTAAAGCATCTTTCCCAACAGCAATTAGCTGAAGATATTTGTTCACAATCGATGATCAGTAGTATTGAAAAAGGCATTTATATTCCTAACGCCGTCCTCCTATCAAGAATTTGCACCAAACTTAATCTCTCTATGGATCATACAATGCTGAGTAACTATCCAGAAATAGCGGGATTAGATCAATTTAACGTCACAATAAAAAAGCTTTGTAATCAGCACGATTATGCTGGCATGCTAAGCTACCTAAACACAGATAACCTAGTTGATCAGCTTTTTAAAAATGAAGATCTACAAACTTACTATTATTATGGTGTCGCCACGGAGCAGCAGCTAAACGACACCCAAAACAGTTTACGTTATCTGCGCTTAGCCTATAATTATACTTTCACCCCACAAAAAAAGATCATGACCCCAAATGAAATCCTGATCTTAGCGGGCATCGCTTACTTAGAAACCAAATTTTCTCAACATAAAACTGACCTGACTAACGGATTTTCTGACTTCAATTTTGCCCTTGCCCATGTTGAAAACGACCAAATGACTAAATACGATGAAAATTCTAATATTTTGTATTACCAATTCGGCTTGCGGCTATTAGAAGCGAAACAATATGCTGCAGCAGTCACAATCATCACCAAGGGCATCGATTGGACGACTGCGCACGCATCGTACTACATGCTGGCTGATTTATTTTTACTTTTGGCAAAGACACACGCAGCACTCAATGAGCCAGTAGCAGCCGAATCAGCCCTAAATAAGAGTCAAACAATCGCCGATATTTTTAAAATAGAAACCTACAAATTATAAAGCACAGCAACACTGGTGACTTAAAACGTCAGCAAAATTCTACCTTGTGCATGCCCATTTTTAGAGGCTAAATGGGCTTTTTTTACGTCAGTAAATTTATATTTATGCTGAATATAGGCAACGATTTGCTGATCAGCCATTAATTTCAATAGTCGCTTGTAGCCACTAATACCGATAGAACCATTGCTAAATTGGAAAGTTTGCTGTTTTTTAGGTGGATCAAAATTAGTTAACGACAACGAAAAAATGGCTAATTCATCATAGTTAGTTGCAATTATTTGTAACAAATCGATACGACCAACCGTATCGATGATCTTATTTGGTGCATTAATGTGCCTTAATTGCATATCCAGCGCATCCGTATAGTCGAGCACCACATCAGCCCCAACCGCTTTTATAAAATCGCTGTTGCCAGAACTGGCTAGGGCAATCACTTTAGCACCAGCTAGCTTCAACAACTGAATCAGATAAACACCGACACCACCTGATGCGCCAGTCACTAAGACCGTATCGGTAGGGCCAACATTAACTGAATTGATTGCATGTAGTGCAGCATCCGCACCCCCAATCAAGGTTACCGCATCACTTAGCGCGACATTATCTGGTACCGTAAAAAGTAACGGCGGTAGCTGCGAATTAATCACTTCTTGTGCTGATCCAGTTGGCTGCATTCCGATTACTTTTTTACCAATTAAATTTTTATCGCGCAACATGCCGACCTGTTCAACTATTCCGCCGAAGCCATAACCGATCACCATTGGTAACTTAACTGGTCGGATGGCTTTCAAAAGTCCATACTCGGTCAGCCAATCGTAAGGCAGCACGGGAATGTATTTATTTTTCACAAGCACTGATAGCGGCGTTAATTTACTCGCAGTCACTTCCACTATTTGGAGACCGTCAACACCGTTGAAATTTTGCTGAACGATTCTTTTCATTTAGACACCCTGCCGTTCATCGTATCAGCTTGACTATACTTGCTACTTTCACAAAGGCGCTTCAAGCGTTGCAAATTTTCTTTAAATGCCACTTGAGCAAGATCAACCAGCTTATCGATCTGCAGAATGTTTGGAAGCTTCGTAATGGTCACAGTTTGATTTAAAGTGCTTGTATCTGCCTCACCTTGAATTCTAAAATCAATATTATATTCAATTGTGCCGTCAGCACTATGATAAATCACACCACGATCTGTCTCTCCAACAGTTACCGACTCTGAATCATTAAGTGCCGGGCCCCGTCTGATTATGGTCGCAGTGTTTTCTGATCTTTTTATGATTGCGGCTATTTCAAGATCCCATTGTTTTAGATTATCGATATTGCTGAGAATGAATTTAATTCTTTCTGGTGACGCGCAAATTGTAATTACATTATCAAACTTTGTTATCATGACTTATCCTCATTTTCGTTTTTTTATTCAAATATTTTTGAATAAATTAACTATACAAAGTGCTGGTGTTAAACGAAAATAAGAGTTCTGATAATTTGGAAATCGACTATTTTAATCCAAATCTATCTAAATACAAAAACAGCGAGACTAAACCCTTCAAACTAATTTCTTTTGACAGCATCGTTTTGTCGTGACCTTTGTTTAGGCCAAGAAAAGAGTGTTCCCCGACTGATGAAGCCGGTGATAACTTCTAGATGGTAGTATAGAGCCATACAAAAGAAAAGGGGTAAAATGCAGAGTATACATGTATAACTGAATTACAACGGATTACAGATCGTCTGTTTTCTTTTTGGACAATGACCGGAATTGTTTCACTTCTATTGGCAATTGTCACCATGATTTCAATCCAACTAATTATATTTATTCAGATACAGGCCGCGTGATATCATTTGTTAAGATCATCTCCACACTAGCAATTTCATTGGATCAATTTAGCACAATAATTTTTCAACCTAAAAAATTGATTGTCACTAACAAAGTACCACCTAAAAGCTGAATTGATCAACTATACCGAATTAACATAAAAATAACAAACGGCTCAAGTAATTATTGCTTACTTGAACCGTTTGTTCACTGCCGCCGGTACACCATTGTCATGCAGTGACTGCTCATCATTATTTTTATTAATTACACTAACCCTATTTTGATCATAGCTGCTATCTGCCAAGTCTGTGATTTTGATATGATACTTTTCAGCCAAGGTACCAGCGGTCAGCTCTGAATATAAGCAGGCTAAGCCCTCGCCAAACGAAACCTTGGACAAGTCTTCAGACATAGTGAACAGTAACTTTAGCATTTAGAGTCTAATGTCCACCATGAACGGAAAGTCCTCATTGCGAATGTGTTGGCGTAGCCAGTGATTACAAAAGTAGGCATCGTCATTTTCTCAAGGTAGCCACTTTATCTTACCAAATATCAGCTGTTGCCAATGATTCAGCATGCAATTTATAGTCATCATTCGATAAAGCGGCGTAAGTCGTAGATGTGGTCAAAAACCTGATCCTCTTTCCGTCTATCACTACGATCAGTCATGTGCAAGGTGCTATTCGGCCGATTGCGCTTGGTATACAAAACACGTGGTAAATAAACGTACTTGCCGGGAGTGTGCGCCACAAAGGATGCAGTAAACAGGTAATCCTCCGCTAAATGTAAGGACTCGTCAAAAGTTAAATTTGCAGTCTTTATCGCAGTAGCACGAAATGCTTTATTCCAAACATACCCACCGACTTCAGAACCATGCTGTGAAACCTGATCAAACATTGACACTTGATCCAATTCAATGAAAGAAGTGGCTTGCGTCGCTGGCCGCCGATACCACTCGTAACCAACAGCGGCCATGACAGCCCCTTGATCCATACCTTGACTTAAACTTTCAATAAAAGTAGGTGCAATCAAGTCATCACCATCAATAAAGACAATGCCTGCGCCAGTTGCATGGCTCAATCCATAATTTCGCGCCACCGAAACGCCACGATGTTCTAATTGAATTGCATGAAAATCAGAAATACCTTTAACAAATTGGCTAAGCTGCGTTGCCGTTTTATCCGTTGAACCATCATCGATCAACCATAATTCAAAATCAACCGTTTGCTTGGTCAAATTTTGCAGCAACGCTTTTACATATGAACCTAGATTATAGGTTGGGATCACGACTGATATTTTCATAGTCGTCAGCACGCCTTTCTTTTCAAATACGTTAATTCATAGTCGCAAGTGGCGGTTGTTTTCCAGCAGTATTTAGCGCTAATCTCACTAAGACTTGTTTGTCAGACGTCAGTGGCAAGCCATCCAAATAAAGCTCACGATGGCTATCCGGAGTAGCCAATTGATAGCCCGCTCCAGTGACACTCCGTTGTAAATCATCAATTACAGCTTGAGTCACAGTGCCATTAGTAATGATTTGAATTTCTGTGTCTTCTGCTAACTGCTCAAAATCAACTGACTGAGCCAAATCAATCTGTTTCAAAGCTTGTTCGTAAATAGCTTTATTAATGAATAATGGCTGTTTGAGCCAAATCTTAAATTCATCACCTTGCCAAACAGCTTGCACTGGGTAAGGTCGATAAGCCTTAAACCCTGAAATCACAATACCAGCCGCAGATCCCTCGCTGATTAATTTTGCCAGCTCGACTACTGCTTCAGCCCCTTCCAAAAAGGCTGGATCCTCAGCGCGTTTCGGTGCAGTACCACTTGTAGTTAGATAACTTCGTTTTGTCAGCTTCACAAAACTCACTTGTGCCCGACGACTATATTCTGTTTGCTCCATTGTTTCCCAATCAAACATTTCAAACGCCTCCTTTAATCAATAACTAAACACGCTGCTAACTAATTTGATTCAAAGTATAACGCGTTTTTCTAGAATAGCTACTAAAGCGGTTTCGATTTTCCGGAAATCAGCCAAACAACGCAACGCTGTTGACCCTGGTGTCTTGCAGAATGTAAAAGCTATACAAAAACAGATAATTCCAATAAAAATTAGCTGTTTGATGATGGTACATATTCTAACTGCATACTGGGGTGATGTAGCTATTTTTAGACAAACAAAAACCCACAATAAACGCGCTATTGTAGGCTTTTGCAAATAAGAACTATTTTGTTTATGCCGTCTGCAGGAGTCGAACCTGTGACCCTCGGTTTACGATACCGATGCTCTACCAACTGAGCTAAGACGGCATTAATACATGACCCGTACGAGATTTGAACTCATGTTACCGCCGTGAAAGGGCGGTGTCTTAACCACTTGACCAACGGGCCATACTGTAACAACACTAATAATTATACAGTATTCTATGCATTTGTAAAGTCATTTAGAATTAAAAATATCTCATTAAAGCTTTAGTCGTTTACTATTAACGCTACAGTAAAGATCTAAACCAATATTCCATTTATTTTTAGCTTGATCAACCTTTTCGACTCTTCCAGTGATGTCATTTATCACTAAATAAGCAGCGTAAACTATCAAACGTAAGCAGTAAATAATCGACCGTATTCGAAAAGGCTGTCTTTTCATTTATATTTGAGAAGACAGCCCTTCTTAATCAGTTACTCAAGTTTTAGCGAC
>NZ_RHOF01000025.1 GCF_003946445.1 Loigolactobacillus jiayinensis | reverse complement strand
TAATAGATTACCACTTTGAGCAATCTATCAACAGGATAAAGTATAGAGCCTTTTTCTATAGCCAAAGTAAGATAAAAACTAGGGTTGCTGGCAATAATTGCAAGCCAAAAATCTTTTTTGTTGCGGTGAAGCCACCATAAGTTGCAACGATCATAATAAAGAACATCAGTAATTTAAGTAATGTGACTAAGGCAGTACCATTAAAAAAGAATAGGCTACTGATGATCAGTAAACCGAGGGCACCATTATAAATACCTTGATTGGCCATTGCAACGCGGGCGTTAGGCAAATTCACAAAATTAAATGGCATGTCAAAGGCCTTGGCCTGACTTTTTGGACCAGCAAATATTTCTAACGCCATAATCCCTAGGTGCTCAAGGCCAATTAGAACGGCCAAAATTAAAGTAAATGTCTGCATGAGTTTCTCCTTGTCTATGTCACAGTAAAATAGTTATTTTTTGTTTGAATTTTAGGTGCTTTGTTCTGGTTATTTATGCTGTTTTTTGCAAAATGCCTTGACCAACCTAGCGAGAAAATGCTAAACTATTCAAGTGCTCAAATGAGATTTGCCGCTGTGGCGGAATTGGCAGACGCGCAGCATTCAGGGTGCTGTTTCCTTCGGGAAGTACAGGTTCGACCCCTGCCAGCGGCATTTTATAACGTATTAGAAACTTAGCTCATTTTATAAAACACTGTTAAACCAACGTTTAGCGGTGTTTTTGCTTTATGAGAAAAGACTAGAAAAGACCACTTTTTGACTACTTTGCACACAATCTGCACACAAAATTTATTGATAAAGTCCCTAGGCAATAGGAATTATGGCTTGATCATTAGTGTGCTGCACACAGTTTTAGAGTTCGCTTTTTGAGAGTCATCATCGCTAATGGTGATCTGTGACAATGCGTGTTCGATTTCAGTGTCTGTTTTTGCCTTGTATTCATCTATTAAGTAAGAATATACACGGCTCGTGGTTCCAATATCTGAATGGCCGAGGCGCTTAGATATTGCGTAGAGATCAATCTGATTAGCTAGTAAATAAGCCACATGAGTGTGTCTAAGTGAATGAAAATGAAAGCCTCTTTTTTCTACATTTATTTTTTTAAGTGATTCACGTAATGTTTTGTTAACGGCGTTAGAGGTGGGCACAGTGCCATACTGATTTAAAAAGACCTGTTGTTTACTAGACTCAGGGCTGACTGATTGTTTCAAAGCGTAAAAATAATTTAGAATATCATTATTTACTCGAATAGTACGAACAGACGATTTGTTTTTGGTTTCTTTAAAATCGTCTTCAACATCGCTCCAAGCCCGTCGTACACTAACGGTTTTGAAATTAAAATTAATATCTCGCCACTGCAATCCCTGAAGCTCGCCAAGGCGCATACCAGTATAAACGGCAAGCAAAATCATATATTTACTGGTAAAGTGTGGATTTAGGCTGTTGCTCACATATGCAACTAGGTTCTTCATTTGAACGATACTTAGATATTCAATCTGTTGTGTGCGATCCTTATCAAAGACGACTGAGGTTTGTTCTGTGAAATCACGTGGAATTAATTTGTCGTACAATGCATTCTTTACGCAAGCACGAACATGTACGTTAACCTTTTGAACAGTCTCTTTAGCATGAGTCTTACCATATTTCGTTAAAAAAGTTTGATAGGTAGTACGTGTGATTGCAGAAAGAGCCTTATTATTAAAATGGTTTTTTAGAACATTATAGGTGTATTCATAGCTTTTTTTGGTTCGCGCAGATATTTTCGGCTCTTTAAAAGTTTCGTACCATTCCCAAAAATATTCAGGCAAAGGCGTATCGCAGTCATTTAATGAGCCACCATCAAGTAATTCTTTTTCTAAATTGATCGCATAACCTTTGGCTTCACCTTTAGTTTTAAAGCCACCTTTAGCTTTTGATTTACGTTTTCCGGTACTGTCCTTATAATAAACGCGCGCCATCCAGCCTTTACCGTGTCTCACAATATTTGCCATAATAATTCATCCTTTCGTTGCCATTAGGCGACTTTATGATAAAATAGAGTATACAAAGACACCACGCTTGGCGTGAGTTTTTATTGGTTAGCTTACTGACTTTCTTGGCGGAGGGGCAGTAAGCTTATTTTTATTTAATAAATTTATTCCACCGTGATTTCAGTCGCGATCATGGAAGGGATGGTTCGTTCGAGTCCCATTTGAGTTTCATAACTTTCGCCGCCGCTCAAAGTACCATAGATATCAACAACGTCATCTTCAACAGCAGGGGTAGTGCCGATATATGTGACATAAATATCGTCGTCCCAGATATCATAGCCTTCGTTGGTGACATTAACGCGGAGAACTGTCATGCCACTATCTTCTTGAGCTTGAGCGACTTGACCGCGGACATAATAAGGCTTTCCGGAATAACCATCAGCATTTTTGTCGAGCATTGCATAAGTAATAGTTTGTCCATTAGCTTGAGCTTCTTGATGCTTAGCTGCCTGTGATTCTTCCCGAGCTTTCTTCGCGGCTGCTACACTTGATTGAGATGCAGCAATAGAAGACGCTTTTGAAGAACTGTCGGCAGCGGCTTGTTTTACAGAACTTTCAGAAGCAGCTTTGGCGATACTTTCAGAACGAGCTTTACTTTCGCTTTCCGATTCAGCTTTGGCCTTTGCTTCAGCAGCAGCTAATTTAGGCTGTAAAATTTTAGCTTTTTTAATATATTTCAAACAGTTTTTTTTGATTATTCCATTTTTTAAATCGTCAACTTCGGATTCAATTGCGTTTATATCGTCCATTGTAATACCAGCTTTGAGTGCAGTTAACGTATTGTTCGTATAAAGATTGGTGATATCTTGAGGTACCGTTTCGTACTTTGATGTTTTAACATTAATCTTTTTTGTAGAAAGGCCATATTTATTTTTTGCGTAAACCATGTAGTCACCAGAATAATTGACTATAAAGTGTCTTTGACCTTTATTGGTCACCTTAGCATAAGCTAGTGTTTCCGAGTCAGTCACTTTCTTAATCGTTGCTGTAGCTCCCTTCTCAGTATTCATAATAATCTTCGCTTCCCCGTTTTTATTTATAGTGGGGTTGGAAGGCGACAAACTGATTTTCGGCGCTTGCATCACGAACATTGCAGCAATAATAGAGACGATAAATAATCCAGCGCCAGACGACAGAACTATGATCGATCGTTTTTTCTCCTTTTTCTTGATTAAATTAAACACTAAAAGTCCGGCACCAACGATAAAAACAATAACCCCAACTAAAAATAATAACGACAAAAATGTATCCATACCCAACTCACTCCTTTTATATGATAAAATAAGTTATCGGCTTATTTTATTAGGAGCCCAGCCTCATTCCGTGGCAGCGGAGTGGGGCTTTTTTATTTTGTCAAATAATATTGACCATCAATTGGATAGCCATATTCGGCGGATAATTCTTGAATCATAGATGGTTCTTCTCCATGTTCTTCCACATACAAAGAAAAAATCAAATTGGATGCAAACCTATCTGCCTCACGTTCGGATATATCTTTGAAACGTTGATTTGCAACATAAAAGCCGGCAAAGCCTTTATCATCGAAGAAATGTCCCAGTTCATGGGCACAAACAAAATAACGCCGCGAATCATCTCTAATCGATTCATCAAGTAAAATAATACTTTCTCCAAGCATCCACGCAGTTTTTCCAAGCGGGTGTTGTTTCATATCCATATAACGTAAATCAATATTTAAATAGTCACACAACCTAAATGGGTCAGAGGTCCCGTAAGTGATTTTAAGTTTGGCTAGAACCCTTGCTAAGTGTTTTTCCATATGTCATCACTCCTGATTTTCCCGTTTCTTTTTGTTATGCAATTTCTCCCAATAAAGACCAGTTAAAATATCATTTAAGCGTTGTTTATCTTTATCAGTTAAATCCTCACCTCCATAGGCTAAGCCAACATTATCATCAAGCATTTGCTTGAGATCATGTATATCTTCGGGATGAGCCCATTCAGGCGCTTGATTACGACCTAACAGATAATCGGTCGTTACACCAAAGTAGTCGGCGACTTTTTCAAGTGAGTCAGATTTTGGATTCATGGTTTTCCATTTATAAAGATAATTACGGCTCATATTAAGATCCTGTTCTACTCTGGTTATAGATTTCCCTTGGGAATCTGCCAATTTTTTTATTCGATCAAATAGTGTCATTATAGGATTCCTTTCCGCATAAATAAAATTCTACCAAAAAAGGTTGAATAATAGCTTGACATCTACCTTTAAAGGTACTATTCTATTTACATAAGCTAATTACTTAGCTAAAAAGTTTACGAAATAAGCCCGATAAATCAGCTCCCCAGCTTGATAACAATGGACTCATTACGTTTATTTAACTATGTGCTTAGTCTACCACTAGGGGTAGAAATGTTCAATGGTTTTAGCGAAAAAATTAGCTAATTATTAAGGAAGGGATGTGAACTTAATTATGAGCAGTGATCTAGGTGCAATTGTCAGAGGAAAACTATTTGAAAAAAATATGACACAAGGACAATTGGCTAAGCTAGTTGGTATTGGTGATGTTTATTTAAGCGATATTCTTCACGGACGCAAAACAGGACCAAAACCACAAGAACATATCAAAAAAATCAAGAAGATTTTGGATATCAAGTGAGGTGACGATCAATGGACGAATTACAAAACTTTAACTTTGAAGGTAACTATGTACGAACAGTAATTATTGATAACGAACCATATTTTGTCGGTAAGGATGTAGCTGAAATTTTAGGCTATAAGCGGACTGCCGATGCTGTTAGAGGACACGTTGACGATGAGGATAAGCTGACTCGGCATTTTACCGACTCAGGTCAAAATCGTGACATGACAATTATTACTGAATCGGGTGTCTACTCATTGATTTTTAGTAGCCATTTGGAATCAGCAAAACGATTTAAACATTGGGTTACAGCGGAGGTCTTACCGGCTATTCGTAAGCATGGCGCCTATATGACACCAGAAAAGATTGAAGAAGCTTTGCTGAATCCAGATACGATTATCAATCTGGCTCAGCAATTGAAGTCAGAACGTGAAGGACGATTGATCGCTGAACAACAGGTCAATGAGTTGCAGCCTAAAGCTACCTATTATGATCGCGTATTAGCCGATAAATCGCTGGTAACGATCAGTATTATCGCCAAGGACTACGGCATGAGCGGTCGAGCATTAAATAAAAAGCTTCATGACTTAGGTGTTATTTACAAGCAAGGCAATACTTGGCTGTTATATGCAAAATATCAGCTAACTGGATGGACACATTCTGACACCACAATAGTTAAACGCAAAGACGGCACTGAAAAAGCTGTACTAAATACTAAATGGACGCAAAAAGGCAGATTAGGCTTGTACGAACTGCTTAAACAAGAAAATATTTTACCGCTGATTGAACAGGAACAGGCAAGCTAAGGAGGAAATAACAAAATGGCACAACCAAAAATAGTTTTAACTAAACAAACTGAAAGTAAGGCCGTTAAGCCAGTATTTATCGATGCGGAATTGCACAAGCAAATTCTTGATTTAAAAAATGAGACAGGAATTTCGATTGGTCGGATTGCAGAAAAGTTTATCCGTTACGGTATTCAAAATGTCGAGATTGAAGATGAACAGTGAGGTGATCTAGATGCCACAAATGTTACAAGTGACAGTTCCGGTTGAAGTGCCAAAAGATTATGTACTGATTGATCAAAATAAATTTGATCAGCTAAACAGCGAATCATTGGTAGCTAAGATGTGGACAATGGCCGAATTGCGTAAGCGACTAGGTAATAAAAGCGAAAAGTGGGTCAAGGATAATACGGTAAATAGCCCACGGTATAGCCGTGAGATACAGCTAATGCGCAACAGTAAAGCCATCGTTGGCGGTGGTAGTGGGAGTCCATGGCGGTTTCAAGCGTCAGTCATTGGACCATGGCTAGACAAGCATTGGCAAGAATTTAACTGGTAAGGAGGTGATTTAAATGGTTTGGACAATCGATGTAGCAAGCTTTACGTTTGGCATTTTGATCGGTGTAATCTTGTTTACGGCGTTTCGGGGCCTTTATCACTTGGGAAAAGAGGCCGATAAAAATGAACATTAATTGGACTGAAATCGATGACCAAGCAATGCGCGATGAGGAGGATTACTACTTTGAGTAAGGATGAGTTAGAAACCCGCTTAGTATGGGTGGGAATTATTGATTTGTCAGCAATTGTCTGGGGCATTGTTATTAAATGGTTATGCCGATGAAGCACTGGCGAATCACGTTAACCTTGTGTGATGGGCTACTTCACAAAGAGGTTTACGAAGTTGAGTTGCCAGAATATGAGCCAGTTGGCTTTGACCACGGTTGGTTTTATATCGGTCAGAGCTATGCAGTTGCTGAACGGTTAGTCATTGGCTATAAGATAGAAGAAATAGCCCGTCACGGGGGCAACCGTGCGGACTAAAAGGTGTATTACAGAGTACACCTCCAGTATATCACAAGGAGGAACTACAAAATGACCAAACGAGTTGAGAAAAAATATTTAACTGAAGACGAACGTAAAATTTTAAAACTTTATCACGCTGCTACATCGGTTAGTTTTTACAGATTTAACGAATCAATGAGCGATGCAAAAGCTTTTGTCGGTATTTGGGGATCACCACAGATTATAAATAGCCCAAACGACCGCGTTTTGATTAGCGCGGGCACTTTTGAAAACGGCAAATCTGTTTCGGCTATCGCATCAATCGAAGCAGGAGGCACTAAATGAAAGGTATCAAAGCAGGATCAATGGTCACCGTGACCGAATATCGTAGCGGCAAAGAGATATTCCACAATTTACACGGAACTATCTTTAGAGCATATGAAAATAGCGCCTGTATTATCGTGGATGCGGCTGATGCGGCACCGGTTATTAAAATGCTTGGTGTTGATCGAATTGTTGCTAGTTATAAAAAAATTAAAGAGACAGCCGCTAAAGCAGCACTTGATCCGGCTAATGCACAAGGCACAGAGCGCCGAATTATCAGTACTTGGGGACAAGGATGGAGTATTGATCGGATTAAATCGACTGTACTGCGGTCTGAAAGTACGATCTACCGTGTCTTAAAAAAATACGGTATTGATCCAGACGCGCCGCGTGTTAAGGCTAAGAAAGTTAAGCCATTTACTATTCCACATTTATCACGATAGGACGGAGTGACATTAATGAAAAAAGAAGACATTTTTAAATTAAAATCAGCGGCTGAAGTATTGGATAACTTAGTGTTTTATACCAAATTAATGACATTATTTGAAAATACAGAGAGCGTAACAAAAAAAGAGGCAACTGAGGCATTGAACTTCTATCGAGAGAAATCATTAGAAAATATGACCGAGTTCGGCTCCGATAATGCCACTAATTAAAACACCTATAATCCAGATTAATGGTTTACCGTATGGTTTTTCAGCAATAAAATCATACCACCCGAGCATCGAATTACCATATATTTCGCTACGTTTTGATTTCACTTTCAGCTTTTTATCAATGGATTGCGTTAAGAAATTAGCAAATATATCAACTTTTGAGGCGGTAGAAAAACTGAGTTCCACATAATTATGATCATTAAATGCTTTTGCTTCTTGCTTACCGTCTAAAAAGTTTAATGGTTTTATATTGTTGAACTTTAAAAGACTTTGAATTCTTGGATTATCAATATAACCTTTTCCATAAAGATGAATAAATAATCTAGATAAATCAACTTTATTAGAATCGGGAATAACTGTGGGAGTTCCACCCAGAACTAAATATCTTTGTTCCAGTGCTTTAAATCCATAGTTTGAATCTCGCATGTTCCAATGAATCCATTTTTGTTCGATATGAATTTTTACGTAATCAAAAAACCTACGTAGCATTTCTTTTTCAAGATTGTCATATTCAGCGGTGATTTTTTCAATTGGAACATGTTTGATTTCCGCAATTTTATGAATGGCAAATAATTCGGCCTGTCCATCATCGAATTTTTTTACCGCAATTGATGTGACATGTGGAGTCCGTCCATTTGTATCAAAAAAGCTTTCACAAGCGTAGTGAATGATAAGATAATCACTTTTGTTTTCGTCAATTTGTTTTAGTAGTTTTGCAGCACCCTTATGATCTTTAAAACGTGTCATAGCTTATCTCCCATTAATCTTTATATAAGAAGAATTATACAGATAAATCGTAATAATTAATACCAAAAACTAAGTTTAGGAGTTGATTGATGTGAAAGCTAGAATCACAACAGTTGATGATGACCAAGGCTGGTTAGATGCCGCCGGGATAAATTATAAAGTCAACAAGATTGTAGAAATGACCAGAGCTGAGTTTGACCAATTGAATGCCTATGCCAATATCATTAACACTGAAGTATGCGGACCAGCTATCAGCGTAGAAGACGTGACCGCATCACAAGAAAATAATGCCGAAGCGATTGAATTAATGCAACGCTTTGATAATAAGAACTAGCTTTTGAGGTGAGTTAATGCATTTGAAAAGAAAGCAAAAGGTTAAATATCGAATTAATAAATCAGAATGGGAGCACTTAATGGTGGTGCACGCCGCCGAAGAGTTTCCTGATTTATTTGGTCAGCCAATCGCACCCACTAGAAAACGATGGCGGCGGTTGTGTCGGTTGGCTAGGATGAGTGGTTATTTCCAAAAAGGCAACAACCACTTTGACGTTAAAAGTTAAATTTACGGAGGTGATTGCATGAATTTAGACAAGCCGTCTAAGGATATTCAAGACCGAATCAGTCAAGACGATTTATTAACGAACATTGGGTACGAATGGAGTAATGAAGCCCAGTTGTATTATGATGCGTGGAGTTTTGAACTGGTTCCACTGAATGAGAAACAGGCACATTTACTTGCTAAACGTATCATGGAAAAAAGCTAACTTTCAGGAGGAATAAAAAATGAAAAATACAATAACAAACGCTGACATAGAAGCACTGATGAACCAATCCGAAATTAAAACTGAAACAGTTTTTGATAAAGTCACAGTGGTTTCATTAAAATTACCATCCGGTTTTGTCATTACAGAAGCATCAGGGGCTGTTGATCCAGATAATTATGATGCGGACATGGGTAAACAGATTTGCTTGGATCGAATCACTGATAAAATCTGGGAGCTTGAGGGCTACCGGCTACAGGCGGAATTACACGATAAAAAGTAATTTTAAGGAGGAACTGTTTCCAAAATGGAAATGGTTCACAATTCTAAAATCCACGCGATAGACCACACTTTTTTCGTAGATAAATCAAATAAATAAATACTGTTATATCAAGCTTTACAGCTTTTAATTTGAAATATCGAATATAAATCGTAGATATTTCATGCGATAAAAAAGTCCCCACTTGGGACACATTGCTAAGAGGTGTGTGGGGTGCTTAAGTCAATTGTACCGCAAAAAAATCAGAATTGAGGAAAATCAATGCAAACTAGTAATAAATTAGGCGCGGCATTTAAAAAAGCCGTTAGTAGCGTGAATTCACGCCCTGCTTTACAGTGTTTACATTTTAACGAAGACGGTAGCGTGATAGCAACAGATAGTCATGTGCTGTTAAGAATAGAAGACTTTCATCATTTAAAACAAGATTTCAATTTGAATCTTAAAACGTTTGGCGAATGTGACGAAAATTATCCTGACACAAGCCGGATAATTCCGAAAAGTTATCAATATCAATTTCATGCCAAAACTAGCGATTTAATCGACGTGCTCCCGATCATTAAAGGGATGGCTAAACTTAAGAGCGCTAACGATCCAGCTGTTTTAAAGTGGGAAAACGATAATGAAACTTTGACTATCGCCGGCGGTGAAAATAATTTAGTTACCGTTCACATTCCAATTGTAGTCCAAAACAGGTCTAGTGATCCGTTAGAAGTTAGTTTTAACTCTGAATATATGGCGCAAGCAATTGAATTTTTCACGCAAGCGCTACCAACGGACGAAGTTATTTTTAATTTTAACGCTTCGCTAACGCCTTTCTCGCTAACGGCTCAAAAAGCAACTTATTTAATCACACCTATTCGGAGGTTTTAAAATGGCAACATTATATGAATTAACAAGTAACTACAGGAAGTTACAGTCGCTGGCAGATGAAACTGATCCAGAAGTATTTAACGATACGATGGCATCGATTGATGACGCCATTCAGGATAAGGCCATCGGTTACGCCAAGGTGATCAACGCAATGCAAGCTGATATCACAGATATTTCAGAGGAAATTAAACGACTGCAGGCACGAAAAAAAGCAGTCGAAAATAATATTAATCGGCTGAAAGCTAATTTAATCGATGCATTTCACACGGCTGATATTAATCAGGTTAAAGACTCATTATTTACGATTAAAATTCGGCACAATCCCGCATCAGTCCACATGATCGATGATAAAGAAGTTCCAGTTGACTACTATCAGCCACAGCCGATGAAATTATCCAAAACACTCATTAAAGAAGCGTTGAAAAGTGGTAAAGAAGTACCTGGTGCTGAGCTGACACATAGTGAATCCCTGATGATTAAATAGGAAGTGAAAATAAATTGAAAGTAATTAAAGCAACCGAAATTAATAAACCAGCGGCGTTGCGGATACTTTACGCGGCACCAGGGATGGGCAAAACATCCACACTCCAGTACATGCCAGGCCGTAAATTAATCATTGATTTAGACGGCACGTCGTCGGTCCTGAGCAATAAGCCCGATATTGATATTGTGACGCTTGATGACCCATATAATCCGCGCGAATCACTACCAAAATTATTAAAAGAAATCAAAGATAAGCATCTCGATGAATACGACAGTATTGCATTGGATAATATTTCAGAATTAGAAAATGCTGTCCTAACTGAATATGGAAAAAAAGGCAATAACAACGGCGTTCCCGGTATTCAAAACTACCAACAATTGCAGTTTTTTGAATTAGATATGATTCGTTACATGAAAAACTGGAACAAAAATATTGTGATCACAGCGTGGGAGCAGACGGATGATTTTGCTACCGAATCAGGACAAACTTTTACTAGAGCTTACCCACAGATTCGCAAGCCAATTCTTAGCAATGTGATGGGTCTAGCTCTACAAGTTGGTCGCTTACAAGTATCAGCTAAAACAGGTAAGCGGGGCATTATTTTAACACCTTCCAATGCAGTTTTTGCTAAAAACCAACTTGATCAACGCGAGTTTTGTTTACAAGAGGATTTGTTTAAAGAAGGTGATGATAATGTATCAGCTGAGATCTTACCAGACGAGCCTAGTTAAACGCGCTCGTGAAGAACTGTCTAAAGGTAATAAAGGCGTGTTACTAGTTGCGCCACCGGGTTCGGGTAAAAGTGTCATCATTGCCGAGATTGCCCGCCTAGCAACAGAAAAGCAGGGGCAAGTGTTGTTCCTAGTGCATCGTAAAGAGCTAGTGGAGCAAATCACACAATCGTTTAAAAACAACGCTGTGGATATGAGCCGAGCGATTGTTATGACGGTCGGGAAAGTCGTTAGACGGCTAGCAAGGCTACCGGTGCCGACGGTTATTATAACGGACGAAACACACCACGCCTTAGCTAAGACTTACCGTAAAATATACGATTACTACGCCGATGTGCCGCGATTAGGTTTTACAGCCACACCTTGGCGGATGAGTGGACAAGGCTTTACCGATATTTATTCAACGATGGTTGAAGGGCCAACCGTTGATTGGCTAATTAAAAATCAATCGCTGGCACCGTATAAATATTTTATGCCCCAATCAATCGTTGCCCGCGACGAGTTAAAGCGGTCATCACAAGGTGATTTCACTAAGCAATCGATCGATGAAGCGTTAGAAAAGACCATTTTCGGTGATGTGGTTGATAATTACCGCAAGTTAGCAAACGGTAAACAGGCGATTCTTTACGCCCACAGTGTGGAGTACAGTCAGATGTTTGCACAGCAATTCGTGAATGCTGGCATTACGGCTAAACATATTGACGCAACCTCACCTAGTCACGAGCGAGCACAAATCATTAAGGCGTTTCGTAATCATGAGATAAAAGTATTATGTAACGTTGACCTTATCTCAGAAGGGTTTGATGTGCCGGATGTGAGCGTGATTATGCTACTGCGGCCGACTAAATCCTTAGTCCTCCACATTCAACAAGCGATGCGTGGGATGCGTTACCAGCCAAATAAGACAGCGATTATTATTGATCAGGTTGCTAATGCACTTGAACATGGCTTGCCAGATACGCCACGCAGTTGGTCTTTAGAAGGCAAGCCAAAAGACGCCGCGCCACGCTTAATTACTTGCGACTTTTGCCAGGGTGCCTTTTATAAATGGGCTCATGACGAAAATAAACGTCGTATCTGCCCTTACTGCAGCAAAGCACCAGCTATTGATGAAGATGATAAAAAAGAACGCGACAACGGTAAGGAAATCATCCAAGATGATATGGCTGAAATCACTGATATCAAACGATTTAATCAACTAATGTTAGCCAAGAAAAATCCGACACGTTCGCGTAATCTCAGTAAAATTTACGATATTTTAGTTGCCCAACAAGAAACTGAAACGCGACAAGTTAAATGGCCAGTTTATCGAGCAATGCATCTCAGATTAAATCAGGTAAAAGAAATCCAGCCAGAAGAATTAGCAGAATTAGCCGCTCGCGCCGGCAATTCACTTAACAAAATTACTGCTACCTATGAGCGCGTTAAAGATAAACACGAAGCAGAAGCTGCTTTACCAACGTTATTTAACTTTTAATTACTAAACTTACATTCCTGAGGAGGAAAATAAAATGTCATTTAAATTAGATTTTTCAGAAAACGAAGATTTCCCAGAAGTAAAAGACGGCGACTATGAAGTAGTTATGAGCAACGTCCAAGAGGATGCTAATCCAAATACCGGTACTGAATTTATTAATTTTGATATGATTATCCGCAATGATATCAAGCAAGGATTTCAAAATTCACACGTCTTTCAACGGATTTACCGCAATAAAACGACTAATAAATACCCGCAAAAATTTATTATGCGAATTGCTGAAGCATTCAGCTTAGAAGATGGCAAATCATACGACAATTTCGACAATTTTATGAAAGACTTTTTAGCTAAACCAGCAAAATTACGAGTTAAAAATGAATCATCGGACTACGATGGTAAAACTTATAATAATTTAAATGTAAAGCGTTGGACTAAAACTGATTTCCCACAGTTACAGCACAAGTGGCCTGATAAAACCAATCCTAATAAATTAAAAAATGATGATCCGTTTGCAAATAATGGTGAATCGATTGATATTTCAGACTCAGATTTACCGTTTTAAATAGATAAAGGAGGGCATTATGGATTATTCAGCAATTCCCAATGAGTTAAAAGCCCTCAAACAGTGGGGCGTTTTCAAAAAAATATGGAAACCAGAACGTGGCAAATATACAAAAATTCCATACGATGCAACCACAGGAGAGAAAGGAAAATCAAACGATGAAACCACTTGGACAGATTTTAGTACCGCCTTAAAGGCGGTCAACCAAAACGAACACTTTGCCGGCTTAGCTTTTTTCTTTAAGGCACCATATGTCGGCATTGATTTAGATCACGTTAAAGAAGAAATCGACCGGGTTTTACATGGTGACACCGCCGAAAATTTGGTTTATGAATTTATGCAAACCACAAACTCGTACACCGAAGTTTCGTTATCAGGCGAAGGCATCCACATCATTGTTAAGGGCAAGCTACCGGAAGGAAAACGGCGTAAAGGTGACATTGAAATGTACGATTCAGGTCGCTTTTTTGCCCTGACAGGCAATGCTTTTACCGATTGCCGTGAAGTGACTGAGCCTGATAACAAGGCGCTTAAAACGCTATATAAACACTACATCGATAGTGGCAATAATATCATTATGCTAAACGATGAACCGCAGTACGGGATTACTGATCTCACGACTGAGCAAATCACTGAAGCGGCCTTGAAAAGTAAAACTGGGCAACGGTTTAAAGTTTTAATGAATGGTAATTGGGAAGGTTATTATGATTCCCAGTCTGAGGCTGACCTTGCCTTTGCGAATGACCTAGCCTTTTGGACGGCAAAAGATTTCAAGAAAATGGACGAGATTTTCCGTCAATCGGGTTTGATGCGGGATAAATATGATGAAAAGCACGGCAAGGTCACGTACGGCGAAGGTTTATTGAACAAGGCAATCTCGAGTACAGGCAGTGTTTATAGCGCTAAACAAGCCGAGTCGACCTTTAGCCTGACTGTACCTGGATTAACTGTAGACGAGCATTCAGTCACTGATAAAAAAGACGAGTGGCGCTCATATGATGATACTGGTAGTGCACAGCGTTATTTTGATCGGTACGGTCGCGTGGTTAAGTTTGATACCACCGCAGGAAAGTTTATGTATTTTGATGGTCACGCTTGGCGGCAGGATAAAACTTTTGTCGCACAAAAGCTATTAAATAAAGTCGTCGAATCATTGAAAGATGAGCCAGTACATGTGCCAAAAGATGCTTCGATTGATGATAAAGACGCGGCAACAGAAGCAAAAGCCAAATTTATCAAACGTAGCCGTAACAACTCTGGAAAACGGGCAGCACTTGCGGAAACGCAGACGCTAATTGCCACAACTACCGATGATTTTGATCAAGAGCTAAATGTTTTAAATACACCGTCCGGCTATATTGATCTGGCCACAGGAAGCTTAATGGAAACGACACCAGAATCAATGTTCACTAAAATTACTAATTTTGAATATTCTGATACTTACGCCGCACCGCGTTGGGAAGAGTTTTTACATCAAACTTTCGACGGTAATCAGGACTTGATCCATTTTATGCAAAAGCTAGTTGGGTACAGTTTAACTGGTACTATGGACGAACAAGTCATGACAATTCTACATGGTGAAAAACGTAAAAATGGTTCTAACGGTAAATCTGTTTTTGTCGAAACAGTTAGCAGCATTATCGGTAATTATGCCATCACAATTCAGCCGGAAACATTAATGGCGAAGCCGTTAGCTAGTTCTGGTGGTCCGAATAATGACATTGCCCGTATGAAAGGCGCACGGTTTATTGCGTCTAGTGAGCCAGACGAAGGCATGCGACTATCAGAAGGCCTGATCAAGCAAATGACTGGTGGCGAAAAAGTCACAGCACGACAATTATATGGTGATTATTTTGAATTTCAGCCGACAGGTACGATTTGGCTATCGACTAATCATAAACCGATCGTTCGTGGCACAGACGACGGTATTTGGCGGCGACTATTGTTTATCCCATTTTTAGTCCAAGTGCCGAATAATAAAAAAGACCCTAAACTAAAACAAAAACTATTGCGTGAAGGACCGGGTATTTTAAACTGGGCTGTCGACGGCGCACTAATGTGGCAACGTGAAGGCTTAAATCCACCACAGATTGTACAGGAAGATTCGAAACAATATCGCGGCGAAATGGATACCATCGGTGGCTTCTTAGAAGAAGTAGCAGAAGTTGGACCTGGTTACCAAGCGTCATTTAAGGAAATCTCACTAGCATTTGATGAATGGGAAAAAATTCATGGAACGGGTATTACAAAAAATAAACTGGGTCGTGAATTAGCGCAGCGATTTGATAAAAAGACAGTTATGGGGCAGCGCCAATATGCTGGATTAAGAATCAAAAAAGGATTGTCCCCTTTTCAGCAAGGATATAATTTCTGAAAATTAGTTTAGTAGATGATATCATAAAAAAACGTCTACTAAGCTAATCCATTGCTAGAGTAAGGGTGAAGCCGTTTTAGTAGATGATATAGATGATTTTCTTATTGTTTACTATACAAAATAAAAAAAGTTAAAATATATAGTAAAGAATAGGAAACGTCCAAATCGTCTACTAAAAGCATCTCGGAATGTATGTATCCCTTGTGGGAGTAAGAGCTAATCTTAGTAGATGATTTAATAAATAAACTATAAATCGTCCTTTGAAACTGTGGAGGTAAATCATGACAGCAGAACACACGATACAAAATGATATCCGCGTAGCGCTATCAGCAGCTGGCTGTACCATTATTCGCACCAATACCGGTACCGTTAAAACAGAGGATGGCCGTTTGTTTAGCGCAGGTCCGCCGAAAGGATGGCCTGACTTAACCGGATTTCGAAAAAGCGATGGCAAAATGGTGCTGATCGAAGTTAAAAATGAACACGGACGTTTGCGCAAAGAACAGCAACGATTTGCGGAAATGGTTAGTAAATTACCGGTGCTGTATGGTGTAGCCCAATCGGTTGATGATGCATTAAAAATTATTGAAATGAAGTGAATGAAATGAAAATAATTAAAGACTTGAATTTTTGCTTAACGGTGGATTATAAAGGTAATGCGGTTATCAATCTTTATGCCGAGAGCGAAAACGATACAAGCAAGTTACTTTTGAGCAGTCGAAATATATACGATGTTAAACAAATTTGTAAAACATTAGGCTTTGATTTCAATAACTGCGAATATACAGGCAGTTTTTTCGCGGAAGTGGTTGAAAATGACAGTGACAAGTTAGTAATTGATGATATGACCGATGGCAGAGAGACGTTGGCTTCAGCAATTAGGCTGGATAATGGAGATATAAAAGTCGTCGATAATACTGGAACTACTGTGATTTATAGCGGTAATCAGTTTTCGTTAAATATAACAGAACGATAGGAGGTGAGTAATTGAGACGGTCAACAATCAGAAAAGTTGAAGATCTACTTCGTGATTACACGAAAATAGATGATTATATCGAAGAACGCGAGCAACAATTACGCTATCCAACTGGGCAAACCGATGAAAATATCGGTGGTGGCCGAGCACAATTTAAGTATAACGAAGCTACGTTAGACACATTAATTACTATCGACGAAGACCGCCGTATTAACGCACTGAAACGACAGCGCGAAATAATTGATGACTGCTTAGATGGTGTGGACGACAATACCGAAAAAATTATCAAGGAGCTATATTTTAAAAAACATCCACAATACACATTGCTCGGCTTGGTTAATAATCATGTGGTTAATATCAGTCAGCGTCATGCATACGAGTTAAGAAATGAATTTGTTAGTGAAGTTGCAAAAAAGCTTGGGTTATACGATTTATAGCGAACGGGAAAAACACGCAAAAACTGAGCACCTCTTTCGTGTTAAATTAGTATTGTAGAAAAATTAAGTTAAGGACGTAGTTAACCAAAAACTTAAAAAAACGTTTCAATCGCGAGTCTTAATTTAGTTTTTTAGAGCATCCAGTATTGGATGTTCTTTTTATTACATATTTATTAGCCAGAAAGCGAAGTAGTAAGAGTGGGACTAACAGTTAAACAACAAAAATTTGTTGATGCTTTTGTTGAGCTGGAACCTGCGTAAATCAGAGCATGAGTTAGACCGGTGGCTCACAGGTGACCTTAGTCGTATCGCTGTTGCCGAAGGGTCTAAGCAAGCCAAATTGGAAGAACATATCGCGGAAATAAAGACGGAGCTGGCAGTACAAAAGCAAGAAGCGCAAGAAGCGGAAGCCTTGCTTAAAGCATTTGATGGCATCGACAGCGCGATTGTTTATGGTAAATATGTTGAGGGCAAGACCTTAGAACAGATCGCAAATGACTGTGATTACTCTTACTCATATGTCAAGCAGCGTCATGCAGAGCTAAAGCGATGGCTCACGTTTATTGATAAGTACGAGCTTGATGTGTTACGCTTCTCGCTTGATCGGTAAAGGTATGATTTAAGTACAGTCCTTTATCATAACGACTTATTGCTTTACAGGGTTTATATTAATAGCATAGTAATTCAGCAAGACCTCAGTCGATTCGGCTGGGGTCTTTGTTATGCGGTTGATTAGGAGGCAGTCAACAATGGTGTGGACTAAAGACCAATGCCATAGCTTTTATCTATCCAGTAAGTGGCGACACTTGCGCGAGCAAATCCTAGAGCGTGATCACTATGAGTGTCAGTGGTGTAAAGACGAGGGTCGAGTGACTAGGGTAGGTGGTGTTGATGCTCAAGGCAATGCTGTGGTGTTAGAGGTGGATCATATCAAAACATTAGAGCAGCATCCTGAGTTGCGACTTGACCCAGATAACTTAAGGACACTGTGCAAAGATTGTCACAATAAGCGGCATGGTCGCATGGGTTGGCGTAGCAATGGCAATGGCAAGCCCAGGAATAGATGGGCGCAGGACGAAAGGTGGGACTAATGTGAGTAAGCATCTAACTAATAAAGAGTGTGCGATCAATGGTCAAGTGTTCTATCAATGAGGAGGCAGTCGTATGTGTTATGTGGTCATGCTTAAAGGGCTAGGCAAGGTCGTGATGACTGAGCGAGTGTTCATGGCTGAGAAGGACGCCAAGCGTTACGCTAAGGCTCACAATGCCGATCCAGCTGAGAGTGAGCGTGGCTATTTTTTCATTGAGCGCTGTCCGTTTGGAAAATAATTTTGAGCAAGCCCCCCGGGTCAAAAACCTGAGGAAAATATTTGAAACAGAGAACCGGTGGGTGAGCTCAACTCCGGAAAGATTTGACTGAAATTTTTTCTCACGTGAGGGGGTGGGGGTGTGACTAAAAGTAAAGTAGAAAAATTCTTGCAGGAAAATTCTGATCCAGAAGATTTTATTCAGCAAGAAAAAATCAAGCGGTACTTAAATTTGCGCAGACTTTTTGACAAGCTAGACACGGCTATTCGCGAACACGGCGCGGTTGTGACGGTGGAAAATGGCAAGCAAAGTTATATCAAAATCAACCCTGCTGTCACTGAGAAGGAAAAAATCAACGTACAACTACTAGCGCTGGAACGTGATTTCAAATTGTTTTTGCCAAAAGATAATGACCCATCTAAATTACCTCCTAAAACGACCGTAGAGGACGAGGAGGAAACATTGGTATGATTCATCAGGAATATGTTGATAGCTATCTTAAACGCTATAAAAAGGGTGAAATACTCTTTAATAAAGAACGCAAGATGTTAGTTGAATACTTAGAAAAATATGTATTGAACAACGAAGATTTATTTTTTGATGAACGACGTATTAACGATTGTATTAACTTCATTCAAAAATGGTTTTTCCCAATGGTGCCTTATCAAAAATTTTTAGTAGCCTTTATTTTTCTATATGATCGTCGTACCGAGGATGTTTTTTACGATGAATTTTTATATGTGATCGGTCGTGGGGCTGGTAAAAATGGATTGATCTCAGGACTTTCCGCCTACTTTATTAGCTCACTAAATGGTATTCCCGGCTATGATGGTTCCATTGTCGCTAACTCAGAAGAGCAGGCCATGACGTCGGTCACCGAAATTTATAATATTGTTTCCGCAAATGATCGGTTAGCAAAAGAGTTTGATGCCCACAAATCCCAGATCACTGGACGTGCGACTAACTCAACGGTTACTTATCAAACCAGCAATGGCAAAACAAAAGACGGTTTACGTGATGGCTTCGACGTTTTCGACGAAATCCATATGTACAAGGATAGCTCAAGCGTTGGCGTTTATGAGTCTGGCTTGGGTAAGCGACCGCAGTCACGACAATTTGAAATTGGTTCCGATGGGTTTGTTCGCGAGGGCTACCTTGACGGTAAAAAGGCGGTGGCTAAGCAAGTACTGACCGGAAAACTACCACCCGATACCATGTTTCCTTTTATTTGCAAAATTGACACTCGCGAACAAGCTGACGATCCGAAATATTGGCCACTGGCTAACCCGATGCTAGAAGAGCCGCGGAACTCTTATGGCAAAACACTATTTAGAAAAATCGTGAAGCAATTTAACAAATTACAAGCGGAACCATCTGGTCGCGCTGAGTTTATGACTAAGCGCATGGATTATCCAGAAGTTGACCTGGAAAAATCGGTTGTGCCTTACGCTCAAGTTAAAGCGACTAACGTTCATCAGCCTGATATCTCTGGTCAAGAGGTGATCGGTGCGGTGGACTTTGCTAGCCTTCGCGACTTTGCGGCAGTCGGTTTTTCTGGTCGTAAAAGTGATAAAGTGATCCATTTTCAACACCAATTTGCCCGAAAACAATTCGTAGATAAGTACTACGGTTATTCGCTTAGCGATGAACAACGGGCTAAGTTCACCGCCGCGGCACCGATTGGGAAATGGGAACAAATGGGACTACTCTCTGTGGTCAATAAGCCAACAATCGACCCGCGTTTGATCATTGATTACTTTAACAAAGTTCGGCGTAAATATGTGCTAAAAAAAGTGATCATTGATAATTTCCGTGCGGACGTGTTGCGGCGCTTTTTTGAAGAAGCTGGCATCGAAATCGAAGTGATCAAGAACCCGACCGCAATTGATGGTTTACTGGCGCCGCGGATTGAAGATGGCTTCGCCCAACGTAAATTTATCTGGGGTGACAACCCGATACTTCGCTGGAACACACAAAATATTGCCGTTAAAACTGATCCACGCGGCAACAAGCAATATCTCAAAAAAGAAGAAGTCAGACGAAAAACCGATGGCTTCAAATGTTTTGAATACACACTGTATCGGATTGATGAGGTTATTGGAACAGATGTGAGTGGCTTTCTAAGTGCCGCTGTCGACCTCAATTTTTAAGCGAAAGGAGGTGAGACAGTGAGCTTTTTAGATATTTTCAGACGCCGACAAGATGCGAGCACAGTCTTTGATTTTGACCTTTTTGAGGATAGCGCGAATGCTGCTTATATCAAAACAATCGCGTTAGAGACAGTTATTAATTTTGTAGCCCGATCTTTGGCACAGTCCGATTTTAGAGTTTATAAGGGCAGTCGAATTGACACGGGGCCAATTTCATACAAGTTGAACGTCCGGCCAAATGCTAATCAGTCGTCTACGACTTTTTGGCGTGATCTCGTTTACCGGCTAATTAAAGACAACGAAGCCTTAGTAATCGAGTCAGATACACATGATCTATTAATTGCTGACACTTGGACCACTAACTCAGCTGCATTATTTCCATTGACGTTTTCCAACGTGTCAATTTCCAGCAATTCAGGTACTGGCTATACATTTTATCGAACTTTTTCGATGGATGATGTTTGGTATTTAAATTATTCAAACTCAAAGTTAAGCCGTTATATCGACGATTTAGGCAATGAAATCGGGAAACTGTATGAGCGGATTCTTGAAGTTCAAATGCGCAATGGCCAGATTCGCGGCACAATTAAAGCGGACTTGACTGCTGGCGTGAATGAAGAGGATATGAAAAAACTGCAGGCTTATATCGATAAAATTTATAAGTCGTTTAAGGACAAATCAATTGCATTGGTACCACAGGTGCGCGGGTTTGAGTACGAGGAACTAACCAAGCAAACCGGCACTCAAAAACAATCGGCAGCTGATTTGAAAAGCGTGCAGGATCAGATGACTGATTCGGTGGCTAACTTGATTGGAGTACCGCCAGCATTGATTCACGGTTCCAATGAGAAACTAGAATCTAATATTCAAAGTTATTTAGATTTTTGTTTAAAGCCGTTGATCAAAACAATTCAAGATGAACTTAATGCAAAAATTTTCACACCGCAGGAATACGGCAATGGAAAGCACATTGAAGTGGTCGGGCTTAATAAACGTGATCTATTTGGCGTATCCGAAGCCGTTGACAAGTTGATTAGTTCCTCAGCATTCAGTCCTAATGAATTACGCGGTGAACTAGGCTATGAACCGCGTCAAGGCGGCGATGACTATGTGATCACCAAGAATTACACAATGAAGGGAGGTGAAAATGATGAAACCAATTCAAGTGAAGGGAACAATCGTGAGTGATAGTGATGCTGCCATTTATCGCTGGCTTGGTTATGATGTGACGGCGCCCAAGGATATTCAACTGCCAGAAGACGATTCCGATGTGACAGTTGAAATTAATTCTCCAGGTGGCGATGTTTACGCTGGTGCTGAAATCTATACGAAGTTGCGGGGTTACACCGGGAAAGTTAATGCAAATATTGTTGGTGTTGCTGCTTCTGCCGCCTCTGTAATTGCGATGGCCGGCGATCACGTTGCTATTAGCCCAATGGGACAAATGATGATTCACAATGCATCTGCCAGAATTCAAGGCAATGCCACCGATCATAAACATTTAGCAGACGTTTTAGACGGCGTTTCTGCACAAATTGCTGATTCTTATGCTGCAAGAACTGGAAAGAACGCTGCAGACTTCCAAGCGTTGATGGACAAAGAAACTTATTTCACGGCGAAGGAATCCGTTGAACAAGGCTTAGCAGATGAAATCATGTTTGCCGAGAATGAAGCACCTGCTGTAGCAGCTGGATTTGGTGTTTTGCCTACCGAAGTGCTTAATAAAGCGCGCCGAATGATGAGCAATGAGCCAGCTAGCAAGTCTACTGTCGTTTTAAAAGCAGAATCCATTAAAGCGATTGTTGTAGAGGCAATTAAGCCACTACAAGAACAGATCGACGCTTTAAAAAAACCAGTTGCAAAACAAAATACTGAACCCGAGGAACCGCAACCTAAGCGATTCCTTTTTTAGGAGGAAAAATAATGACAATGAATTTAGACAACCTTGTCAATTTTAAAGACAAGAAAGCTGCCTATGCAAAAGCTGTTAAAGACGGCGTAAGTGTGGACGACCAAGCAACTGCATATGACGACATGATGAACGCTTTACAAGGTGATATGACTAATGAAATCACCAAACAAGTGGATACTAAATTATCAACTTTTGAAGCGAATCGGCGTGTTGATCCAAAAATCACGAATGAAGAAATTAAGTTTTTCGATGAGCTGACCACAGAAACTGGCGCTAAAAACGAAATTGTTTTGCCAGAAACAACAGTTAATGAAATCTTTGATGATTTAACAACTTTGCATCCGTTTCTAGATGCCATTGCTTTGAAGACCACTGGATTACGTCTCAAGATTTTGAAATCTGACACAAAAGGTGCCGTCGTTTGGGGCAAGATTTTTGACGAAATCAAAGGTCAATTAGATCAAGTGTTTACCGAAGAACCGGCAACTCAAAACAAGGTGACAGCATTCGTTGTTGTGCCAAATGATGCGCTTGAATATGGGGCAGCATGGCTCAAACAATTTGTGACAACACAAGTCACAGAAGCCTTTGCAGTTGGTCTAGAAGAAGCTTTCTTGATTGGTGACGGTAACCAAAAACCGATTGGCTTAAATCGTAATGTTGCTAAAGACGCACCAGTAACCGGTGGTGTTTATCCAGAAAAGAAATCTGCCGGCACAATCACTTTGGCTGATGCTAAAACGACTGCTGCTGAAATGGGCGGTATTGTCCGTACTCTTTCCAAAAAAGAAAACGGCAAGCCTGTCGTAGCTCAGGGCAATGTTGTTTTGGTGGTTACTCCTGGTGCTAGCATCGACTTTAGCGCAGCTTCAATGATTCAAAACGTTAACGGTCAATGGGTTTTTGCCCTACCATTCGGGATGCAAGTTATTGAATCAGAATTTGCTCCAGAAGATAAAGTGATTGCCTTTGTTAAAGGTCGTTACGATGCCTACACGGCTGGCGGTGTGAACATTAAGCAGTTTGATCAAACACTTGCCATTGAAGACATGCAGCTCTTTACCGCCAAACAGTTCGCATACGGGAAAGCTAAGGATAATAATGCTGCATTAGTATTGGATTTCACACCAACTAATCCAGCTAAAGACTTTAAGAATCCTGACACAACAGCGCCCACTGTACCGCCAGTTGAATCGGGGGAATAGTTTCCCCGTCTGAAAACGACGGGGTTGTGAAACCAACCGATAAAAATACGATTGCTGAAATTAAAACTTTCTTGGACGCAAATAGCATTGACTATAACGGCGTGACCCTGAAAGCCGACCTTTTGGCGCTTGTAAATGAGGTGGATTAATGGCAGATGAAGATTTCGTACCACACGAATTGCTGGCTGATTTTAAGCGGCGTATGAAGATTTTTCACAAAAGCGAAGACGAAGAGCTTTCACGAAGCTTAACAGCTTCGCAAGCCAGAATTAAGCAGCTAACTAATTGTGAAGATTTAACGGAGCCGTTAATTGCTGAGCTGATTATGGAGCGATCGCGCTATGCCTATAACGATCAGCTTGAATTTTTTGAACAAAACTTTTTAAGTGATTTATTAGCCGCATCACTGCAGCATTACGAGCCAAGTGATGGAGGTGACGATGATGGCGGAACGACCCCAGTACCAGTTTAAAAAGATAGCAGTAAATACTGGACAATTGCGAACACCAATACGGTTTATTGGAGCAGCTCCGAATGATGGGCCTGAACCGGGCGAATCAGGCACGGAGTTGCTTTTTGAATGCCTTGGCTTAGCCTATTCGCCCTCAGCAAAAGACCAGGACTATTTAACTAGTCATGGCGCTAAACTTGGCGTCACGATTAAAATCCGCGACACTGCTGGCGAGTACGACCCAAGCGCTGAGCATATGGCTGTGATTGATGATCGCCGCTATTACAAAAATGGTCGCCCAATTACCTGGAAAATCAAACAGGTAGCACCAGATTTTGAGGACAATCGTTTTGTCAAAATAGTATTGGGGGTGGACGAATGAGTGGCACAGTAAAGATTACTGGTGTGGACGAAGTTATTGCAAAACTGGAAGCCAAGTTTTCTAAAGGACGCGTTTCGCGAATTGAAAACAATGCGCTACGAATTGCTGGGCGCTTAATGGCGGTAAGACTCAAACAAGCGGTAGCCAGCTACCGTGATACTGGTAAAACAGTGATCGAAATTACTACCGGTAGTGCTCGCACACGTGGCGGTGTTAAATCAATCAGCATTGGTTGGTCTGGCAGTGGCTCAGGTCAACGTTGGCGGTTAGTCCACCTAAACGAATTTGGCTACACGCGCTGGGGTCGCAGTTATAGTCCTCGCGGCATGGGCCAAATCCAGGGGGCTTTTGATAGCTCTAAGGACGCGGTTAAGCAGCTTGAACGCCATGAATTGGAGCGGTTGCTATGAGTGAGCCACTAAAAGACATGTTAACCACGATCTACTCACAGTTACTGAGTAATCAGACCATCGCAGACTTATCACTGGCTGATGATGGCAGACACAGGATTAAATATTACGACAATCCAGCTACAGCTGATCACGACAATTTGTTTATTGTGATCACGCCGCTGGAGCCGCCGGTGCCGATTACTTCTGGCAGTGATCAAGAGCTGTCACTACAATTTACGTTCCAGATCAATGTTGAGGCGCTAGATCGCAAAGCTTGTAAGCAGGCGCAGTATGAAATAAAAAAAGAAATGTTTAAGCTTGGCTTCGGCCAGTTAAATGACGGAATAGACGAGTATTTCCCAGAAACCAGCCGCTTTGTGGATGCAAGGCGCTACCGTGGAAACACTCGTCTTTATGATATAGATTATTAATATGAAAAGGGGAAATAGATATGACTCTAGTAGGCTTTAAGCGGTTGACGATTCAGCCATTTGCTAGCAATGGCGATTTATTGTCAGAACCAATTGTAATCGAAGGTAAGAAGGATAAAGGCGGTACTGTTAGTGCAGAAATTTCTGGGTTGTCGAAAGACCCAACAAAAGTTTCCGCCTCAAATATTGCTTATTATATTTCACGCAAAGGTACTGGCGACGTTTCTGTCGATTTTGGCATATTGGATATGATTGAAGAACAACTAGACATCATTATGGGCTATTACAAGCCAGGTAAAATTGCTTATATTGGTGAAAACACCGAAGCACCATATTGCGCAGCTCTAATGGAGTCTGAAAATATGCAAGGCGAAGCAGCTTTACTCGGCTTTTTCTCAGGCACGTTCTCACGAGAAAAAATTTCGGCCAATACTTTGGACGTAAGCAAATCATTTGAGCCTGAGGCAGACTCGTTTACTTATTCAGCGATGTCTACCGGTCACGAAGGCGACCAAAATGGCCAAGTTGTTGCTAAATATGTCGGCACGGATGCAACAGTCATTAAGGAGTTATCAGACCAAGTTTTAAACCCTGATGATAAGACGTTCACACCAGCACCAGCACCAGAACCAGCTGGATAATCTAACCACTGCGAGGATGGGGATAGCTCCGCCTCGCTTTTTTGATATAAGGAGGATTTATTTTGACTAAACGAATTGAGTTAAAGCTTAAGGACAAAAATGGTAAAACCAAAACTTATGTGCAAACGACCATCACGGCACGGAAACGACTTGAGTTCTTAGATTTTGACACCGCCGCCCGTAAGGCGACATACAATATGAAACAGTTTTATGAAGAAGAAGTGCGCCTAGTTGCTAACCTATTTGCTAATAAAGGTGTCACCGAAGATATGATTTGGGACGGCATGAACGCGCTGACTATGGATGATGAACTGCAAAAAATTATCAATGCAGTGACGGGTGCTGATAGCCCAAACTGGAATCCGGTAGATCCGTCAGTCCTGGAGACGCTAGAGACAGTATCTACCGATTAATTAGCACTATAGTTAAGCGAATGCCTGGTTACTCGATCAATGACGCGCTGGATACTGATTGGGATACTCTGATCAAAGTGATCAGCATGGATATTGACAGCGACAATGAAAATGAGCAATCTGGCAGTCCGGTGCCACAAAAATCGCAACAAAAGCCAATGGATTTAGGTGATTTTATTAAATCAATTTAAATTTTAAAGAAAGGAGGAAAAATAAATGGCAGATGAACCATTAGGCCGGATGGTCATTGAGCTCGGCTTGGATGATGCCGGGCTTGGAAAAGGACTACAGGGTGCTCGTAAGGCCGTACGATCATCTATGGCCGAGATGAAAGCCAGCATGGCCGTGATCGGTCAAGCTGGTGGCAAATTTGATCTACTCTCGGCAAAGTCGTCTGGCTTGGCTAAAGTAATTATGGCTCAACGTGGCGAAGTTAACGAATTAGGCAAAGCTTACAAAAATTCGTTGGTCGATGGGCAACCATCGGCGCAAACAGCCAAGTTAGCCTCACAATTTAACAATGCTTCGGCTAAGCTTGCCGCTCTGAATAAGCAATACATCGATAATGCGCGGGCTGCTGCTGAGGCAAAAGTTCAAACTACTGGCGTCACTGGCGCCATGAACACCATGGGCAATGGTGCAATTAAGGTTGGCCGCTCTGTGACTAGCGTTGGCGATACGATGACGAAACGCGTTACCGCACCAATTGCCTTAGGTTTTGCTGCAGCTGGTAAGGCCGCAATTAGCTTTAACAGTCAGATCGATGCGATGGGGCCACTGCTAACTAACGGTGGCGCTGTTACTGCTAAGTACCGCGCCCAGTTAGATCAGATGGCAGAAAGTTCGAAAAAATGGGCTGTGCAATATGGGGTTTCTACGACTCAAATTAATAACGGCATGTCTGAGTTGGTCAAGCGTGGCTTTACAACTAATCAGGTATTAGGATCAATGCCATCGATTTTAGACGCGACAAAAGCCAGTGGCGAAGACATGGGTACCGTGATGAACGCGACGGCGTCAATTGTCGAACAGTTTGGATTAAAAACGAACTCGACGGCTGGCACAATGAAGAACACGCAAATGGTTACTGACTCACTGACTTACGCTGCGAACGCAACAGCTTCTGGCTTTGGCGATTTGTCCGAAGCCTTTAGCTATGTTGGGCCAGTTGCCGCTTCGGCGGGCTTGTCCGTGCAACAAACAGCCGCTGCTATCGGTGTCTTATCTGATCGCGGTATTGAGGGTCAAAAAGCTGGTACTGGTTTACGGTCGATTTTAACCTCATTGGTCAAACCAACCAGAGCCGCTAAGGGCGCATTTGATGAAATGGGTATTAGCTCATCTGAGTTAAAACGTGACTCTAAAGATCTACCGCAATTGATCCGTGATATTACTGAGGGCACAAAAGGTTGGGACAAAGCCGATCGAAATAAGGCAATCGCCACCGCGTTTGGCAAGGAAAATCAAACGTCAATGAATGCCTTAATCAGCGCTGGTGCGGATAAGTTACAGAACTTGACGGATAAAACTAACGCCGCTGGTGGTGCGACAAAGCGTGTCGCCGAGGAAATGATGAAGACCCCAGCTGAACGCTTGAAACGACTGCAGCAACAGTTTGAAGTTACCGCGATCACACTTGGCGAAAAGCTAATGCCATATATTGTTAAGGGTATGGACACTTTTGGCAAGCTGGCAGACGCTTTTGGCAATCTCAGTCCTAAGATGCAAGACTTTATTGTCAAGCTTGGCGTGGGCGCGGCCGCTGCAGGACCACTGCTGTCCGTGTTTGGTCGTTTGACCACTGGCTCTGGCAAGGTGTTAACCGGAATTGTTAAGCTAGCGGCTAAACTAGCAGGATTAAAGGCCGCTAGAACAGCGGCTAGTGATTTAGGAGTTTTAGGTGCTGCCAGCAATACCACTAAGGACCAGTTATCGCTGTTTGGTAATGCTGCCGAAGGTGTTGGTACAAAGGCAACTAGCGGTGCTAAAGGCTTTACGATTTTTGGCAAAGCTTTGACGACCGGTGGCACAGGAGCTGGAGTATTAGGCTCAGCCTTGACACCACTAGGTGCAACTGTATTAGGTGTAGGTGCTGCTGTCGCAGTTGGTGCCGTCATCTGGGAAGGCTGGGGTAAGCAAGCAGTTGCTGCAGCTGATCGCACGTCTCGTTGGGGTACTGATGTTGGCGCTGCCGCCGATAAGTCACTCGGCAAAATGAGCGAGTTTAGCGGTAACGCTTCGGCCGCTCTAGAAACTTGGAGCAGCAACTCTGAGGGCTCCGCTAAAAAAGTTTCTGGTGCTTTTAGCGATATGTACTCACAGATCAGCAAGGACGCTGAAAGTACTAATAAAAAGATCGACAAAAATCTGGCATCTTTACCTGCTTCTGTGGCTGCTACCCTTACGGCATCAGCCGAAGCACGAAAAAAGCAGAATAACGACACTGTCGCTTCCGCCAAGGAGACGACTACTAATGTCAATAATATCGTTAAACGAGCTGGCGAAGAACATCGCAAACTGACTGACGATGAAAATACCTATATTGCTAATTCACAGCAAAAATTGAACCAGCAAGAAGTAGCCACTTTAAATATCACGGGTAAACAGAAAAAAACTGTATTAGCGGCATTAAACGGTGAAATTAACAACATGACTAAGCAGCAACGTTCCACTGCTATTTCGGCTTTGCAAAGTTCTTTTGAAAAAGAATACATGTTGTACGGTAAACAGAAAAAAACTGTAACGGATATGTACAAGTCTGGTGAAATTTCGGCTGACTCTTATCACAAAGCTTTAAACAAGCTGGCTGATGATCACAAGAAAAAGAACGAGACCATGGCTGAGTCAGTCTATAAACTCGGCAAAGCCAATGGTGAAAGTGCGGCACAGATTGACCAGGACTTACAAACCGTCGGGTCGTCTTATGATAAGGTCGCCGCCAAGATCAAAAAGCAAAGTAAATCGGCGAAAGAATCTAGTGGCGTTTTAACGAATGAAACCGGCAATATGAGTAAAACAGCTAGTAAAGCGGCGAAATACTGGAATGATCTTGTTTGGGATAAAAAAACTGGAATAGTAAAAACTAATGCACAAGAGGAAGTCACCAAAGCCGTTGCCTCTGAATCGGGTTGGAAACAAATTAAGTATGATTTGAAACATGCTAATTTATCGTCAAACGCCAAAGAGTTAATTGCCACCGCTGTCCTACAAAACGGTAAGTGGAATAATTTGACTTGGCCGCAACAAAAAGCTCTGATTCGTACAAATTCTGCGGAAACTATGTACAACGTGATGAAGGACAATGGAACTTGGGACCAAATTAAATGGGAACAGCAAGCAGCTCTTATCAATTCAAACACTAAGGGTGAAGTTGGCGCAGCAATGATCGATAACGGTCATTGGAACGACCTCACTTGGGAACAACAAAAGGCTTTAGTCCAAACTAACGCTGGCGAAACAGCAATGGAAGCTTTAATGGCTAAAGGTCAATGGGATGGCATGAGCCTTGAAGCTAAAGAGGCGATTGTACGGTCTAACAGTAAAGCTGAAATTGCTCAGGCAATCTTTGATGCTGGTCAGTGGAATAATTTGGAATTTGATGACCAAGAAGCTTTAGTAACCAATAAGGCATCAAAACCGGTCATGGAAGCTTTAAACGATGCTGGTAAATGGAATGATTTATCAATCCAAGCTAAGCAAGCAATTGTCCAAGCCAAGGGTAAGGACGAATTAGCTGACATTTTCACCCAATATCAATTGTGGAATAGCTTGCCTTCAAAAGAACAGATTGCTGCAATCAAATCTAAAGGTGGCAAGGAACTGGCAGAGTTATTAGACCAGTTAGGTTTTTGGAATCAATTAGACCCCGATGAAAAAAATGCCGTTGCCCACGCGAAAGGCAAAGAAGAATTGTTTGCCGCCATGGGTGGCTTGGAATCATGGAACAACATGAGTTTGGAACAGAAACAAGCCGTTGTACATGAAATCGGTAGTGAATCAGTTGCAAGATCGTTAAACACCTTGTATGCTTGGCAAACAATGACGCCTGACCAAAAAACCGCTAGTATTCAAGCTTTGGGTAACTCGCAGATGCTTGAAATGATCGGTGGAATTAATACTTTTAATGGATTAGATCCAAAGACTCAACAAGCCGTTGCAGTGGCTATTGGTAATGGCGACATCACAGCGTTGACCAATACCATGAATCAGTGGACTGGGCTAACACCGGCTCAACAATGGGCCATTGCAAACACACGAGGCTCAGATCAAGTTTGGGCGGCCATTGGAACTTTCCAAAATTGGAATGGCTTACCACAAAACGTCAAAACTTCAATTGCCCAACAAATTGGTCAAGGCGATGTTCAAGAAGCTATAAACACTTTTAACGGTTGGAATAAGCTGACTCCTAAGCAACAGACCGCAATCGCTAAACAAGTTGGTAAAGGCGATGTACAAGGCGCAATCAGCACCATTATGAGTTGGAGCAAAACCAGCCCCGGTGGCACAAAAACGGCCAATGCCAAAGATAGTGCCAGTGGACCAATGGGATCAGCTACTCGCTCAACTAAGACTTTCAAAAGCACATCGCCCGGTGGCACAAAAACAGCCAATGGTCGAGATAACACCTCAAGGCCACTAGGTGCCGCCACCAGAAGCACTAATATATTTCGCGGCACGTCGCCTGGTAGCACAAAAAATGCTAACGGTTCTGATCACACTTCCCAGCCTTTCGGCACGGCTAAAAGATCAATCGATCGTTTCCGTGGCACGTCACCAGGTGGTGCAAAACGTGCTACTGCGGTGGATAATGCTTCGGGGCCTGCACACAGTGCGAGCCGTGCGGTTGATGGATTTTCGGCGAGACGTAGTCATACTGTGACACTAACGACGATCACTCGAAATATTACTGAATTTATTAAAAAACACTTGAAAGGCGGTACTAGCGACTTCGAAGGTGGGACCATGATGGTCAATGACCAGGCAGGCCCAATGTTTCGTGAATTAGTTCAATTTCCGACTGGTGAAACATTTGTGCCGCATGGGCGCAACGTTGTTTTTAATGCACCCAAGCACACCAAAGTGGTGCCAGCTGGAAAGACTAATCGATTACTGGGCGGTATCCCACAGTTTGCCAATGGTATTGGAGGCATTCCGGAAAATGCGGATTACTTGCAGGACGCACGCAATTTAACCACTCAGTTAAATCAGCAAGTAGTGCAAATGGATGATAGCCGCATTGTTGATAGTAATAACCAAACAACGAGAATGATCCAGGCATCACAGCAACAACAAGCTGAACTTATGCAACAGCAGTCAAACATGATAGCAGCGTTTATGAATTTGTTTGCAGGTACCGGCATTGGCGAAAAGCTGCAAAGTCTTGCTGAAAAGAAGACAGAATTGAAGCTTGACGGTGCTTCTTTTTCTAAGCAAATGGCACCGTTCAATTCCGTCAATCAAGTTCAACGTTCAAATTTCGCAGACAGGGGGCTAAGCATTGACCAATCAATCTGAGTACGGGATCACCTTTAATGGGCATCATTCGTCCGAATTTGGGTTGATGGTTGGTGCTGGTAAAGAGATTGGTTTTCCGGCTAAACGTAAACTAACAATTGATGTGCCATTTAGTAATGCGCCAATCGATTTATCCGGAATCTATGGGCAGCAGCCCTTTGAAGAACGGACAATTAAGATAGCTTTTGAAATCAAAGATCGTAACAATTTGAGCAAAGAAGGGATGTATCGAAAATGGACCCAGGTCGTTAACTGGCTTGCAGAACCTACTGGTAAAGTCGCGTTGTACGATGATATTATGCCAACTTACCACTACTTGGCTGAAATGGTATCGGCACCGACGTTTGAAGAACTGCTTTATATCGGTACGCTGACGGTAACATTTACGTGTTACCCATTCCGAATCCACGATACAAGTGCTGGTAATGACATTTGGAATGATTTTGACTTTGAGAATGGCGTGGCACAGGAAACTAAGTTCGATGTTGTTGGTTCAAAAACAACAATTATGATCAACCCTGGTCAATGGGTGCATCCCACAATTAAAACTGATGCAGATTTTACAGTAACAATCGGCACTAGCACTTATCAGATTAAAGCCGGAACCACTAGTTCCCCAGATTTAACGATGCCGCCGGGAGTGCAGAATGTGACGTTAACAGGAACTGGTCATATTGAGATTATCTTTTATGAGGAGTTGATCTAGTGTACAGAGTGACATTGCGGCAGGGCTGGGATGGTGAAGAAACAACTATCCAATCGCCTTGGAATAACGAGACCAAATTAATCAGCCCTATCGTTCACAAGGATGTTGGTAGTATTGATAATTTCACCTTTACGATTTATCCGAATAGTGCTGCTTATAATGAGTTGCATTACTTCACTTCATTTGTCCGCGTCATAAATACGGTTAGCGGCAAGGTACTGTTTAACGGCCGTGTGCTCTATCCGAATGAATCGATGGACAAGGATGGTGTACTCAAAAAAGACGTAACCTGCGAAGGGATAATGGCGTTTTTGCATGATTCAACACAAGATTACGGCAAGTATGAGAAGTTAACGCCACCACAATATTTGGAGAAAGTATTGGCAAAACACAATGGTCAGGTTGAGTCGTTCAAGCAGTTCAAGCTAGGCAAGTGTGACGTGACTGGGACTGGCAATGAGAACAAAGTCCGCTATACCGAAGACGACAAGGACACCTGGGACACAATTCAAGACAAACTTGTTTCGCGCCTAAATGGCGAGCTTTTGGTGCGTGAAGAATCTGCCGGCTTGTACTTGGATTATCTGAAACAAGTTGGTCAAAAAGGAACGCAGATCATTCGTTTGGCTGAAAATCTACTGTCGGTGTCTACTACAGTTGACCCAACGAAAATGATATCTGTGATTAAACCGGTTGGCGCCACAATCGACCAGCCGGCAGGAACAACGACAGAAACAAACCCGGATGAAGTTGCTGTAGCACAACCACGTTACACAATCGCGTCGGTAAACAATAACTCAGTTTATCTCAGAGATGAGAAGTTAATAGCGGCGATCGGCTTGCAAGTTAAGCCGGTCGTCTTTGATACCATCAAAGACCCAAAAGTTTTGTTATCTCGCGGCAAAGATTACTTGGCTAATGGCGAAACTGCTACTATCCAGTACCAAGTTACAGCTGTTGATTTATCAATGATCAATAAGCAAGTTGATGATTTTGACCTAGGCTGGATTTACCGCGTCAGTAACAGGCTCATGGCAATCGACGAGGATTTACGGATTGTTCAAATGACGATCAATTTAAATGATCCTAGCCAGTCAACACTAAGTATTGGTGACAAGATTATTGGTCAGGAAGAGTTTGAGAAAAAGCGACGTAATCAAGACCGACAGCTTGCCGCGATACAGTCAGTACAGCAAGCACAAGTCACACAGATCGGCGATTTATCTGATGCCGCCAAAGCCACTAGTGAGTCATTGGGTGAGCTGCAGACTGATTATAACAAGCTGATTAACGCCGTTGGTGACGCTGATTACAAGACGATGCTGGCACAGTTAACCGCCTTGCAGAATCAGGCCACAACAGTGTTGACCAATCTCGGCGAAATCGGTGCGGAAGTCTTGGCTAATCAGAGTGCGATCTCTAAGCTTAAAGTCGCAGACGCTGAACTTGACCGGCGCATTAGTGCGTTGGAAGGCACAGGGGGAACGAAGACAGATGAATAAAAAGACTAACGAAAATACAGATTAATGGGGGTGTATTTAAATGGCAACAGTTAGTGGATCAGTTAACTATGAAGATTCAACTCCGATTCCTAAACAACAGGAATATACACCAAGCAACATCGAACCGATTGCGATTGAGTTAGCTAAGTTCATTAGAACAAAGATGTATGGCACTGATGTGCGGGAGTCGTTGGCTCGATGGATTGAGATTATGCTGGCAGTGCAGACATACATCAATTACGATGAGACAGCATTCAAAGTTGATATGCAAAATCAACAAGACAGTGTAAAAGATCGTCAAACACAAGTTGAAGGAACTATGAGTGACGTTGTCGATCAATTTAAAGCTGTTATTTCCAACGTAACTAAGGACAGTGAAGTCGCCTTGGCTCGTGATTCGGTACGGTTTGGAGATTACACGGTGCTTGATGATCGGCTGGAGTACATTGAGTCATGGTTGGCGGCACACGTACCAGCCGGCTTTCACGTCTCAATCAAACACAATCAGAATCGGCAACCTAAAGTTGTTGTGCATTATTACGAGTATGCTATTGGGACCGAGACTCACGGGTTCGGTACAGGACCTTATGGGCTTGGAGAAACATCGACACAAACGATTTCATGCACTGTAGATTATCTCGATGATGATACCGCTGTTATTAATCTACCATTGGCATACGCGTTGACAGGTATTGTCACTTACAAGGCTGGTTACTGGTATCTGATTGATGGATACAAGACGCTTAGATTTGATCTTGGCGATGGTATTGACGATGCCAAAGCAACAGCCGGAAACGGTAGCAATGAAACGTCGACAAATGCAAACGGTGGTGGCTATGCTGGAGACCTTGGGCTTTCTTCATATCAGATTGCCGTCAAAAATGGCTTCTCTGGCAATGTCAGTCAATGGCTGGCATCTCTCGTTGGTCCTAAAGGCGACAAAGGCGACAGTGCCGTTTCAGGAACATTCGCTAATCTTGCTGCATTAAAAAATGCTTATCCAAACGGAAAAACCGGTATATTCGTAACCGCCGATAACGGGCACAAGTATATTTGGGCAAATAACGTATGGACTGATGCAGGCGTTTATCAAGCAACTGGATTTGCTGATGGTTCAATCACTGCAGCTAAACTTGATACTGCCGTCATGGCTGGAATCAAATTAATGCCTGGCAAGGTATTACCAAATTATGATACTGCAACAAAAATATGGAGTTGGGGTGGAGCTTCCGAACGACAGGCTGCGATTTTTATGGGCGACAATAAATATACATTAATACCGCCTGACACAACAGTTGTTAACAATGCCACATCAGTAGCAGCCAAGCTGATTTATGATGGCAGTTCATTTCAATTTATTAATTGGAATAGTCGAACGCCAACGGGAAGCTATTTAGTTGCAATTATCAACAACCAAGATGTTGAACAGACAACAACAGTTACTGCTGATTTTCCGTGCACAATTGATGGAAGATTAAATTATGATTATTACAGCGAAGCAACATTTATTGCGTCGCTAAATGGATTGCCCGCTTATGACCTCGACACAAAGACTCTTGACTTTCAATCAACTGATAACCAACCGGCCATAATCAAATTTGGAGGTAAGAAATATAACATCCCTAGCGGCACTGTCATTACAAACAGTGTTGGTAGCTATGCGGCAATATTAGTATTTAATATTGACACTCAAACGCTATCATTTGTTGCAAGAACCATTTCCTTGAGCAGACAAGTTGTTGTTGGAAGTGTCATGACATCAGGGCCAAATTATGCCGTATTCAACGGATTCGATTGTGTTGTCAATGGATCACTAAATCAACTAGATTGCGGCAACTTAAGCAAAATGACGCCGGAAACAATCAAATTCTATCCGTGCGTTAATAATTATCCGATGTATGATAGTAATAAACAAACATTTGATTTCAACAGTCAGAAATCAAATCCGGCAACAATTATCAGTAATAAAGGATTTTATCTAGTACCAGTTGGAACAATTGCGCAACCAACAACGGCTGCATTATCAAATTATCGTAAGAAAGTCGTTTACAATTTGAAAACTAATGTTGCGAAAGTACAAACATATGCAGAGATGGTCCCTCCATACAGTGTCATAATTTGCACAATTTTAAGTGGTGCAAATCAAAAAACGGAGATTATTTCGGATTTTCCAGTGATTGTCGATGGCATTCCTACTGAAACGGTCAGACAGAATCCGAAAAAGGCTAATATCACGGCTATTCTCCATCGTGGTTACAGTGATAAATATCCAGAAGAATCCGAGTTAGCTTACATTCAATCAATCAAAGAACTTGGTACGTACAATTGGGAAGGCGACATTATGTTCACATCTGATAATGTGCCAGTCATGCTGCATGATGCGTTTATTAATAATTTCGCGCGATACGCAGATGGAACTGAAGTCACTGAAACAACAGATATGCGCAAATTAACGTTAGAAGAGCTTAATACTAATTACGACTTTGGCCTTGCAAAAGGCGAACAATTTGTTGGAACTAAGCTCTTAACATTTGATAGATTCTGTCAACTAGCTAAACAATATGACGCATACGTGCATGTTGAATTCAAATATCCATATACAACAGAGCAGATTAGCATTCTGCACGACACTGTAATTAAATGGCATATGCAAGATAGTATTGCTTGGCAAGCGTTTCAACGCGATATGTTAAAGCCGATGATCGAATTAGAACCAAGGGCGCAAATTGAATTATTAGTTCATGCAACAGATATGCTAGATGATGCATTTTATGAAGATGCTAAGACTTATGTAACTAGTTCAAATAGAGTATGTATCTCATTAGACAGCAGATGCACAGATGAACAGATCTCCGACGCAGTACAACACGGCTATTATGTGATCATTTGGGTTGCATACAATGCTAACGATATTAAGCGATTCGCAAATCTCGGTGTTAGTGCAATCATGACGAATGGGTTAAATGTCGCGGATGCACTGTTTGAATAGGAAGTGAGTAAAGTATTTAATAGACTTGACTTGAAAAAATGGCTTTAAATTAATATAATCAAAAGTGTTAACTAATGCAATCGGGAGTGTTTAGCGTGGATTTATTAACCAAAATAGCTCTAAGGCACCTATCAACGTCAAACTTAAAGAGCTCAGTAAAAATTAAAATACTAAGAATGCTTGGAATGACAATTGGAAATAAGACAATAGTGGCACCACATGTATATATGGATACACTTGCTATACTAATTGGCCGTGAATGTGTTATAAATGTTGGCACGGCAATCATTTGTGGTGCAGGAACTGCTAATATTTATATAGGTAATAATGTACAAATTGGACCTAATTCAACGATATTAGGTGTAACCCATGATATTGGTAAAAAGAACGCTCGGGCAGGAAAGGGTAAATACTGTGACGTTAAAATTGAAGATGGCTGTTGGCTTGGTGCAAATGTAACAGTTTTACCTAATGTAACCATAACAAAAGGTTGTGTTATAGCTGCAGGATCTGTGGTTACTAAAAGTACTGAACCAAATGGCCTATACGCAGGAGTTCCGGCAGTACGAAAAAGGGATTTAGAAAAAAATTAAACATGTGAAAACGAAACACTCTACTAATAAGGTAATAGGGTGTTTTTATTTTGCACTAAAGGAAGTGAGTAAATGCTAAATAAAATCAGAGATAACCCGACACAACGACCAGCCGCTTAGGCGTTTTTATTTTGCACCAAAAGGAAGTAGCTAGTGTTACGGCAGCTAATAGTGTTATTGAACTAGCCACCGCTGATACGAGTTTTGCAGATGGCACAAGCCTATCATTACAGCCTGATGGCATTTGTGCAGCTTTTAGTGGTTATAAGGCGATTTATTATGGATAAGGAGAGATTAAATAATGACTTTAACTAAGATTTTTTCAGGCATGGAACTAGGACCGGAAGCAATTGATGCAAATTTTAAGGATAATTTACTAGAAATTAGTGCATGGACTGATGCTGGTATGACCTATATTAATGGGTATTCCCAACATACTATAGACATGCCAAATACGTTGAAATATCGCACTATTAAACTAGGTGGTGTACTGATAGAAACCCAATTTGGCGGATTTTTTGACGCGCCAGCACTAAAGTCAACGCAAGGTGTGGTAGAAGTTTGTAAGTTTCCAACTGAAATCTTTAGAAGTGGTCTCACACTTATATTCAACAAAAATTGTTATATTTCAACTGGTCAGTACGTTATGTTCGGTACGAACTCGGATGATTCGGCACTGACGATAAATCTTTGGGGTCTTACAAAGGAATTCACTACTAGAGCGATGGTTCAGACTAATCTTTGTCTAAGCTGGTAATTGATTATATTGCTCTGCTCTGATGATTGAGAGGACAGCAACTATTAAGTGGTACTTTAACCGTAATATAGGAGGGACAAAAATTGAAAGCAATTTATTTATATGACACAACTAGTCACGAGTTTAAAAACTCAAAGCTGGTTGATGATAATTATGTAGTGCAAGCCGGAGAAACAGAAATTAAGCCGGTTGATGGATTATATGAACCAGTCACTTGGAGTGGAACAACATGGGTTGGTACGGACAAAGAAGTGTGGCAAGCGGCACAAGAAGCTGAGCAATCCGAGATGCTAAAGGAACATCCAGAAGAGGCGCCAGAACCGACCGCTGAACAACAAGCGTTGACTGCACTAGCTCAACAGATTGCAGACAATGATAATAATACTCAAACTTATTTACAGTCGCTAGCACAGTCAGTAACGGCGTTGGCAACAGGAACAACAAAAAATGGAGGTAATGCATAATGTTTATTACATTTAAATTCGCGTATCAACTTTGGAACACCATGACAAAGGAAGACGTCGCGGCACAAGTCGCTAAATCAGCGATTACGGCTGACCAGTATAAGACAATCGTTGGTGAGGAATATCAGGTGCCAGCTGCTTCCACGGCACCAGTCGGCACTTCGACCGTAGCATCTGATTCTACTGCTGCCACTAGTGGCACAGCTAACGTAACGCCTACAGCTTAGGCGTTTTTATTTTGTCCAGATTTAAGGGAAGGTGATGCGGTTGGGGCCACACGTAGTTTTTGGCTTTACAGTATCGGAGTGGGTCGGGATCATCGGAATTTTATCCGGCACTTACGGTTTTATCGTTAAGCCATTATTGACAAAATTAGAAGCGTTAAGTAAATCGATCGACCAGATTAGCGAAAATTCATTGATCGAACATAATCGGCTGTGGCAGCACTACGATATCCATGATAAACAGCTATGGAAGCATGATCAGGAGATTGGAATTTTATATGATCGAAGCCACTTAAAACGTAGTGATATTAAATTTGATAATAAGAAGGACGATAGATAATGAACTGGAAAACTCGAATTAAAAACAAGACTTTCTGGCTGGCCCTGGTGCCGGCTATTTTATTGCTCGCGCAAGTGGTTGCTGTGCCATTTGGTTATAAATTTGACATCGATTTGATCAACAAGCAGTTATTGGATATCGTTAACGCCGCATTTGCTGTGCTGACGATTGTCGGGATCGTCGCTGATCCGACAACAGCGGGTATTACAGACAAGGGGGATAAATAATTATGGCAGAAGTTTACAGTAAATTGATTACCAGTGTCGATCCACGGCCGATGAATTTTAGTAGTCGTAACGGCATCAAGATCGATCGGATCGTGATCCACCACAACGCGACGACAAATAAAAACGTCGCCTTAGCAACTTGGCTTCAAAGTGGCGCCGCGCAGACGTCCGCACACTATGAGGTAACACCGACTGAGATTATTGGTTGTGTCAGTGAGTCTGATGCAGCTTGGCATTGCGGGGGTACCGGTGGTGCAGATATTCCTAAGATGGCTAACCCAAACCAACGATCAATCGGTATCGAAAACTTAAATTCTACAGGCGCACCAAGCTGGCAGATCGACCCACGCACTATGGCTAATCTAGCAAAACTAGTTAAAGATATCTGCAATCGGTACGGAATCCCTTGTGACCGTGGTCATGTCTTAGGCCATAAAGAAGTGACTAGCACTGCATGTCCTGGTGGCATCAACGTTGATGAAGTTGTGCGTTTGGCTAATGGTGGTACAAGTCAAGCTACTATCGCGCCAGTAGCTAGCAATGCTAAGACAGTCGGCACTGATGTCACTTATGCGTTACGTAGCCTTAATGGCGGCTGGCTGGATAACGTGACTAACTTCGGCTCTGGCGACAATGGCTTTGCCGGCGTCCCGAATCAGCAACACGATTATTTAACTGTCAGCGTAAATCACGGATCCGTCAAATACCGCGTTAAAACCGCACAGGACGGCTGGTTGGGTTGGGTCACTGGGAGTAATAAGAATGATCTAGCTAACGGTGCTGCTGGTGTCAGTGGTCATGCGATCACGGGCGTACAGATCGTTTATAACACCCCAGTCGGCGAAAACTATCAGCAAGCTTATTACCGCAGCCAAACGACACAACGTGCTGGCTGGCTTGGCGTGTGTGCTGACGATGGATCTGTTGCTGGTTTTGATAGCTGGGCTGGGATAGACGGCGAGCCACTGGATCGATTACAGATTAAAATTTCGCCATCGAACCCGTTTTAAAAAAACAAAGGTCGCTTCCTTAATCGGAGGTGGCGTTATTTTTTATAATTAATTAACACATACGTGTTTACTATAGTAAGTAATAGGTCTATCCCTTGCGGGGTAGGCCTTTTTTTATTGCCGAAAAATAAATATTAAAAATGATATATTTATATTGACATATATCAAATGTGATATATAATAAGATTATAGAGTTGAGGTAAAGCAAAACGAAAGGAAGTCATCATAATGTTTAACTTAAAATCAATCGTAACATCCGCTTGGAAAGTCGCTCGTAATGGTCAATCCCAATTCGGTGGTTCAGTTGTTTCCTACTTATCAGACAGCTTCAAAATCGCTTGGTTCGAAGCTAAGCATATTGATGATTTTCGCTTCTACGGTTTCAAAAACTGGTTTACTCCAGACCACTTGACCGGTGACGAATTGAACCTTGTCTGCGGTGGCTATGTTGACGTTAAAAAAGTTGCCGAAACTGAAAAGGCCGTTAAATTAGACTTTATCTCTTACTTAGGCTGGGATTTAAAAGTATGGGCACCAAAAGCCGCATTAATGACTGCAGCTGATTTAAAAGCAAATGATGATCGTAAACAAAATGCGTTTGCTAAAATGGATGCCTTAAAAGCTTGGGCTAAAGACCACGGCGTTAAAGGCTTGCGTGCTCGCATGAAGAAAGCAACAGTAATTAAAAAAATCAACGACTTAGGTTTAGTTGCTCCAGCCGAATTGATCTAATTAAAAATAGGAGGATTTACATCATGACACAAAAACCATTAGCAGTACTTTTTGGCAAATATAAGACAAACGCGAAACGAGTCGCGGATCACACTGCGCTTAGCTATCCCACGCTGGCTCGGTTAACCCGAGAAAGTAGCGTCGACGATCTACGTGTGCAAGTGATTGATCAGATCGCGCGGTACTTTAATCGTGACGCTGGGAGCGTGTTAAATGAGCTATATGCGATCGAAGAAAGCATTTGGCAGCGTGATTTAATGGCGAATAAGGGCAAAGAACTTCCGAGACGGGGATTACGGGATAACATTACTGATGACATTTTGAGAGCAATGGATAGCGAATATAATGCAGTTGCGCTAGATAAACCGCTAGTTAGCTTTAAGCCCGCTAGAAAGTTTACCGTCGTTCGCGTGCTCAAAAAAGACGGGATTGCTTTTGAAATCAGTCTGATCAATTCTTACGGTGAAGCTGAAAAGCTAGTGGTCAATGAAGTTGCCAAATTACCCGCCGCGCTCTTTATGATTGGTGCAATCAAACCTGATGCCAGTGGCCCATTTGGTGATCGGCACGAAAAGGATTTAGACGACCCGTCTGCAGAGGCTGAAGCACTGGAATTATTAAACGACTTGTCGGGCAACCGGGTGTGGCAAATGGTGTTCAAAAACTTTGCGACAACTTTTGAAAATGAATACTTTGACAAACGATTAGCGCCACGTGAATAGCCGATTGAGTAGGAATATTTCCGAATTATTGAATAAACTAATCTTAGCCGAAAATTTAACTAACGAACAAATGCAACAAGTACGCTTGACAAGTGGGAAAACTTGGGACAACGTAATCGCAGTTAACTTCCAGTTGCGCAAAAATGGGACTATCTCGGCCAGTTTGAAACAATGGCCAAAGCACAGGAAGCACTAAGACTGGGGCGTAAGCAATTTGTGGATCCAATTATTAAGTCGCAGAAAGAATAATTATAAAAAGACACCTCAGCCATATGCGGCCGGAGTGCCTTTTTTACTACCTACCCATTCGGTAAGCCATCACGTTATTGTCCGCGTCTACCACTACTGTGATAATCGTGTCACCAATAATTCTGATTTGTACATTGTTAAGCAAGTAGATAATTTGCATAATAAAATCACTCCTTTACTTTAATATTCGCAAGTAGGAGTGATTTGTTTTTTTTGCACACAATCTGCACACAAGCAATCTCTAAATGCTGCTATAATAGGTATGAGAAAGCCTGCCAGCGGCATAAATAGTTGTTTCAGGAAAATTTAGATTTGCTTAAAACACTGATTTAATCGTGTTTAGGGCAAGTCTATTTTTTTGTGTCACCGACTAAAATGTAGCGATTGCACATTGATCCATTATCTGCCGGCAAGCGCTACGGCAACACCGCACCTTAAATGATAGCCTAAAAGTGTTATGAATGCCACTATTCAATTCTAATAGCTACGGCAAAAAGTTATTGCTAAAGGTGAGTGCCAGCTTATCAGTTTTGCCGCTAGTCGCTAAGATAAAGGCTCGCCGGACAATTCTTGTTTTGCTGATGCTATACTGTAAGTAACCTAAGTTAATTGGAGGTACTCGTGGATGCAACAGATTACAGAAAAATTAGTGTGCCAGGTGATCAAGCCGCGCACACAGGAAAGCCATAAAGGTAGTTTTGGCCGCGTGCTAACGATTGGCGGTAACCAATATTTTGGTGGTGCGATCATCATGAGCGCGAGTGCCGCAGTTTATAGTGGCGCTGGCTTAGTAACCTGCGCCACGGACCCGCAAAACTTCGTTAGCCTCCACGCGCGGTTACCAGAAGCCATGGTGGTGGATTACCGCGACCAGCAGATGTTAGCTGAGTTGTTGCCACAAATGGATGTGCTCGTCATTGGCCCTGGGTTAGGCACTGACGCTACGGCACTGGCTATTTTAAAATTCGTATTCAGTCAGGTACAGTCACAACAGCATTTAATCATTGATGGTTCGGCGATCACTTTAGTGGCCCAGCAACAGTTAACGTTGCCGTCAGCTCAAATTGTATTTACGCCGCACCAAATGGAGTGGCAGCGTTTGTCGGGCTTAACGTTGGCTGAGCAAACGCCGGCCAACAATCAGGCAGCGCAACAGAAATTAGCGGCAACGGTGATCGTTAAATCGCACCGCACAGAAATTTATTTACCTGGTCAACCAGCTTGGCAAAATCCAGTTGGCTCGGCGGCGATGGCTACTGGTGGCATGGGTGACTGCTTAACGGGAATCTTAGCCGGCTTTTTAGCACAATTTTCTGCGGCACCAGCGCAATCGATTTTAGCGGCGGTTTATACCCACAGCGCAATCAGTGATCAGCTGGCCCAGCAGCAATACGTGACGTTACCAACACAAATCATTGCCGCGCTGCCGGCCTATATGGCGCAAATGAGTCAAGAAAAATAACGTGACGAACAAGCTAGTTCATGTTACAATGCAACTAATATAAGACGAAATGAGGGATCCGTGCGTTGAGAAATTAAGTCAATCTGTTAAAACTGTTGTTAACTTTAACCGTAAATTTACGGGTGGAGTCTGCAGATTTTCAGAATTGGCTTAGTCACTTGATGCGTGGGTCTCTTTTTGTGTGCTCACTTTTATGCCGATTCTGAAATAAGCGTGCTGTTAAAAGGCCGTGCTGGCGCTGAACCAGTAGTGGTTCCTTGCAGTGCAGTTAGTTAAGCATAATGAGGTGAGTTTATGTCTAAAATTGAAATTAAAAATCTAAGTTTTGGCTATGATGGTCAGGCAAAACCGTTATTCGCAGGGGCTAATTTTATACTGGATAGTCAGTGGAAATTAGGTTTGGTTGGACGTAACGGTCGTGGAAAAACGACGTTGTTACGCTTGTTACAGGGACAATTACCCTATCAGGGCACGATTCAGCAACAGCAGCAATTTAGCTATTTTCCCCAGCCAATCAGTGATAAAAGTCAGTTGACCGTTGATGTATTGGCGGAAATTAGTACTGCTCAGCAATGGCAACTTGAACGGGAAATGAGTCAGCTCGGGTTGGCTGCTGATCTGTTGTGGCGACCATTTAACACGTTGTCTGGTGGCGAACAAACCAAGGTGTTATTGACGGTGCTATTTATCGAGGACGGTGTTTTTCCCTTGATCGATGAGCCGACTAATCATTTAGATCTGGCTGGCCGCCAGCAAGTAGCCGCTTATTTACAACAAAAGCGTCAGGGCTTCATTGTGGTCAGTCATGATCGGCATTTTCTTAATGAAGTCACCGATCACACCTTGGCCATCGAAAAAAATCAAATCAGCAGTTATCAAGGCAACTTTGCTGTTTACGAGGCGCAAAAACAGCGCAGTGACACCTCTGAGCAGGCCCAAAATAGTCAGTTGAAAAAGGATATCGGTCGGCTGAAACAAACGGCGGCGGAGAAGGCCAAATGGTCGCAAGCACGTGAAGGTGATAAATATGGTGATCCGCACAAAAAGGGTAGTGGTGCGGTGTACGACACTGGTTTTATCGGTGCGCGGGCAGCACGAACGATGAAACGCTCGAAGCATTTGGCCCAGCGGATGGCAACTGAAATTGATGACAAGGAAAAATTGCTAAAAAATATTGAGCAAATTGAGCCACTGACCATGGCGTTTCAGCCCAGTCATCAGCAGCGTTTGCTGACGGTCACCGACCTACAATTAAGTTACGCGCAGCAACCGTTATTTCAGCCGTTGTCATTTGAATTGCAACAAGGCCAACGTGTGGCGCTGGTGGGGCCAAATGGTGCTGGTAAATCAACGATCGTACACCAGTTATTGGGCCAATTTTCCGGTCAAGTCAGTGGGACGATTCAGCGACCGCAGCACTTGCAGATCAGTTACGTGCATCAAGATTATGAGGATAATCACGGCACACTAAGTGACTTTGCTAAGCTACAAAAGCTGGATTATCAGGCTTTTTTGAACAATTTGCATAAATTAGGCATGCCGCGAGCTGTTTTTAACACACGTATCGAGCTGATGAGCATGGGCCAGCGCAAAAAAGTTGAGCTGGCGAAGTCATTATCGTTGCCGGCGGAGCTGTACATTTGGGATGAACCGCTGAACTATTTAGATGTGTTCAATCAAGAACAGCTGGAACAATTGCTGCTAATGGTACAGCCGACGATGCTGCTGATTGAGCACGACCAAACCTTTATTGAACATGTGGCAACGAAAATTGTATCGCTGAAATAGAAAAGACGCCTAGCTCTTAATTAAGGGCCGGGCGTCTTTGCGTTATTCTAAATGTTGTTCGCGTGACTTTAGGAAGTCGGTTAATGCGGTGTCTAGATCGATGTTGTTGGCGTCTGCCAATGAACTGAGCCACCAGATACTTTCGGCAATTTTATAGTCCAGCGAAAATGATTTGTCGGCTGTCGGCCAACTCCCTTGTTGCGCCATGACAAGCCGACCGACTAAGCCAGCATCGGTGAGAAAGGCCAGCGCATCTTGTTCAGTCGACCAGGGTTGACCGTCTTGCTTAATCTCTAATTGATGGTAAGCAGCGCGAATTTTTTGGCTGCGTGCGGCCAATTCATTGATTTCCATAGCAGTAACCTCGATTTTTATTTTTTGTAAATAATTTATTATACGTTTAAAAAAGCCTGTGTGCTTAACTTGCGGATATTAAATATATAGCGGATTGAAATTGGCGGTCAATATAATGAAACTCGGTATGATCAAATCACGTTACGGCTTGTATCAGCGCTTGTTTGATAACTGATTAATTGAGCAAAAAATTATCTAAATCACAAGTTCAGGACATATAGATCAGTGCGTTGACAGGAATGAAAGTATCAGCAGGGGTCTATCTTAGAGTGGATGGAATCGTATATGAGCGGATTTTAATTATTGCTCTTGACACTATTAGTTGCTAAGTTAGTCCTACGTGATGAACATGCAGTTGGTACTAAAATCTATACGCAGCGTGGTTTAGCTAAAAAAGGTTACGATTAACTGAGATCACTGAGCATGCGCAGGATGAATTAACACAGATTAAGCGTCAGCTAACTAGATTGGAAGAACAATTAAATTAGCGCTCTGCTAACGTTTGTGCATGCTCATCTGTATCACCGCGATAAACGGCCGCAAATTGCTGCATAAAATCAGGTAGTTTGACTTGGCCATATGTTGGTTGATGGGCGTACAGATCAGCGTAAATTTTTTCTGGGTGGCGTTGAGCGCGGTTCATCAGCATCAAGGCTTCAGCTGTACTTGCTGGAACACCATGTGTCACTAGATTAGCCTGCCATTTGGCATCACTGATGGTGACGTATTTTAAATCAGGTAAAGCTAATGCTGTTTGTAAGGCAGTCAGTAATTCTTGACCCGTTCGATTATCGCTAACAACGTAGTGAACGCTGTGACCGTGGGGTGTTGCTTGCAACAAGTTGGTTACTTTAGTTGCAATATCTTGGGGTGCTACCCACATTCGGTTTATGGTTGCTGGTGTGGTTGAAAACAGTTTATGTTGTGTTTTGATTGTCGGAATATCGGCCAACAAGTTTGCGTAAAAGCCAACTGGACGAACAAAAGCAATATTGACGTCAGTTAATTGGCGCAAAGCAGCTTCAATAAAATGATAAAACGACAACGCACCAGTGGCTTGATAATCGAGATTGGCGCCAACACTGCTCAGATCGACAATGTTGGGTACGCCGGCAGCTTTAGCGGCTTGATAGAAAATTTGGCCTTGTTGTTGCGCAGCTACTTGTGGATCAGTACTGCTGCCACTGAGCATTAAATAAATAGCATTAGCACCAGTGAATACAGTGGTTAAAAAATTAACGTCAGACATCGAGCCAATTGCGGCCGTAGCCCCTAATTGTTCGATTTCAGGAACTCGTTTAGCGGAATGAGTGACCACGGTTAAGTGATGACCAGCATTAACCAACATAGGAATTAGAAAATGATTAATATGACCAACGGAACCTAATAAAGTTATCTGCATGATTTAATCTCCTTTAGCGATAGAACTATCGGTTTTAATAAAGTGTAGTATAACCGATAACTTTATCGGTTGTCAATGTTGACTGTCGAAAAGTTTCTGTGTATGCTAAATTTATGAAAATAAAAGATGAACATAAACGTCAACAAATTCTTGCTGCTACAGCACGAATCATCATTCGCGAAGGCGCAGCAGCAGTGTCAACCACTAAAGTAGCAAAGCGGGTTGGTATTGGACAGTCATCGCTGTATACCTATTTTGCGAATAAACAAGCGTTACTGGTGGCGGTTTTTAATTGTGAGCAACAAAAATTAGTTCAGTTAGCAATCGCTGCAGGTGTCAATGATACAGCTCAATCAGTTAAACAGCGCTTGATCAGTTACGTGCAGGTTTTAACTGATTTTGCAGTTTCGAATCCAGATAGCTTAGCCTTGATTGAACAAATTAAATTTTTACCAGATTTCAACGGTCCCAATTTGAATGATCCAGCTAACCCAGTGGTGCAATTATTTCAAGCTGGCATTGAAGCAGGACTACTGCAATCAATCGATGTGAGTCTGTATATTGCCGCTGTTTTTGCGGTTGCCCGGCGTCACGGTGAGAATATTCGGCAGGGGCAATATCCAGCAAATCAAATCAGTACTGCGCAAATTCTGCATTTAGTTTTAGGCGCAAATTTTAACAACTAAAATTTTTCTGCCACAGTTTGGTTAAAACGCGTATAATATACATTAAAATGTATTGAGAAAGTAGGGAGTATTTTGCGGGAAGATTTTAATCAAATTGTTAAAAAGATTGCGGTATCGGATATTCGCCAATTCGATAATGAGGTTAGCCAGGTACCAGGGATGGTCAAATTAACGTTAGGTGAACCTGACTTTAATACACCAGAACACGTTAAACAGGCTGCCATCAAGGCAATCGAAGATAATCAGTCACATTATACGCCCAATCCTGGGATCCCAGCTTTGCGGGAAGCGGCAGCAGCTTATTATAACGAAAAATTTAACTGGCATTATCAAGCTGAAAATGTGATTACAACAGTTGGTGCTACCGAAGGAATTGCGACTGCATTACAAGCCATCATCAATCCTGATGATGTGGTCATTATCCCAACACCAATTTTCCCGATCTATATTCCAGATACGTTGTTAAATCACGGCCAAGTTGTTTTTATTGATACTAGTGCTGACGGTTTTGTGTTAACACCAGAACGTTTGGAAGCAACGATCAAGGCGCAAGGGGACAAAATCGTCAAAGCAGTAGTTTTGAACTATCCCAATAATCCAACCGGGGTCACGTATAATCATAATGAATTGGCTGGTTTAGCTAAAGTCATTGAAAAATACCAACTTTGGGTGGTTAGCGATGAAGTCTATGCTGAATTATCCTACAGTGAGCCCCATGAATCTTTAGCTAATTTTATTCCCGACCAAGTCATCGTGGTGCAAGGCTTGTCCAAGTCGCACGCAATGACAGGCTGGCGGGTTGGTTTCTTATTGGCGCCTAAAGCAGTCACTGAAGAAATGATCAAATCTCATCAATACATGGTGACTGCTCCAGTCACCCTGGTGCAATATGCTGCGCTGGAAGCCATGACGAATGGTAAAGAAGACAGCCAGGTTATGGCTAAACAATATATCGAACGTCGTGATTATTTGATCAAATCCTTAGAACCATTAGGCTTTGAAATGGCACGGCCAGACGGTGCTTTCTATTTGTTCGCTAAAATACCAGCTAACTGCCCACAAGATTCATGGACCTTTGTTCGTGAATTAGCTAAAACACAAAAATTAGCTTTAATTCCCGGGATCTCTTTTGGTGCCGGTGGTGAAGGCTACGTGCGGATCAGTTATGCTGCTAGCATGGAAAACTTACACAAAGCAGTTGAACGGTTGACGGCTTTTGTACAAGCACACTAAGCATAAAAAATAGCACCACGACTTTATTGAGGTCGTAGTGCTATTTTTGTGCGCTAAATTTTTAAATAATATGACTTAGGAACATGCCGCCGTAGACGAGGGCGTAGCTGTAAGCTAAGATCGTGGCTGGTTTACCTAGCAAAATGATCATTGTAAAAGTTTTGAATGACATTTTAGTTAAGCCAGCTAGTAAACAGAGGACATCATCGGGGGCGACAGGCAGGAAAATGGCGATGGCGAATAGTTTCGTGAAACGGTTTTGGTTATCAAGCCAGCCGATATAGCGAGCGTAAGTTTTTTGACTGATCAAGTGGTGGATCAGTGGCTTACCAAAGCGGCGGCCTAGGGAAAAGGCAATCAATGAGCCGATGACGATGCCAATGTAGTTGTAAACAAAGCCTTCAACAGGGCCAAAAATCAGCACGCCGGCGGCTAAGCTGATACCGCCGGGGATAATGGGAATAACCACTTGAACGATTTGTAAGGCAATGAACAGTAACGGCCCGAAAAACTCGGCATGACCAACTAGATCGCGCAGCGCTGCAGTATTTTTAAAGACGCCAAGGTGGAAACAATAAATTGTAAACCAGATTGAAATAATTAAGCCGGCCAGTGAAACAATGTTAAGTAGGCGGCGGGATGTTGCAGTACTCATACGCAGGTCCTCCATTTTGCTGAATTACAAATGTTATACCATATTTTAGCTAATTTGCCGATAAAAAAGCTTCGGCCAAAAGTCGCAATTTTAGGGTAACTTAAGGTGGAGCAAACTAGAGCTAGTGTAGATTGCTGTATTTTGTAAGGTGGGTACTCACTTGATTAATTAAAAATTAGAAATAAGGGTTGACAGTTACTCTAAAAAGTTTAATAATTAACACTAATTTAATAAATGGTGTTGATGAGAAGAGTAAGTCGCCTAGCTTTTTCCAGCAAGTACGGTTGATGGAAGCGTACAAAAGTGCAGCGAACGAAGATGAGCTCTGAGCTAATATTGGGTTTACGCCCTTGATTCGTTTCGCAAGCGATACTTTGCCCAGTATAATCAGCGTTACTTTGACGATGTTAATGTAACTGTGTTTGAATGAGTTTTTATTCGCGCACACTGACGTACTGTTTGAGGTGGCTATCGTGAGGTAGTGACAAATAAGGGTGGTAACACGACTGCGTTCGTCCCTGGATTTTCTGATCCAGGTGACGGCGCATTTTTTTGTGGTCAATTTAAGGAGGTGGTGCGCTTTGGCGGGCGTGATGTGGCCGCAGTTAGTTCGTTTTAAATGGCGCATTCAGGATGCGTACACATAGGGGGAATTTTTATGACAACAGGTTTTACAGTTCTAATCGTTCTTATTTCTGGCTTAATTTTAGCCGGCTTGTACGTTTTGCAACGGCGGCAAGTTAAGTTTTCTAAGCAAGTTTTTCTGGCTTTAGGTTTAGGAATCGTTTTTGGTTTAATTCTGCAATTATCTTTTGGTGCGACTAGTAAAATTATCACCAACGCTATTGATTGGTTAAATATTGTTGGCGGTGGTTACGTGGCGTTGCTCCAAATGTTGATCACACCACTGATTTTCGTTTCACTAGTTGGTGCGTTTATCAAATTGAAATTATCAACTAATTTGCGCCGAATCAGCTCAACGGTTTTAGTAACGTTACTAGCGACCACTGCGATTGCGGCTGTATTAGGGGTATTGAGTGTTTTCTTGTTTCATTTACAAGGTGCAGACTTTGTCAAAGATACTGCCAGCAAAGCTAACTTAGCAATTTTACGGGATCATCAAAGTGCCGTCAAAGGGCTAAGCATTCCACAGCAGATCGTTAGTTTCTTACCTAGCAACATTTTTGCTGACTTTGCGGGAACGCGGGCAACGAGTACGATCGCCGTTGTGATTTTTTCCGCCTTTGTCGGTGTCGCCTTTTTGGGTATTCGCAAGGATCATCCGCAAGAAGCCGATATTTTTGCCAAGGGTTTTGAAGCAATTCATCAAATTGTCAGTCGCTTAGTTCATCTTGTTTTACAATTGACACCTTATGGGATTTTCGCTTTGATGACTAAAGCAACCGCCACTGATAGTATTGCCTTGATTGCTAACTTAGGGGTGTTTATCATCGCGGCCTACGTCGCACTTATCGGTGTTTTATTGTTACATACGCTAATTTTGTTAGCGCATCGAATTAATCCCGTTATTTATTATCGTAAAGCTTGGCCAGCATTAATTTTTGCTTTCACTTCGCGGACTAGCGCAGGAACCTTACCACTAAATGTTGAAATTCAAACTAAATCCTTAGGTGTCGACTCACCAACGGCTAACTTTGCCGCTAGTTTTGGTTTGACGATTGGCCAAAATGGTTGCGCTGGTGTTTATCCAGCCATGATTGCAACGATTATTGCGCCAACAGTTGGGATCAATGTGTTTTCAATTCAATATATTTTAACCATTATTGCGGTGGTCACGTTAGCGTCGTTTGGTGTTGCCGGCGTCGGTGGGGGCTCGATTTTTTCCACGTTGATCGTTTTGGGGACTTTAAATTTGCCGATCGGCGTTTTAGGTGTTTTGATTGCCATTGATCCAATCGTTGACATGGCACGAACTTTAGCCAATGTTAACGATAGTATTCTCACTGGTGTGATCACTGCTAAACGTGGTGGAACACTGGATGAAACGGTTTTTGATGACGCCAGCCATGTGGTGGAGTCAACGCTTTAATAAGTGGAGCGCTTGTCTGCGGACAAGTGCTTTTTTGTTGTCCACTAGGTAAAATGGTAAACTTAAAGCAGAAAAAAATGAGGAAGTGGCACTAACGAAAGCATTAATTACAATTGATTCATTTAAACAATCTTTTACCAGTTTGGCCGCTGGTGATATCGTAGCGCAGGCGTTTACGCAGGCGGGAATTACCAGTACGCCAGTCGCAATCGCTGATGGCGGTGAGGGGACTGTTGCGGCCTTTTTACATAATAAGGCTGGTGGCAAATTAGTCACACAAACGGTACATGATCCTTATGGTAACGTGATTCAGGCTGCATTTGGTTGGTATCCAGCCGAAAAATTAGCGGTGGTGGAAACCGCAGCGGCTTCTGGTATTCAGTTTGTTCAGCCACAAGCCGCTTATCGGTTAGCATCGTCGCAAGGCACCGGTGAGTTGATTGGCGCGGCGATTAAGTTAGGTGCGCAAAAAGTGATCGTTGGGCTAGGTGGTAGCGGCACGGTTGACGCTGGTATCGGCTTGTTAGCGGCTTTAGGTGTCCAATTTTATACAGCAGCGGGGCAAGTATTGGCGCAACCGCTGCAACAGTTAACGGCAATCAAACGGATCGACACGAGCAAGGCAGTAACCAATGGCGTGACGTTGTTAAGCGCCAGCGATGTGACCAGCCCGCTAACTGGTGCAAATGGGGCGGTGCAGTTATTTGGCCACCAAAAAGGGTTGGCTGGTGCGGCCGCAGTTAAATTAGAACAAGAATTCCAGCAATTAGCACAGCAGCTTGATCCGCAACAAAAAGGCCAAGTTGCCGGCGATGGTGCGGCTGGTGGACTTGGTTTTGGCTTGCGCTTACTGGGTAGTCAAGTGCATTCTGGTTTTGATTTGATCGCGCAAGTTTGCCAATTCGAACAATTAGTGCAAGCGGCTGATATTGTGATCACAGGTGAAGGTCAAATTGATTCACAAAGTATGCAAGGCAAGGTACCGGTAAAAATTGCTCAAATTGCGCAACAGCAGCGTAAGCCTTGTCTGGCCTTTGTCGGGAATCAAGTTGGCGATTTGGCGGCGTTTCAGCCGTACGGGCTAACTAGTATTTTCCCAATCGTCGATCATGTCTGTACGTTAGACCAAGCGTTAGCGGCTGGTGAAGTTAATTTAGCGCGGACGGCACAGCGCGTGGCGGCGGTACTGACGCAGGCCATTTAGCCCAACTATTGTAGGGCACACGCTTATTTTTGCGCAAACGTCGCTCCCACTAAAAAGCTGTCTTGCCAGGCGGTGGCAGTTTGTAAGTAGACTTTGCCGAATTCGTCGATCAGGCCGTGAAATTCTTGGGCGTCGGCGGCGGTGAAGTCTGGCGTTAAGCTAACTTGGCGGTACAATTGCTGATAGTTAGTGCTAGACAGGCCTAAGTGGGTAAATAAGCGGCGGGCGTAGTTATCGGCGACAAAGGTGGGCACGTCAAAAATATAGACTAGCAACACGTCGGCGGTTTCGGCACCGATACCCCGTAAACTTAGTAGGTCGTGGCGTAATTGGTGGTTGCGGGCTTGTTTGATGGCCGTTAAATCATAATTAAATTGCGCCAGCCACGTGAAAACGGCGCTGATCGCCTTACTTTTGTTATGGTAAAAGCCACTGGAATGGATCAATGGTTCTAGTTCAGTGGTGCTTAGTGCGTGCAGGCGTGCGGGTTCCAAGTTGGTGGCGACTTTCAGCTGGTTCAAAGCGGGGACGACGTTACGCCAATTGGTGTTTTGGACTAAAATTGCGCCGAGGATGATCTCCCATTTTGAATCGGCCGGCCACCAGCCTTGGGGACCCATTTGTTGGTACATGGTTTGGTAAAGTTGTCTCATTGTTAATTGCATGGCTTGCCTTCTTTGTGCAGTATTGGCAGGGTCAGTCACCTTGCTTCTTTATCATACGCAAAATAGCGCAATAATTCGAGGGTTCAGAATTAAAAAATTTTTGCTATACTTTAGCTAGGAAAATTATTGAAAGTAGGTGGCGATATGCCAACCCTTTATTATAGTAGAAACACGTTCGGCAAGCACACGTCTTATCTTGCTGCGACGGCGCAGGGCCTTTGTTTTGTCGGTTCATGGGATCAAGACTTAAGCGAATTGGAAAAATTTTATCCGCAGGCGACTTTGCAGGTGGCAACGACGCAAACGCAGCGCGCCGCTACTCAGTTAGCGGCTTATTTTGCCGGTCAGCAGCACGCCTTTGATTTGCCAATAGTGTGGCCAACTGCAACACCGCTGCAACAGGCGGTTTGGCAGGCCTTATTGCAAGTGCCTTATGGTGCCACGGTTGACTACACAGCGTTGGCGCAACAAGCTGGCTATCCCGACGCGGTGCGCGCTGTTGCTAGTGCGGTGGGCAAAAATCCACTTTTGATCGTGGTGCCTTGTCATCGTGTTGTGCGTAAAGACGGCCAACTCGGCGGTTATCGGGGTGGCTTGGCGATGAAACAGGCCTTACTAGAATTGGAGCAGGCCGCGTAAGTAAAATAACAGCTGTCAGCGCTACCATTTTACGGTATAATAGAAGTGGACTTAAAACTAAACAAGCTATTTTTCAATGGGTGGGCGTAGTGGTAATTAAGCGCTGGCACATTAAGTGTTTTTAGCACAGAAAATATCCACAGAATTGTGGAGTGGAGCAGGTGATTTTATGGGACAAGTGGTCATGTTCGCTGGCTCACGAGTAGGAACTGGGAAAACAACCACGACAATGATGACGGCGTTAGCGGCTAATCGATTATTTGAACAGCGCGTTTTGCTCATCGATGCAACATCAACTTTGGAACTGACGCAAACGGTGAATCAAGTTTTTAATTATGAGTCATCGGCTAATTTATTAACTGGTTTAGCGGTGCAGAATTTAGCTAAAGTAGTGACACCGTTACGGGAACAATTAGATTTCATTCCTGGGGTAGACAAATTAGAAGATTATTTTGATATGGCGATGGAAGCTGAAGCAACCGCTAAAACAGCGCGGACGCTGGATCTAGTGCCGCAGTTAATGGCGGATCTGCGTCATCAATATGATTATATCTTTATTGATACAGATGCGGACTTTGCGACGGTGATGGATAATTGCTTGGCCAGTACCGATTACGTGGTCATTATGCAACCAGTTGGGCATGGTGGCTTTGATGCGACCGATAAACTTTTCTATTATCTCAAGCAATTAAAGGAAGAGCAGCCAACTGTCCGGGCCACAATTATTGGTCATTTGGCAGTTGATCTGGCCAGCGCTGAGCCATTTTATCAAGTGGAACCAGCATCCTCTTTTGATGTGGTCGATGCCTTTCGCGTTGTGATCACACGCAATGCGTGGTTGGCGGAGAGTCAGCCATTTGCGCCTAATGCGACGCACGCCACGGCAGCACGGCAAATGGCCGGCGCCATGTACGCCGAAGTTTTCAATGAACTACAGGCGCGAGTGACGTTGCAGAAGCAATTAGGTAAGTTTGCCAATGCTAACGGGATAACCGAACGTGGGCAAGGCGTTCATTTATTTTCATGATATGTTAGGTCGTCACAAGGGTGGCGGCTTTTTTATTTGGTCATAGTTAGCACGGTGACAGCAAAAAAACGTTGCACTGAAGTGAACCCCAAATATTGGACGAAACTTTAAGCGACTTTCTGGGTGGTAAG
>NZ_RHOF01000024.1 GCF_003946445.1 Loigolactobacillus jiayinensis | reverse complement strand
CTAGTAAGTGTTGCACTTGGGTTGACAATTCGGGTATTTTTTTGTTTGTACCTGTTTACTTAAGCATCTATCAGCTATGACTATTTTTGTTCAGTTCCTAAAATTTCAGTTTTTTGATAGTACCACATTTTGATTCGATCTAAAATCAAGGTTGCCAGCACAACGATGACCAGCACTGCTAACAGCCAGGGCCAACTAACTTGAGTGGTTACAAAACCAGTCAAGGCCATGATCGTCGCCAAAACAATATCAAGTAGCACCACCCAACCCACTGATTTGCTCGGGGCATATTCCCAAAAATGATCACGGGTTCGCGTCATGATGATTGTCGTCATCGCACTGTAAATCAAGTAAACAAACATCAATGTGCTAATTTCCCCTGCATTTAATTGCGCGACGGCTAAATAATACCAAAACATGGCTAGGCCAATAACGACCCACGCTACCGCAAAAATACCAGCAATTTTAGCTAGTCGGCCTAGATTCCAGCGCTCTGGAACCCGAGTTGGCCACGCACGGTCCGTCCCTAAAGTCAGGGTCACACAATCATTCATGATCACAATAAAAACAATTAGATTTAATGAAACTGGGAAAAAGCCAGCAAAGATAAATCCTAAGGTCAGCAGTGCAGCCAACTGTGCTGTCCGTGACAACTTGGTAATCGTCCAAGTCATCATCCGCCGATAGACACGGTGCCCGCTGTCGATCACTTTGACGATATCGGCTAGGGTTGCACGTGTTAAAACAACTTTAGCCGCTGACTTAGCGATATCCGTAGCATTAGCAACTGCGATACCAACATCGGCGCGCTGTAATGCTGGTGCATCGTTAATGCCATCACCAGTCATACCAACGACCAGGCCTAATGCTTGTAATTTTTTGACGATAGCTAATTTATCTTGCGGATAAACATTCGCAAAGCCGTCAAAAGCAAGTGGGTCCGTTTGGGCGTCTGTCAGCGTTCCAATCCGTGAGCCAATGCCCACTTGGGTTGCGACAGCTTGTGCCGTGACCGCTGTATCACCTGTTAATAGCATAATTCTTACGCCACGGCTTTGAATAGCTTTGATTGCCGCAACTGCATCAGACCGCGGTTGATCAACTAATTCGATCAAGCCAACAATTTCTGGTAATTCGGTTGTTTGTAGAGCTACTGCCAAAACGCGCGCACCATGACGAGCCAGACTAGTGAGTTCCTGCTGAAAGTTGGCCGGAACCGTCGCCGTTGCCGCAACAACATCCGGTGACCCTAAAATAACCTGCTGCGGCTGACCATTTTCTAAATAACTGGCCTTGGCCGTCTTAGTTGTAGGATCAAATGCAGTAAAATCGGTGCGCTGAAGTGGCGTTATTTTTTCAGTCATCGCTGCGTTAGTCACCGCTACACTAACTGAATCGGCAGCCGTTTCATCCGTTGCGGTTAGCGCAAAGCGTAAAATTTGTTGCTTTGAGAAATGCTGCAATGCTTTAATTTGACCAACTGCTGGCTGATTATCCGTAATTGTCCCAGTTTTATCGATCAATAAAACCGCCATATTTGCGGCTTCCTGAATACCCGTTAGTCCAGTGACTAACACTTTTTCTTGGGTTAAGTGCTTAGCTTCAAGTGAATTGGCAACCGTAAAGCTAGACGGCATCGAAATCGGAATTGTGGCAATAAATAAAATGACTAGAAAGGGCAATAAGTCTTGCCAAGCAGTCCCACGAAATACAGCCGCAATAACTAGCATAATGGCTAAAACAACATCCACATAGGCCAAATAGCGCACAATATTAAACAACAGTTGCTGCAAACGCCCAGGTGCGGTCTCGGTCCGTGATAATTTGGCGGTTTTCCCATAAGCACTATTAACGCCGGTTTGGGTAACGCGCCCTATCGCTTCGCCGTGAACAACTGTTGCTGCAGAATAAAGCGTGCCGCCATTTTCTTTTAAAATAGTTTTGCTTTCACCGGTTAGTACCGCTTCATCAACCTCAACCGCGCCACTACTGATTACCAGGTCAGCTGGCACAATATCGCCTGCACGAACGTGGACAATGTCGCCTGGCACCAAAACTCGAGCTGCTTGAAATTGCCATTGCCCATTTCGTAATAGCCTGGCCGTCACGTTTAGTTGCCGTTGTAACGTGCCGACAGCTTTTTTGGCGCGTTGCTCTTGAATCTCACCATCAACGGCTGAAAATAATAGTAAGGCGAACACGAAAAAAGCTTGCGTGCCTTTGCCTAACAATAGCTCAAAAATCATTGCTGCTTCCAATAACCACGGCGTTGGTCCCCACATTCTCTTCAAAACCCCAACTAACGGTTGCTCGCTTGTTGTCGGAATTTCATTGTAGCCGTGCTGTATTTGGTACTGCTGAGCAGCTCGATCACTTAGCCCCGATCCAGTATAAGCCGCTTCAGACTGATTGCTTTTAGATTGCTTCAATGGATCACACCTCCTAAACTAATTTCAGCACTTATTTGAAACCCATAAAAAAGAAAAGACGCCTACCTAAAGAGAAATTCTCCTTAAGTAGACGTCATCAATTACTCTAAGTAATAGTTTGCGAACGTCATCGCTGTTTACATATTTAAAATACCACTTACGCTCGCAAGTGTAAATAAAATTAGTTTATTGCATTGACCGCAGTTGCTTAGGTTCGCGTAAAATAAAGTGACCTAATACCGCGATCACCAAAAAGAGTGCCGCTACGCTACAAACGCCAGTCCAGCCAAAGTGACTCCACGCCAAGGTGCTAAACCACGTGCCTAGCGCCCCACCAAGAAAATAGCTGAACATAAAAATTGAATTATTCCGGCTGCTAGCTTCACGATTTAACGACTGCACAATGGCTTGATTCGAAACCTGACCAAATTGTGTTCCTAAATCCAGCAGAACGATGCCCACCATTAAGCCAATAAAAAAGTGGCCTAAGCTAGCAAAAATCAGAAAAGCGACGGCAGAAAAAGTAATCCCCAAACCAATCGTTATCCGTGGTGAATAGCGGTCAACTAAGCGGCCAATAACTGAAGCAAACAACACCCCAGTGATTCCTAGCAAGCCTAACAAGCCAGCCACATTACTGCCGAAATGATACTGATCAGCTAAGTAAAAAGCCAAGGTTGACCATAAAACATTGGAAACGCCGAATAAGCAGAAGCCATTAATAGCGGCACCTTGTAAATATTTTTCCTGCCGTAATAATCGCGGTAATGAGCCCAACACCCGCCCATAACGTAGATCCTGCTGGGCCCGCAAATCACGGGGTAAATAGCGGTGCAAAATCAATAATAAAATAATCCCAGCCGCCGCGGCAATGAGATAAACATATTGCCAACGCATCACGCTACCCAGCAAGCCACTCACTGAACGTGATAACAAGATCCCAGTCAGCAACCCACTTAACACATTACCAAGCACTTTCCCTTGATGCAACGCTGGTGCTAATGAAGCCGCATAGGGAATAATGATCTGCGGTGCAACCGAAGTAATCCCAATTAACAACGAAGCGATACCGAAAATCGTTACAGTCGGCGCCCAAAAAGCAACCAATAAGGCAATGATCGATAAGGCAGACATAACTTGTATTAAGTGATAGCGATTGAAAATATCCCCTAAGGGCACGATCAGTAACAAACCAAATGCATAACCCAGCTGCGTTAACATTGCAACTACACCAACCGTTGCCTTAGATACTTGAAAACTAGCCGCAATTAAGCCTTCGATCGGCTGAATATAATTTAGATTGGCCACAATAACCCCAGCGGCGATTGCCATTAATAAAACAGTTTTACCTGATAATTCTTTTTCTGAATTCAAAATTAACCCTTCTTTTCAATTAGAATTTACCAACAATTTCAAAATTCTAATTATAGCGAAAAAGGATTTTCAATACGCATGATCAACCAATGAAATAAACGATTGTTTAACATGTTGCAGCCTCCATTATAGTCGCGCTAGCTTTAGTTAGGCGCTAACAGTAAAAGTAATTTTGCGACATATTTTAGTATAACGCAAGGTTGGTCACTATTAAAATAGTCTTACTGATTTGACGCTACTTTCATGAAATATTTGGGCAATATCTAGCTTTTCGTGCTAAAGTACCGCTACACAAAATTAAATTTTAGTGATAAACTAGTGCTTACATTATAGTTTTCACATTAATTTGTAACTTTACGGGAGGGGTTAACATGGATGAACTTTTAATTGGCTTATTTGCCATTTTTGGCGGTATGGCCCGCTATGGTGTTGACCAATTCGTTGTTTTTGGTCATTTACCGCTGGCCACTTTTTTGATCAACTTGATTGGTAGTTTTTTATTGGTTTTTTTGACCAATACTTTGGCTCAAATCGACGGTTTCCCGGCGCAGTTAACGCTGGGTATCGGGACTGGCTTTGTGGGTGCCTTTACCACTTTTTCTTCTTACATATTAGAGATCATGCAATTATACCAAGCCCATGCCTATTTGTTGGCCACAGGCTATGCACTGTTAAGCCTGATTGGCGGCGTTATCGGTGCTTATCTTGGTTTACGTGCTAGTCGCCTTGATCTAATTCATTTGACTAAGCGGGAGGCGAGCAAATGACAACTTATTTCTTAGTTGGCGGTGGCGCTGCTGTTGGTGCAATTTTACGTTATGATGTCACAAAATTGATTAAACGCTACGCTCTCAGCCGCTTCCCGTTTGCCACCTTGGTAATCAATCTACTAGCCGCGTTGATTCTGGGCATTTTAGCCAGTCATTTCGGTACTGATGCTAATGCTTACTTATTGCTAGGTACCGGCGCTTGTGGCGGCTTTTCTACCTTTTCCACCATGAGCTATGAAGCCTTGCTTTTACAACAAGAAAAATACGGTCGGCTAGCGTTACTTTATCTAGGCTGTTCCCTGATCGGCGGTATTATTTGTGTCGTGATCGGCTTAACGATCGGCCACCTTTTTTAAGACAGACTTTAACCCTTTTCAGCGGAAACGTGGTAGGATAAAGGCGTAAAATATAAAAGCAATGGTGTTTGCTAAAACCGCGTCAGCTGATAACACCTAGGTCTCTTTCTGTGGACCTAGGTGTTATTTTTTTAGGGGGAATCTAAAATGGCTGAACAACTAATTAGAATTACTTGTGGTACTGCCGATCGTACTGCACAAAAACAAAACTTACTCCAAGCCCTCAGTCAACTGCTACAACGTTATAATGTCGGCTTTACCATCCGAAAAAGTAACGCAAGTCTAGATCAACAGGATGACTTACACAACGATGAATTTGATGGTACCACCACAGATAACGCAACAGTAACCTTAGAAAGTATTGTTGCGGCACCAACTGCACAACAGTTGCAACAACCGCTCCAGCAGTTAATGAATCAGCAAGGTCAGTTCACCATCATCGACAGCGCCGCCACTGCCCCAGCCTATTTGCTAAAAATTTTCATCAAACGCACTCATCATTTTATCGGCATGGATGATGCTGACAAATTACTTCATTTACTCCAACAGCAACAGGTTGAATGGGCAACGGTTAGCCAGGCCATGGCAGGTTATAGTCGTGATCAAGTCGTTTGGCAAGCCAAAGTTGGCCATCACAATGCGCCACTGATCATTGAAGCAATTGTGCCGCAAGCTTTACGCGCAAAATTACAGCCACAGCTGGACGCGCTAACAAAAAACGGCGCCCTATTTTGGACGCCAGTTATGCAATATTAACCCATAAACCGCAAAAATGGCGCCCAGCACTGGACGCCATTAATTATTTAGTTTTTTCCATCGTCAAGCGATAACTGATCCAAGCAGCAAACAACCCGATGATCGCCAACACTGCGATCAACCAGTAATCGACCAAAGCCCCTTGCGCAGTACTCACACTTAAAGCAATATGTTTCAGTTGGAAAACACCAATAACCGCGGCAAAAATATTGGTGCCCAATGAGCCAGCATACTGCTGCGTCATATTAAATGTCGCGTTGATGTCGGCTTTTTGCTTAGGCTGTACTTGAACGCTAGCGTGACTGATCGTGTTACCAAACGCCATGTTGAAACCTAAACGTAGAATAAAGTAAAAGGCGATCAACAGACCCACCGTTAAGTTGTGATCATAAATAACGAACAACGCGGCCCCAATTAGAAAAATAGCGTGGCCGATCACAATTGGTAATGGCGTCTGCAAGCGATCCATCCAGCGGCCAGCTAATGGTGCGACAAGCACACCGAGTAAGGCCCCCGGCAATAAAATCATCCCAGCGACAAACGAATTTTGCCCAAGAATATATTGTGCTACTTGTGGAATAACAAATGCTAAACCGATATTGATGAATTGCAATAAGAAATAGCCTAATAAATGCCAGCTGACGATGCCATTTTTCAAAATCGAAAAGTCGATCAAGTGCCGGCTAGAATGCTGGTTATAAATATAAAAACCAAGCATCAATATAATGCTGACCAGTAATAAGCCCCAGAAATGCCAGCTGAGAAAGCCGACCTTAGCCGCACGGTTAAACGTATAGTCAACTAAGAATAAAATCAATGCCAGTATACCAAAACCCCAGAAATCAAACCGATCTTGGCGCGCCAATGGCTGTAAGTCCAAATTAAACAAACCAATAAAGAAAATGATCACGATCAGCGGCAGTAGTAACCAAAAAATCATTCGCCACGACCATGCTGCGGTCAGTAAACCGCCATAAGTTGGGCCTAACGCAGGGCCCAACGCAATCAGCATTGCGGCCATACCGTTATAAGTCGCTAAACGCCGCGGTGGTACTGACGTTAAAATAATGTGGAACATCAGTGGAATCGACAAGCCAGTTGAAAAAGCCTGAATCAAACGACCTAATAGGATAATTGGGAAACTAGGCGCTACTGCACTCAATAAATCACCCAGCGTAAAACAAGTAATTGCGACTAAAAATAATGTTTTAACCGGATAACGTTTAATTAAATGGGCCGACGCAATCATGGTTAAAGTCGTTAACAGTAAATAGCCAGTGGTCAGCCACTGAATCGTTGCCAAGTTAACGTTCATTTGCTTGGTCAAAGTCGCAAAGGTTACATTAAGCGATGTTTCCACCAAAGTTCCCATAAAACTCAATAATCCCGTCGCGATAATACTTAAAATTGTCGCGCGGGAAAGACGCTGTTGCATCATTCATCCCTGCTTTCAAATGTAAGTTTAACTAAGTATTTGAAAAAAAACGCCACACTCAACTCAAGTGTGACGTCACTAACTTATAGCAAATACTTATTTAATTAAGGGCATCCGTAAAGATACCTATGTTGTGTTGCCTGCAACGACTATCTTGTCAGTACAGCATTCCTTGCAAAATACTACAAGCAGTCGTTTGAGGCCCAAGTCAATACTAAGTAGTATAGCGCTAAGCTAATTAATCTTCAACGGGCATTGCTGTCTTAGCAACCATTTTTTTCGGTAAAATTTGATTCAGCACAATAGCCAATAACGCACTGACCGCAATTGGTGAGCTAAGTAAATATTGAATCATTTGCGGTGCTTCCTTGGTTAATTGACTTGGAATTAAAATTAATGCCAAGGTCATAATAATTGGAATTCCAAGAATATAAAGATCACGTTCAGCAAATTCTTGCTGGCGAATCACTTGCAAACCACTCAACATAATCGTTGAACAAATAATGGCGAAGACCCCGCCGATAACGGCAGCTGGAATTGCCGCTAGAAATGCCGCTAATTTACCAATAAAACTAAAACCGATAAACCAAACGCCGGCGGCAACAAAGGCTTTTTTACTGGCAACACCGGTAATCGAAACAACGCCGGCATTGGTTGAGTACCCCGTTACTGGTGTTGCGCCAGCCAAGGCAGCAATCAAGCAACTGATACCTTCGCCAATAATACCGCGATTCCATTGCTTATCTGTCATCGGTTGATGCAATACAGCGCTCATGGCGAACCACGTGCCTGATGTTTCCGTCAACAACACTGCATAAATAATGACCATAGTCAAAATCGCCGATAATGAAAAATGAAAACCGTAACTGGTCACCGCAAAATGCGGCAAACTAAACCATGGCGCAGCCGCCACTGTTTTAAAAGAGAAACGCCCCATCGCGGCTGCAATAATTGACCCACCTAACAACGCAATGATGATCGAACTCACCTTAAAAATACGTTCCAACCGCGGAAACCGCAAACTGATTGCAACGCAGGTAACTAAAATGGCAGCAGTCAACACACCTAGTAAAACATTCTGATTTAAATTACCACTTGCATGAAAAATATTATCGTTTAAAGCCGAAGGAATTAGTGATAAACCAACTACGGTAATGATCGTTCCACCGACTAATGACGGCACCAATTTACGAATGATTTTCTGAAAGAAACCAGTTAGGCCAAATAGAATCACTAAAACAGCGCCCACTAACAACGAGCCGAACACTGTGGCTAAGCCGTTGCGGCCACCACCATTAGCTAAATAAATACCCGCAATGGCACCAATTGGTACAAACGAAGGTCCCTGTGTCATAGGCATTTTCATAAAAAACTTAGTTTGCAAAATGGTTCCAATCCCCGCAGCAAAAAAAGTGGCTTGAATCAGACCCATTTTAGCATCCATACTCATTGCCAATAACCCAGCAATGATAAACGGTGGCACGTAAACATCCATTGCTAATACGTGCTGCAGCCCTAGCACTGCTGCAGTATGATTCTTCAGCGGTTCATCAGGTCCGATAATTAAATTTTTCTCGCTTGCCACAATGTTTTCCTCTATTCCACAGTATAAGGTTAAGTTATTAGCTAAGGAACGCTAATAACTTTTGATGTTCCTGATATTTAACCAAAAATCTATTTCAGAGCACTATCCAACTCGCCTAATCATTCGTTTATTACCCTAGTTTAAGTCGATAAATGATTTTACGTTCGTATTTACCGGCAATAGACGAACAAATAGGTTGAAAATAGTATAGTGCTACGATTAGGAATATTCAAGGCTGAATTTACATTTAATGTTCGTGTATTGGCTAAAAGCCATTGATATCAATAAAAACATTTTTTATTTTCTGAAAAAGCGCCACTAGCAAAAATGCCAGTGACGCTTACTTTGATTTTAAATAGATAGTTGTTACGAGAAATGTAAAAAAGCCCCAAAATCTGTTAAAACATCAGAAAAATCAGCCACTGTGCTAGCGCGATTCCAATCGCGTTGCAATTCACACGCTAGTTGCGGAATACTTGTTGGTTGTGCCCCAGCATTTTCTACCCGTCGCAATGCAGCATCGTGTGCAGTTTTAGTTGTGCCACCGACAGCATCGACTACTGGATAAACATCAAAACCTTCACGTAATGCATCCATTGCCGGGAAAGTTAGACAAGCTTCCGTCCATAGTGCAGCAATAATTAATTTCTTGCGCCCAGTTTTTTTAACCGCCGCATAAAATTCTTCATCCTCCCAAGCATTGATTGTTGTACGATCATAGCTGGGAACATCAGGCATCAATGTTTTAAGCTGTGGAATTGTATCGGGATTTTTATGCGTCTTAACATTAACTGTGGACAAAATAATAGGAATTTTGAAAGCTTGCATCAACCTAATCGCATAGCTCACATTTTTTACCATTTGCGAGCGATTCATTGAATTGATTGAATTAACTTGAATTGGTTGATAGTCAATGAGTAAAAAGGCAGCATTTTCCGGGGTCAATAAATCGTCCTTAAGTGGGTCACGGCGCTGTTCACTAGTCATAAGCTTTACTCCTTTATGATTTCTAAAATACAACAACCAGATTTGTTCTACGACAGCCATTGTTTTACTACAGTGATCATATAATCCTACAGCTGAAAAAATTATTGCGAAAGCGTTTGCTTCATTATATTACCATTGGGGCCACATTTGACGCTACTATCTTTGCTCGGAGCTAATGGACCAAACACCGAACTCAATATTTTAGCTTTTTCTATGCTATATTTAAAGTGTTCTAATGTGAAAGGAAGCTAACTAATGAATTTACAAACTGAACTAATGGCCCGTTTAGATGCCGCTGAAGCTGAAATGATCGCCATTCGTCGACATTTACATGCGCATCCCGAATTATCATTTCATGAGCAAAAAACTGCAGCTTACATCAAACAATTTTATCAAGACTTAGACTGCCAAGTACATGATTGCGGCACTGGTTATGGCATCGTGGTGGATATCGATAGCGGTCGGCCGGGACCTAAATTAGCATTGCGCGCCGACTTTGATGCGTTGGCAGTACAAGAAGACAACGATTTACCTTTTAAATCACAGAACCCAGGCGTTATGCATGCTTGCGGTCATGACGCCCACACCGCTTATTTACTGGTGCTGGCGAAAAATTTGATTGCACTAAAGGACCAATTGCGTGGCTCGATTCGTATTTTGCATCAGCCGGCTGAAGAAGTTTCTCCTGGTGGTGCCAAAAGTATGATTGCTGCTGGCTGTCTTGATGGCGTTGATAACGTGATTGGTGCCCATGTAATGACCTCGATGGCTACCGGCACGATTGGTTATCATTTAGGCGAGAGTCAAACTGGCCGCTCAAATTTTACCGTAAAATTCATCGGTAAAGGCGGTCATGCATCGATGCCGCAATTGGCCAATGACGCCATTGTCGCCGGTAGTTATTTTGTTACCGCGCTACAAACCGTAGTTGCACGTCGAATTGATCCTTTCGCAACGGCCAGTGTGACCATCGGCTCCTTCGATGGTGTTGGCAGTTTCAACGCCATTAAAGAAAGCGTCACGATCAAAGGTGACGTTCGCGTTATGCAGGAAAGCACGCGTAAATTAATTCGTGCGCAAATTGAACAAATTATTCACGGCGTTGAGGCCATGTTCGGCGTCACTGCACAACTGGATTACGACGACAATTATCCTGTATTAGTTAACGACCCCCAATTAACACAACAAGTTGTCGCTGCGCTAAACCAAGCTGCACTTCCAGAAATCAGCGCGGTTACCGATTATGGCCCCCAAGATCCGTCAGAGGATTTCGCCTATTACGCACAACAGGTGCCAAGCTGTTTCTTCTATGTTGGTTGTATGCCGACTGACCATCTTACTCATCCTCATCACAGCCCGAACTTTCTGCTGAATGAAAAAAGCATCCTGATTGCCGCCAAAGCAGCTGGCACGGTAACCCTAGACTACTTGCTGCATTAGTACTTTAGCTGTGTTATGACAGTAATAATGCTATGCTAGAGCTACAATTATATTAAGAAAGTAGGCGCTACTTATGCCGAACAAACCGACGACTTGGTTCGCACGACTTTTTCTCAATAATAAGGGAACCATCTATCTACTTAATATTTTATTAGGCTTAGTGGTGATCTGGATCGCCACTAAATTAACTTGGCTACTTGATCCGCTAGGTCAGTTTTTAGCGACGATTGCGCCGCCTTTTATTGTTGCTGGCGTTTTATATTACTTAATGGTGCCACTGGTCAATTTATTAGAACGCCGTTGGCACGTTAAACGTGTGCTGACGATTGCCGGTTTATTTATCATCTTAGTGTTGCTCATCAGCTTAGGCATGCGCCAATTTATTCCTGCAGTGCAACAACAGGTACAAAGTTTTGCTAGCTCAGCACCGCAATATTGGCGTGAGCTGACCAAAGTCGTCACTAATATTGCCGATGAACAGCACTGGCCTGACTTTATTGATATGAATGAGATTGGTAATGATATCACGAAATTCTTTGGTGGTAAAAACGGCAACTTGATCGACGGTACTTTTTCCCAGTTAGGCACGATCATTAATGCCGTTGGTAATATTGTGATCACGCTTGCTACTGCTCCATTTTTGCTTTTTTTCATGCTCAAAGACGGCCGTCATTTTCCAGATTATGTGGCTAAATTATTGCCTAGACGCTACCGTGCCACCTTGTTAGATCTACTCAATGAAATCAGCACTAAGGTCGGCCAATATATTCAAGGCCAGATCACGGTAGCCTTTTTCGTCTCCATTATTTTTATGGTTGGCTATAGCATCATCGGCTTGCGTTTTGCTCTAGTTCTAGGCTTACTAGCAGGCCCATTAAATTTAATTCCTTATCTTGGCTCCACCTTGGCCATGATCCCAGCCTTGATCATCGGTGGCCTAACTTCGCTGCAAATGTTCTTTGCTGTTATCGTTGTCTTCTTCATTGAATGGCTGTTGGAAACTCAAGTGATCTCGCCACTGGTGATGGGCAGCAATATGGCGATGCATCCAGTCACCATCGCAATCGTGCTATTAACTGCTGGTAAATTATTTGGCTTAGTCGGCGTTATTTTAGGCATCCCCGGTTATGCTGTCTTGAAGATCATTATCAGCCGCCTATTCAATTGGTACCGTAAACATTCAAGTTGGTACAATCCTAGGTCTAACGATGAGTCCTGAATGGGAAGTCAATGAGAATTTGCCTATAATTTGCTAAATCTACACAGAATTTACCCAACTATTTCTTTGATGCTGTATAATTTGGTAATGTAATTACGTGTTAACTATCAAAATGCGCTACCACGCGTTATTGGGAGCTATTAACTCGTATATTCTCAATATATATTGAACGGGTTATAACAATTAATTGGAGGCATTACTTATGGGACTGCGTGAACGCAAAAAAGCGCTCAAGCGGCAGGAGATCGTTGCTGTCGCGATGCACTTATTCGACGAGAAAGGCTTTGATAAAGTAACGGTTGCCGAAATCGCGAAGCAAGCCAGTATCGCACCAAAAACGCTATTTACTTATTTCAAAAGCAAAGACGATATTATGTTCAACAACGAAACCACGTTGCTTAGTGGTGTTCGTCATCTAATTCAACAACAAACATCCGTTGCTAACTTATGGCCAGCATTTCATCAATTCACTGAAACCTTGCCGACCGATGAAACCACGACCAATTTAATGCTGATCACGCGTGAACTTATGGCCAACGTGATTCGCAATCCTGAGCTTAGCAATCGTTTATTACAGATGTGGGCCACTTATGAGGCGGGTATTCAGGCAGCCTTGATCGACCAACGCTTAACTGATTCACTGACCGCGCAAGTATTAGCCCACCAAATGGTTTTAGTTCTAGAAATCATGTTTAAGGAAGAATTACCTGCTGATCTCTGGGTCACACGCGTCACGCGGGTATTTAACGCAACCAGCCAAGTTGCAAGCTTAACTAACGAAGTTGATATGACAATGTAATAACGATAAATTCAGAACTTGCTGCTATTCTTGGCAGAAGTTCTTTTTTTGTTCAGCGCTATCCGCTATTGCTTATTTTCACCGAAGACACGTTGAACGCTGAAATCAAGCGCCACTTGGAGAACATTTTTAGGAGTTGTTAAATTCAATTAACTGTTTTGACCAAAACAGCCCCTTCCCTTATACTTCAGTTATGCGAAAAAAAGACGAAAAAAAATATAACCAGATCATCGATAGTACCACTGAGTTGATTCTACAAGTTGGCCTAAGTGGCATTACAATGGCTAAGATTGCCGCCACTGCCAAAGTCTATCCGTCCACGATTTATATTTATTTCACCGATAAAGAAGATTTACTGCGCCATGTTTTCCAGCATCAACGCGCTGAGCTACAGCAATATTTGGCTGAAAAATTAAATTTAGTCTCAACTCCTGCGCAACAAGTACAAATCTATATGCGGGCACTTTATCAATTTACGCAGGACCAATCGCGCCAACTGGCAACCTTACAACAGTTTCTCGATTCACCATTGTTGGACCAATTATCAGTACCCGCAGCTGAACAAAACTTAATTTTTCCTGAATTACAAGCCGTAATTGAGCGAGGCCAAATGAACGCTATTTTCCGGCCGCTTCCTGTCCCATTAGCTATTTTATTGATCAACAGTGATGTGTTACAATACGCTCATGCTGTTCACATGCACCTAGTCGACCCAGTGGTACAACCACTGGATCAGTTGCTAGAACTAACGCTGACTTGGTTAAATAATCCTAAATAACTAGCCGCAAAACTGCATCCTGTTGCTCAGCATGGTACAATTTTAGACACACCCGCTTTGATAAAAGGAGCTTTTTGAATGAGTAAAGACGATAAACCAACTAGTCGGATGGCGCGGCACGCCGCCAAGCAAACCCGCGCCCAACGTAGTAACGCTAAGCAAACAACGCCACCGCCGCACAATACAAAACCAATTAGTGCCGTGCATGATCAACCACGCCAATCATTTATCACGCGTCATCGCTGGTCCCTGATCATTATCGTCGTGTTGATCGTCGCTTTCGGTGTTTACGCTGAATTTTCCAGTATTGCCAACGATAACCAAGCTGCAGAACCAACGACTGCGGTTGCCAGCGAATCTAGCAGTGCCGTAGCTAGTTCAAGCGAAGCAACCAGCCATAAAGCTAAATCAAGTAGCTCAACTACTGATAGCAGTGACACTACTACCGATAGCAACTCAACTGATAGCAGTTCAGCCGATAGTAGCGCTGACAGTAGCGCTGACAGTAGTGCTGGTGGCGATGGTAAAACCTTCTCCTCAACTAGTGAAGCTGTTGCCTGGGGACGTGCCAACGCCTCAACCTGGATGGCTGAAGGCTACAGTAATTTTACCGTCAGCCCCAATGGTGATGGCAGCTATACGATTGAATATACAAAATAAGCGGTGAACGCTTATTTTTTTACGGTAATAAATTGTGTACAATTAGAATTCGTGTTATGATAGGGCTATCAAATATAATGATGAGGTGAGTTAATTGAACGTTACAATGCATGGTGATCCCTTAACAACTGTTGGTACAGCTCCTGAAGTCGGTAGTCAATTACCTGATTTTAAATTAACTAATAAAGATGGTAAAACACTGACAGCAACAGACTTTACTGGTCAAACAACTTTGATTAGCGTTATTCCTAATATCAACACTAGCGTCTGCAGTGTCCAAACCAAACACTTTAATGGCGATGCTGATAAGGTGCCAAACATTCGCTTCGTAACCGTCTCCACTAATACTAACGCCGAACAAGCTGATTGGTGTGCTGCAGAAGGCGTTAAGAAAATGGAAATGCTCTCTGACGCCGAAGAAACATTTGGTCGTGCAATGGGCGTTTTCATTCCCGAAGCTGGTATTAATAGCCGTTCAATTTTCATCGTTGATGCTAACGGCAAAATTGTTTACCGTGAATTGATCAGCGAACAAACTAACGAACCTGATTACAGCGCTGCACTTGATTTCTTGGCAAAACTGTAACTCATTATAAAAACAGCTAGACCGCCGCAATGGTAGTCTAGCTGTTTTTTGTTACCGCCATGCAATAATGCTAAGCGGCTATTTTAGTACGTGTTTTCCGTATAGTAAACGGTGTCTAGGCCAAAGGTGTTATATAATTGGCTATTTTTTCCGTCAAATGTCGGATTTAATGCGTTCAACTTGGTTTCTTCATTGTTGACCTTTTTCGCTGGCAACGCCAATTCTTGTCGTAATTCACTGGACGTTTTATTTAAGGCTGCCGTTGTGGCAATTTGATAAGAGCTGCCATTGATCCAAGCATCAGTGCCTTGTAATTGCTTAGAGGAAATATGGTCCATGTTGTGGCGGTATTTTAGGCCCCCACGAACGAGTTGGCTAAATGGGACATCCGTCCGCACGTTAGGCTCTAGTGCTTTCATTAATTTCTGATAGCGCGCTAAACCATCCGTTGACGCCAATTTCTTAGCTACAGCACGAATCACAGCTTGCTGCCGTAATTGGCGCCCATAGTCACCCTTAGGATCGTCATAACGCATCCGGGCATAACTCAAGGCTTCCTTGCCGTTCAAATGGTGCGTGCCTTTTTGGATCGTAATATTATTAAACGTAAACGTTAAATTACTAGTGACGGTAACACCGCCGACAGCATCGACCATGGTTTCTAGGCCACCCATGTTCATGGTTAAATAATAGTCGATTGGAATACCCAGCAGCTTACTGATCGACGCCTTAGCCATTTTAGAACCGCCTAAATTATAAGCGGCATTCAGCTTTTGCATATTACGCTTTTTATCGCCAACCATTTCCGTCAATGTATCGCGCGGAATACTGTGCAATACCGTTTTATGCGTTTTTGGATTGACCGTCGCCACCATTAGCGTATCTGAGTTTCCTTTATCAATTCGACCGTCAGCGCCTGTATCGACACCAAGGATCAGCACGGAAAATGAGCGTCCGTTTTTGATGGCATTGGCGGGTGTTTGCCCATTAGTCGCGTACATCTTATTAAAACTCGTTTCGGTGACGTGATAAATGCGGTACACAAAGACACCACCGCTGACTAAAATAATCGCCAGTAGCGTTAGGATGGTCCAGCGTATCCAATGATGCTTTTTCGGCTTACTTCGTTGCATGCATTTACCGTCTTTCTTCAGAATAACTCATTACAGCCTACCACAATTAGTCCAGAAAACTCAAACGCGTTTTGGTTAAATTAGTGTAAAATTCACCGTTTGCGCATTATTCGGCCTAAGCCAACACTCAACAACATTAACAAACCAGCTGCACCTAGCCAGAACCAATCACTATATTGCAGCATGACGTAACCCACTATTATGATCACTACTACATAAAACAATACGGAAATTAAACGCTGCATCTAATCCTCATTTCCAGGCTTTTGCAAATAGCCCATTTCATTGAGCTGTTTTCGAATAGCTTTCATTGATTCAGCCGACGCGCGGTGACTTTTCTCCGTCACTTCAGTTACTGGTGCAACGGGCTTTTTAACTGCCGCTGCAGGCTTTTTTGTCGTTGTAGCAGCGACTGGATGTAGCTGTGTCGGCGTCAATTGATCCATCGTGCGGTTCAATGCTGCGTCAACAAAGACATTACCTGCGTTAGTAGCGTGCCCCTTAGTCCAGCGATAATCAAGATGCTTAAACTCGCGTAAAAGCTGGGCTAATTGTTGCCATAATTCCTTGTTGGCTAACGGTTGATTGCCGCTACGTTGCCAACCACGCCGCTGCCAGCCGGCTAACCAATTTTTAGTGATTGCATTTAGCACGTAGCGCGAATCCGCGATGACCACGATGGGCAAAGCAGTGCCCCAGGTCGCTTTAATTTTACGTAAGCCTTCGACTAGCGCGGTAATTTCCATTTTATTGTTCGTTGCACCAAACTCGCCAGCTGAATCACTAACTTGTTGGCCTTGGTACTCGATTAAATAGGCCCAAGCAGCCCTGTCGCCACTTTTAACGTGGCCGCCTTGAACGTTACCCGTATTACGTGAACCGCCGTCAGTGTAGATCTGAATAGCATTTGCCGGCAACGGCTGATTCTCTGTCGGTGCAGCCTTGGCTGCTTTAGCTGTTGACGCGCCTTCTTTCAACCACGCTTCAGCAGCTGTTTTGTCGGTAAAGCCTTTGTAACGCGCACCTTTGAAGCCTTCAACAAACCGCTTGGCTTCTGTCCAAGTTGTATAAAAGACGCCAGTTTGTCTACCTTTGGCGATGGCGTAATATTTTTTTGCTGCCATTTAAGTCATCCTTATCTAGTGAGTTTCGTCTAGTATCAGCCACCTAGTTGCGTGACCTATATCTATAGAATATCATCATTTTGCACGCAATAAAATTAATTTCTGGTGACTTATATTTCACAACAGTACTTAAAACATTGTGTTTGTGTGTTTCCGATACCCAACGTTCCCCGACGAATTACACTCACCAAAAAGGCGCTTATCATTCGGCAATACCAACTCACACGCCAGACAAAAACTCCTTTCTAAACAAACAGACCGTAATGATTGGTCTGCCTATCTACAAAGGAGTAGCGTCTAAAGCAACTATTCGATTACTTTTTCAGGCTTTTAAAGCAGTTCGAAGCCAGCCCCAGTCAACGCAGCTTTAACGCCAACTTCGTCTGTGGTAGCAACGTGCAATTCAATCAACCGAATATCCGCACGATCAGTGACCATCAACGTTAAAATATTGTAGTTATGCTCAGCTAGTGCATCGCTGACCTTGGCTAGGAAGCCAGCCACGTTTTGGGTCACTTTAATCGTGACGGTGGTGCCGCCTTGATCGTAGCCCGCAATATTTAGGAAAGCATCGAAAATATCGTTATTGGTAATGATCCCAACTAACTGGCCATTATCAACAACTGGCAGTACCCCAATTTTGTAATGACGCATTTGGTAAATTGCATCTTCCAAAACGGCAGCAGCCGGTATAGTCCGTACATCCTTTTCCATCACGTCAGCGACCGTGGTTTTATTCAGTAAATAATTAACTTCATACACTGATAAACTAGTGGCTTTTGATGGTAAAGCGGCTTGAATGATACCTTCCGTCACTAAACCGACTAATTGACCGCCGTCCAATACTGGCAAGCGATGAATGTCATTTTCCTTCATCAAGTCGACAGCATCGTTGATCCGCGTTTCTGGCCGCACAGTGATCAGTTTTTTCGTCATGTAATCTGCTACACTCATACTTCCTAACCCCCTAAGTAAGCTTTCTGTACGTCATTGTTGGCGAGTAATTCTTTCCCCGTACCACTCATCAAAATGTTGCCTGTTTGCAACACATAGCCGCGATCCGCAATCGCTAAAGCCTTGGCAGCATTTTGTTCGATCAATAACACGGTAGTACCTTGCTGCTGAATAACACGAATAATATCGAAAATTTCGTTGATAAAAATTGGGGCCAAGCCCATTGATGGCTCGTCTAACAAAATCAATTTTGGTTTGGCCATTAGCGCACGCCCCATGGCTAACATCTGTTGCTCGCCACCAGATAACGTGGCCGCATCCTGATTGCGCCGTTCCTTCAAAACAGGAAAACGATCGAAAACCATATCAAAATCAGTTTTAATACCATCACGATCTTTACGCAAAAAAGCACCCATTTGCAAGTTTTCAACCACGGTTAACCCAGGAAAAATATGGCGTCCTTCTGGTACTTGTGAAATACCTGCAGCAACAATTTTCTGCGACTTATATTTTTGTATTTCTTGGTCTTCGTAGGTAATCGTACCACCAGATGGTCGTAACAAGCCAGAAATCGTCTTTAGAATAGTCGTTTTACCAGCACCATTTGCGCCGATCAACGTGACGATCTCACCTGTATTAACTTCAAAATTAACTTTTTTTACCGCTTGGATCACACCGTAATTGACGGACAAGTCAGTCACTTTCAATAAGGCCATTACTCGCCACCTCCTAAGTATGCGTTGATCACGCGCTGGTTACCTTGGATCTCTTTCGGCGTACCTTCTGCAATCAATTTACCGTATTCTAAAACATAGATTCGTTCTGCTAAGTTCATCACTAAAGACATGTCGTGTTCGATCAATAAAACAGTAATATGAAATTCAGACTGAATTTGCTGGATCAACCGTGTCAAATCAGCTGTTTCTTCTGGATTCATCCCTGCTGCTGGTTCATCGAGAAATAAAATTTTTGGTTTGGTGGCTAAGGCGCGGACAATTTCCAAACGCCGCTGCGCCCCATAAGGTAAGTTACGCGCTAACGTATCCAATTGGTTTTCCATTTTAAAAATACTTAGCAGTTCAACCACTTGCTCGTGTAAGGCTGCTTCTTTCTTATAAAAACCCGGTAAACGGAAGACACTTTCTATGAACCCTTCCTTGTTTTTATCGGTCATAGCGATCAAAACATTTTCTTCCACAGTCAGATCCTTGAACAAACGGATATTCTGGAAGGTACGTGCCATTCCGGCTGCCGCAATTTTGTACGGTTTTTGTTTGTTCAACACTTGCAGACCATTGTCAGTCTGCAAACTAACTGTCCCCTCAGAGGGAATGATCACGCCAGTCAACAAGTTGAACAGCGTCGTTTTACCAGCACCATTTGGTCCAATCAAGGCAACTAATTCATTATTGTCTAAATGCATGGTGACATCGGAAACGGCAGCCAAGCCACCAAAGTTTTTGGTCAAATTTTTAACATCAAGTAAGGCCATGACTACGCATCCCCCTTCGCTTTTTTATGGGTAAATAACCGGCGAACGGAGAATTCCCATGTACCTAACAGGCCAGATGGTTTGAACACCATGATCAAGATCAGTGCTAAGGAATATAACACCATCCGTAACGTCCCAAAGTTTTGCAAAACCATGTCCAGCAAGCCCAGAACAAAGGCGGCCACAAAAGTCCCAGTAATACTACCGATCCCACCTAAAACGACGATGATCAAAATATTGATCGACTCCATGATCCCGAAATCAGTTGGATTGATCGTCTGAATATAGTTTGCGTGTAACGCACCACCAATACTGGCAATTGCGGCACCTAAGACAAAGGCGATGATCTTGTATTTAGTGGTATTGATACCGATTGATTCAGCGGCAATTTCATCTTCACGCACAGACATAACGGCACGACCATTACGGCTATGAACAAAGTTAACGATGATCAAGGTTGTAATAACCACTAATACATAAACCGTGCCCCAATTTGCTAACATGGGGATATTGTACAACCCAGCAGGTCCGTTAGTGATTTTCAAATTATTTAAAATAATCCGAATGATCTCAGCCGCACCCATCGTTGCAATGGCTAAATAGTCACCGTTTAACCGTAAAGTTGGGATCCCAACGACTAAGGCAACAATCCCAGAAACGATAATACCAACTAATAAACCAATTAAAAAGCCACCAACCGTTGGAATGGCCTGCGTTACTAACGCAGAACTATAAGCGCCTAACGCCATAAAGCCCGCGTGACCCAATGAAAATTGGCCGGCAAAACCAATGACTAAGTTCAAACTAGTCGCTAAGATAATATTGATGCCGATTAAAACTAAGGTTGTTTCACCAAACTGATCGATCACACCAACCATTTCTAAAGCGTAGATCAAGACATAGCCGACAACCGCTATGGCAAGCCAAATGGCATTGTATTTTAAATTCTTTTTCATCGCTGCCACCTACACTTTCTCTTTGATATTCTTACCTAAGATACCGGCAGGGCGAACCAATAAGATAATGATCAAAACAACATAAACCACCGCATCCTTGAAGGCGGAAAAACCTAACGCCTGCGTGGCTGTTTCCAAAATACCGATGACGAAGCCACCTAATGCGGCCCCTGGAATCAAGCCGATCCCACCTAATACAGCGGCAACAAAGGCTTTGATCCCAGGCGTCATTCCCATTAATGGATCAATTGAGTTGTAATATAACCCAATCATGACACCAGCAGCGCCGGCTAAGGCAGAGCCTAACGCAAAGGTAAAGGAAATGGTCCGATCAATATTGATACCGATCAATTGTGCTGCATCAGGATCAACACTGACAGCCCGCATTGCCTTACCCATTTTTGTGCGGCGAATAATTAATTGCAATAAGATCATTAATACAATGGAAACGACTAAAATCAAAACTTGAATATTGGATACTTTAATGCCAAACAAATTATAGCTTTTAACATCCATGACTTGTGGAAAACTACGTACGTTAGAACTGAACAAGTACGACATCCCATTTTCCAACAGGAACGAAACACCGATTGCCGTGATCAACGCGGCAATTCGTGGTGAATTGCGTAGCGGTCGATAAGCTAAATACTCGATGATCACCCCAGCTAAAGCACAAAAGACCATTGCTGACAATAAGGCGGGCCAGAAGCTAAAATGCCACTGATGAATGACGTAGTAGCCCCAGAACGCACCTAACATATAAATATCGCCATGAGCGAAGTTGATCAACTTGATGATGCCGTAAACCATGGTGTAGCCCAGCGCTAGCAAAGCGTAAATACTACCTAATGATAAACCATTCACCAGTTGTTGTAAGACTGTCTGCACAGGCAAGTCCCCCTTAATAATTTTAAAAACGATTATAATTATGAGCTTGTGATTAATTTACCCGTAATTAGATTACTAATTATCCATTAAGCTAAGAAACGCTGAAAATCATGCTTTTCAGCAATGAGTTTCAGCGATTCTTGAACACTACGATTAAAATAGTGATGCTATTATTTAACTGCCGTAGCGCTAACTTCTTTACCCTCTTCAACCTTAGAAATGATAACTTGCTTTTGCGGGTTATGTTTCTTGTCCATGGTGATCGTACCAGTAACACCCTTGAAGTTCTTCAAGTTAGCTAAACCAGTAGCGATTTTAGTGGAATCAGCTGATTTTTGATCTTCAATTGCTTGTTTGATCATGTAAGTTGCATCATAAGCTAAAGCATCAAAGGTCCCAGCTTGTTCGTGGTAAGTCTTCTTGTACAAGGCCATGTAAGCTGCTGCCTTAGCGTTATTGTTGGCCTTAGCATCAAAATGGGTCGTGTAATAAATGTTAGTCGCATTTTCTTTGCCGGCAATTTTAACTAATTTTGGATCAGCGAAACCATCAGCACCTAAAATTGGTTGCGTAATACCCATTTGCCGTGCCTGCTTAACGATCAAGCCTGCTTCAGAATAGTAACCAGGAACGAAGATGGCATCAAAGTTCTTGCCCTTCATTTTTGTTAATAAAGCTTGGAAATCTTTATCGCCAGCCTGATAATATTCAGTTTGAACAACTTGCCCCTTGAACTCTTTCTTGAAGGCTTTCGTTAATCCTTGACCATAATCAGTCGACTTATCAGCTAAAATAGCAACTTTCTTCAACTTCATATTGTTATAAACGTATTTAGCTAAAGCCTTACCTTGATAACTGTCTTCAAAACAAGACCGGAAAATATAAGGCTGCACCTTACCATTCTTTTGTACTGTTAAAGCATCTTGCGTCCCACCAGGTGTGATAAATGGTACCTTGGCTTTAGTCTGGTTAGGTAAAGCAGCCAAATCGGCACCAGATGTGATTGGGCCGACAGTAGCAACAACTTTACTTTGGGTTGTTAAGTTAGAGGCAACGGAAGCAACTTGTGAGTTATCGCTCTTATTGTCTTTTTGAACTAACTCTAGTTTCAGCTTCTTGTTACCGACCTTGACCCCACCGTCTTTATTGATTTGCTTGATGGCTAATTTAGTCCCACGTTGCATTGCTTGCCCATATGCAGCCGCGCTACCAGAAAGCTCAAAGTTACCACCAATTTTGATCGTATTACCTGATTGTTTGTTGCCGCCGCCTGCAGCACTCCCGCTGCCACTACACCCAGCTAATAATAAGCCAGTTGCTGCGACGGCGCCCAGCATGGCGAAAAATTTTTTACCTTTCATATGTCTCCATCTCCTATGTATTAATAAATTAGAATTCTAATTTGTTTTTAATAAACTAACATAAATTCACGTACTCGTCAACGTGAATTCTCATAATATTCACAAAAAGTTGATAGTAAGTCCCTATATATCAGCATTTAAGTTTTTTTGATTATTTTATTTTCTAATCAAATTCACACTTATAATTTGGAACGTTGATTTAGGGCATAAAAAATAAGTAAAGCGCAAAAGTTAGACTTTTTCTGCACTTTACTTATTTATTTAGCTTAATCTAGTTCTGCGCGCTTTTTGAAACTTAATGTGAGTAAACAACTGATCAATACGCAAACTGCTGCAATTAGATAGGTTGTTTTGATCGCCTGCAACGAGCCTAACTGTGTGGCTACCTTGCGACTATGCTGCGTCACCAATTGCGCGATATTATTTTTCTCTAAAACACTCATAATTCCGATCAATAAAGCTGTCCCAAACGAACCCGCAATCTGGCGAATCGTGGTGTACATCGCTGAACCGTCGGGGATGATCGCCTGCGGTAACGAATTGAACGCCTCAGTCTGAATCGGCATCGTCACCACTGACAGTCCTAACTGCCGTACAGCCTGTGCAGTCGTGATATAGGCAAAACTAGAATGCAAGGTTACACGGCTTAACATCAATGTTCCCAACAATAAAACTAGCGTCCCACTGAAGGCAAGGTATTTTGCGCCCCATTGATCGTACATGCGCCCACTGATTGGCGACATAACGGCAATGATTATCGCCCCAGGTAACATTGCCAAACCAGAATAAATAGCACTGTAATGCATGATATTTTGAATATACAATGGTAGCAGCAACATCCCACCGTACAACGCCATCATCAAAAACACATTAACGACGACAGCAATAATGAAATTATGACTTTTAAAAACATTAAAGTTCAGTAACTTGTTACTAATATGTGTTTGTTGGTAGACGAAGATCACGACAATGATCAGTCCAATTACACTGAAGCCTAACACGCTTTTTGATAAAATAGGTGCCCCACCAGCATTACTAAAGCCTAACAATAATGCGCCCAGACCAAGACTCGATAGAACAACACCACTCCAATTTAGCTTTAGCTTTTTACTTTCACCTAAATTGCGCAACATGAATGCTGCAAAAATAATGTCTAAAATAATCAGCGGCGCAACCAGATAAAATAGTGACCGCCAATTGTATTGGACAACCAAATATCCAGAAATCGTTGGTCCTAACGCTGGGGCAAAGTTCAAGGCTAAACCAACCCAGCCCATTGCGGTACCACGTTTATTTGCCGCATACATGTTCATGATTGAAACATTCATGAGTGGTGCAATTACCCCCGCACCAGCAGCCTGGATCATCCGGCCACTGATCAAAATCAGATAACTAGGTGCCAGCCCCGCAATGATCGTCCCTAGCGCAAAAACACTCATTGCTGCCAGATAAAGTTGCCGCGTCGTGAACCGTTGAATCAAATAGGCCGTTAGCGGCACCATGATCCCATTGACCAGCATATACCCATTGGATAGCCACTGCCCTTGAGCAGCGGAAATATTAAAGGAACGCATAATACTCGGTAAAGCGACATTCATCAAGGTCTGATTTAAAAATGCCAAAAACGTCCCCATAACCAAAACTAGCATTATCCGCTGGTTGCTCTTTGTCGTGCTCACTAATCGATACCTTCTAACTTTTTCAATAATGCTGTCTGCGTGGTCAAAAGTGCTGCTAACTTATCAGTATCCAGCTCGTTAACTGGGGCCAACTTTGCCCAAAAATCGGCATAAGTCGCCTTGTATTTCTGCATCCCTTTTTCGGTTGGACTAATATTGATCTTACGCTTATTCAACGGGTCACGTTCCTTCGTCACTAGCGCTTCAGCTACCATTCGGTCAACGATCCCCGACGTGGTACTGCTGCCAAGTCGTAACGCGTGCGCAAGGTCTTCAAGTGAGCTGGAATTTTTGGTATTTAATGCGCCTAAGGCAATCACCCAGTTCTCCGTCAATTGTTGTTTAGTTGCTTGAAAATAAAAAATACGCCGTGTTTCTTTGCGCAGCGAACGCAACGACAGAATCAAATCTTTAACTTGTGTTTCGTTTTTCAAATCAGTTCTCCTCACAATAGTTCGTATGCGAACATTTCGTATACGAACTATGCTACACGTTTTAACTACTGATTTCAAATTATAATTCCTTATTTCAGGATAAGAAATTTTGCTACAGTTCAGCCAGGCTACTTATTGATCCAGAATCTCATCTTGAATCAGTCCAGCAGCTTTCATAAACATATGAGTTACTACTGGTCCAACAAATTTAAACCCGCGATGTTTCATATCGTGGGCAACTTTACTGGCTAAACTTGAGCGCGTTTCAACTTCATCTGGCGTCACGTAAGTGATCAATAGTGGCACTTGCTCAACAAACTGCCAGAGATAATTGGCAAAGCTGCCGAACTCCTTTTGCACCATAATAATTGCTTGAGCATTGGTGATAGTCGCCTGAATTTTACGTGGATTACGAATCATTGCTGGATCTGCAGCGATTCGCTCCACATCGATTTCACTAAAGGCAGCTACCTTAGTAATGACCATACCAGCAAAATCACGCCGATAAAGCGGCAACTTACTGGCCGCTGCCTGCCAGCTTAGGCCAACTTGAAATACACCAACCGTTAGCAATTCAAATAAAATATGATCATCATGCGTCGGTGTCCCAAAATAGGCCGAATATTCAGTCACGCCGTTACCCGTCCAATCATTTTGATCGTTTTTTTGCATCATTATCGCCTCCTTAAAACACAAAAAAACCGCAGGCCTTGATGCAGCCTGCGGATCGATACTAGCGGAAGACAACTTCCGAGACCAATTTTCAGTGATTTAGCGCAATCACTATAGCTTTCGTGATAACCTGATCCCGCGATCAGCGCCGTTCGCTAGTTTCACCTAGCACGATACGATTCGTTACCCTAATTGCCTAACTAACTTAGCGCAACGCTGATTGTTTTTCTACGCAATCTCACGTTGGCGTCTACAGGTGACGACTAACTCGTCATACCTTGATTAGTCTCTCCGTCTTCCTTAATTTAAATATAGCAGGTCTTGCACTCAATTGCAAGCGATTACACCCAGCTAATCCTTTGCTGTTTTGCGTGTACTGGGATCAAATTTTTTCTCGAAGAAACCAAGCACTAAATCAGCGATAATTGCCATTAAAGCAGTTGGCAATGCCCCTGCTAAGATAATGGCACCACCGTTCGTCGCATTAGTCCCACGAATAATAATATCACCTAGACCACCAGCACCAACGAAGGAGCCAATCGCGGTGATACCGATAGCCAGTACCAGTGCATTACGCAGGCCAGCCATGATCACCGACAGCGATAACGGTATTTCAATCATCCGTAACACTTGTACACGCGTCATCCCCATCCCTTTACCTGCATCTAACACGTCACTATTGACGTTGACCATACCAGTATAGGTATTTTTGATGATTGGCAACAGCGCATAGAAGAACACCGTCACGATAACTGTATTTACGCCTAAGCCCAAGCCTAACATAATAATCGACAACATTGCTAAGGATGGAATTGTTTGAATCACATTGGCGATACCGATCACCCAACCACTCAGCTTGCGATTACGCGCAATAAAGATGCCGATTGGAATCCCAACAATTGCTGCCAGCAACACCCCATAAATTGAAATTAAAAAATGACGATTAAACTGCTCAAGCACATACATCCCATTATGCGCAAAATAATAGAAAAGTTGTTCTAAGATATTCATACTTTGCATTAATCGTCACTCCTTTCAAAATAATTATGTTTTTGTAAGAACTGCTTCGCAACAACTGCTGGTTCTTGCAAGTTATTATCGACTTGATAATTCAAATGCTGCATTGTTGTCACTGAAATTTTACCATTTAAACGATTCAAAATTCCTTTTAATTGTGGATGACGCTTCAAGGCCGAATCATTCACGACAACACTAGCATTGTATGGTGGGAAATAATTTAAATTATCTTTTAGTAGCTTTAAATTATAACTAGCGATACGCCCATCCGTTGAATAACCTAACACGGCGTCCATTTTACCACTCGCTAAGGCATTATAAACTAGACCAATCTGCATTGGGTACACGCGGCCAAAGCTGAAGCCGTAATCCTTCTTAAAACCAGCATAGCCGTCACCCTTACGATTCATCCAAATCTGATCGATCCCAACCTTCATGCTAGGGGCAACCTTTTTCAAGTCACTGACCGTATTCAAATTATGTTCCTTAGCAAACTTTTGCGTGACCATAAATTGATACGTATCGGCAAAGCCGTAACTCGGGAAATAAGTCATATGGTACTTACTTTTAAATTCTTTTCGCACCGTTTGGTCAACCTTGGCCGGATCAGTAACACCAGATTCATTTAATACAGTTTGAAAATCCGTCCCGTTATACCGAATAGCAGTGAGATCAGCATCGCCACGTTTTTGCGCATTGAAACTGACCGTGCCAGAACCAAGATTACTGATTACCGTCGTATGCAAATTAGAATAGTGTTCAATCAATTGTTGTAGCATTGCCGCCATGATCTGCTGTTCAGTCGTATTCTGAGCCGCAATTCTGACTGTATCTTTGCTGTCACTACTAAGACCAGGAAAACCGCAGCCTGACATAACCATAACCAAGGACAGAAAGAGTAGCGTTAATTTAAATAATTTAGATTTACGCATTAATTTCCCTCCTGTTTCGTTCGTGGCGTTAGCAACAACTCCAACCGACCAAGCAAGAAGTCAACAATCAAGGCCAAAATGATTACCGGAATTGAGCCACCTAAAATTAAATCTGGCCGGTATAAATTTAAGCCATTAAAAATGAAATCACCAAGTCCGCCAGCGCCAATATATGAAGCTAACGCAGTCCAAGCAATCACATAAGTAGCCGACAAACGCACACCAGCCATAATCACTGGTGCTGCCATGCGTAACTCGACGCGCATGATCGATTGTAGGTTACTCATCCCCATCCCCTTAGCTGCATCGCGCAATGTTGGGTCAACATTTTCCATACCCAAATAAGTATTGCGTAGAATTGGCAATAAAGAATAGATGAATAGCGCCACAATAGCTGGTAGTGCCCCGATCCCAAATAATGGAATCATCATTGCCAGTAAGGCCATCGCTGGCACTGTCTGCAGAACACTAGCCAAGCCAATGGTAAAGCCCGCGATTCTTTTATAGCGAGTCAGTAGCACGCCTAATGGAATCGCCACGATAACCCCTAAAAATAGAGCAATCGCCGAAATATAAATATGCTGCCAGGTTTTTAACAGTAATTGGCCGCCAAATTCTTGAAAGAATGCGATCACGCTTGATCACCTGCCTCGGCTTTATCCGGCTGATCCGCTTTTTCTGGTTTATCGGATTCACCCCAAAGCGCATCGTACACCATATCGACCAGCGTCGCTCGGGTTACGATACCAACCAAGTGATGGTCATGATCAATTACTGGTACGTTTTTAAAACCACGCTTCAAAATCCGCTCAACTGTATCACGAATAACTGAATCTTCTTTTACATAGAAGATGTTTTTATCCATAATATCGCCAATTTCTTTACCGGTGCCGTAATATTGGTTGATTTGTTCAATCCCAACGAAGCCGCGCAGTACGCCGTCATCATCAGTCACTAGTAGCGTATCAACACGCTTGTTATGCATTTCGCCTAACGCTTCTTTAAGTGTTTGCGATTCACGGGCAGAAACGGCCTTAGTCGCAACCTGACCGACAGTCGTAATACTAGGCCGCGCTTGGATCAAACGATCTTGACCAATCAAGCTTTCTACAAATTCATTAGCTGGATGACGTAAAATATTATCCGGTGTATCCACCTGAACTTGCTTACCATGCGACATGATCACGATTCGTGTCGCTAAAGTTAGCGCTTCGTCCATATCATGGGTCACAAAAATAAAGGTTTTGCCCAAACGCTCTTGTAGATCCTTAACTAGATCTTGCAAAGATTCACGTGTGATTGGGTCCAACGCACCAAAGGGTTCATCCATTAAAATAATATCCTGATCCGCTGCCAATGCACGGACAACACCAATTCGTTGCTGCTGACCACCAGAGAGCTCAGCCGGATAGCGATCCAAATAATCTTCAGGTAGTTCGGCCATTTTAATCATTTCTTTGGCCTTTTCGTTACGCTTTTCTTCGGGCCATTTTAATAATTTTGGTACTAATACAATGTTTTCCCGAATCGTCATATGGGGCATTAAACCAACGTTCTGAATCACATAACCGATTTTTCGCCGTAATTTTACCGGATCCATCTTGGCAATATCTTCACCATTAATTTCAATCGTTCCTGAAGTTTGATGAAGCATGCGGTTGATCATCCGCATCGTCGTTGTTTTACCTGAACCGGACGTCCCGATAAAACAAATAAATTCGCCTTTTTCAATTTCCATATTAAAATCGTCGACAGCCTTTGTGCCGCCATAAATCTTATTCAAATGCGACATTTTTAGTAATGTCATTTGCTCATCACCTTCTTAAAAATCTAAAATCACGCTTCTTATGGTAAACATATTTTCACTTTAATTGCAAAAATTTACGCGGCTAATGCCATAATTTAAGCCGTATCATGTTCGTTCATACTCTTATTATCAAGTAACTAATGGACAATTGCAAATTAGCACTCTAAATGTTTGAGTGCTAATTACTGGAAATCTGACCAACTTTGACTATAATAGAATTTGTAAGGTAATCAAATACCTACAAAATAAAAAAATAACTGGAGGCTTTTGTTATGGCAAATGATTTAATGAATCGGCAAAATGACTTAATGGATTTTGGCGCAGGTCGCTTCTTCAATCGGCTAGCGCATGGCTTCTTTGATGATGGCTTCCAAGACCCTGATTTCAGTGACGCAATGCGCACTGATATTAAGGAAAACGATAAAGCTTACACCGCAACCATTGATTTACCTGGTATTGATAAAAAGAATTTGCAGATCGATTATCAAAATGACATTCTCACCGTGAGTGCTAAAAATGAAAAGAAAACTGACGAGCGTGACGAAAACGATCAATTAGTTCATCGTGAACGGCGCTACGGTCAATTCTCACGGCAATATCAACTACCCGGTGTTGCTCAAGATAAAATTACGGCTAAGTACAATGATGGCGTTTTGACGATTACGCTACCAAAATCTGCTGAAGCCACTAAACATCAGATTGAAATTCAATAAACCTTGGTGCTGAAATAAGTTCATTTAACCTAATTCCCTGTGAGACCGTGATATAAGTCAATTTATATCACGGCCTCATTTTTGTTGGCGCAATTAAAAAAGATAGCCGCCGCTATCTTAATAATATGTAGTCATAACTCGCGTGCCGCACTAATGCTTGCCAGTAAAGCCCCTGCTGCAGTCAACATTAAGCTCAACCAATGAATCTCTTCTACATTATGCGGTAAACAAATAATAAACAAATTAATGAACACCACTGCCAGCCAAAAATCAAAACGCTTCAGAAATCGCATCGTGCCGCCTCCTGTTTTAATATAGTAAGTCCCGAAAACTATCGTGCCCATTCTAGCGCCAGACATGACGCCGCTTTTAATGGACATGCTAACTTTTATCGTTAGTTTTAGCTTAACAAAAAATTAAGTTTTCGCCATCACGCTTATTATTGATTTTCAGCTACGACTTTAGCATGAAACTAAAACATGCCTTGGCGGCTACTTTTGGGACCTATTTCTACTAATTCAATAGGTGCATATTGGCAATAGTCGGTTCAGCTACAGCTTAAAAACCATAGAAGTAGCGCAAAGTCTATGAATCCGCTAAACTAATGGTAATAGAATTTATTTACTGGAGGAATTCGTATGGGCTTACTTATTAATTGGCTGATCATTATTGTGGTTGGTTTTATTGCTGCCATTTTCGTGGCGGCTGAATTTTCCGTACTCAAAGTGCGACCATCTTACTTAAAAGGCTTGATTGACAACGGTAATCGTACCGCTAAAGTCACGCTGCATCTATTAGAAAAGTTAAACGATACGCTATCAACGACCCAAGTCGCAATCACCTTCACGGGTATCTTAATGGGGGCCATTGGGGAAAGTACGTTGTCGGAAACGATCGTCTTGCTTTTCGCCCAGTTTGGTGTTGACTTGCCGGAAAATTGGCTACTTTCAACTGTTAGTATCATTGTTTTAACCTATTTGGAAGTTGTCTTAACCGAATTAGTGCCTAAATCGATGGCCATTGATCGGCCTAACAAAATCGTGCTCTTGATCACCCGCCCCGTTAGTGGGTTTCAAAAGATTGCCTTTCCGCTAGTTTGGTTTATGAATCTCTCGGCCGCGGCTGTGTTGAAACTACTCGGCTATACGGTGGCAACCGAAAGCGAAGATATTTTCACTCAAGCTGAAATTCTTGGCATTACGCGTGAAGCTGTCCGCGGTGGTACGATCGATCCTGACGATGCAACCTTTATCTCCCGTGGCTTTGATTTCAATGACCGCGAAGCTAAGGATGTTATGGTCGATCGAACGTCCGCCAGCTTTATCAGCGATCAAAACGATGTTGCCGCTGCCTACCAACACTACTTAGAAACTGGCCTGACCCGCTTTCCAGTGATGGTTGAGCAAAACCGTGATCAAGTTCGTGGTTACGTCTACGCCTATGATTTGGCTAAACAAAACGCCGTCGATCCCAGTGTTTCCGTACAAAAACTGATTCGACCAATTGCGCGCGTTCCAGAAAATATGCTGATCAACGAAATTTATCGAATGATGGTACGCACTAAGTCACCATTTGCGCTAGTTACCGATGAATACGGTGGTACTGCTGGCATTGTGACCGATGAAGATATCAATGAAGAATTACTCGGCGATATTCAAGATGAAAATGACCGCGATAAAGATTATGTGCAAAAGCAAGCTGACGGCAGTTACCGCGTCAATGGCAAGATCACCCTTAGTGATTTTGAGGTTGCCTTCAAAACGCGTATTCCCTCGCTTGAGGAAAGTAATGCAGTAACGCTATCTGGTTATTTACTGGAAAAGCAGCCCACTATCGGTTTGCACGAAGAATTAACTGTTGCGCCTTTTAACTTTGTTGTTGCCGAAGTGGGTGACAATCAGCACGTTACCTGGGTCACAGTGACTCGGCTACCAGAAACTAACTAATTGTTTAGTTATTGCCTTGTGCTCAATTTATTTTGGGCCAAGGCTTTTTAATTTGCCTAGTCGCTTGCTCATCCGCTAGCTATACAGCAGTTTACACAAGCAGTTAAAGTTAACGCCTGATTGCTTGTTCGAAAGTGCGTCTATGGAATATTTTCTGATCACGTCTAGTTGCCGGCTTATTCACAATGAGTGCACACTGAATGGCCGCATGCTATACTTTTAATAAACGTTAAAAGGTCAGGTACCCACTATGAAAAAATATATTTATCTTTTCCTTGGCACCTTCACTTTTGGCCTCGGCACAATGGGCATTGTGCTACCAGTTTTGCCGACAACGGTTTTTTATTTATTGACTGGGTTTTTCTGGTGCCGCAGTTCACCAAAACTCCATGCTAAATTAGTAAGCATGCCGCTTTATCAAAAATACGCCACACCTTTTTTAGAAAAGCGGATGACTCGTGCCGCCAAACAGCGAATGTTTGGCATGATGGGCTTAGTTTTCTTACTTTCAGCAGTACTAGTCGATCATCATTTAATTCGTATCCTGCTTGTTATTATCTACGTCAGCTTAGTTATCGGCATTAGCTGGTATCTGAAAAAACGGCCGACCGCCAAACCAGAAAAATAAAAACGTCCACCTAGCAACGGTAAAACCGTTAAGCTAAGTGGACGTTTATTTTTTAATATCTGACTGGTGCTAAGCCATTGTGAGCAACCTTGCCTTGTTGTTTTTTACGTAATTTCTGCACTTGCACTTCAGCATCGTGCTCCAAGCCAGCCCGTGTTCGTTTGGTTGCGTAAACCGTTTGATCCGCCCATACCATCTGTACGATTGAACCTAACAACAAGAGACAAACGAAAATTAACGGTAAACCAGCTAAGATACAAATCGTTTGGACGGTTTTGAAACCACCAACAACGACGATCCCCATTGAAAAGAAGATAAAGACCGCAACCCAGATCATCCGATTGAAGCGACTTGGATCTTGACCATTCTTTAATTTCAAGCTGGTCAGCGAGGAAACAATAAATGCTGACGAAGAAATGGTTGTTGCTAAGAAAATAAAGCATGACAACGCATAGAAAATTAAAACGGCAACTTTAAATGGCAAAGTACTCAAAACTTTAGCGATGACGGCAGCTTGCCCTTGATTATTTAAAATAGCAACCAAGTTCACAATACCGCTATGTTGTAAGTACAACGAGTAGCCACCAAGAATGGCGTAGAAACTCATACAGCCAAGAGCGCCAAATAACAACATCCCGACGATGATCTGTCGAATTGTCCGTCCTTTGGAGATCCGGGCAATGAACAACCCAGTAAATGGCATGTATGATAACCACCAACCCCAATAGAAAATTGTATTAGCGTTGGTCGTTACGGGGTTCTTGCCGACAAGCCCAGTACTTAACGGAATAAATCGTGTAACTAGGTGTCCTAAATTACCTAACTCTAAATGACCAATGAACTTAGTTGGACCTAATAATAAGACGAAGACTAAAAAGCCAACGGCAGTCCAAATATGAGCAGCACTTAACCGATCGATCCCACCTTCGAGACCAGCAAAAACAGTTAAAGCAAATAAGACAAATAGAATCGCAAACAATGCTAGCTTCAGCATAAAATTATCGGGAACGCCGGTAAAGCTATGAACAACAGTGGCCAAAATTGGAATTTCCAAACCAACGGAAGAACCGATACCACCCATAATGCCGACAACAACTAAAAAGTCGACAAACGTGCGCAGTACTTTTTTATAGCCTTGTTGACCATCAAGTAAGGTGATGGCCTCGCTTAAACGTTGTACAGAGCGATGCTTGTTGTACATGGCGTAACCGATAGCAATCGTTGCCGACGCAAACATCATCCACGCCATTGGGCCCCAGTCGAACTGACCAAACATACTGGCATCAAAATAAGCTAAATGCGAGAACGGCTTAACATTAAAAGCAGGATGTGCAACGGCTCGCAACGGATCGACCATGCTCAACATTAAAATACTAGCATCAATTGCTGTGGCAAAGACCATACTACCCCATTGAAAATTATTGTACTTTGGTTTGTCGGTCGCTTTGCCTAAGCGAATGCGACCAAAATGGCTGGTCGCTAAGTAAACAAAAAAAACGAAGTTCAGAATATATACACCGAAGAATAGCCAGCCCATATTAGTCGTAATGCCATCCATTAAAGACGCTAACCAATGCTGCAATGAATGGCCACCAAGTAACAGTGCCACCGACATTAACACGAAAAGACTTACAGTTGGTACAAAAACGGTTCGATCAATTTGTTTTGCTTTTAAAATTATAAACCTGCGCCTGAAAACACGTCCACAACTGACGTGCCCTAGAGGAAAATTACTGATTCGTCCTGGTACTGTGGCAAACTTTTGCCAACAGATTATAGCGCCATCTCAATCATTAAATAACCACTTATGCTATTTAACACAGGCGCTCCCAGTCCCCAGTCGTTAATTCCCGGATTCATCCTTGATCACCGGTACATATAGTGCCACGCGAGGTTACCCCCGTTCTAGGTGAGTTTCAGTCGCAGTATTGCCTTCTTTCTTTTTTTTGGAATTAAGCTTGCTCAATGCAATTGAGCGCAAGGAATTCGTGACCAGAATGGGTAAAAAGGCCTGTCGATTGTGGTGCAGTCTTTGCAATATGGCGATACGCCACCAATCCACCTTTTTAGGCCCGTTTCCACTAGTTGTTTTCAATAAAGTTAGTGAAAACGGGATTGGAAAAGCAAATTTTATCAACTTTTCCAATCATTCTCTGTAATTATAATTGCTTAATGATACGCGCTGGATTACCGGCGATCACGACCTTGTCTGGGAACGATTTTGTAACAACAGAACCAGCACCAACAACAACCTCATTGCCTAACGTAACGCCAGGCAACACGGTAACACGGCCGCCAAACCAGCAACTATTGCCAATCGTGATGGGCGCGCCCATTTCAACATCTGCATCACGCCGCGCCGCATCTAGCGGGTGGACTGGCGTATAAAGGCCGACATTAGGGCCAAAATAGCAGTGACTGCCGATAGTGATCGGGCAAGTGTCTAAAAACGTCATGTCGTAGTTACCGTAGAAATGATCGCCAATGTGAATATTGAAGCCATAATCAAATTTAAATTCACTTTCGACGAAGAAGTCATCACCGGTATCTGCTATTAACGCCTTAAAACGCTGGTTACGGGTTTCATTGTCAACGATTGCGTTGATTTCTTTTAACTGCTGGCGCATAAACTTACGGCGCTCGACCAATTCAGGGTCAAATTGCTGATAAGCTTCACCGGCAGTCATTTTTTCTCGCTCTGTTTTATTCATCATATTAACACCATACCATACTTCCAACTAAATGTTTAGGGTAGCAGAAAAGTTACTGCTGACAAAAGGCCAAATAGTAGCTGACTGCCGCTACAGTCTGTGCTGACTGCACTGTACCAGTTTTGATCAACGCAATTAAATCAGCTAATGGCACCAATTGACTATTAACAAATTCATCAGTATCAAAATTAGTAGCTACTTTTTCATTTGCATGCACATGAGCCAAAACTAAAGTAACCCGTTCATCAGTAAACCCTTCTGACGAGGCTACAGTCGTCAGCACTTGTAGATCATGCGCCACGTAGCCAGTTTCTTCACTTAGTTCGCGCGCTGCTGCAGTGGTTACATCCTCATTTTCGTTTAACAAGCCGGCTGGCAACGCGATACTTTCCTGATTAACGCCAGCCCGATACTCACTATTGACCACAACTTGTTGCTTGTCAGTCAAGGCTAGGATCGCCACTGCTGGTCGATGCAAAATAACGTCGCGGGTCACCATCATTTGATCTGGCGTTTTAATTTGACGCTGAACTAAGTCAAAAATATAACCATGATAAAGCTGTTGTTCCGTGCGTACTTGGCCAGGTTGGCCGGCATTCTTAAAATTTAACAATTTGATCAACCTTTCGTTTACAAGTAAAAAGGCTACCGGCAAATTAGCGGCAGCCTTGAAGTCTATTATAGCGATTTAACTGGCTTTTTTAAACGTAACAAACCAATTCCGGTGAAGCCACTTAATAATGACATCACTGGACACAGCAAGCTGAAGAAAACAAACGGTAGATACTCTATAGTAGGAACACCTAATGTGTTGGCCAAAAAGACCCCACCAACACCCCAGGGCACTAGGTAATTGATCACCGTACCACCATCTTCCAGTACACGACCTAGGGTTTCGTCGCTTAAGCCACCTTGATTGAAGGCTTTTTTAAAGGCACGACCTGGTAAAATAATTGATAGAAACTGTTCACCAACAAATAAGTTGACCCCAATACAAGCCGCTAAACCAGCTAGAATCAATTTACCATTATTATTTAATCGTTGTGCAATTGGTGTCATGACTGCTTCGATCAACCCAAACTTAACTAGCAAGCCACCAAGTGACAAGGTTAAAACAATCAAGGCAACTGTTGGCATCATACTAACAATACCCCCACGCGACAATAATTTATCAACACTACCGCTACCGGTGTGTGCAACAAAACCGTCAGTAATGATTGTTGCCAAATTTTTCAAGCCTAAATGTGGTTGTTCCGCTAACAATAATCCAGCGGTTACAAACACATTTAACAGCATCGTTGGAATCGCTGGTACCTTCAACGCAGCACAAGCAAACACTAAGATAATCGGGATCATCGCCCAAAAAGAAATAGCAAAATGCTGGTTCAAAATACTAACCGTTTGCTGGATCCGCGCCAAACTAGCATTAGTGCTGGTATGGCCTAGGAAACTAAAAATAATCAACGTGATCCCACCAGCAGGTAGAATCGACCAGTATAGATTGCGCATATGATCAAATAAATCAATATCAACCACGGCAGCAGCCAGATTATTGGTTTCCGATAAGGGCGACAACTTGTCCCCCATGATCCCGCCGGAAATAATCGCACCAGCGACCATGGCTGGATTCAAGTTCATTGTCATCCCCATACCGAAAAACGCCAAACCAACCGTAGAAGCAACAGTAAACGTACTACCAACTGCCGCCCCCACTAAAGCACACACCACAAAAACAGAGGGCAAGAACCAGCGAACACTGATCAATTTAAACCCAACTACCATCAAGGTGGGAATCGTTCCAGCAGCGATCCATGTACTGATCATCGCACCAATCAAGATAAAAATAAAAATCGGTATGATTCCTTTTTCAATTCCTTCAGCGATTCCTACGTTGACGGTAGCCCAATCAGAATGACGCCATTTGGCCCAAATCATGACTAAGCTCATCGCTAACATAACTGGCACTTGCGGTGACAAGCCAAACCCGATCACACCAATACCCATGACGGCTAACACAATAATTAAAACGATCAACGCTTCAGTAAAACCTAATTTTTTCATTTTGTTCTGCATATTTTTTCTCTCCTCATCTTCACTACTGATTCTTCAACTGATCAGCAGCACCGATAACGAGCCTTACCACCACAATGTTGTTGCATCGCGTTCTCCTCCAATAAAATCAATTTCAAATAAATTAATACACGCCTTTTTATCCATTCTGAGTATAAAAAAAGTCCCTGCTACAAATAAATGTAACAGGGACGACTGATGCCGTGGTACCACCCAGATTGCGCTTAACACGCCACTCTGCAAGCAGATAACGGCGCTCGAATTCCGTTTGAACACAGAACGGTATTTGGTTAGCTTATCCTGATCGGTTCGCAGCAACCACCGACTTCCTGACACCCAGATAAACGAACTACTTTTTGTCCTGTTAAGTTCACTTTTTAAATTACTTGTAGCCTATCATCGAAAAACAGTACTGTCAACTGTAATTTATTTCAAGCGCGTTTGCTAGCGCGCTGATTTTTATTGTTTAATTCATTAACAAAGTAAAAATCTAGTTATTTTTAAGCTGCAGCTGCTCTTTTTTTCTATCTCATCACACACTTACACAATATGTTCAAATAAATCTTTGCAACAAAAAGCAGTTCAATCCACCAAACTATTGTTATAGTAGAGTTAGAAATGGGGGAATTATTTTGGTTCAATTAACTAAATTAACCGATACATTCACTTTAAATAATGGCACTAAGATTCCAATCGTCGGTTTTGGTACGTGGCAAACGCCAGATGGTGACGTTGCTAAAGAATCCGTCAAAGCTGCAATTGCCGCTGGTTATCGCCACATTGATACTGCCTTCGCCTATGGCAACGAAGTCAGCGTTGGTGCAGGCATCCGTGAAAGTGGCGTCAACCGTGAAGACTTATGGGTCACATCTAAATTAACTGGTGAAGACCACGGCTATAAAAACACTGAAAAAGCCATCGATAAGTCATTAACTAATCTTGGTCTCGACTATTTAGATCTCTATTTAATTCACTGGCCAAATCCAATCGCTTTTCGTGATGAATGGATCGAAGCCAATTCTGGTTCGTGGCGTGCAATGGAAGAAGCGCAAACTGCGGGTAAATTACGGGCAATTGGTGTCTCTAATTTTCGGCCAAAGCATATCGAAGAATTGCTTAAAACTGCAACGGTTACGCCACAAGTGAATCAGATTTTCTTAAACCCTAGTGACTTACAGGCAGAAGTTGTTGCCTACAATAATGACCACAATATTTTATCCGAAGCTTATAGCCCACTCGGTACTGGTAAAATTTTCAATGTACCTGAGCTCAAAGTGATTGCGGAAAAATATCACAAGACAGTCGCACAGGTTGTTCTGCGCTGGTCATTACAGCACGGCTTTTTACCATTGCCAAAATCAGTACACGCTCAGCGGATCCAAGAAAATACACAACTATTTGATTTTGAATTAAGCACGGCTGATGTTGCTGCAATCGATAAACTACATGGTGTTGCCGGTGTTGCCACCAATCCAGATTCAATTTCTTGGTAAGTTAAAATCGCCTTTTAAGGCGGTTTTTTTGTTATTGTGCTAACGACCTTAAATTGTTCCCATAAATAGTTATGCAAATCACATGCAAAGTGCTACAATAACAACGTACATTCAGGAAACGTTCTCAGCAAGCGTTTCTAATTTTACATATCAAAGGAGCTGGATGTAATGAATAAATTAGGTCGTAAAATCGTAACGTTGGCAGCTGCAATCTTAATGGGCGGCTCAGTTGCAACGTTCTCTGCTGTTGGTGGGGCTAAAGCCGCTACCGACAATAACCAAGTTGTACTGAAACAATTGGATACTGCACCGCACGGTAAGCAAGCATTTGCCGTCACTACTGTTGCCATGAAAGGTGACAAGATTGTCGCTGCTTATATTGACGAATTCCAATTCGTTAAAAAAGGCACCGATGGTATGACCCCAGTACCAAATAGTACCAAAGGTTTCGCTAAAGGCGTTAAGAACAAGCAAATGTTGATTTCTAAAGCGACTAACGACGAAGCTTATAGCGGCTTAATGAAAAAAGAAGCTAAAGCAACTCAAGGCCGTTTACAATCACTTGATGCAATTGAAAAGTATGCTGTTGGTAAAACAGCTAAACAACTCAACGCTGCCTTAGCTAAGAACAAGAAAATGCAAGACAAAGTCATTTCTGGCGCTACTTTAGCTAGTACAAACGGTTACGTTAAGTCAATCGCACAAACAGCCACTAAGGGTTACGCAACTGCTGGTACTGATGTAACTGACGACAACATTACTTTGAAACAAGTTGAAGCTGCTCCTCACGGCACTGATTCATTTGCCGTTACAACCGTTGCTATGAGTGGTGATAAGGTTGCTGCTGCCAGCATCGATGAATTCCAATTTGTTGACAAAAAAGGCTTCACAGGTGTGCCAAACAGCAAGTCCGACTTCGGCAAAGCTTATCCTAAAGGCAAAGTCTTAATTTCTAAACAAGTTAACGACAAAGCTTACAGTGCTTTGATGAAGAAAATGGGCAAGGCTAAACAAGATCGGATGACTTCCGTTAATGCCATCACCAAGTATGCGGCTGGCAAGACTGCCGATCAATTGAAGAGTGATTTAAATGCTCATTCTAAGATGACCGACGTTGTCTCTGGTGCTACACTTGAAGATACTAACGGTTATGTTCAATCAATCGTTGATGCCATCAACAAATAAAATCTAGCGTAACTAAAAATCCTGCCGTTACTGGCAGGATTTTTTTGTTGATTTAATTTGGATTATTCCGCACTACTTATTCATTTGCCGCTTCGACAATAGTTTTAATATAGCCATTGGTATCTTCTAAGGTTGCCCCAGAAACGACATCAGTCATTTTATCATGGGCATTTAAATCATTTTTTAGTTCTGTAGCGGTTTTACCAGCCGCATATTTAGTGATCGCATTGATCGATTTATTTCGCGATTGCGTTGCTTTAGCTTCGTCCTTCATCAACTTACTATAAGCTTTATCATTCGCTTGTTTTGAAATCAGGATTTGGCCTTTGGCATAGCTATCGCCAAATTCTTTGTTGCTATTCGGTACCCCTTTGAACCCTTTTTTAGCAACAAATTGGAATTCGTCAATCGCAGCGGCAGCAATTTTATCGCCACTCATAGCCACCGTGGTCACCGCAAAAGATTTATTGCCATGTGGTGCCCCATCAATTTGTTTCAGCGTAATATTATCATCGGCTACACTGATACCTGTGGTCGTGAAGCCTTTAGTTGCTGTGGTAACCACCGATTTTACATAACTATTGGTATCGGTTAAAGTTGCCCCAGAAATCACCTTTTTCTGTAAGGCTTCCTTCTTTGCTAGTGTTGTTTTAAGTTCCTTCACCGTCTTACCTACAGTGTATTCTTCAATCGCAGTCATTGATGCAGAGCGTGTCTTTGTTGCCTTGCCCTCTTCTTTCATCAACTCACTATAGCCTTCATCGTTTGCATCCTTTGAAATCAGCATTTGTTTCTTTTTCATGCCCTTAGCAAAGTCACCATCACTATTGGGTACTGGCGTCATGCCGTCAGCCCCTTTTTTGACGAATTGGAATTCATCAATGTGTGACGCAACAATTTTATCCCCACGCAGTGCTACCGTCGTAATTGCAAAAGATTTTTCGCCATGTGGTGCAGTGGTCATTTGCTTCAAAACGACTTGATCAGCACTGGCAGCTTGTACCTGCTGTGTCTTACCCAAAAAGGCTACCGGACTGGCCATTAGAACTGTTGCTACAACAACCAAAGCTTTTTTACCTAACCCATACATAGAACGTCAGCTCCCTATAAAATATTTTTTGTTGGCGCTTACATATTGCTTGTCACAATTTTACCATGAACTATGTGCAATACCTAACAAATTTTTAAATTTAATATACTTTCCAACCGCGTACTAAAAGCTGTAGAATAGTAACAAGAGCAAAAATAAATTGCTGGGGGGAATTTTTCCGTGGATATTGAAAAATCACTGGACTATCAAAAACGGTTTTTTACTAATTTTGCGGCGGCTTGGCAAGACCACTCCGATCTTGATCTTTACCGTGGAATTGACGCAACCGCTGATGCACTAAGACTCGACCTCTCCGAAGTTCCAGGCTACATCTTAGCCTACGATAAACAAGCACAAAGTGAATTGCGTGCTTATTTGCAAAAAGGCCTCATCGAATGGTTGCAAACTTACATCCCCTTCTTTGAAGTCAGTGCTGACGGTATCGTCATGTTTGGCGACTGGTATCATCGGCGGCAATTTGGTGTGCTCGATGTTTGGACACGCCAAATTATGCAGTATTCTGAAGCTGAGCGTCAAATTTTACCTGATTTAGAAACTTACGCGGCTGATCCTGAAAACTATCTCAAAAAGCGTTTAGCTAGTTTGCACGACGATGCCTATAGTGAAGCTGATCATTTACAAAGTCGACTTGAAAAAGCACAAGCTGCTGTAGCGGCTGAACCTGATGCCCCAACCCGCAGTAACCGTGATCGCGCTGGTGGTGGTTTCAAAGGTCTAATGAAAAATTTTATTGACCAACCTGAAGAAGATGCCGCAACCACACCAGTACAACCTAGTGGCGATGGCAGCGAAGTAGCAACGTTACAATCACAATTAAGTGCTGCCCGCGCTGAAGCTCAAGCTCGGTATGATGAAGAAAAGCGCCAGATTCAAGTTGAATCCGCCGTTACTAATTACGAATATCAAGCCATTATCAGCCAATATAGTTCATTAAAACAATTTGAAAACTCACTACAACATATTTCCGATAGCTACATGGCAAGTTTGGCAGCTGGCCCACAATTAGCGACACAAAGGGAGAGTGACGACGACAATGCTTAATTTTAAACAACCACAATTACGTGATGTTATCGAAGCTCCTGCTGATATCGCTAAGATTCGTACCAGCTTGGCCCGACAATACCAACAAAAGCGCCAAGTTTTCACTGACAAGGCACACTGGGCGCATAATGATGCTGCTTTATTTGAATTTGGTGCCAGCTATACACGTCTGTTCATGGACAAGTTATGGGAAGCACTTAGTGACGATAAGGTGATCGGTAAGTCAGACTTATTAGATCATCTATGGTTAGAAGTCGTGCAGCAAGAACAGGGCACCACAATTAACATTAACTATGCCGATGAGTCAGGTGCCAATCATTTATTATTTGCCATTGATCAAGCACTGCATATGCAAGCCCATTTAACGGCCCACGAACTACCTGTTCTAGCCGATATTAATGGTGATAAAACTGAAAGCCTGATCACGGAAAAAATGTTTCCTGCTATGTTGCAACTGATCAAGTTGCTGTACGCTGCTGATCTGCGCTTCTTGTCACCAAAAGAAACTGTATTGCAGCCAGTTAATGACCTTCATTTTGGTGTTAAATTCCCTGATGCGAAGACCTTCACGGCAACGTTAAAAGTCAGCAATAATGTCGCTATTCCGGTTAAAATCAATGTGGAGATCGGCAACTACGATGTTCGCAGCTTCCAAGTTGTCGATGAAACCGGCAACGACGTCACCACGGCTGGTCAGCCACACGTCACTGCTGGTGGTACATTTAGTTGGGAAGCACAACATTTACCAGAACTGACTAACCAGACTTTGACGCTAACCGTTGAAGCTGTTGCCATTGATACGTTACCTTGCCTAGATAATTTATTTGTTACTGCATCTAGCAATAACATTTTAATGCGAACTGGCGCCCAAATTGGTAGCTTCCAATTAGAATTACCTAACCAACAAGAATTGGGTATCACGGTCAACTCACAAGATGAGACCTTGACACTACACTATCAAGATCCTGATACGCAGATTTATGAGCTATCCAAAATCTATCCATTCTTTGGTGAATGGCTGGAAGAAACTTTAAAGACAGCAATCATCGTTTAACCTTTGATAGTAAGGCCCTGTAGCTTAGGGGCTTTTTTGCTACCCACATCTAAGGAGATATAAAATGAAAATTGGTATGTTAAAACAGCAACCATTTCTAATTGATAGTTCTACTAGCGGCCACATCATCACTAATTACGCAACGATTCCAGCCGCCCTACAGGCCACAACAGCAAAATGGCAATTAGGTACCGCACAAACTTTTACACCTGACCAGCTGACCGCACCAATTCCAGCAACCAATCAGATTTTTGCTATTGGTATGAACTTTTTAGACCACTCTAAAGAAATTCATATGGAATTGCCTAAGGTCCCCAGCGTGTTCACAAAATTCAGTAGTTCGTTGGCCGCACCTAATACGACCGTTGCCACACATGGCGCACAAACTGATTGGGAAACTGAATTAGTGGTTGTGATTGGGAAAGGTGGCCGCGATATCAACGTTGCCCAGGCCGCTGATCATGTGGCTGGCTATCTGGTCGGTGAAGATCTATCTGACCGTGAAGTCCAATTTGCAAACACCCCGCCCCAATTTTCGTTAGGTAAGTCATTTGCCAACTTTGCGCCAATTGGTCCCTGGTTAACAACACCTGATGAAATGACGGCATTAGATCAAGCTGTGATCACTACTAAAGTTAATGGTGAAATCATGCAACAGGCACCACTTAGCCAATTGATTTTCACGGTACCAAAGCTGATCAGCTATCTGTCCAGTATTGTTGAACTACAACCTGGTAATTTGATTTTCACCGGCACGCCCAGCGGTACTGGCGTCGGCCATGAGCCACAAATCTTCTTAAAACCCGGTGATCAAGTCACTGGTGAAATCACTGGTTTAGGTCAGTTAAATCTGACCATGCGCTAGGCTTATAAGCACAAATAACCCACCGAAATTAAATTTCAGTGGGTTATTTTTTGTGCTATTATTGTGCCTTGATTTGCTGAATGATTCCGCCTAGCTTATAACGATTTAAAATGCCTACTTATTTATCGCCATATCCCTGCGGATGGCTTTGTTTCCAGGCCCAAGCAGTACGAATAATATCTTCAACATCATCATATTGTGGTTGCCAGCCTAAGACTTTACGCGCCTTTTGGCTATCAGCAACTAGTGAATCAGGATCGCCACCACGACGAGGCGCAATTTTAGCAGGAATTGTCTTGCCAGTGACTTTACGTGCAGCTTCTAACATTTGCTGATTAGAAAAACCAGTGGACGAACCAAGATTAAAGGCTTGGCTTGGGTTGCCAGCTTGGAGGTACGCCAAAGCTAACATATGCGCGTCAGCTAAATCTAGAACATGCACATAATCACGCACGTTGGTCCCATCAGGTGTCTTGTAATCACCACCGAAAATTTGTAATTCATCGCGTTGTCCGGCAGCGACTTGTAAAATAATTGGAATCAAATGCGTTTCAGGATGATGATCTTCACCGATGCTGCCATCGGCTTTGGCGCCGGCAGCGTTGAAATAGCGTAACGCAACGAACTTAATGCCATAAGCTTCATCAGCCCACCGGATCATGCGTTCCATTGCTAATTTACTTTCACCATAGGGATTGATTGGCTCTTGAGTATCTGTTTCCGCAATCAATTCGTTCTCTGGCTCGCCATAAGTAGCGGCCGTTGAAGAGAATACCATGTATTTAACGCCTTGCTCCTTCATTACTTCCAGCAAAACGATCATGCCATAGATATTGTTGTCAAAGTATTTTAACGGATCCTTCATTGATTCGCCAACCAATGAAAAAGCATCCATATGAATAACGCCATCAATTTTTTCCTGCTTAAAAACGTTGGTCAGAAAAGCTTTATCCCGGGTATCACCTTGATAAAAGCGTGCTTGCTCATTAATTGCAGCTTTATGCCCCGTTGATAAATTATCGACAACGACCACATCATGTCCTTTTTCAATTAAACGATCCACCATATGTGAGCCAATATATCCGGCACCACCTGCTACTAAAATTGCCATACCTGCCTCCTACTTGAAATTAAAATTAGTTTTAGCGCGTTGAGCCGCATTAAACCGATTAACGAACTTATTGTAGCACAAAGTTACCCGCCAAAAATTAAATCATAACTACTTCAGTATCGGCTTGATAATGCGCTAATTGATCAGCAGCGAGCTCATCTGTGATCAGGTAACGCGCATCCTGTAAACGCGCAAAGGGATAAAATGCTGGATGCTCTAGCTTGCTATGATCAGCCAAGACAATACACTCCTGCGATTGCGCCATCGCGATTCCTTGGCAGCGGCCCTCTTCGGTGACAACATCCATCAATTGGCCGTTTGCGATGCCATCTGCACTAACTAAGGCGTGGTCAAAATTCAGTCGCTGTAGCGTATCTTCAGTGATCCCACCGATAAATACGCCGGAACGCTGGCGCAAATTGCCGCCAATCAACGTGATTTCATAACGCGGATGGTGCTTAAGCAATACGTTGAACACGGTTAAACTGTTAGTCGTGATCCGTAAATAGTCTTGCTCAAAATAGTCGCTTAATAATGCAATCGTCGTCCCGCTGCCTAAATAGATCGTCTCACCTGATAAAACATAGCGCGCAGCTGTCTTAGCAATTTGCCGTTTTTCAGGTAAATTAAGATCCTGCTTCTGTTCAACCGATAAATCATTAAATGCAACTGCTTGTACACTTTGAACCCCGCCACGGACCTTAGTGACTTTTTCCGCACTAGCCAATTGATCTAAATCACGGCGTACAGTCATATCCGATACAGTTAGCAACGCGGCTAATTCAGCAATCGTGGTGAAGCGTTGTGAATTAACCACCGCCAAGATTTTTTCTTGACGTTCACTGATTAACATAGACCCACCTTCTTTACGATAATACCGTTTTAAAATATTATAGCTACCATAAAATCCTATTGCTCTAAGTGTAACTTAGGCCTTCTGTTTAGCGCAAGGTAAACCTAATTAGCTTACGTAATTTTAGAAAATTGCGTGGCTGGCGAGATCCATTTTTACGTTTATCTAGAAAAAATTAGCTCGCCAACGCGCCACTGTCGCTCGTTTTTAACAACTAAATTTGAAAAGCATCAGGAACTTAGCACTTAACCGCCCAATAGAACGTGCTTCCCGTTGTCGATTGAACTATGGCAAGGACCGCCAAGTTCAAGTCGCACTCGTTCCGTCCACTGGCGACAGAATGGAGACTAACTTACTCAGCTTGCAGACAAAGTTCAGAAAGAACCAAAATTAGTTTTATCGCACGCTAATTTTAAAGCTTTTTTCTTGGCCATTTTTAAAATAAAAGACCAACTGTTTATTACAAATTATCACAATTACACAAATTATTTTATACACAATTTTATACTATATTCACCGTTCAGCCCGTCAGAGCACAAATTTAACCTGTACAATAATTTACATTTAAAATACTTGCTTTTTTTCTGACGCAAATAGGTTCACAAAACAACAAAAACGCGGTATCCTGTGACTATCGGGAAATGATAGCGCTTTCTATATTTTGACACATCATTTATAATGGGGATAGTTAACAAATTTTTGTACCTATCTGGTTTGGTCATATTATTGTCTATTGGCTTAAATTTAAGGAGGAGATCATTTTGGCAGAAGAGCAATACATTCTAGCAATTGACGAAGGAACCACCAGCACGCGGTCGATTATTTTTGATCATCAGGGACATAAGGTTGCAGATTCACAGCGCGAGTTCCCACAATATTTCCCGCAGCCTGGTTGGGTAGAACATAACGCCAACGAGATTTGGAATGCAGTGCTATCAACGATTGCAAATGCTTTTATCGAATCAAGCGTTAAGCCAACGCAGATTGCTGGTATTGGGATCACCAACCAACGGGAAACAACAATCGTTTGGGACAAACAGACTGGTTTACCAATTTACAACGCCATCGTCTGGCAATCACGCCAAACAGCTGATATTGCCGCTCAACTCAAGGAAGACGGCTATTCGGATTTAATTCACGACAAGACTGGTTTATTGATTGATGCTTATTTTTCCGCTACAAAAATTCGCTGGATTCTCGACCATGTTGAAGGCGCTCAAGAACGTGCGGAAAAAGGCGAGCTCTTATTCGGTACTATTGATTCTTGGATCGTTTGGAAACTCACCGGTGGCGATGTTCACGTCACTGACTACTCCAATGCCAGCCGGACTATGTTGTTCAATATTCATAATCTAACTTGGGATGATGAAATTCTCAAAATTATGAATATTCCTAAGATTATGTTACCGGAAGCTCGGCCAAACTCCGAAATCTACGGTAAAACTAAGGATTACCATTTCTACGGTAGTGAAGTGCCAATTTCGGGCATGGCTGGTGATCAGCAGGCAGCACTCTTTGGCCAAATGGCTTTCGAACCAGGAATGGTTAAAAACACCTACGGCACTGGCTCCTTTATCGTCATGAATACCGGCGAAAAACCGCAAATGTCGCAGCATAATTTATTAACTACGATTGGTTATGGTATTAACGGTAAAGTTTATTATGCGCTAGAAGGTAGTATTTTTGTGGCTGGTTCAGCAATTCAGTGGCTTCGTGATGGCATGCGTCTGATCAGTACTGCCCCCGAATCAGAAAAACTAGCTAATGCATCAACTGACGACAATGAAGTTTATGTAGTCCCTGCGTTTACCGGTTTAGGTGCCCCTTACTGGGATCCCGATGCACGTGGTTCTGTCTTCGGTATCACGCGCGGCACGACTCGCGAAGATTTTGTTAAGGCAACGCTGCAAGCAGTCGCTTACCAAACGCGTGACGTGGTTGACACCATGAAACTAGATTCTGGAATCGATATTCCTTTGCTAAAAGTCGATGGTGGCGCTGCTAAGAACAATATGCTAATGCAGTTCCAAGCTGACATTTTAGATACACCGATCCAGCGTGCCCATGATCTGGAAACAACCGCATTGGGTGCTGCTTTCCTTGCTGGGTTAGCAGTTGGTTATTGGAAAGATCTCGATGCTATTAAGGCTGAATACGCTGAAGGCGAAACTTTCCAACCAAAAATGGAAGCTGCACAACGGGATAATCTATACAGTGGTTGGCAAGAAGCCGTTGCCGCAACCCAAACTTTTAAGCACAAATCATTGAAAAAGTAACTTTTATCAAATGTCCGTATCATAAGTTAACGCTGTTACGTCAGAAGAGGCTGTCCCATAAAACATTTATGCACAACCTCTTTTACTATCCAAAAAATTAACATTTATTGCGCATAGATAGCATTTTGCCAGGTGAAGGAGGCAATTAATATGGCTTTTTCTGCAGCAACACGTCAAGAAAATATTGCTCGTTTAAAGGCGGAACACTTAGACTTGTTAATTATCGGCGGTGGGATAACTGGTGCCGGCGTTGCGTTACAAGCTAGCGCAATGGGAATTAAGACTGGCTTGATTGAAATGCAAGATTTCAGCGAAGGAACTTCCTCACGTTCGACCAAGTTAGTTCATGGTGGTATTCGTTATCTGAAAACATTCGATGTGGAAGTAGTTGCTGATACCGTTAAGGAACGGGCAGCAATTCAGCATATCGCACCACATATTCCGCGACCTGACCCAATGCTGATTCCTATTTATGATGAACCTGGCGCAACGTTTACCATGTTCTCGCTTAAGGTTGCAATGGATCTTTATGATCGTTTAGCTGACGTCACTGATCCTAAATATACAAACTATACCCTTTCCCGCGACGAAGTTTTACAACGGGAACCACAACTCAAAGCTGAAAACTTGGTTGGCGGTGGCGTTTATTTGGACTATATCAGTAATGATGCACGCTTAGTAATTGAAAACATCAAGCAAGCCCAAGTTGATGGTGGTATTATGACCAGCCATGTGCAGGCAACTCAGTTACTACATGATGAACAAGGTAACCTCATTGGTGCCCAAGTCAAAGATTTAATGACTGATGAGGAATTCACCGTTCATGCGCGTTTAGTGATCAATACGGCTGGCCCTTGGTCTGACTTTGTTCGCCAATTAGACCCTGATGCTAAAATCACGCCACAAATGCGACCAACTAAGGGCGTTCATTTAGTGGTCGCCGCTGACCGCCTACCGGTACCGCAACCCACTTATTTTGATACCGGTGATCAAGATGACCGTATGGTTTTTGTAGTGCCGCGGGCAAATAAAACTTATTTTGGCACTACAGATACTGATTATACTGCTGACTTTAAGCATCCCGTTGCAACGCGTGAAGACGTTGATTATCTGCTTGCTATTATTAACAATCGTTATCCCGATGTTCACTTGACCATTGATGACATTGAAGCCAGCTGGGCCGGCTTACGACCACTAATTGCCGCTAATAGTAGCTCTGATTACAATGGTGGTGATTCCGGTAAATTATCTGATCAAAGCTTTGCTGCTGTAATTGATGTCGTCAATAACTACGAAAACAAGCAAGCGACACGCAGTGATGTTGAACAAGTTTTAAAAAATGTTGACAGCGCTTTAAGTGAGCATAAATCAAATCCTTCTGCTGTTTCTCGTGGTAGTGATCTGTCCGTAGCAGATGATGGTCTGATCACCTTAGCCGGCGGAAAAATTACTGACTATCGTAAAATGGCAGCTGGTGCAATAACGCTGATCAGTCATTTACTGGCCAGTCGCTTTGACGCTCACTTCGACCCAATTGACTCCAAAGACTTAGCTGTATCTGGTGGCGCACTTGATTCCACAAATGTCGATGCAGCATTGGCTACTTTAGCACAACAAGGCCAAGCTAAAGGCTTACCGGCAGCAGATGCATTACAACTTGCTAATCTCTACGGTGCCAATGTAACGCACGTTTTTGCGCTAATCGATGAACTTTCCGCGGCGCCTGGTTTAACGTTAGCTGAAACACTAGGCCTACGCTATGCGCTAACCGAGGAAATGACGTTAACTCCCGTTGATTACTTGTTACGCCGAACCAATCATATTCTATTTCAACGTGAAACGTTAGACACGGTCAAAGTCGGCGTCGTCAACGAAATGGCGCGCTATTTAGGCTGGCAGCCAGCTGAAAAACAACAACGATTAGACCAACTAAATCAAGCAATTGCTGAATCCGATTTAAGTCTGCTTAAAAACAACAACTAGATGAGGTGACCTTATGAATAATAGTCTATCGCTACAACTGCTCGGTGAATTTATTGGCACATTAGTTCTTGTATTACTTGGGGACGGTGTTGTCGCTGGCGTCAGTTTAAACAAATCAAAAGCTAAAGATGCCGGCTGGGTCGCTATTACTTTAGGTTGGGGCATGGCCGTAACCTTAGGCGTTTACGCTTCCGCCTTTCTCAGCCCCGCCCATTTGAATCCTGCTGTATCATTAGGGATGGCCGTTGCTGGTAATTTGCCTTGGTCGTCGGTATTGCCTTACTCAGCAGCACAAATTGCTGGTGGTTTTGTCGGTGCTGCCTTAGTTTGGATCCATTACGGACCACACTGGCGGGCAACTAAAGACGAAGCTACGATCCTCGGTATTTTCTCAACTGGTCCTGCAATCCGCAGTTATTTTGCTAACTTCATCAGTGAAGTTATCGGCACGATCGTCTTAGTCTTTGCCCTTTTAACTTTCACTCGCGGCAACTTCACTGACGGCTTAAATCCGCTGGTCGTTGGTGTGTTGATCATCGCGATTGGCCTGTCATTAGGTGGAACGACTGGGTACGCTATCAACCCTGCCCGTGATCTGGGACCGCGTCTCGCCCACGCAGTTTTACCAATCGCCAACAAAGGCGGTTCTGATTGGGCCTATAGTTGGGTGCCAATCATCGGGCCAATGGTCGGTGGTGCAATTGGGGCCGCACTTTTCCTTTTAATTCCGTAAACAAATAATGACAAAAGGCTATGACAACAACTTTATTGTCATGGCTTTTTTGTCCCCTAAATAACCATAAAACCAAAATGATATAAATCGCTTACACAAAATAAAATTTAGGTTGGCAAACTTTTTATAATGTGTTATAGTAAACATATGAGCGAATACTCATATAAAATTGAGAGAGGCCGTGGTCGTTTGACTATTACACAAAAACAAACACCATTTATTATTGGTATTAGTCTCAATCTAATTTATATTATTGCTGAATTAGGTTTTGGTTTTTCAACAAATTCAATGGCTTTAATCGCTGATGCTAGCCATAACTTTAGTGATGTACTGGGCTTGTTAGTTGCCTGGTTAGCTGTCTGGCTCAGTCAAAAAGCGCCAACTGCTAAACGAACTTATGGTTACAAAAGTGCGTCGATTTTAGCGGCTTTATTCAATGCCGTTTTCTTATTAGTTGCGATTGGCGGTATTATTATCGAGGCCTTACAACGATTGCAAACACCAGCAGCACCGCATGGCTGGACCGTCATTATCGTTGCCTTATTAGGCGTGATCGTCAACGGTATCACCACCTTCTTATTCCTGCATGGCCAAAAAGATGACTTAAATATTAAGGGCGCTTTTATGCATATGGCCGCCGATACTGGCGTTTCATTAGGTGTCGTCATCACTGGGATCATCATGTTGCTCACTGATTGGAGTTGGCTTGATCCCGTAGTCAGCTTGATCATCGCCGTCGTCATTTTGATTGGTACTTGGGGCTTGTTGCGCGATGCCATCAACCTTTCCTTAAATGGTGTCCCAAATAGCGTTGATGTGGCGGCAATCACCAAATGCATTGCCGCACAGCCCAGCGTCTCCAAAGTCCATGACTTACATGTTTGGGCGATTGGCACAACTGATAATGCATTAAGTGTTCACTTGGTGCGTAATACAACTGATAATAATGATTGCTTCTTAAATGATTTAGATCAACAATTACGTGCCAAGTACAATATTCAACATATCACCATTCAAGTTGAATATGGGACCTGCCAACAACTCGGCAGTGTAGAAAATTCGATTTAAGACATGCTTTCATGGTAGAATCAGAGCAACAACATACCAAAAAAGGATGATTTTATGCAAAGACTACAACGTTATACATGGCTTCGTGCCTTAGTTTATTTTATCTTTGGACTGATTATCACACTGTACCCGCATCCTGTTTTCCGTTTTGGCGTCTACGCAATTTCACTTTATCTATTAATTTCTGGAATTATCAGTATCACTAGTAGTCGCCAAGCACGACAGCAAACAAATTTCTACTCACTAGCTTTTTTTAGTGGTGCGTTTAAGATCATTGCCGCGCTTTTCATTTTGATTTTTGCTCGTGGCATTGTCAGTATCTTACCCATCTTTCTCGGTATTATCTTACTGATGTACGGTATTTTCAAATTTGGCCAAGCTTGGAATCAACGTCAAGTTGTTAATGTTAAGCCCTGGGGCGCGTTGATCTATAGTGTTTTGGTGATCTTAGCTGGTGCCTTTTTACTCTTTAATCCATTTAAAAGTGTCTTACTTGGCTTCCAAATTTTTGGTGTTATTTTGATTATTATGAGTATTGGTGAAATTGTGACTTGGTGGCAAACTCGACACCAGTAAAAAAATGATCGACTATGGCGTTTTGCCGTAGCCGATCATTTTTTATTTGATCTGTTTTAATTTAACATGATACCGCCGACCTAAAATCAACGGAACGGCTTCGATAGTGACATCACTAAATTCTAGGCCAAACCATTGTACCGGTGACGCGGTATGATTTTGTAGCCAAATCCGTGCACCAATGATCAGCCGCTCCCAGTTAGAAATATTCGTCGCTGGTGACAGTAATTCACGTAGCACAACAAAGCGAAAATCACCAACATGGCGATCGGGGATTGTCGTGTATCGTTGTGGTTGATAATCAATTTCGCCTTCACGCATAAGGTCTTGAATAATCTGGCGAATGTAGACGTTGATCCACTGATTACGCCGAAAACCAAGATATAACGTCACATTGACCACACTTTTAGTATCCATCATATCAACTTTATATTTTAACGTATACGGATCATCAGTGATCACCACCGTGACAAACCAATAAACCCGCGCCCGCTTTGGTCGTTTATCTAAAATCGAGTACAACATGCTGCGCTTGATCATATGGCCAGGCTTCATTTTAGCCATGTAAACTAAATTTGTTGCGTACAAGGGTACCGTTTCATCAGCTGATAATTCAACTAATTGATTGCGATATGCCAATAATGACACGTACTCACGCTCAGATTCATGCCGGTCACGAATCTTGTTACCATAATACCAGATTGCCATAACTGATAAAATCAAGCACGTGATCAATACTGTCACATACCCACCATGAGCAAATTTAACCACACTAGCTATGAAGAAAATCACCTCAACACTACCGAAAAATAGCGCAATCAATAGGGCCACTAAGCGATTAATTTTTTGTTCAAGATAAGCATGCAACAGTAATGTCGTCATCAACATCGTCACTGTGATGGCTAAACCATACGCTGCTTCCATATGCTCGGAAGTACGGAAAAACAACGTTACCGCTATCGTCACCATACACAGTAGCCAGTTGACACTCCCAATATAAATCTGACCACGCTCAGTGCTCGGGTATTTGATCAGCATGCGCGGTAAAATTTTCAAACGAACTGCCTCAGATACCAGCGTAAATGAACCAGTAATCAAGGCTTGCGACGCGATAATTGCGGCCAGAGTAGCCACAATGATCACAAATAATTTTAGATTAGCCGGAATCACTTGGAAAAAGGGATTGGTAAAACCAGTTACAGCTTGTGAGTGATAATTGCGAATTAACCAGGCGCCTTGGCCAAAATAGCTCAGCGTCAGCATACCGTAAACAAACGGCCAACTAGCGTAAATATTTTTCTTGCCTACATGGCCCATGTCCGAGTACAATGCCTCGGCCCCAGTTGTCGCCAGAAAAACACTACCGAGAATAAAAATACCGGCTTTATTAGTGGGACTAAACAACGTTTTAATCGCATAAACTGGTGACAACGCCTTAAGCACCTCAAGGTTTGGCAATAAATTGGCCAAGCCAATCACGCCGATCAAAGCAAACCATAAAAACATGATTGGTCCAAAAGCCTTACCAATCGTTGCAGTCCCGAACCGCTGGATCATGAATAGTAGCAACAAAATAATAATTGTGGTAAAGACAACAACAGTTTGATCTTGGCTAAAAACTAAATGGCCAAACGCTTGTCCTTTCAGTCCTTCCACCGCACTGGTCACTGTCACAGCTGGCGTCAACGTTCCGTCAGCCAATAGCGCAGCGCCACCAATCAACGCCGGAATCATTAACCAGCGAGCGTGCTTATGGACTAAGGCGTACAACGCAAAAATACCACCTTCACCATTATTATCTGCCCGCAATGCAATGAGCACGTATTTCACCGTTGTCACTAACATCAGCGTCCAAAAAATCAACGAAATACTGCCAATAATATAATCTGGTGTGGCGTGCTGTAACCCGCCAGCATCAGCAACAATCGCATTCATAACGTATAACGGCGACGTACCAATATCCCCATAAACGATCCCCAGGGTAACTAAAACGCCAGCCACTGATAATTTATTGCGTAAACTGCTTTTTTGCATTAACCTTACCTGCTATTTTCTGAAAATTTGTAACAATGTATCTAGATAATAACACTTTTTATTCAGTTCTTACAAAATTCCGCCATGTACTTCAGCAACATCATGCACCATCAAAAATGCACTAGAATCAATACTACGAATTTGTTTGATCACATAGGGATAATCCTGGTTTTCTACCACTAGCATTAACATTTCCCGTGCATCACCGCTAAAGCCACCCGTCACCTGCAAAGCAGTTAAGCCGCGGGCCATATCGTCAACTAGCAACGCTTTTATTTTTGCTTCCTGCTCACTCATCACGTAAATAACGCGTTTGCGATCTAGGCCAGTTTCAATATAATTCATCAATAGTGACGTCACGACTAACGATAATAACGCCAACGCAAAAGCTTCAAAATTAGTGGTAAATAAATTACCTATACAAATCAAGCCATCGATCAATAAAAGACTAACTGCCGGCTTAATCTGAAAATATTTCTTTAAAATCATTGGCGGCACTGTTGTCCCACCGCTGGAAGCGTCCATCCGGTACAATAACGATACCCCTAGCGCAAAAACCACGCCACCGACGATGACAGCCAATAATTGATCTTCAATGACCTTAACTTGCGGCGTTAGGGCTAAACATAATGGTAACGCAAAGCTACCAAATGCGATTCGCAATACAGTTGCTCGCTCTAAGAAAAAATAGGCAATAATTAATAAAATAGTATTTAAGACTAATACTACAGTTGAAACTGACAAGCCAAATGCAGCTTTCGCTAAAATGGCGATCCCAGTCACACCACCAGCCGCAACGGCATGAGGCGCATAAAATAAGTTGATACTGACAGCGATGATTTCTAAAGCAACAATCATCAGCAGAACTTGACGAATTTGGAAACGGGTAATACGTGGCATTTAGCCACCTCATTTCTTCAGGTTACCTTCTATTATGACAGAAAAGTTGAACGATGTCCTAAAAAGGGCGCCCTGATTGCCGCGCATCAGTACAAAAATTAAGGTACATCAGTGTAGCCAGCCATTAAATAGACAAATGATCCGCGCAAAATCACCTTTAATCTACGCAATAGCTGACACCCAAATACGCCACATTTAACGTAGCGTGCTGGTGTTGCTACTAAAAAAGACCTGCCTCCCACTAAGTAGGAAACAGGCCATCACCATTAATCTAAATGGCTTTATATTTTAAAATTGTCTACTATAATTATTTAAGCCTAGTACCAGCCATTTGCTTGCCAGAATGATTGTGCTGCAGTCCATGAACCATAACGTGAAGTCACATAGTTGTTAGCAACTGCTTCTTGGTTAGCTGCTGAGTAATCACCATTTAAGTATGAAGAACTTAATTGATATTTACCAATATACTGACCGTTTGTAGCTGTGTAGCTACCACCGGATTCCTTATTAGCAATCCATGCTTTAGCAGCTTCATCTGAGCTCGAACTAGTTGTCGTTGAAGCTGCAGTTGTTGAAGCTGCGGTCGTAGTTGTTGCTGCGGCTGTCGTAGCTTGTGTCGATTGTGTTTGTTGTTGCACTGGCGCTGCTTGTGTTGTCGTTTGTGTTGCTGCAGGTTGTGCTGCAGTTGTTGTCGTTGTTCCAGGAAGCGTATAAGTTTGCCCCGCATAGATTAAATGTGTGCTTGAGCTGATGCTATTTACTTGTTCAAAGGCAGTAATAGAAACGCCATTTGCATTAGCCAACTTAGCGACCGTGTCGCCCGATTGAGCAGTTACTGTAGCCGCGCTTGCCTGAGCAACGCCACCAACGAATAAACTAGCGGCACCAACAGTAGATAAAACTAACATTTTAATACGGTTACTTAATAAAATAAAAATCACTCCTAAATTGGGTTTGTAAGATTTGTTTGTTAATAACGACGTTCACGTGAATGCTGATTTAATTTAATCAACGAGGATGATTATAGCAACTCGCTGTGACAAACAAATACCTAAACCATTACAGAACGGGATTTTCATGCAATATTGTCATGCTGTTGTAATCTCTTGCAACACTTTTTTTCCACTTAGACCATACGTTCCTAATCTACAGGTCTTTTTTACACTTATTTTTAGATTACAAAAAAGCCGATTTTAGGCGTAAAATAAAAAAATAATTATCATTTTTAGATTAGAAAATGATTAAAAGTAAGATTTTTAGCTTGAAATTGTCTTTTTAGGCTTAAATTTAAGCCTAAAACTAAAAAACCTTTCACCAATTAGGCTCTATACTTTATCCTGTTGATAGATTGCTCAAAGTGGTAATCTATTAGCG
>NZ_RHOF01000023.1 GCF_003946445.1 Loigolactobacillus jiayinensis | reverse complement strand
TAGTAAAACCCCCGGTATTGGATTCTGGTCCAATACCGGGGGTTCACTTCAACAAGTTTAAATTTGTCATCGCTTTTTTCGTTCAAATTGTAAGCGGCTTATTTACTCCGTTGACCGTAACCACGTTTGGATTTATACCCGGCATCTAAAATCGTGCGCATGTCCGCAATGTGCCGTTGTTTAGTTGCCTCAGCTTTGGCACCAAAAATATAACGCGCCCATTCTCGTTGGTAACCCGGCGTTAACTCATCAAAGAATTTCTTAGTTACTGGCGTACCATTAAGTAAGTCGCTTACCTTAGGAATGTCAACTTCATAATCCGCTAGCGTTTTCTTTTCTGCCATTTTAATCGGCTCCTTTTATTATCACTTGCTTAATAGCATAGCAAACCTCAGTTAAAGTTAAAAGCCGCTGAGTTAAAATTAGAATTATTTAATTAAAGTTCTAATTGAGAACATTTTTCATTTAGCCTAGCCAGACAGTATTTCTTCTGCTAAAATATAAACTTAAGAAGAAGGATTTTCATTAATTCTTAATCTAAAACTAATTTGGCTGTTTAATTTCTAAAAGTCTTCCCATGCTCACTCAAAATGAAGCGTTTTTCCGTTAGACTAAGACTATTGTGAGCGTTAGCATATTAGCCGCATACGTATAGTAAAACATCTTAATTGCGAAGTAGGAGGGGTTGTGCATGACACAACTTGAAGGACATGACTTATGTATCGGTTATCCGAACCACATGATTATCGAGCATTTAAATATAAAGTTTCCTGATCACCAAATTATCGGTTTAATTGGCCCTAACGGTAGTGGTAAATCAACACTGCTTAACGTACTCTCCGGCTTCCGCCAACCCGCTGCCGGCAAAGTTGTTTTAAACGGTCAACCACTAGCTAAATTCAAGCCAAAAGTACGTGCGCAAAATATTGCCAGTTTGCCACAGAATCCGCAAGCACCGGAAGATACATTGGTGCGCGATCTCGTTGCTTATGGCCGCTTCGCCTACCAAAAACCGCTGCACGGTTTACAAACAGATGATGAAACGGCGATCGACCAAGCTTTGATTGCCGCTAACTTAGAGGGCCTAGCCACTCGTAGTCTAGCTAATTTATCTGGCGGTCAACGTCAGCGTGCCTTTATCGCGATGACGTTAGCGCAAAATAGCGATATTTTATTGTTAGATGAACCAACAACTTATCTTGATTTGACCCATCAGCTTGAGATTCTTAAGTTATTACAGGAATTGAATCAAGAACAACATAAAACGATCATCATCGTACTCCATGACTTAAATCAAGCCGCGCGCTTTTGTGATTTTTTAGTTTGCTTAAAAGACGGTCAAGTCATGTATCAAGGCCGACCTGATCAGATTTTTACGTCACGAATGCTAGCTAAAGTTTTTCAGATCGATGCGACAGTGGCGCCAGAACCACGTTTGGGCTGTCCGATGATCACTAGCTACGATACATTCATAGCAGCGCCTACTGCTGCGGAGGCGCACTAATGATCAAGCGAACGCAACGGATCTACCTCGTTTTGATTGTTCTGTTAATTGCTGGTTTTATCATCAATCTTTGTAGCGGTCCAACTTGGTTTAGCCCATTAACGGTGCTTCATCCCCAACCAGGTTTGCAGGCGCAAACGATTCTATCAGTTCGGCTACCACGGGCCTTAGCGAGTGTCCTAGTCGGTGCTGAATTAGCCGTGGCTGGTCAGTTACTGCAAACAATTTCACGCAATCCAATCGCAGATCCAGCCATTTTAGGCGTTAATAGTGGCGCCAATCTAGCTTTGATTGTCGGTACCGTGTTAGGCATTCCCTTCACCATCCGCGCGCGCTTCGGCTTAGCGTTAGTTGGTGCGCTGCTGGCGTTTTGCGTCGTATTGGGGTTATCATTGACTCGTAACGGTATGCAACCGTTGCGGCTAATTCTGGGTGGCAGTATTTTTTCTGGCTTTCTAGTCAGCGTGGCATACGCGGTCAGCCTATTAACGCAAACAACAGCGCAATACCGAACTTTATTGGTTGGCGGCTTTTCCGGTGTCACTTACGATTCCGTTTGGTTGCTAGCGTTGATTTTATTAATTGTGTTACTAGCCATTGTTTACTTACGCAACTCATTAACAATCTTGACGTTAAATGATCAATTAGCGCAAAGTTTGGGTAGTAAGCGTAACGGCACGCGGGTGCTTGCATCGATTTTAATCGTGTTAGCAGCGGGCGGCTGTGTCGCTGTGGCGGGCAATATTGCTTTTGTCGGCTTAGGCATACCGCAATGTATCGCGATTATTAGTGGTCATCGTTTTAAGCAAACGGTTGGCCAAGTGTTGTTAGCTGGCGGTGCCTTTCTCAGCTTCGGTGATGCACTAGCCAAATCAGCACGGCCACCATTTGAATTGCCATTAGGCGCGTTAAGTGCCATTCTTGGCGGCATCTTTCTATTCGCCTTTCTCTGGCGTAAACAGGGGGCGTTAACCACATGAAGCGAAGTTTTCAAATTTGGTGTACCTTGTTCAGCTTGTTATTTGTCGGCTTGGTCATCTTCCAACTGACCCATGGCAGTATTCACCTTTCATGGACTGATATTCGCCAAGTTTTTAGCGGTCATGGTAGTGCGCAAGCAGACTTAGTTTTGCTTCAATTTCGGTTGCCACAAATCGCTTTAAGCGTCATCTGTGGCGTTTGTTTAGGCTTAAGTGGTGCTATTTTACAATTAGTAACGGAAAATCCATTAGCTGACACCAGCATTATGGGCATCAACGCTGGTGCTAGCTTAGGTGCAGTGGTCTTTCTAGCCATTAGCCATCTAAATATTCCTTTGAGCCAAACGGTCGGCTTACCTATTTTTGCCGTACTTGGTAGCTTAGTTGGCGCCTGCATCGTCTTTATTCAGCGGCGGCTACAACAGCCGTTACAACTCCTGTTATTAGGAATCGCCAGTGGGACTTTACTTAATGGCATTATTCTATTGATCGAGCTGCAATTAGATCAGTTCGATTTTGATAAATTAATCGTCTGGATCAGCGGTGATTTCTGGAACCAAGATTGGTCCTATATCGCTGTTCTTGGCGGCGCACTACTTATTTTATTACCACTAACTTTACGTGGTTTGTGGGCCAGTGATATTCTCACTTTAGGCCAGCAAGCTGCCAGTGGCCTCGGCTTGGCAGTAGCTGGCAAGCGCCAAGTTTTGTTATTGCTAGCCGTTTTATTAGCTGGCTTAGCGGTCGCTGGTGGCGGTGCAATCAGCTTTGTCGGCTTAATGGCACCGCACATTGCCCGCCGCCTAGTCGGTAATCATGGCCGCCATTATTTACCGTTAACCGCACTGATCGGCGTCAATTTAATTTTATTTGCAGCAGTAGTCGCCGAAAATATTTTTGCCCCGAGCCAATTACCAGTTGGATTAGTCGTTGCGGTGATCACAATGCCTTACTTCGTTTATCTTTTGCTCCACCAAGCTGATCAAGAATCAATTTAATCTGGAGGTCCTTATTATGTCAAAAAAATTACAGCGGATCTGCGGCGTTTTGTTAGCTGCATTCGCTTTGCTAGTCTTTGTTCCGCGACCAGTTGCTGCGGCTGATACCCACGCCTTTAAGGCAGCTAACGGTACCATCCAAGTCCCCAATCATCCCAAGCGTGTGGTTGCCGGCTTATACCTAGGTCAAGTAATGGCCCTGAACGTTAACGTCGTTGGCTCCACCAAGTTAGAAATGGCCAATCCTTACCTAAATCAAAGTAAGGTTAAAAAAATCACCGACGTTGGTACGCCGATGAGTGCTGAAGCTGTTTTGAAGCTAAAACCTGATTTGATCATTACTAGCAACGAAGCTGATACTAAGAAAATGGAAAAAATTGCGCCTACCGTGCAAATTCCTTATCAAAAAACACAGCAGTTTACTGCATCAATGAATTATTTTTCTAAGTTATTGAATCAGCCCAAGCAAGCTAAAGCCTTCAAACAGTCCTTCAACGCCGCCGCTAAAAAACAGGTTAAGCGTTTAGAAGCCGCTAAAATTAGCCGCAAGAGTTCCTTCGGGGTTTATGAAATGCAGAGCAGTAAACTTTATGCTTATGGTTCCGGCTTTAGCCGTGGCGCCCAAGCTATGTTGGCACTAGGCTTCAAGCTCTCTAAACCTTTACAAAAAGTAGATTCTAGCGCTGGTTTCAAGGAGATCTCAGTTGAATCCTTACCAAAATACCAAGCGCATTACATGTTCGTCACCACTTCTAGCACCAAAGGTCAGAAAGATCCAGCCTTAGTAGCGATGAAGAAGAACCCAATTTGGCAATCATTGGCCGCAGTTAAAGCCAATCGAGTCATTGAATTACCATTTAATAAAATGTACTACTATGATCCATTTGCAACGCGTGCACAGTTGAAAATCGTAACCGACGCGCTGATCAAAGCAAATAAATAAAGATATGTCCACTTAGGTTAGCACCTTTTACGGTTGCTAACCTTTTTTGTGCTTTTTATCCGATTCAATCGGCTTCATCCCCACTTACCGCGTAAAAATCAACTCATGCTACCGGTATAAATTATTTAATACAATAACTTATTACCTCACCAAAATATAGGTGAAAAAATAGATTGCGCACATTTCAAGGTAACGCAACCTATCTTAAGCTATATTTGAAAACTATTTAACCGTATTACTATTTTCTTCTATTGTAGTTGAAACAGGATTGTACACGGGATCACTTAACCCATACCCTTTAACCAATCTTGTTAACATAATAGCGGATAGCCAACAAATAGCTAAGGAGCCAGCCAATAACCACATTAATAGATCAGGTGAGAAATTCATAATTACCGGTGTGAAAATTGAAAATACGGCTGTAAAAGCACGCACAATTGCGTATGAATAGCCAGTCATAGTTGCTCTTACATCTGCTGGATAAAACGACTGGGTCCAAATTTTATAAATTGACTCGCCATCTAATACGTTGCAGACAGAATAAACGAAATAACAAATGGCAAAAATCACCCAAAGTCGACCTAAAAATGCTGAAATAACAAATGAAACTAGTGAGAGGCCTAAGCCAATATGCATCATCACGTAACGATATTTAGTATCCGCAAAACGCATGTAAATACTATAAAGAATAATTACTGCAACAATGTTCGTCACAAAACCAATTAACGTTGCTGTTGACTGAGATTGATGATTAACGACAACCATAAAGTAGTTTAAAAATGAGCCCCATGTATTCGCCGGTAGATTCCAAAAAAGATAGAATACCGTTAATAAAATCAGTGGCATTAAATAGTGCGGATTCTTTAATAAAGTAGATAGCTTAACCTTTTGCTGTTCTTCATTACCATTACCTGAACTAGCTTGGTTTTCAGCCAATAACTGGTCTTCAATTTGTTTAAATTTCTTAGAAAAAGCACGCACGGCCCAAGTAGCAACTGCCACAATGGTCAACCAAGCAAACATTGTGCGGGGACCGATGATTCCCATCTTAGCAGTTACAAAACCAATACCTTGCGATATCATGATACCTAAAAACCAGAAAATTTCAGTAGAAGAAATAGCACGCCCATGATGTTGCTGTGGAATCCGTTCAGAAATAACAGCTAACGAGGTTGGTAAGTCGGCACCAGATGCTAACCCGGCAATTGCTAAACCAATTAATAACGTTGGAATATTGTAAGCAAATGTGATAATAGCGGTACCAATTCCCACTAATAAAATATCTAAATTAAATACGCGAACTCGGCCAAAACGATCAGACAAATTCCCGCCAACATATGACCCCACTGCAACTGAAATGGTTAACATCGTACTTAAAATACCAGCCAACCATGGCGACATATGAAAATATCCTGCCCAAATCGATAATGCAACACCTGTACTAACAAGTAGCGCAGCATCTAAGTATGACGCAATTGCTGCAACTGAAATCAACGACCAATCTCGTTTTGATAGCTTTTCATTTTCTTGATTCAAATTGTTCACTCCTTTTTATTTATTACGTTTAATTTAGGTTTTAATAAGTGCACGCGTTTTTACAACGTCACCGTAACCTGTTGATTTGGTGGTAACTCAATTTGCTTTCCTTGATAGATCAGCGTGCCGCCTGCTTTAGTTGCCAATACAGCTAGCGTAGTAGCGGTTGTTTTAATCTGGACTGAATCGCCAGCTTCATTTAGCGGAAAGGCACAGTCGACATTCTGAAATAGCTCGACTTGCGGTGTGACTTTGAAGGTCTGATAACCAGGGCTAGTCGGTTCAACACCCATTAAATAGCGACCAATTAAATAGATTGGACTTGCACCCCAAGCATGGCATAAGCTTTTACCATATTTATCACCATACATTGCATATTTAGCAGCGCCTTGTTCTGTTGGATCAAAATATTCCCAGAATGTAGTGGCACCATTTTCTAGCATGCCACCCCAATAGTTTTTGATTTGTTGAAGAACATTTTTAAATTGACCAGTTTGGGCCAACACTTCTAATTCCCAAAATTTAAAATATGGTGTATTAATTTGTGGTACTTGTGAATTTTGAATGACATGGGTCACGATCTCTTTAGTTTGCTCCTCCGTCGTATAACCAAATAGAATAGCAAAAATATTAGCATGACGCGTGACGTTCCGTTTACCTGACTCATAACTATCAATATAAGCCTGTTTGTCAGCGTCCCAGAAATAACGATCAATGTTGGCGCGCAATTTCTGGTAGCGTGTCTCTGTTTCGGTCGTTGCTTTGCCCAAAATCTTTTCAACTCTAATCATGCTTTGTAATGCTCGTGCCAACAAAATTTGTTCCGCACAGAGTGCACCCGCATGATCAAAATCAGCCCAGTCAATGTAGATCCAATCTCCTGAACGGCCTAAAATAAAACCAAGATTATTGGTCTGTGCTAAGCAGTAATCTAGCAGCGCTTTCATTTTTGGATATGTTTGTCGAACAAATTCTTTGTCCGCAAAGGTTTGATAATATAGTTCAATACTAATGATCCAATACATCGAATAATCGACAATAGTATTTAAATGCTGCTTAACCTCTAATTCGCCACGTAGTCCCAGAATCGTACGTTTAACAATTTCTTTGTCAAAAAAGTCATATTGATTAATAAAATAACTTTGAAAAGCGTCACCTGACCAAACCCAACGATCACGCTTAATACCATCAATAAAAAAGTTTCCTGAGCAAAGTCTAAATGTACGATCAGCCACTTGCCAAATCTGGTTTAGCTGCTGATCAACCGAAGTAAAATATCCTTTTTGGGGAAACGGGACAAATTGATAATCAGCAGTTATTTGTAATACGCCATTTGTATCTAGGTTAGGTAAAAATAAATAACGAAATGCCCGTAAGCGCGTTTTGAATGCCAATTTCTTGGTATCGTATTGACCAAACTTATCATTGGCCGGTGTATTAATATTATGCTTTAAATAACACGCTTCAACATCCAAAGCTTCGGTTTTACTCTCTCCGTAGCATAATGTGATTGGCGTAAACTTGCGTTCATACTGAACAATAACTTGTGCCGTAATATCATGGCCGAAATCAAACAACGTCCCACCATTAACATGCTCAACCTTATTTGCTTGCCGCAATTCATGTTGATACTCAAACACCATTGGATTCTGTTCTTTATTTACAAACATTGAGCTACAGCCGACTGATATTGCATCGCCAATAAAGTTTGTGACTAACCAATCACTATCTGAATTAATTTTTTTGCCCATAACGTAGATACAAGGTAAACCGGACAAGTTCCCAACTGAAATTTCAATTTTAACCTGCCCCGCTGGACAATTTATAGTTGCATCAAGTGGGAATTTACTTTCTTTTGCAGTTGCCAGTTCTGTGATTTTCACATAGCCATGACCCTGAAATACAAGATTAAAATTCTGTGGTTCAGTTAATTCATAAACTTTTGAAAAGACAACATTATGATTCCAACCCGAGGTGTACCAGTATGCCGGCCACATACCACCGCGTTCTTCACGATCAAAATTCTGTTTCATACTATGATAAATTTCAAAATCGCCTTGATACCAGATCCATTTAGACAAAAGAAACAACTCCTTTTTCAGAACTTTTGTTACCGTTTACAATAAGTAAATTATATTCTTTACTTGGTAAATGTCAAGTTTTACTTAAAACGTTTACTAATTCAAATTTCAATTTTTAAACCAAAAGCTTTATAATGAATTTACTTACTAAAATTTAAGAAACGGGAGATCTTATATGACCACAATTAAAGATATCGCTGAGCATGCTAAAGTATCGCCTGCAACCGTTTCGCGTATTCTGAATTATGACGACAAGCTATCTGTTAGTGATGAAACTCGCCAACGTGTATTTAAAATTGCTGAAGAAATGAATTATCAAAAAAAGAAACTTGCCAAATACCGGCTCAAAAAGAAAAAGATTGCGATCGTTCAATGGCACTCAAACACTGAAGAACTAGGCGATTTATTTTATATGCAAATTCAATATGGCATTGAAGCCAAAGCGCATGACCTAAAATTTGCTAGCACAGTCTATTCGATCGATCAAATCATAGAAAAAATTGATTTTGATAGCTCATATATCGGTATTATCGCTGTTGGTAAATTTGATCATACTGAAATCACGGCCCTTAGTCGCTACCAGCTACCAATTGTTTTTATCGGTGTTAATACACTAGGCCTCGGCTTTGATTGCGTAAACGGTGACTATACTTTAGCAACCCGGCAAATAATTGATTACTTCTTCACCAAAAAAATAACCGATATCGGTTTATTAATTGGTATTGAGCACACCAAAACAGAGAAACTAGTATTACCGGATCCACGAGAACAGACCTATAAAACCTATTTAGAAAAGTTAGGCTATTTCAATGACAAATTAATCTTCGCTGGTGATTTCACACCACAATCTGGTTATAATCTGATGCAGCAAGCAATCACTGAATTAGGCACTGATCTACCCCATGGTTTTATCATTGGTAACGATACAATGGCAATCGGCGCAATTCATGCACTGCAAGAAGCAGATATTAAAATACCAGAACGAGTTAGTTTGATCAGCTTTAATGATATTTCTATCGCCCAATTTACTAATCCAACATTAAGCACCGTCCATGCCTACACTGAAACTTTAGGCGAAAATGCAGTTAGTTTACTTTTAGAACGTGTGGCTGAACCTGACGCCGTGCCGCATATGCTAACCTTTGCCAGTAAATTAATTCTGCGCGCCAGTAGTTTATAAGCGCACAAAAATAAGCCAGTCTGCTCGTGTTTAAGACGAGTAAACTGGCTTATTTGGCGTTTAACGAATCGCTTTTTGTCGCGTTTCTGGACCAAACCACCAAACAACGATGGCAGCTAACAGCGCAATTGCACTGATTGTGACAAAAATCCAAGTTGCACTGAACCAAGTTAAGAATGCAGCGACGGCATAAGGCATGCCGACGGTTAATAATTTGGCAGTGGCGTTGGCAATACCTGAGCCACGGAAGCGAAATGCAGTGGGAAATAATTCGGCAACATAGACGGCGACCACACTAGCCATCAAAACGTATAAGCAAGCCGTTAACAAGAACCCAACGATCATAACTGCTGTCGCGTTAGTTTGCACGGCGTATAATAAACCGAAAACAGCGGTTAAAATAAAGGTGGGGACAATCAGTTTTTTACGGCCGATCCGATCAACCAGCAAAACTCCGATCAAGGCGCCAACTGGTGCGCCTAACATCATCACCGTTGAAAAGCTTAATGAATTGACCACGTTGATTCCACGTTTAACTAATAAGGTCGGTACCCAAGTTGTGAAGGTATATTGGCAAATGATCGTAGCTGAAACGGCAACCATGGCAACAAATAAGCTACGGCCAATTTTTGGTTCATGTGCTTCTGGCGTTACTGGCGCCTTAAAATCAGCTTGTTCGTGCGTATGCGCATCCTCCAACTGTTGAATGATTCCTTCAGCTTCGGTGTATCGATGTTGTGCCATCAACCAACGTGGTGATTCGGGAATATCACGACGTAAAATCCACAAAACAATGGCAAAGGCGCCAACTAAAACAAACATAATCCGCCAGCCAAATCTTGGAATTAGTACCGCACACAGTAACATGGTGATCGGTGCACCACAATTGGCAATTAACGACGCACTGGCACACCAGCGCCCGCGCGATTTAATCGGTGCAAATTCATTTAGCATGGCATAGCCAGTCACAATTTCTGACCCTAAGCCAATACTACTGAAAAAGCGACACGCAATCAGTAGCGTCATATTAGGGGCAACTGCGCCTAAAAAGGTAAAGCCACCGAATAATAGCAAATTCATTTGGTAGGCACGACGGCGGCCATAACGGTCACCAACTAGGCCAGCTAACAACGAACCGATGAATAAGCCTAAAAAACCGACTGATAAGAAAACTGTATTTTCCATTAAGGTTGACCAGCCTGATTTTAACAAGACGCTGCTGACGCCACTGGCCATATAGATATCAATGCCATCGAGGAACATGCCACCGGAAACTAAAGCAAAAATTTTATAAAATAATGGCGTTGTCGCACTATTATCCATGCGTCGTTCTAATGAAGTGATTTCCATCGCTGTTCCTCCGTTTTCTTTAAAAATAAGCGGCATTGGGCTTTCGCCACAACGCCGCTTTTCGTTAATGTGCGCCTATAATGACGCTAATCTTACTACTGGCTATAGCTTAAACTAACCAAAGCTGGGAATCCGTGCTTCGAAATCCTCAATTTTTTGCTCATAACTCATGGTTAGATCGATATCATCAATTCCGTTGATAAACTTCTCTTTCCAAGTTGGATTGATGTCAAAAGCAAACTCGTGGTCAGCATATTTAACTTTTTGATGTTCTAGATCAACGGTGATCGTCTCTTCTGGCGTTGCTTTAGCTAGAATATCACGCGCTGCTTGCGGCAAAACAATTGGCAATAAGCCGTTTTTAGTGCAATTCATGTAGAAAATATCGCTGTAACCGCCGGCAATGATCACCTTGAAGCCCCAGTCCTTGATTGCCCACGCGGCATGTTCCCGTGATGACCCACAACCAAAGTTATTCCCAGTTACTAGAATCGTCGCACCTTTAGAACTAGGCTTATTTAAGATAAAGTCAGGATTGGGCCGCCCGCTATCTTTTAAATAGCGCCAATCATAAAAAGCATGAATACCGTAACCTGTTTTCAGAATATTTTTCAAAAATTGCTTAGGAATGATCTGATCTGTATCAATATCGTTGCGCATCAAGGCAACACCTTTACCTGTATGAATTGTAATTGGTTCCATGTTAAATGCCGCCTTTCTTTAAAGAGTGTTTAAAAAGGCGCTCAGATTATGAAGTATAGGCTAGCTTAGGCATAAGATATATGAAATGTATCGTTGACTAAGCGTAGCTATATGTAATAATCTGCCTTTTTAAACACGTTTCAGCTAAATTTATTTTAAAATCTTCAATTGAACAAGACACTCTAAATTGCTTCACTGCGGATATCAATAAAATGGCCATGCAGTGCTGCGGCAGCCACCATAGCGGGACTGGCCAAATGTGTCATGGAGCCAGCACCTTGGCGGCCTTCAAAATTACGGTTAGATGTTGACGCGCAATGAACACCAGCAGGGACTTGGTCGGGGTTCATCCCTAAGCAAGCTGAGCAACCGGGTTCACGCCATTCACAGCCAGCATCGCGGAAAATTTTACCGTAGCCGCGGCGTTCAGCTTCATCACGAATCGCGCGTGAAGCTGGTACAACTAGTGCTGTAATGTTAGGCGCAATTTTACGACCACGCATAATATTGGCGGCAATTTCTAGATCAGATAGGCGACCATTAGTACACGAGCCAATGAAAATGAAGCCTAAATCAATATCCCGTGCCTGCCCTTGTGGCGTTAAGCCCTCGTAATCGTAAGCTTTCTGCATGTTGATATCTTTAGGCTCAGGAAATGGCTGATCGATTGGTACCGCCATCCCCGGATTTGTCCCCCAGGAAACGTAAGGTGCTAATTTAGTTGCATCAAAGTCATATTGTTGGTCAAAGGCACTTTCGTCATCAGTGTAGAACTGTGACCAATAGTCACTAGCTGCTGCCATATCTTGTGGCGCATATTCACGGCCAGCAACGTAGTTAAAGGTTGTTTGATCCGGCTTGATAATTCCGGATTTAGCGCCACCTTCGATAACCATGTTACAAATGGTCATCCGTTCTTCCATTGACATGCGTTCAATCGTGTCACCATAAAATTCAATGGCATAACCAGTACCGAAATCCACCCCATTTTGCGCAATTAAAGCCATGATCAAATCCTTAGCATACACACCCTTAGGTAGTTGCCCTGAGACATGAATCCCCATAGTTTTTGGTTTTGCTTGCCAGATGGTCTGGGTAGCGAAAACATGTTCAACTTCAGAGGTCCCAATCCCAAAAGCAATGGAGCCAAATGCACCATGCGTCGAGGTATGTGAGTCGCCACAAACGACAACTTGACCGGGTTGTGTCAGCCCTAGCTGAGGACTGATTGCATGGATGATTCCTTGTTGGCGGTCACCTAAAGCAGCCAAACGAACACCAAATTCATCACAATTTTTCTTTAGCGTGTCCATTTGTTTACGTGAAATAACGTCCTTGACGTTGAAAATATCTTCAGTCGGAACATTATGATCCATTGTGGCAAATGTTCGCTCGGGACGACGTACTTTACGGTTATTTTCCCGTAAGCCTTCAAATGCTTGTGGCGATGTTACTTCATGCACAAGATGAAGATCAACGTAGATCAGTTGGGGCTGGCCAGTTTCACCAGTAATTACATGTTTAGCCCAAATTTTATCAAACATTGTCTGTGCCATTAGTTCATCGCTTCTCTCGTTTTGATTTGTTCAATGATTGCGTTGGTCATTGACTCAGTTGTTGCTGTACCGCCTAGATCTGGTGGCATGATGCCCGCTGCCAGCGTTGCTGCCACAGCTTTGGCAATTTTATCGGCTGTTGTGTTAGCCTGAAAACTATTACGCAACATTAGCATAATTGAATTGATCATTGATAATGGGTCCGCCTTGCCCGTACCGGCAATGTCTGGTGCGGAACCGTGAATTGGTTCATATAGGCTTGGGCCACTGATACCACGGCTTTCAGATGGAATTGTCCCCAACGAACCAGTAATGGTTGCTGCTTCGTCACTCAGAATGTCACCAAACAAGTTTTCGGTAATGATGACATCAAAGTGAGTCGGCTGCTGAACAATTTTCATTGCGGCGGCGTCAACATATTCGTAATCCACCGTCACATCAGGATAATCTGGTGCAACTTGCTCAGCAATTTGTCGCCACAATTTACTAGTTGCTAAAACATTGGCTTTATCGACAACCGTGACGTGGCGGCGCCGTGTTTGCGCTAGTTCAAAACCAGCTCGCAGGATACGTTCGATTTCACTGGCCTGATAGACCATTGTGTCGATTGCATGATCGGCAGCTAACTCACGTGGTTCACCAAAGTAAATGCCACTGGTCAATTCGCGGACGATCACAAAATCAGTTCCGCTGACGATATCCGCTTTTAATGGTGAGCGTGGTACTAACGCAGGAATCACCTGAGTGGGTCGAATGTTAGCGAACAGGCCTAATGCTTTACGAATTGCTAACAATCCTGCTTCTGGCCGCTGTGGTGCATCGTCCCATTTAGGACCACCAATTGCTGCCAATAATATCGCATCGGCGGCCTGCGCACCCTTTAATGTCGCTTCTGGCAATGGTTCCCCAGTTGCGTCGATTGCAGCGCCACCAAACGGATAAGATTTCAGTTGATAGTCAAAATTCGTTGTTGCTGCGGCTGCTTTTAGCACCGCTAATCCTGCTTGCATAATTTCTGGTCCGATATAGTCGCCAGGTAATACTGCGATTGTTGCGCTCATGCCGAGATCACGTCCTTTTTATAGTCTTGCATCATTGTGTGTAATTCTGCATCTGAAACCAGTTTTGTCTGGTCAGCGATGGCTTTAAAGCGCGGGAAGATCCGCCGCATGTCACTGCGATCAATGTCATAACCGATATGATTTAATTTGTCCATAACCGCGTGGCTACCAGATAATTTGCCTAATGGTAAGGATGTTTCCGGCATGCCAACAGTTTGTGGTGTCAAAATTTCGTACGTTTGTGGGTTCTTTAAGAAGCCATCTTGATGGATCCCTGATTCAATTGCGAAACAGTTGACCCCAGTCACCGGTTGGTTGTTCGCCACTTGCATTTCTGAGAAGCGGCTGACCATCTCACTGGTTTCCTTGGTGTATTCCAAGTTGATGTTATCAGTGCATTGATAATAGTCACGCCGGACATAAAAGTTAGCAGCAATTTGTTCCAATGCAACGTTACCAGCATGTTCGCCGATACCATTGACTGTTCCTTCAACGCGGGTAGCCCCATTTTCGATAGCAGCTAAGGTATTAGCTGTGGCCATGCCTAAGTCATTGTGACAGTGGGATGAAAAAGTAATGTCAGCAAAGTTGGCAATGTGTTGCTGTAAATATTGGAACAATTGACCAAATTCAGCTGGATTCGTGTACCCAACAGTATCCGGAATGTTGATAACTGTAGCGCCAGCGTCAATGGCGGTTTGCACTGCTTCAGCTAAGAAATCAAGCTCAGTCCGTGTCGCATCTTCTGGTGAGAACTCAACAATATCGAAAAAGCGGCGCGCGTAAGTGACGTGATCATGAATGCTTTGAATCACTTCTTCTTTCGTCATATGTAGCTTATCTTCACGATGAATTGGGCTAGTGGCGATAAAAACGTGGATTTGCTTGATGCGGGCATTTTGTGTGGCTTGGACACAAGAATCAATGTCAGCATTTTTGCAGCGGGCCAAGCCAGTGATCATGGTGTGCGTCACGGCTTCAGAGACGGCCTTACAAGCAGCAAAATCTTCTGGCGATGCAATTGGGAAACCGGCTTCGATGACATCAACACCCCATTTTTCTAATTGTTTGGCGATCATCACTTTTTGCTTAATGCTGTAGTTAACGCCGATTGTTTGTTCACCATCACGTAATGTTGTGTCAAAGAATTGAATTTTTTTCATTTTGAACACGCTCCTCATTGTTTTCTCAGAATTATCAGCAAAAAAATTAGCACCCTATCTCGGTTAAGAAATAGGGTGCTAGCTAAATTACCGCTTTGCATTGAGCCCTACTTCCCTAAAACGAATAGGACTCAACACATTGATGTGTAGAGTCCTGTTTAGAGGAGGAGGGCAAAGAATAAGGAGTTGTTCGTTTGAGTATTCATTTGGTTGTTCATAACGATCAGCTCCTTTTCTTAATTGATTTGCTTGATTTGATGTCCTTATCCTAACAATTTATTTTTTCATTGTCAACACTAATTTTCATTTATTTTTCATCTAGCCCTCATTTACAATTCATGGTATTCTAAATGTTTCAAAACGATAAAAGTTGACGGCTTAGACGAAAAAATTGGCTAACAATATGGTATGATTTGGGTAGCGTGTGTTGTCATTAGCGCGCATAGGCCCATCATTCGGTAACCTAAATTATTTAAAATATAAAGCAAATGAAATAAAAAAGAGTAGGAGCATAATTTAATATGGAAACACTTTATCGGAGCACACGTGACGCCGCTACCAAGGCAGTCACCGCCTCACAAGCTATTTTACAAGGTCTGACCCCTGATGGCGGCTTGTATGTACCAGTAGCCATGCCACAATTGGATCTAGATTTTGCGCGCTTGAGTACCGCTTCTTATCAAGAAGTCGCTTATCATGTGATGCAGGCGTTTTTCAGCGATTTCACTGAAGAAGAACTGCGCGCTTGTATTGATCAAGCTTATGATAAGAAATTTAATACCCCAGCGATTGCTCCATTACGCCAATCACAAGATGGGTATTTTCTGGAATTATTCCATGGCCCAACGATTGCCTTTAAGGATATGGCGCTTTCCCTATTGCCTTATTTGATGACAACCGCCGCAAAGAAAAATCACGTGGACAAGGATATCGTGATTTTAACGGCCACTTCTGGTGACACTGGTAAAGCGGCAATGGCTGGTTTTGCTGACGTTCCTGGCACCAAGATCATTGTCTTCTATCCACGTGATGGCGTTAGCCCCATTCAAAAGCAACAAATGGTGACCCAAACTGGTGCTAATACTGCGGTGGTCGCGTTGACCGGTAATTTTGATCAAGCACAGACTAAGGTTAAGCAGATTTTTAACGACCAAGACTTCCGCCAAGAATTAGCACGCAATCATTATCAATTCTCTTCCGCAAACTCGATCAATATCGGTCGTTTGGTGCCACAAATTGCTTACTACATCTATACCTATGCCCAATTACTGAACCAAAAAGCGATTAAATTAGGCGATAAAATCAACATCAGTGTGCCCACTGGTAATTTCGGTAATATTTTGGCCGCTTACTACGCTAAATTATTAGGCTTACCGGTTAATAAACTGATTTGTGCTTCTAACCGTAATAACGTGTTAACCGACTTTTTCCGCACTGGCACCTATGACCGCAACCGCGAATTCCATGTTACATCATCGCCATCAATGGATATTTTAGTTTCTAGTAACCTAGAACGCCTATTATTCCGCCTAACCGGCCATAATAGTGCGGCCACAAAGCATTTAATGGATGCACTAACTACCACGGGGCACTATGAAATCAACGATACGATGCGCGCTGAATTAAGTGATTTTTACGCCGGTTACGCTGACGAAGCAGCTACCACTAAGGAAATCAACCGCATTTTCCGCGAAAATCAGTACACGATCGATCCGCATACGGCTGTCGCTTCCGCGGTTGCCCGCCAGTATCATGAAGCAACTGGTGACAAAACGCTGACGGTCACCATTTCGACTGCAAGTCCATTTAAGTTCCCGAATACAGTTTTGACTGCGCTAGCCGGTGATAGTGAATCAACTGACGGTATTTTAGCTGATCAACGTTTAGCCGACTTTATCAACCAACCATTACCACCTGCAATTAGTGAATTGATTGGCGCCCCAGTACTACACAACCGGGAAACTACTCCGGAACAAATGCGCAGCATCATTGCGGATATTTTGAAATTACACGCTTAACTTAAAATCAAACCAATCGAGCCACAGCAAAATGATGCTGTGGCCCGATTTTTGTTATCGAACGTCAAGCTTGCACTACTGTCAGTCACTTTTTTACTTTGTCTTAACCATTTAATCTTTTCCTAAGTAAATCGCTACAAATCCGTCATACTTTTTTAGGTTTGCTTTAAGCCAGCAGCCGTAAACTGTATTTATCAACTAAAGCAAGGGATGAGTAAATATGATTCTTGATTACGATAAAAAAATGCAAAATATAATTACCGCCCAGCTCGTTAGCGTGGCCTACCCCCAGATTATTGCCAAAGCTGAAAATGGTGACGTCTTAACAATTAAAACATCAGAAAAACAGCGTGAAGATCCTCTATTTTGGGCTTCACTTAAAAATATTCTTACTTCTGGCCTCTGGATCCCAGTTGGTCGCCATTTTCACCAGTTACTTTCATTTGACTGGATGGTTCCTAATGCGGCAACGATCTAGTTAGCCGCTGCGTTGAAAGGAAGTGAGCACGATGCTGAAAGATATTGAAATCATTGTCGTTGCACTGTTTACACCAATTCTGTTGGGCCAAGCCAGTGTGCTCTGGATCAACCGTCAAACGAAGAATTCGCCATTGTTACATGCAGAAAAAGGCAAAGCGCACACCGTTGTCAAAGACACCCACTAATTTCCGCGCACTAAGCGGCTGAAGTAGGCCTACCCCTACCTCAGCCGCTTTTTTACGCAAAAAAAGTCACTTCCATCGCGAAGTGACTCGTACATTCTATGCAGTTGGTTGTTCATTATCTAATTCTTGTGCTTGTATCCGCACTAAATCATTGTAAAAAGCGGCGTAAGTGGCGGATTGATATGGTGCAATCCACAAGAAACCAATCCCAGCAGTGACCACGCCTAAAATATCCCAGCCGAGAAAACTTAACATTAAGATAAAGTACGCCATTTTATGACCATCCATCAGCTGACGACTACGGGTGATTGCCGCTAATGGTGTCGCCGGCTTTTGCCCCGCCAAACGATCATCTTGGTAAATCAAATACGTCTGACTGTAAGAAAATGACTTGATGACACCAGGAATGATAAACAGTAACGACCATAATGTCGTATAAACGTCAATAGCAATCGCCAGAACGAGTAACGGGATAAACCAGCCCGCGTCAAATGGGATAAACGGTTCGCGAAATGGTCGTACTTTATGTTCTAGATCCCTTAACCAACGCACATAAGTCATTGCGACCCCTGCCGTCGTTAAGGTGATCACAACTTGACTTAAGACCTGGAATAGCCAAGCTAACGTACTGACGTCATCTTGGAGCATGCCAGTTGACATCATGACGCCAACTAAAACCACCGTTAAAACAGTTGGTACTAAATTCAGTAAAATCGCCTTGCCCCAATGGCCACGTAGTAACGCTTTTGCCTCAGCCTTCAGTTCGGCTCGAGTTTTCGTCATTAAATATTCGCTCCTTACTTCATAAACAGCGGCTCAACTTTCACACGCCGCTGTTGCTACTTAAAATATAGCTAACAATTTAAGTTCAGAGTCTAGTATACCTGAAAACCTGATGAGTGGGAAATAGATAGTGCTACGACGCACACAACTAATTGACATCCCCGCACAGAAGTCTAATAATATGTTTATTCAGCAGCTGAAATCAATTTTTCAGCTGTTAGTCTTTAATTAAAATGAAAAGCTGGCGGCTGTTATGAACGTTTTACGTAGTACTTTTTCTTCACTACGCGTCAAGAATTTTCGTTACTTCTGGCTGGGCCAATGTGTTTCGATTATGGGGACTTGGGTCCAGCGTACTGCCCAAACTTGGCTCGTTTATGAAATGACTAAATCAGCTTTATTAGTTGGTATTTTATCCGCTTGCCAATTCATCCCAATCTTACTATTGACCTTAGTCGCCGGTACCTTGATCGACCGTTATTCTAAGCGTAAAATCCTGATTTTAACACAATTAGGCTTTTTAATTTTAGGCCTGACCATGACGACCATTGTCTATCTAAAAGTTGTTCAATATTGGCAAGTCCTACTGATTGCGATTGGTTATGGTATTCTACAAAGTTTTGATACCCCAGCCCGGCAGTCGTTTGTCGTTGAATTAGTTGGCCAAAAGGATCTAATGAATGGTATTTCATTAAACTCAACCATTTTTAATTTAGGTAAAATTGCTGGCCCATCCTTAGCCGGCTTGTTAATGGTAAAATATAGCGTTGGTTTCTGTTTTCTAGTCGATACGATCAGTTACGTGGCCGTGTTAGTAGGTCTATTTTTGATCAAGCAAAAAGCTGTGGTAGCAACTCCCTCACATAAGCGTATTTGGGCTGATGTTAAGTCAGGTCTGAACTACGCTTGGTCGCATGCTAATATTCGTTTAAGCGCCGAATTAATGTTGATCGTTTGTACCCTGAACTTCAACAACAACGTGATCATCCCAATTTTTGCCAAAACGGTGCTGCATTCTGGTGCGCAAACTTACGCCAACTTGCTATCAGCCACTGGTATTGGTTCGTTAATTGCCGCTTTTTTGATGAGTTATATGTCGCGCTTTGGCCTGCAACGTAATATCTACTTATTTGCCGGTATTGGTGCCGCAGCTGTCCAGTCACTAATGCTTTTTGTTCACTCATTTAGCCTTGCCATGGCAATGATGGTGGTCAACGGCTTCTGCAATATGATTTTCTTGAACCAATCAAATGCATCGTTTCAATTCGCTATTCCCAATGAACTGCGCGGTCGCATTATGAGTGTTTACGTCCTACTGAATCAAGGTACGACACCAATTGGCAGTCTCTATGTTGGTGGTGTGATGGATATTTTCTCTGGCTTTTGGGGCTTTCCCGCATGTGGGCTGTTAGCTTTGGTTTTATTGGTCCCAGTACTATTCAGTAACCGTGAACTGGTTGGCCATTGGCTACGACCAAAAATACAAGATGAATAAGCTAAGTCAGTGGGATTTTTCATGAAAACCGCGTATAATAAGCCTACTTACTTAGAAGAGGCGATAACAAAATGAAAATAAATAAACGAACGGCAGCGGAACTAGCGGCACCAATCGTCGTCGCTTCCGGTGTCTTCGGTGCCAGTCTGCGCCTGTTCGACTACGCCTTCAAGCGTGTCGATTATGTTCCAGAAACGTCCGCCGACAAGCAAAAATATGCGGATGCTTATTGGCAATACATGGATTGGTATAAGCAAGTGGATAAGGCCACTTGGCAATTACATCCTGATGATGCAGCCAATCACTTAGTTGCCCATTTCATTCCAGCGGCTAATAGCAAGCGGGTCGTGATCATTTCTCACGGTTACAAAGGTGATGGTGCAACCATGGCCAATTACGCGCAAATGTTTCATCGCTTAGGCTTTAACGTGCTACTACCTGATAATCGCAGTCACGGTCACAGCGCTGGTGAATACATCAATTTTGGTTGGTTAGATCGCGTAGATTACTTGGATTGGTTGAAAAAAATCATCGACACGATCGGTACCGACGCTGAAATTGTTTTATTTGGTGCCAGCATGGGCGGTGCTACAGTGGAAATGATGAGCGGTGAAAAACTACCACCGCAAGTTAAAGTTTTGATCGCCGATAGTGGCTATTCCAGCATTGAAGCCGAGCTAGCTTACTTACTAAAAAAGCAGTTTCATTTACCAAAATATCCGTTTGTTCCATTAGTTAGCTTGATCAATAAGCGCCGATTAGGCTATTACCTGAATGCAGTGCAATCAACCACTCAGTTACAGAAAAATCACTTACCTATTTTCTTCATTCATGGTGATCATGATGTTTTTGTTCCCAGTGAAATGGCTTTTAGTAACTATCGGGCAACGCAAGGCCCCCGCGAATTTTGGTTAGTCAAAGGTGCAACTCACGTTGAAAGCTTCTGGCAGGACCCCGAACGCTATCAACGCCACATTGTTGACTTCTTAAAAAAATATTTGCCAGAAAATTAAAAAAGAGTGTGCCAGCAGACAGTTAACCTATAATGCTCGGCAATAAAAATGAGACTGCGACATAATTTTATCTATGTCACAGCCTCTTTTTTCAGTTATTAGCAGGTAGACGTGTTGTGACTACTCGATACACAGCAGCGACAAAAGTAACACCGATCACCCGATCTAAATAATCAGTACCGACTTGAACAATAAATACTGCCGCGGTTTTACCTAAACCTAAGCCAGCTAACACTTGGACTAGTAGACTCGAACCAGATGAAGTGATCCCGTTAAAAAGCAGCACCGTAATTAATGTACTGATCAACGTTCCGGGTAACGAAATTGCCAGCGCCCGCCACCAAACATTTTTGGCTTGAGCTTGTGGTCGGTAACGATAAACTAACCCAGCAGTTAAGCCGACGACCAACTGTACCGGCAAATAATATAGCGAGAAGAGGTCGGTGGTTAAACCAGTGACCAAGCTACTAGTTAAACCAACTAGCATCCCTGCTCCAGGGCCTAAACAAGCCGCGGCTAAAATGGTCCCTAACGTATCTAAGTAAACCGGCAAACGTAACAGTAGCGCCAAGTTGCCACCAACTAAATTCAAAGCCACACACAGTGCTAGAAAAACCAGCACTCGCGGTTTCATTTTCCGTTTCATCCTTGTGCCTCCGTATAATGTAATTGTTTTAAAATATCACTTAATTCAGGTTCTTGTGCATTTATAACCCGATTCAAGAACAATTGCCAAAAACGAAAAGCCGCTACTTCGGTTAAAATGAGACTATTATTTGGTTGGTGCCAAAAATTGGCGGTATCACTGATCGACTGCCCTAGCGCAATGCCATCAGTGACTACAGTTGTGTAGCTGGTAAAGCCTTGGCACAAGCTAGGATCTAAGGCGTATGCGACTGCCAACGGGTCGTTGATCACACAACCAATTACCCGCTCCTGTTGCCAATGAAAATCAAAATAAAATTTAGTGATCTGGGCGATAAAGCCGCCGACAACTGGATTAACGCGTTGGGCGTAGGCCAGCAAACTCGGCGTTAACACAATTTGTCGCGTTACGTCTAAGCCGATCATTTTAATTGGCACTGGCATTTTTGCGTAAACCTGTTGGGCCGCATCAGGATCACACCAATAATTATATTCGGCGACCGGTGAACAGTTACCTGGGCTGTGGAAGCTACCACCCATCGACACAAATTCGCTAACGTGCTGCCATGCTGCTGGTTCTTGTTGTAGCGCTAGAGCAATATTTGTCAACGGTCCTAGTGCAATCACGGTTACATCACTGTTAGCCTGCAACGTATGGTTCAAAAAACCAATTGCACCAACATGTGGTCGCACCGTGGTCACATTAGGTAATTCTGATTCACCTAAACCATCCATGCCGTGGGTATCTTGAGCGCTAACGTACTCGCGCTTCAACGGCTGCGTGGCACCTAAATAAACCGGAATATCCAAACGCTGTGCTTGTTGTAAAATTTTCAGCGCATTTTCTGCGCCTAAGCCTGTGGGCACATTGCCACAGACAATCGTGATCCCGATAATATCGAACTCAGGTGATGCCACCGCTAGCATCAACGCTAGACTATCGTCAATGCCTGGATCACAATCAATAATGACTTTCTTTGCATTCATTCTCCGACCTCCATTTGAGATGCTTGGTTTTTTATCCTGGGAAGTTTCCGAACCAGTCCAGACCGCTGTCTGATTTTATAAATGCACATTTTTAGTATACGAGTTAACCTTTGATTTGCCTAGCATGGATTTAGAAAGGCCTTTAGTTTTACGCCCACTTTTGGCTGAAGTTTAAAAATGAATTACAAAAAGTGTCTTTGCCTTTTTATTCACTCTCAAAATGCTAAACTGAGTCATATTTAGCTTAATTTAGAAGGGATACAACGATGTTTTCACATTTTATAGCGGCATTTATTGCCACCTTTTTGCCGATCATTGGTTATCTATTTTTACTGCCATTTTTATTGGTGCTGCTACTCACTTACCTAAATCGTAGTTCCAAACAAATGCTGGTCAATCAGTTTGGTCTGCAAGCCCAAGTTTATTTAGGCGGTTTAGGCATTATTTTACACGAAACCAGCCATTTATTAACGGCATTACTTTTTCACCACAAAATTATCGGCTTTAAATTAGTCGTCCTGCCGTGGCACCTTAACGCTAATTCTTCAGAACAAGCACTTGGGTACGTTCAACACGCTTCAACTAAGCGTTTATGGCCAACGCTGGGCAATTTATTCATCGGGATCGCGCCGATTTTTGGCTGTACTGCCGCCATGTATCTCAGTACCTATCTACTACTGCCAACAACTTATCAGCGGCTGAACGCATTTATTATGGCGCCTACTGGTGATTCATTGCAGTGGTTACTCAGTAGTTTCGGCCAAGCCTTCAGTTCATTTCCCCTGTTACTTATTTGGTTACTACTGATGATCAATATCACTTTAGGTGGCTTTGATTTAAGCTCAGCTGATTTCAAAAACTCGGCTAGTGGCGTCTTACCAGCCTTACTGCTAGTGCTAGTTATTAGTTGCTTGCTCACTTTTTTAGGATTAAGTCGTTCAACAACCAGTTTGGTCAAGCGTGCTGGTTTACTGATTGCCAGCTGGTTGATTCTGTCCGTGATCATCAGCGGGTTATTAAATGCCCTGTTGCGCTTATTACGGCTCGCTCATTAAACCCTGCTATCTTAAACTTACTAATCATTAATGTTCTGATCACCAAAAAAGTGCCGTGTAGGCCAACCTGATTGCTGGTTGCGCTGTTCACAGCACTTTTTTGATATAAAGCCTATTTTCCAGCCATACTAATTAAGTGGCTTACCTGTCGTTACCGTTTCACGTGGAACGAAAAAGGACGTTATTTTCATTTCATTATGCAAACGTTTCACTATAAACTTATATTTACCATTAATTGGAACAAATTTCACCTAAAAAAAGCACCGCTTGCGGCTAAATTTTGTTAGAATATGTATTGGAGGTACCTTAATGTCTTTATTAGCCATTGTTACTGGTTTTTTAACACTAGCCAATTATTATTTCCTAACTGGTCAGACATATTCGCCATTAATCGGCAGCTTATTGCAAACGGTTTTATTGATTGCTACGATTCGCGCCGTCTTCAGTTACCGCGGTCGCAAACAGCGTTCTGACTATCAGCAGCGCGGCTACCAAATTTTCACGTGGCGCTTTGCCATCATTATTTTTTCTTTTTTAGGCAACATTGCCGTTTTCGTTGTGATCTTATTAAATCTATTCGGTCAACTTAATCAATTTTAATTAGGCATTTCACTAATTCCCATTTAGCGACAAAACATTTATAGTAGACGTAGTTTTATACTCAGAAAGATAGGTGGATCCATCATGGCACATTTTCATATTGACCACGCAGCGTTAACTGGTAATCAAAATGAGCCAACGCATGCTGCGAAACCACAAGAAGAGTTCCATAACGTTTTCGATTATCCTGACTTCATTGAAATGCGGCCGCCATTGCGTAAAGCTGTACATACCGTGGCTGAGGAATCATTTGATCAGCCGGTTTTACCTGTACAGATTGAACGGATGGCCGTTGCGCTAGAAGAACAATTAGAACGTGAAACGCGTAAATACGAGGCACAAAAAGCAGTTTTCAATAATCAAAAAACTGAATTAAATGACTTGGTGCGCTTATACACGCAAGTACTCCAAGTCATCAGTCGTAACCCCGACCCTAATAACACCGATGTAGAAGATTTAATTTTCGCGGTGGATCAAACGCGTCAAGGTCTACGTAACTTACCAACTAAGGATGGTGAAGGACCCTTGTATAATCCAGATAGTGTTCGTGAAATCGAACCAGCAACTTTCTATGATTTTGTCATTCAGCGTTTAGCGCATCCTTATTTCATTAATGATTCCCATGCCCTAAAACGCCAAAATCTATCGTCTGAAGGCCAAAAATTTGTTGAACGTTTATCCGCCTATGCGTTCCGTGATTGGGATGCCTACTTGACACATGAATACGACGCACAGCACATTATCAAAAATGAAAAAAAGCTGGACGACAAAGTCTATTACACAAAATTAGAAGAAACCGAGCTAAAATATGCCGATAAGGCTTACGCACAAGTTTTTGCTGATACTTTTAACGACTTCGCTGAATTATTGACGCCAGCCTATTTGAAGGACTTTGAAATTCATACCACGCCAATTCCTGTTGCTAACGCGGTTTTACGCAGACGTTTAACGGCGATCATCTACAAATATTTCTTAGTTGATGACCAAGGTTACGAACATGTGATGGATGAACCAATCAAACAAATTAAAACGAAATACGCATTTTATTTAGATAACTTCAGTGACTAGACACTGTTTGTCTATTTAGATTTCAAAAATAAGCCACTTAAGGAGGCTCTGCCTTGAATTTACCTGCAGAACCGGGTAGTCCCGAATTCGAAAACGCCATTTTTATTTTAAATCAACCAATTACAGCTAAAACTGCCCCACTATTAGTTTTTCAGGAGAATGTCACCCCTGAACCAATGGACGCTGAAGCTTGGGCTATGCCTGCCTATTTAAGCGCTGATTTCAATTTATTCTTTGTTTTTGCGCAAAATATAGGCAACGATTGGTCGGCCACCTTTGCCGAAGTTACCATTGAAAATGGCAATCAAATCACTAGTATGAGCAACGTCGTTCCGACTGGCTCTGGTTTTAACGCGATTGCGCATGTCGATCGCCACGCTGCCATTGAAGTACTCGCCTATTTTGAAACCTTAGCCGCCAGTAATATTGGCTATTGGAAGATGGGCGCTTAAAGTCAACTTTTTAGTTGGCTTTTTTATTTTGCTTATTTTTCGCCCACCTGCACCGCCAAATCAATAAACGCTTTTTCTTGTTTAGTCAGTAAGCGGTCACGCTTATAGGCAATTACCGTTTCACTTTGTAATTCGGTCGTCGTCAGCTGGTACGTCGCCAAGGGTGTCGTCGTGGGGTGACTTTGCCAAACGGAGCGTGGTACAAAAGTGGCGGCAGTGAAATTCTGCTGAACTAATTTGATACCAGTATCAAGGCTGGCGGTGCGTAATACGATGTTTGGATATAGATCATTTTTTGCTAAATATTGAGCAATTAAGCGCTGAAAGCCAGAATTTTCATTTTCCAAGATCAGTGGCTGCCCATCGATCAGTGCGCGGCAATCATTGATCACCGTCACTTTTTTGGTTGAGCGCTGATAGGCTGGATGACTAGGCGGAAGTAGTAAATATATGGGCTCACGATCAAATAAATGATAATGGATCTTGCGATTATCCACTGGTAACACGCCAATATATAAGTCAAGATTGTCATTGAGTAATTCATTTTCCACTTCGCTACTTGGATATTCGACTAGCCGTAACTCAACTTGTGGATAGGCCGCGTGAAATTGGGGTAATAGGCGTGGTAAAATTTGCTCCCCTAATGATTGGGTCACGCCAATAGTCAAACGGCCGTGGCCCGCTTCATTTAGCGTCGCCAGCCCATGATATAGCGAGTCATATTGCGCCGTAATGTGTTGTAGTCGTTGCAAATAATATTCACCGGCGTAGGTCAATTGTAGCGGGTGATGTTGCCGCTTGATCAACTGCGTTTCCAATTGAGTTTCACGCTGGTGAATTAATTTACTAACAGCCGGCTGGGTCATAAATAATGCTTCGGCTGCTGCCGTAATGTTGCCAACCTGAGCAACAGTTTCCAAGATCGTAATGAATTGTTTATCTTTTTGTAGCGGGGTCATTGCGACTCACCTTCATTTCTATTTTCATTATATGCCAAAAGTTGCATAACTTTAACACAAAATAATTATTTCACAATTTAGTTAAATGAGTTATTATAAAGAGTGAAAGAGCTTGTCTCCAAGGTAAGCCCTTTCATTATTCAATCTGTTTTTTTACTTGCAAAAATGTCTTATTACGTTTAGCGCATAATCTTGTGTAAAGAAGGTTGTTTTATATAATGAAATTTATTGGTCTCGTTGGTACAAATGCGGATTATTCAAATAACCGTATTTTGCTACAATATATGCAAGCACATTTCGGCGCACAGCATACGATCGAAATTTGTGAAATTAATCAATTACCCTTATTTAACGAAAATATCATGAAGCCAACGCCGGCAACTGTCGCGCAACTAGCGGCTAAAATCGATAGTGCTGACGGTGTGATCATTGCGACCCCAGAATATGATCATTCTATCCCCGCTGCCCTAAAAAGCGCGCTAGAATGGTTATCCTGCCAAGTTCATCCGTTAACTCACAAGCCGGTGATGATTGTTGGCGCTTCGTACGGCCCACAAGGCTCTTCCCGCGCACAACAACATTTACGCCAAATTTTAGATTCACCTGGTGTTGGCGCCATCGTTCTACCAGGCGACGAGTTCTTACTCGGCCACGTTAAGGATGCCTTTGACGCCCAACACCAATTAAAAGATGCACAAACAATTAGTTTCCTAGAGGAATGCTTTGCGCATTACGTTGATTTTGCACGGATCATTAATCAACAATACAGAAAGGAAGCACCAAAAATGGTTGAAAAACCACAAATTACTTGGCACGGTGCGTATGATGTTGTTGTCATCGGCTTCGGTGCAGCAGGGGCCACTGCTGCTCGTTTTGCTGCTGATAACGGTGCTAAGGTCTTATTGACTGATGCAGCACCAGAAGGCCATGAAGGCGGCAATGTTCGTTATGCCGGCCAAGTGGTTGCCACTGGGACTGACTACGATAAAATGTTGGCTTACTACAAAGCCATGCTCGGCCCAATTGATTTAGATGCCGACTTATTACAAACCTACGTTCACGGCATGACTAAGATGCGCGACTATTTCCGCGATTATTTGGATGTCGAACCTGTCAGCTACAACGATACCTACAAAAATGGAACTAAAGGCGAAGTTGCTAAAGGTTTAGCACCAGAATATCCAGAATATGCAGGTGCCGATACCTTTGATCTGAGCATGGTCCACGAAGGCTTTTTCGATGCTGCTCTATGGAAAAACTTGCGTCAACATGTCGTTGACCGTCATCAAAATATTGATGTTTGGTTAGCATCACCCGCGCAACATCTGATTCAAGACCCGTTGACTAAAGCAATCACCGGCGTCACGATCAAGCGCAATGGCCAAAGCGTCAACATTCAAGCTAAAAACGGTGTTGTTCTCGCTTGTGGCGGTTTTGAAACTGATAAACAGGCGATCCAGGATTACTTAGGCGCTCCCCATTTGGCACCAATTGGCACATTGTACAACCAAGGCGATGGCATTAAAATGGCCGAAGAAATTGGCGCCGATATGTGGCACATGAAGAGCTACGAAGGTCTCGGTATGCTAGCTGGCATGACCTTTGCGACTCATCCCGGCGAACGCGGCAAATTGATTTTGGCGCCTTGGTCTGACTTGTACACTGGTAGTATTTTTGTTGCCGGCGATGATGGCAGCCGCTACTTCCGCGAAGACGAAGCTAACCGCCACGGTCGCTTGTACAATCATGGTACTTGGCGCATCCCAACGGCTCAGGATCATCCTTACTTGATTTTTGATCAACAGCAATATGACCAATTCAAGGCTGCAGACCAACTACCTGATCCTGACTTCTTTAGCCGCTTAATTAAGGCTGCTAGTTTAGCTGATTTAGCTGCTAAAACTGATTTAGATGCAACGACGTTACAACAGACGGTCACTGAATTTAACAGCTTTGCTGAAAATGGCGTCGACTATAGTCAACACCGTGACGCTGCAACTATGCGCGCCTTCACTGCTGGCCCCTACTACGCCGTTAAATTAGAATCCGGCATGCTCAATACGCAAGGTGGCCCACGCCGCAATGCTAACGCTGAAATTCTGAATACGAAGCAACAACCAATTCCGCATTTATACGGTGCAGGTGAACTTGGTGGCGCCAACGCTAACCAATATGCCGGTGGGAGTAACTTAGCTGAATGTTTGATTTTCGGTAAAATTGCCGGTGAAAATGCTGCTAAAGCAAAAGCGGAAACAACGACCGCCGCTACAGTCACACCGACCACCACTGTTGAACTTGGTGGTAATGATTTAGGTGCTGAAGATTCATTGCAAGATATCACCGTGGGACCTAACCAATATTTAGGTGTTAGTGAAGCCGGTATTGGTGGCCAAGTAGTCGTCCGCGTCACCTACACTGACGATAAAATTCAAGCCGTTGAAGTGGTTAAGCAAAGTGAAAGTGAAGACGTCGGTAAAGCTGCGGTTGAACAATTACCAGCAGCAATGGTCGCCGCTAATAGTTACGATGTTGACGCCGTTTCTGGCGCTTCAGCTTCCAGCAACGCCATCAAGAGTGCGGTTAAAAACGCTATCGCCAAAACGGTTAAGGCTTAATTTAAATGCCACCGCTTAAGAAAAGTTATTTTGCCTTAGGAACTTTGATCAATTTAACTGTTTTTGCACCAGCAACTGAAGCTGACATTAAGGCCGCTTACCAACTGATCCAGCATTACGAAGATCTACTGACCGTTAACCGGCCGCAATCAGAAGTTATGGCGATCAACCATGCTGCTGGACAACATGCAGTCGTTGTTTCTGCGCTGGTCTATCAGTTAGTGCAAACCGCCGTTAATGTTAGCTTGCAACAACTTGGTTTTAACGTTGCAATCGGCCCATTAGTTAAGCTTTGGCGCATCGGCTTTAGCGATGCCCATAAACCTAGCGACCGAGCAATCACTACTAAGTTACCCTTGATCGATCCACAGCAGATCGAACTCAATGAGCAGCAACACAGCGTTTTTCTACGGCAAAGCGGGATGGAGCTTGATCTCGGCGCTATCGCCAAAGGCTATATTGCTGACGCGATCCGCACACTGTGGCAACAACGCCACGTGGCTCAAGGAATTATCGATCTTGGCGGCAATATTCTCTTAGTTGGTCAGCAGCAATGGCGCGTTGGCATTCAAGCGCCACAGCAGCAACGCGGCCAAATGATTTTACGTTTAACGACAACGGCCGCCGCAGTGGTGACCTCTGGTATTTACGAACGCCACTTACAACTTGATGGCCACGATTACCATCATATGTTTGATAGTCAGACTGGCTACCCGATTGAAAATAATTTAGCCAGCGTAACGATTATTGCCCCTGACTCGTTGACCGCGGATATCTGGACAACAATTGCCTTTTATCAGGGATTGGCCAGCAGCAAATTAATTGCGCAACAGGCTGATTTAGCTGCTATTTATGTGACCAAAAACCAGCAGATCTATTTAACCGCCGGATTAAAAGCCAAAGTTGAGTTGCTGGATAATGCTTATCAAATTCAATAGCTCGTTAAAAAGAGGCTGCGACATAAGTAATATTATGTCGCAGCCTCTTTTTTATTGCCGAACATTATAGCTTAAACGTGTAACATAAGACAGCTCCCTCCGCTTAGCTACGATCGCCGAATAATCCACTACGTGTATTATTCGTCAATCTGCCATGTTTCTTGCGGCAAGGTTTTTGCCACAAGAATGGTCATCGTCCGTAGCATCCAGGATATATTAGCGAACTTTGCTAATATATCTACGATTGCGGAGTAGAAGGCTAATGCTCAGGAGCTAATCGTCTTATGTTACACTCTCCTTTTTGTTTATACGTAAAATTGCGCGAATGCTTGGTCTAGCTCCGCAGCTGCAGCCGCTAGAACTTGATTGGCCGCTAATGTGGCGGTTCCTTGAGCGCGCGCAATATAGAATTGGTCAAAGCCCATAATCTCTTCAAACATTTTCTGCAAATAAAAGCGGGAAATATCTAGTGACGTGTAACGATCATTGTTGGTGTAGATCGAACCGCTAGCCTGCAACAACAGCACTTTATAATCATCGGTCATCAGCCCCACTGAGCCGACAGCGGTATATTTAAAGGTTTCGCGCGCAATCAAAATATTATCCAAATAATCTTTCATCCGCGAGGTCACATTGAAATTGTGCAGTGGTGATACGATCACAATTCGGTGGTGGGCCTTAAACTGTGCCAACAACTCAGCCGAGACCTGCGCTAATGCGGCCGTATCAGTCGCTAAATCCGCTTGGTTCCAAACATCTAATAACTGGCCAGCTTCGATCCGTGGAATCTGGGTGTCATACAGATTTAAAATGGTCGGCTTGTCGTCCGGAAATTGGGCTGTAAATTTAGCTAAGAATAGCTCCTGTAATTTGGTTGAAAAGTGATCGGCGCTAGATAAATCTGGCTGTGCATTAATGATTAATGTTTGCATGTTAAAGCTCCCTTGTATTTGTTAAACTGAGTATAACGATAAAAGGTGCCAAAATACGGCACCTTTAACTAAGGAGTTACAATGAAAAAATCAGAACGCTTAAATCAAGAACTTATTTTTCTAAGTGCTAAACATCATTTTCAGCTTCGTGATTTGATCATGGAATTTAACATTTCCAAACGGACCGCCTTGCGCGACATTGCTGAATTAGAGACCTTAGGCTTACCCTTCTACGTTGAAAATGGTCGTCACGGTGGCTATCACTTGATCAGCCAAAAACTGTTAACCCCGATTTATTTTAACAAGGAAGAAGTTCGCGCCATCTTTTTTGCTTTAGAAGCGTTAAACTCACTATCGAGTACCCCCTTTGAAAAATCCTACTCACAAATTCGCCAGAAACTGTTGGCAACGATGCCGGTGGCACAACAAGCTGATATCACCAAGATTCTCGATGTGATTCATTATTACAATGTTGCGCCGATCAATGCGCCGGCGAACCTAGCAACAATTACCCAGGCCATTTTAGAAAGCAAACTGGTCGATGTCACTTACACCCAATACACGCTGGAAAAAGTGCAATTGCAGATCTATGAGCTTTTTTACCGCAATGGGATTTGGTTTTGTAGCGCCTATCCTATTCAAAAAAAGCAGTGGGGCACTTATCGGTGCGATTATATGACTGAACTGGCCATTGACCGAACAAGCGCCGCCAACCTACTCCCAAGCTGAATTAAGTCAATTACAGGCGGATTACGAACACAGTTACCATAACATCCCGTTTAAATGTCGGCTGACCGCATTTGGTAAGGAACTCTTTTTGAAAAATAACTACCCTAACATGACCCTAGAAACAATTGCCGGTGTGACCTATCTTACTGGCGGTTATAATCGCGAAGAGTTGGCCTATATGACCCACTATCTGATCACTTTCGGCGAGCACATAACCATTGAATATCCGGAACAGCTAAAAGCAAGCTACTTACAACAATTACAGACGATCATGCACCGTTATCAATAAAAAACGCAACGACCAAACTGGCTATCAGCTTGATGGTTGCGTTTGTTTATTTGAGTAAATATTTAGCGTCATATTCAGGATCTTGTGAGGTCAAAATTTTGGGACCATCATCAGTGATGACTAAAGTATGCTCGTATTGGCAGCTCAATGAACCATCAACCGTGGTTACCGTCCAACCATCGGGGGCTGAGCTATCGCAACGCCAGTCACCCGCATTAACCATTGGTTCGATGGTAATCGTCATACCAGCCCGCAAGCGCAGGCCTTTACCAGCCTTACCGTAGCCGGGCACATCAGGTGATTCGTGCATGGTCGGTTGAATGCCGTGACCGATATAATCGCGCACATCTCCATACCCGTGTTCGTCTTCAACGTAGGTTTGAATGGCATTACCGATATCGCCAATACGGTTACCAACAATGGCTTGATCGATACCTAAGTAGAGTGCCTTTTTAGTAACTGCCATCAAGTCCTTGACTTCATCACTGACCTCACCGACAGCATAAGCCCAGCAAGAATCAGACATGTAGCCATCTACAGAAACCACGGTATCGACTTTGACTAAGTCGCCGTTTTTCAACAAAACATCCTTACGCGGAAAACCGTGACAGATTTCGTTATTGATACTAACACAAGTCGCATATTCATAGCCTTCAAAGCCCTTTTCTTCTGGCTTAGCGTTATTTTCCGCCAAATAGCGCAGCGCAAACTTTTCAATATCCCAGCTAGAAATTCCTGGTTTAATAATTTTGCGCAAGCCTAGGTGCATACCGGCTAAAACTGCACCTGATTTTTGCATCCCGCGAATTTCGCGGTCTGATTTTAACGTAATAAGTGACATTAGTTGAATCCTCCTATGGTTTAAAACCATTTATTTATTAGCACTACAAAAATAGACACCTTTTCACAATAATTCAAGCATCTTCCATTATAAACGTTATTATTATTTTTTACAGTCACGTAAAAAATGCCTAATAACACTAGCAAAAAGCGCTAACATCAGCTATTTATTATACTGTAATAACTTGACTTACAATTTAAAAGTACTAGAATAAACTTTGTTAAATAAAGTGCATGGAGGAAGAGACATGGCGAAAAACTTTGATTTTTTAATGCCTAGTGTGAACTTTTTTGGCCCAGGCGTGATTGAAAAAATTGGTGATCGAGTTAACGCACTTAATATGCAGAAACCCCTGATCATAACGGATAACTTCTTAGCTGGTGTGCCGAATGGTCCAGTGGAACAAACACTGGCATCACTCAAAAAAGCACAGGTTGAGTACGCTATTTATACTGGTGTTGAACCTAATCCAAAAATTCACAATATCCAAGCTGCTAAACAAGTCTATCAAGAAAATAATTGCGATAGCTTGATTACAATTGGCGGTGGCTCTGCCCATGATACTGGTAAAGGAACCGGCATTATTTTGACTAATGGTGATGACATTACCAAATTAGCCGGTATCGAAACGCTGAAAAACGCTTTGCCACCATTGATTGCTGTCAATACTACTGCGGGTACTGGCTCTGAATTAACGCGTCATTGTGTGATCACTAATCAGGAAACACATTTAAAATTTGTCATCGTTTCTTGGCGCAATGTCCCACTAGTTTCATTTAACGATCCGATGTTACAACTTGATGTCCCTGCTTCATTGACTGCCGCCACTGGGATGGATGCCTTTGTTCAGGCAATTGAGCCATTTGTCTCGACCAACCACAACGCCATTACTGATGGTATGTGCTTGCAAGCTATTAAATTGATTGAAGGTAGCTTGCGCGAAGCCGTTGCTAACGGTCATAACGTTCAAGCACGTACCGATATGGTTCAAGCAGAAATGTTAGCTGGGATGGCCTTTAATAATGCTGATCTAGGCTATGTGCACGCCATGGCTCATCAACTCGGTGGTCAATATGACGCGCCTCATGGTGTCTGCTGTGCCTTACTGTTGCCAGCAGTCGAAGAATATAATATCGTAGCCTGCCCAGAACGCTTTGCTGAATTAGCACAAGCCATGGGCGAAAATATCGCTGGGTTATCAACTCGCGATGCTGCCGAATTAGCCATCAAGGCGATGCGTCAAATGTCCCGCGATGTTGGTATTCCTACCAGCATCAAAGAAATCGGCGCTAAGCCAGAAGACTTTGAATTGATGGCTACTAACGCTTTGAAAGATGGTAACGCCTTTTCTAATCCACGCAAAGGCACTAAAGCTGATATCGTTAAATTGTTCCAAACAGCTTACGACCAAGCGTAAACGATTAGCAAATTCAATAAAAATAAACCATTCAATGACATAATTTAATTGAATGGTTTTTTTATTGGTAAAAACTGTGCTAACTCACAGTGGTGCGTTAAAGTTGCACAGAATATTCTGTGCAACTTGGTAAAAGGTTGCTTCATCCAATACGCCCAATCCTTCTAGTTTACGGCCAGCCTGTTCAGTATAATCCAGTGAAAATAATTGATTGGTATTGACAACACTGGCCTCAGAAAGAACAGCCGTTGTGCTTGGTACTAAAAGCAATCGCTATTTCATTGTTGAATTAATTGGACAACCAATAACTAGCTGCGGCGCGCGATTATAACTATCTTGACGCATCATTAACATTGGTCGGCACTTTTTGATTTTATAGCTGCGCGTTGGCTCAAAATCAATGTGGAGAAGTTCACGTTATTTATTCGCCAACCTCACTGTCATGTGAGGCATAACTAACCTTGTGCGCCAGTGTATAAAGCCCGTCTGGTTTGGTAGTAACAAAATAATTGCACCTTAAAAATTATTATCGGCGCGAAGTAGCTCCATCCGGCTATGTCTGCTGACTTCGCTACGTATTTGTTTTTCTCGGCAGAGTTTTCTACAATAGATATAAAAAGGAAGTGACCACCGTGCGTCGGGTACCGATTATTCTAACGTTATTGATCACCGCTTGTTTGTTGACTCTAGGCTTGACCACGACTCACGCCGCTGATCACTACTTAACTAAAAGTTCCAAGCCAAGTTTTTGGGTGCTATCAGATCCCCATTTTATCGCGCCTAGTCTGCATGATAATCAGTCGGCCTTTAATCAGATCATTAAAACAGCGGCCGGTAAGGATTTAACTGATCAGCCAGTCGCACTACACGCTTTAGTGCAAACCGCTTTGAAAAAACGGCCAACTGCAGTGATCATCACTGGCGATATTACGTTTAATTGCGAATTAGCCAGTGCTAAAAGTTTAACTCAGCGGCTGCAACCACTACGCCAAGCGGGGATTGCTGTGCTGATTATTCCCGGCAACCACGATATTAACGACGGCTGGGCCCGTCAGTTTTCCGGTAAGCAACAAAAAGCGACGACGCAAATTAGCCCCAGCGCGTGGCGACAAATTTTTGCTGACGACTATCAAGCTGCCTGCGCTGTCGATAATGATTCGTTGAGCTATGCAGTTAATTTGAACAAGCGTTATCGGCTCCTAATGCTAGACGACAATACTTATTCGACCCAGCCTACCACCGACGCGCCGAATACTGGCGGTAAACTCAAGCAAAGCACCCTGCTTTGGATCGAGGAACAGTTACACAGCGCCAAGGCGGCCGGACAGCAAACGCTGGTTTTCACGCATCACAATTTGTACGCCCACTCACAGATGAAAGAAGGCTGGGTGCTGGATAATGCGGCTACCTTACGCCGACTGCTTAATCGCTACCACGTACCCGTATTGTTTTCCGGTCACATCCACGCCCAAGATATTTCCGCCGATCCGGCTAAAAAATGCGCCACCACTGAAATTGTCAGCGGTAGCTTCTCGATGACACCGGCTAGCTACGGCGTTGTCACCTTAACGCCGCATAAATTTCACTACCAAATGCACCAACTTAATTTAACGCCTTACCTAACCACTAAGCAGCGGCAACAACCAAATTTAGTTCACTACCAGCAACATTTGAAACAGCTATTTCAGCAGATGAACCGCAATATGGTTGCACGACTAGGCACAACTGACAATGGCTTAACTAAGCAACAGACTAGCGCTGAAATCAACTGTTTGATTGACCTGAATTGGCGCTTCGAAACTGGTAATGATTTCGCTAAGTCAGCCGCATTTGTTAAGTTAAAACGCACCACTGGTTATAAATTAGCAGCGCAAAATCCGCAATTAACGCAGCCATTCAATACCTTAAACGGCGATCATAACTTACCAGATCATCAGTTGACGTTGCATTATTGAATGACTACTACGTTATGTCCATCAACAGGAGAAATATAGCACAAAAAAAGTCACGTACTAGTATAACTAGCGCGTGACTTTTATCATCTAAGCCATTACTTTTTCAGTTTTTTTAACGCTAGTTCTAACCAAATAATCAAAAGCACTTAAGGCTGCAGTAGCGCCAGCACCCATGGCAATAATAATTTGCTTATAAGCGGAATCAGTGCAATCACCAGCGGCAAAGATACCATCTACGTTAGTTGCTTGGCGCGCATCAGTGACAATTTCATGATGTGAACTAACTTCGAGTGGTGCGCTGATCCAATCTGTATTTGGTACTAAGCCGATTTGGACGAAGACACCTTCTAGATCCAAATGATGTTCTGTTTGACTAGTACGATCAGTGTAAGTTAAGCCGTTAACGCGACCAGCACCGGTAATTTCTTTGGTGGCAGCGTTAGTAATCAAGGTGATGTTAGCTGAGCTGTTCGCTTTAGCCTGCAAAACACTATCAGCACCAAGCGCTGGTGCAAATTCAAGTACGGTGACGTGATTGCAAATACCGGCTAGATCGATTGCGGCTTCAATGCCAGAATTACCGCCACCAATGACGGCAACGTCTTTACCGGCGTACAGCGGGCCATCACAATGTGGGCAGTACGCAACACCCTTATTCTTAAACTCAGCTTCGCCAGGAACGCCGATTGTCCGCCACTGTGCCCCTGTAGCGATGATTGCTGTTTTGGCTTTCAGCACATCGCCGGACGCCAATGTCAGTTCTACCGTTTCATGCTTAGCAATATGTTCAACGCGTTGGCCAGTTAATACTTTAACGCCGTATTTTTCGACCTGAGTTTGAATATTAGCCATCAACTGTTCGCCTTCAACATAATCAGTTCCAGCCAAGTTCTCAATTCCTACTGTATCAAGTGGTTGACCACCAAAATGATCAGCAACAATCGCTGTAGAAATACCTTTGCGCGCCGCGTAAATTGCAGCACTACCCGCAGCTGGACCAGCACCAACGATCACAACGTCGAATTCTTGGTCAGTCCAATCTTCAGCGACATGTTGTGGCGCCGCGCCAGCAGCTTTATCGACTAATTCTTCCAGCGTAGCACGACCATTGTGCCATTCTTCATCGTTTAAAAAGACGGTTGGTACGGCAAGAATATTTTTCTCCGTGGCTTCATCTTGATACATGCCACCTTCGATCATGGTGTGGCTAATATGTGGATTCAGCACGCTCATAATATTCAGTGCCTGCACAACATCAGGACAGTTATGACAGCTAAGACTAGCAAAAGTTTCAAAATATAAGTCAGTGGTGATAGCTTCGATTCGTTGCTTTGTTTCAGCACTGATTTTTGGTGCATGCCCAGACACTTGTAGCAGCGCCAACACAAATGAGGTAAATTCATGACCTAGGGGAACACCGGCAAATTCAATACCGCTACTAGCTTGGCCAGCTTGATCAAGGGCAAAGCTTGGTTGCCGTTTTAATTGACCACTCGCTACCGTAATTTTAGGTGATAGTGCGCTCACTTCGTTCACAAAATCACTGACTTTTTGCGAACGCTGATCAGTTCCTAAATCGACGGTGATCACCACATCATGTTCCAATAATTTTAAGTATCCAGCAAGTTGTTGTTTAATTGTTTCATCAATTGCCATAAACGTAGACCCTCCTTAAAAGCTTGAATCTGTTTGAAAAAAGACCGTGTTAACGGCCTTTTCATATTGTTCTTTAGACTGAGTTGGTTGAAACGTGCAAAAAAAGGCAGATTATTGCGCCTAGCTACGTAAGGTCAAACGCATCACTACGCGTTACTTATTGCCTTACTGCCATGTTTCTTGCGGCAAGCTTTTTGCCACAAGAATGGCCAACGCCCGTAACATCAATGTTTATTAGCGTTCTTTGCTAATAAACTTCTCTGATTGCGGAGTAGTAGGCTAGTGCTCAAATCTAAGCGCCTTTTAGCACTATTTAGATTTTGCCAACTAAATCCAAACCAGGCGTGAGGGTTGCTTCGTCTTCCTTCCACTTAGCAGGACAAACTTCGCCAGGATGCGCAGCGACGTATTGGCCAGCCTTGATGCGGTCTAAGTATTCACTAGCGTTACGGCCGATGCCATCAGCGTTGACTTCCATCGTTTGAACAACACCTTCTGGATCAAGAATGAAAGTCCCACGTTGCGCCAGACCTTGTTCTTCGTCTAAAACATCGAATAGCCGAATAATTTTCTGAGAAGGATCGCCAATCATTGTATATTGAACCTTGCCAACAGCTTCAGAATCATCGTGCCACGCTTTATGTACAAAGTGTGTATCTGCAGAAACAGAATAAACTTCAACACCCAATGACTGTAATTGAGCATAATTATCTTGTAAATCTTCTAATTCAGTCGGACAAACAAATGAAAAATCCGCGGGATAGAACATGACAATACTCCAATGACCTAATAGATCTTTATCTGAAACGTCAACAAATTCTCCCTGCCGATATGCATGTGCGTTAAATTCGCCAATCTTTTTTCCAACTAATGACATAAGTGGTAGCCTCCTAAAATTTAATTGCCTACAACCTTTATTCTAAATGATAATCATTCTAAGTCAAGTCTAAATCAAAAGTAAAAATAATTAATCTGTGCTAATCATGATTAAGACAACAAAAAAGTTCTTACTCTAAAAAAGAGTAAGAACTTATTATTAACCTTAAATTTTTGGCCGCCGCCGATAAACGATAAAGCGCCGTGAAACATACTGCCATGGTAACGCCAAAGCGTGCACCAGACGTGTATATGGAAAGGCACCAAAAATCATAAAACCGAAAATCACGTGGAATTTAAACATTAATGGTACTTGGAGCATTAAGCGAAAATCTGGGTGGAACATGAAAATTTGGCGTACCCAGATTGCTAGTGACGTCCGATAATTAAAGTCAGGATTGGTTGGTCCAGCAACAAATGAGGACAGCATCCCTAATGTAATTTCGGCAGTCAACGCCACAATGACGACTAAATCACCAGTCGAGCTGGCATGGAACACACGGTGATCATGGAAACGGCGGAAGCACAAGATGTAGACCCCGACTGTTGCCAAGATGCCGAAAAACGCACCGGCTGGCATCGCAATAATATGATGGTAAAACTCATCGCTGATACCTAGCGCGTCAGTCCATGCTTTCGGGATCAGCACCCCGATAATATGGCCAAAGAACACACCGATAATGCCGACGTGAAACATAATGCTACCGATCATCAACGTCTTCTTTTCCAACAGTTCACTAGATTTAGCGGTGACCGTTGGGTGGAAAAAGGCGAAGCGGATGATTGTGCCGAAGACAAATGACCCCAGCATAAGATACGGATAAATTGACCACAAGAAAAATTGAAACGGATGGCTCGCAATCATCTATGACACCTCCTGTTGTGCGACGATGCAGGATTTGAATTCTTGCCGTAGTAGGCGAATCAATTCAAGATACGCTTCTCCGGCATATTCAGCTTCATTTTTCAATAGATTGTAGGTGCCATCTTCAATGACTTGGAATACTAGGTCGATATCTTGTTGACGCTCGTCCTGATCCCAATTGCCATAGGTCAAAAATTCCAGCATCAACGGAAAATAATCCGCCAGTTCGTCGCCGTCAACGGAGACGCCAAACATTTCATACAACATCTTCAATTTAGCTAACAGTTGCCCGCGTTCCCGCGAGTCCTGATAACGGTAGTAACTTAAATATAGCGTAAACCGCTTATTCAAGTCAAAGAGATTTGAATATTCCTGCTGTAGGTCAAATAACGATTTCTGCTGTAATTGCTTGATCCAGTCCACCAACGCCGCTTTATTCGGTGTTTCTGGATAGTCGCGAGCAAAATCAGCAACCAGCGTTGGCCGCAATAATTCGTCGCTAGGGTAATCCAGCCAGTGCGAAAAATAAACGAAGCCAGGCCGTAATTGGTCCACGCGTTCAATATTAATCACGCCAGATCCCCCCATAGAATGTTTCGGCATAAATTTCTGCCGTTGACTTACCAGCTTCAGCTTTGCGGAACATACTGCTGTGCTGTGGTGCTAAGCTACAGCCTTGGCATTCATCATAGCCTAATGTGCCTTGTTCGTCGTAAGCATCTTCAACTTGTTCTTTATGGTTCATTGGAATAACAAAACGATCTTCGTATTTAGCGATGGCCAACAAGCGATACAATGATGTTGCGCTACGTTCAGTTAAATCAACGCGTGCTAACTTTTCAGTATCGAAATCCTTGCCACTAGTCCGTGCCCGCATGTACAAGCGCATCATCGCTAATTTGTACAAGGCTGATTTAATCGCGATCCGGTTACCACCAGTTAACAAGTTAGCTAGATAATCAACTGGAATCCGCATTTCATCAATACCAGGGAAAATCATTTCTGGATCACCGATCGAATCGCGGCCTTCAAAGTAGTTCATGATTGGTGATAAAGGCGGTACGTACCAAACCATTGGCATTGTCCGATATTCGGGATGCAATGGGAAGGCAATTTTTTCAGTAACGGCCATCCGGTAAATCGGTGAATTTTGGGCAGCAGTGATCATTTCATCGCTGATACCGTCTGCATAAGCTTGTTCGATAATGTCAGGATCATTGGGATCTAAGAATAAGCTTAATTGGCTTTCGTATAACTTAGTATCATCAGGTTCTTCGGCAGCTTCAGCCACGCGATCAGCGTCGTATAACATAACACCGATGTAGCGAATCCGGCCAACACAAGTTTCAGCACAAACAGTTGGCATGCCTTCTTCAATTCTTGGATAACAGAAAGTACATTTTTCTGCTTTATTCGTCCGCCAGTTGAAGTAGACTTTCTTGTAAGGGCAGCCCGTCATGCAGAAACGCCAGCCGCGGCAGCGTTCTTGATCGACTAACACAATGCCGTCTTCGTCCCGTTTGTACATCGCACCAGATGGGCAAGAAGCTACACAGGGTGCGTTCAAACAATGCTCACACAACCGTGGCAGGTACATCATGAAGGCCTGTTCAAAGTTAGCCTTGATGTCAGTTTCAATTTTTTGCATATTTGGATCTTGATCAAACGTATTTGGTGAGCCTGCTAAATCATCATCCCAGTTTGGACCATTTTTAAGATCCATATATTCGCCGGTGATTTGTGATTTTGCCCGTGCGACAGGCTGATGCTTCTTTTCAGGGCCAAATAACGTTTGGTAATCATAGGTCCATGGTTCGTAATAATCATCTAGTTCTGGCATGTCGGGATTGTAAAAAATCTTACCTAAAGCAATTTTATTTAATTTGTTGCCTGCTTTTAATTGTAATTTACCCTTGCTGTTAAGTTCCCAGCCACCATGATAGTGACTTTCATCTTCCCAACGTTTTGGGTAGCCGACACCAGGCTTAGTCTCAACGTTGTTAAACCACATGTACTCAGCCCCTGGGCGATTCGTCCAAGTATTTTTACACGTTACTGAACACGTGTGACAGCCGATACATTTGTCTAAGTTTAAGACCATCCCAATTTGCGCTTTAATCCTCATTCCAGTTCACCTTCTTCAATTTTCTGACTTTAACGTAAAGATCACGTTGGTTACCGATTGGACCATAATAGTTAAAGCCGTAACTCAATTGTGCATAGCCACCAACCATTTGCGTTGGCTTAATGTGAATTTGCGTTGGCGCATTATGGCTACCACCACGGTTACCAGTGATAACTGACAGCGGTTCTTGAATTTCCATATCTTGTGCATGATACATATACATGGAACCTTCAGGCATCCGGTGACTAACGACAGCCCGCGCGGTGACAACACCATTACGGTTATAAAGTTCCAACCAATCGTTATCCTTGATGCCGATTTTATCAGCGTCTACTGGGCTGAGCCAAACGTTAGGGCCACCGCGGAATAACGTTAACATGGTCAAATTATCGTAGTACATCGTGTGAATATTCCACTTACCATGCGGTGTCATATAACGTAGCGTCAACTCGTTAGCTTCCGGCGTGATCTTGGTGTCTTTTGGCCCCATGACTGTCGGTGGCAAGGTTGGCTTGTACGTGGCGAGTTCTTCACCGTATTCTTGGAACGTTTCGTGATCCAAATAGAACTGTTGCCGACCGGTTAAGGTTCGGAATGGCACTAAACGTTCAATATTTAAGGTAAATGGTGAATAGCGATTACCGTCATGCTTGGAGCTACTGAAAACTGGCGTTGGGATGGCTTCCCGTGGCTCAGTGGTGATGGCCTTAAAGGTGATCTTCTCCTCAGTACGCCCAGCACTAATATCTTGCAGCTTACGGCCAGTTTTAGCTTCAGCATCAGCCCAAGCCCGTTGTGCCACATGACCATTGGTTGCACTAGACAGCAATAAGACTGCTTCCGCAACTTTCTTATCTTGATCTAGTTTTGGACAATCAGCGTTGATACCATCATCCCAAACCGAGTTACGATCACGTAACTCCGCGTATTCTGGCTTAACACTGTAAGAATAACCAGTGGCGCCAGTATTACCGTTAGCATGTGGTCCTAAGGCAACATACTTTGAGTAAACCTGCGTATAATCACGCTTGACTAAGGATAAGCTTGGCATTGTTTTACCCGGAATTGGTTCAACTTCGCCGTACTTCCAATCCTTGATCTCGCCTAATGGTTGTGAGATTTCTTGCTTGGTATCATGCGCCAATGGTTGTGTCTTCAAATCATAAACTGGCTCTGGCATGTATTTAGCCGCCATACTAGAGAACTTACGGGCAATAGCAGCAAAGGTCTGCCAATCACTCTTAGATTCCCATAATGGGCTAACAGCAGCGTTAAATGGATGGATAAACGGATGCATATCAGTAGATGACAAATCTTCCTTTTCGTACCAAGTTGCTGCCGGCAAAACAACATCAGCATACAATGGCGTCGTAACCATCCGGAAATCTAAGGAAACCAACAAGTCTAGCTTGCCTTCGACCGTTTCGTCGTTCCACTTCATTTCAGTTGGCTTGAAGTTATCATTACTCTTCGCCAATAACCCATTTTCAGCGCCTAATAAGTGTTTCATGAAATATTCTTGGCCCTTACCAGATGAAGCAAATAAGTTCGAGCGCCAAACAAACATCGCTTTAGGCTGATTCAATGGTGCATCAGGATCTTCAGCAGCAAAATGTAAGTCGCCAGATTTCAGCTCGCTAACCACTTTTTTGCTAATTTCACCAATATCGGTGGTCTGATACTGCTTGGCAAAGTCCAAGGAGTTGCGGTTAAATTGTGGATAACCAGGCAACCAACCAAGGCGGATCGCCATTTGGTTGTAGTCGGCAGGATGATCGTAGCTGTGTTTCACCTTTTTAACTGGTGACTTCAACGCGCGATTGTCCAATTCGTCGTACTTCCACTGATCGCTGGCAAAATAGAAGAAGGAAGTCCCATTTTGCTGGCGGGCGCCACCTGGTTGCCAGTCATTGGCAAAGGCAATTGTCGCCCAACCTTCAGCTGGTCGTAGCTTTTCTTGGCCAACATAATGGGCCCAGCCGCCACCAGAAACGCCTTCACAGCCACACAGCAGTAACATATTAATGATCGTCCGGTAATTCATATCGCTGTTAAACCAGTGATTAATTCCGGCACCCATGATCACCATTGATTTACCGCCAGTGTCGATGGCATTTTGCGCGAATTCACGTGCAATTTGCACAACGATACTTTGCTTAACGCCAGTCACACCTTCTTGCCACGCTGGTGTGTATGTGCTAGCTGCATCATCGTAGCCATTGGCAGCCAAATCGTCATCCGCATTGCGCTTAATGCCGTATTGACTCATCATCAAATCGTAAACGGTAGTAACTAATTTTTGTTGACCATTAGCGAGCGTCACCGAACGGACTGGTAAATGCCGTGGTAAAACAGAATTACCTTGGCTGTCAAATACTGGAAAGTCAACGATAACATTTTCGCTATCGGCGCCAACACTTAATTCAGGATTAATTGGGTTCCCATCGTCGTCCTTCAAGGTCAGATTCCACTTACGGTTATCTTCCCAGCGTTGGCCGACTGTGCCATTTGGTACGACGATTTTCTGCGTATCTTCGTCCCAAACAACTGGTTTCCATTCCGCATTGGCGACTGCTTCGTCGCTAGTCAAATCACTAATACGAACAAAGCGACCTGATGTAAAGTGACTATCATTAGCGGCACTTGGATCTAAGAAAACTAAGAACGGTAAGTCAGTAAATTGCTTAGCGTAGTTAATAAATTGTGGCTCTTGCCGCTTTTGATAATATTCATTTAAAATAACGTGGGTCATCCCTTGCGCTAATGCCGCGTCGGTCCCGGGATGTGGCGCTAACCAGTTATCGGCGAACTTAACGTTTTCCGCATAATCAGGGCTGACGGCCACAATTTTAGCACCATGATAACGTGCTTCGGTCATGAAATGCGCATCAGGCGTCCGTGTCAATGGCACATTGGAGCCCCACATCATGATGTATTGACTGTTATACCAGTCACTGGATTCTGGCACGTCGGTTTGTTCACCCCAAACTTGTGGTGAAGCCGGTGGTAGATCCGCGTACCAATCATAGAAACTCAACATTTCTGAGCCTAATAATGAAAGGAAACGGGCACCAGAAGCGTAACTGATCATCGACATAGCTGGAATCGGTGAAAAACCAGCGATACGATCAGGACCATATTTTTTCAACGTGTAGATCAGCATGGTAGAAATCAATTCCAGCGCTTCGTTCCAATGAACACGAACTAAGCCACCATGACCGCGGGCACTCTTGTAGTATTTAGTTTTTTCTTTATCTTCAACAATACTTTGCCACGCTGCTACTGGATCACCGGTAGCTTTTTTCGCGTCAGTCCATAATTGCCACAACTTGCCGCGGATATAAGGATACTTGATCCGAACCGGGCTATATTCATACCAAGAAAAGCTAGCACCACGTGGGCAGCCACGGGGTTCAAATTCTGGCATATTCGGGCCGCACGACGGGTAATCCGTTGCTTGATGTTCCCAAGTAATAATGCCTTGTTTGACATAAACATTCCAACTACAAGAACCTGTACAATTGACCCCATGTGTCGTACGAACGACTTTGTCATGGGCCCAACGTTGCTTGTACAATTTTTCCCAACGACGGTTATTTTCTTCTAGCTGGGTAAAACTGCCGTTAAACTTCTCAACTTGCTTGAAAAAGCGAGATTTCACGATGACTCACGTCCCTTCCAGAACTTGATTGCGATTTTTTGAACGTTATCGTTGCTGTACCACTGGTTACTACACATTAACTTTACTGAAGGTTTAACAATCAAAAAAACGTCCAAAATAACTCAGTGAACTAATTTGTTCAATTGGATCATTTGGTGCCGCTATCTTGGTTGGCGAAAAGTTGCACACAAAAGTAAGACTTTTCCCTAATATTCACAATATCATTTACAATGCTATACTTCGATTAGGGAATTGCCCGAATTTTGCGAAAAACATAGAAGTTTTTGTAAAAAATGAGCAGATTTTGTGTGAGCGCTTAATTTTTCCGTTTACAGCTCTTATTTTGCCATTAAAAGTATTTCAAACTCAACTTATAACCCTGATCTAGAAACCAAGTGGAGGTGAACATCATCGAACGCTATGATCGGCAAATTCGCGTCAAACAAATTGGTGCCGCTGGCCAAGCTGAAATCAGTGCCAGCACGATTATGCTCGTCGGCTGCGGCGCCTTAGGCACTTACGCCGCGGAACAATTAGTCCGTGCTGGTGTCGGCACGCTTTATCTCGTCGACCCTGATACCGTTAGTGAGACTAACTTACAGCGACAAAGCCTGTTCACCGAAGCTGATGCGGCCAACGAGCTATTCAAGGTCGATGCCGCCGCCGCCAAATTACGCCAAATCAATCACGAAGTTCAAATCGAAGTTTTCCCAGTAGAACTGCGGCCAGAGCTGTTAGCACAAATGCAGCCATTGACATTAGCACTCGATTGTAGCGACAATTTTAGCGTGCGCGATATGCTCAACCGGTTAGCGCTAAATCAGCATTTTCCGTTTGTCTTTGCCGCTTGTGCTGGTGTTTCCGGCCAATTGATGTTGCTAAATCCCAGTCAGGGTCCTTGCCTAGAATGCGTCTTCCCTGATCTAACCAAGCTAAAAGAACGTGACTGCGACATTTTAGGTGTGGCCACCCCGCTGATTCCCTTGGTCTCCAGCTTACAAGTAGCAATTGCCATGCGTTACATTGTTAGCGGTGAAGGTGCGCTCGACCAGTTAACGACGGTCAGTTGTTGGCCGCCTGCTCAGCAAACCTTTCACGTTAAAAAGCAGCCGGACTGTCCTGTTTGTCAGCACGAACAGGTTTCAATCAAGCTCAATGATAGAACGTTATTGCGCCGCTTATGTGGCAGCGATGCGTGGTCCGTGTATTTGCCTCAAAGCCGTAGCATTACCGAAGTGACGGCTACGTTAGCCGCCAATCAAGTTGCGTATCGGGTAACACCAAGTATGGTGACCTTCACTTGGCATGAGGCACCGGCCAGCTACTTTAAAACCGGCAAAGTACAACTCTATAAATTAAATGAACAACAAGCCCAGCAGCATTATCGCGCGCTGTGGCAGCTACTGAAAGCTCCAATCAAGAAAGAAGGTCAACCACAATGACTACGGCAACAATTTTAACCATCAGCGATACCCGTACCTTAGACAATGACAAAAGTGGTCAAACGATTGCTACCGCGTTAGCGACTGCAGAAATCTCTGTTAGTCAGCGCTTAGTTGTCCCTGATGATATTGTGGCGATTCAAAGTGCCTTCTTAAAGGAAGAACAAACTGATCCTGATATTATTATTACCAACGGTGGCACTGGTATCGCCCGCCGCGATGTTACCTTTGACGCTTTAGAACCACTGCTGCCTGTAACGATTCCCGGCTTTGGCGAACAATTTCGTCAAATTAGTTTTGAAGAAATCGGCACCCACGCCCTAGCCTCACGGGCCTTGGCTGGCTTCAACGTCCGCGAGCAATTGTGCTTTGTGTTGCCCGGCTCGACCAGTGCTTGTCAAACGGCACTGCAGCAGCTAATTTTGCCAGAATTACACCATTTGTTATTTGAAAGACGAAAGTAGGTTACATTTATGTTAGAACGACGTAAACCAATTACATTAGAAGAAGCTCAAGCTAAATTGGTAGCTTTAAAGCTACCACAACAAGTTGAAACCATCGCCATCAGCGACGCCAATCATCGCGTTCTCGCTGAAGATGCATTAGCGGCGTACGATTATCCCAATTTCCGTCGCTCTGGTTACGACGGTTATGCCATTCGTGACGCCGACGATCACGATTTTCCCAAGAATTTTCATGTTGTAGGCGAAATTCAGGCCGGTGCTACCTTTGACGGCGACCTGGGTGAAAATGAAACAGCACGGATCATGACTGGTGCCTTTGTACCAGACAATGCCGCTAAAGTAATTATGCTGGAACAAACCCGCAGCGTGCCTGACCAGCCAGATGCCGTTAAAATTATGGTCAGCCAAGACCGCGATAACATTACCCCGGCTGGCTCCGAGTTCAAAGCCGGCGCCTTGTTGATTGCCGCTGGTACTGAATTAAACCCTGGCGGCCTTAGTCTATTGACTGCTTTTGGCGCCACTGAAGTTAACGTTTACCGCCAACCACGCGTTGCCATCGTCACCACTGGCACCGAATTATTGCAGTCCGGCGATGCACCACAACCTGGTAAAATTTTCAACAGTAATGGTCCATTGATCGCTAACTTAGTCGCAGAAAGCGGCGCCATCGTCACCGAAACGATTCAACTAATTGATGATTTCGAACTACTTCAAACCAACTTAGAGCGGTTGAAAAAGACCAATGACTTAATCATTACTGATGGTGGCGTCTCAGTCGGCGATTTCGATTACTTAGCCACTACCGCACGCGATTCCGATCAATTATTATTTAATAAATTGAAAATGCGCCCCGGCAGTGTCACCACCGCTTTTGTCGATGACGATACTTTAATTTTTGCCTTGTCAGGCAACCCTGGTGCTTGCTATACTGGTTTTTACTTATTCACTGAACCTTTACTACGCCGTTGGGTTCATCAGCCATCACGCAGCCAAAAAGTCAGCGCTAGATTGGCACGTGTTTATCCGAAAACTAACGGCTACGATAAAGTCTTGCGTGGTGTTTATCAACTAGTCGATGGTCATTATCAAGTCCAATTAAACGGCAGTGACGTTTCTGGTGCGCTAGGCAACTTACAATCAACCACCTGCCTATTCAAAATTCCGCACAGCCATGAACCGTTACCACTGCACAGCGAGGTGGAAACATGGTTACTCCCCTTCAAGTAGTCGGCTTTAAAAAAAGTGGTAAAACGACGACTGTTAATGACTTTTTGGTCATTTTAAAACAGCGCCAGCACGCCGTTTTTGTGCTTAAACACGACGTGCATCGTGGCCAAATGGATCAACCAGGTACTGACACATCGCGTTTCACCGCTGCCGGCACCCAAACGGTTTTGCTAGCAACGGATCAGGCTGTCATGTTACAGCAGCAGGTGACCCAACCGCCAACCGCTGCACAATTGATTGCCACTTACGCGCAGCCAGGCCAATTTTGCCTATTAGAAGGCTTTAAAAAAGCCGCCTATCCGAAAATTGTTTTGGTGCGTCCAGGTGAACGGCCCAGCGACTTTGATCACTTAAGTCACATTATGGCCTACGCCAGCTTACACGCACCTGAGTTCAACGACTGCCTTGATTTCGGTACTACCGCAGCGCGCCAAGCTTGGTTTACGACCTATTTACAGAAAGAAGGACTCTAATTGGCTGAACTAACTCATTTCAACGACCAAAATCGCGCCAAAATGGTTGATGTGACTGCTAAAGCCGTCACGGCACGTACTGCCAAAGCCACCGGCCAGATCACGATGCATCCAGAAACCTTAGACCGCATCCACGCCGGCACTATGAAAAAAGGTGACGTGCTGGCCGTGGCCCAAGTCGCTGGTATCATGGCCGCTAAGCAAACCAGTAACCTCATTCCAATGTGCCATTTAATTCCATTAACTGGTGTTGATATTCATTTTAGCGATAACGAGCAAGATACGATCACAGCGGTGGTCACCGTTAAGACTAAGCACGTTACCGGTGTAGAAATTGAAGCCTTGAACGCCTGTCAGATCAGCCTACTAACGATTTACGACATGTGTAAAGCCATGGATCGCGGCATGCTGATCAGCAACGTGCATTTATTGGAGAAGGATGGCGGCAAAAGCGGCCACTTCACCTATCATGCTGAAAAATAAACCAACTGGTATCGTGCTGGCCGGTGGGCGTTCGCGCCGCTTTGGCCGTGATAAAGCATTGGCTATCGTGGCGGCGCAAACACAACCGAATGTAGTTTTAGCGGTGCAACATTTATTGCCCTTAACGGCACAAATTTTTATTGCCGCCAACGCTGATAATGCCGTCGCCTTACAGCATTTATTCGCCACCAATGATCACGTGCAAGTTTGCGTCGATCAGCCTGAGTTTACAGATTGCGGGCCACTTGGCGGTTTGTACGCCGTTACGGCACAACAACCGCGGCGCCGCGACTATCTAATGGTGGCAACCGATTATCCTTATCTAACCCCGGACCTGCTAACAAAACTGGCACAACAGCCGCGGCATTTTCTACAAACGCCTGCACAAGCGCATTACGCGTTGGCCCATTTTTACACTGAGCAGGCTACCGTCCGCCAATTTTTAACCAGTGGCCAGCGCCGGTTACAAACCTTTATCGTCAACATCGCCCGCTGTCAGCCCCTAAACGTACCTGCCAGTAACGCATTGACTAATCTGAATCAAAATATAGGAAGTGAACCCCATGCTAAATAAAAACGACATGTCCGATGCTGATTTTCAAAAATTATTGAACATTGCATTAATGGACCTGCGCATTCATCGTACCCTACTCGAAAATGAAATTGCCGATCAACGTGCTGATCTACGCACCTTGGAACAGGATGAAGCGATTGAGGATCTCGAACAACAAATTCAGCCAATTCGGCGCGATTACGATCATTATAAACAATTTTTAGAAACTGAAAAATAACATAAATTATAAATTTTAACTAGTTTTTTCGACATCTATGTGATTAAAATCTAGTTCTAGCGTAAAAAACCGACTAAATTATGCTATACTCAGGAAGGAGTGACACTGATATGGGTGACGAAAAGATCGCCAAAAACATCGCTTATCACGAACTAGTACGTACAATCCATCAGCAAGAAGACTTTGATTTTGTTGGCGTTGCCTTACAAGATGCGACCAGCTGGCACAAGATTCGCTGGCAGTATGCGGCTGGTAATACCAACCAACGTTTCCGCAAAATCATTTTGCGTAGCGGTATCGGTATTGCTGGATTGGTCATTCGTACCGGCGAACCATTTGCTGAAAACGACTTAGCTCATCATCAATACGCAGGCTATATGTCGCAGCCGATCACGATGATCGAACACTTGACTAGTGCGGTGGCGGTACCAATTTTTGATGAGGATCAAATCGTCATTGGTGTTTTATTAGCCGGCTATCGGCAACAACAATCAGTCACTGCTCACTCCAGTCACGTGTTGCAGGAATATTTACAACAATTCCAGTAAATCACGCTTCATCACGTGGCAAGGTCTTCCTTGTCACTTTTTTTATACCCTTTTCAATTCAAAAACTTGCTATTAGGGGTGTTAGTTCGTTATTCTACCTATATCTGCAGGACTACGAATTGCTAACAATCTAATGTACTACAATTTTTAATTGCGAAGTCGGTTAAAAACAGCTGAAAGCGCTTTGCTAATCTGCTATCATAGTAACTGTTAAGTTTCGAGGTGAACAACATGTTAGAATCTGTCAGTTGGGTTGAAAAAAATTTCAATGAAACGCCAGATGCGATTTTCATTTTTCGTGATGATCAATTACTAGTCAGCAACCATGCGGCCCAAGCGCTGCAGGCTGACTATGCGTTGAGCACCGCTTATATTACTAAATTAATGAACAGTGTTGTTAGGCAACAACGGTCCAATACCAATGATTGCTTTAACTGTGCTGCTTTAGATATGGCCAAAACGGCGATTCCATTCACATTGCCGGTCAAAGATGGCCACTCATTGTCCTTTTTCCTAGTGTATTCTGAGTTAGATCCTGCACAAAACGTTTATTCCCTGACGTTGAAAAGTAATGATTTGATGCAACGGGTCGATCAATTGGCGCAGCAGCGTAAGTTAGTGCAGTACGTCAACCGCGCGCATGAAGAAGAGCGTAAGCGGCTGTCACAAGATTTACATGACAGTATTGCGCAAGGCGTTTACTCGTCGATCATGGGCGTGCGTCACTTGGAATCAGCTGTCCAGGATGCCGATTCAGCCGCATTTGAACGGCAAACCAAGCAAATCGAAAGTCAATTGTATGCTACTTTGCAGGAAATCAAGGGTATGGCACTGGATATTCGGCCGTCAGTTCTTGATAGTTTTGGACTGCCAGCTGCACTAAAAGCGTTGGCTAAACGATTAGAGGAAAATACCGGTATCGATATTACCGTTGTCGCCCGCGATACCGCGGAACTCAAATTATCGGAAGACGTCCAAACAGTGCTTTATCGGATCGCACAAGAAGCTATGACCAACGCTTTAAAGCATGCTCAGGCCAACGAAATTAATTTATTCCTCGTTGCCCACGAGCACGAAATCAGTTTAGAGGTCATCGATGATGGCACGGGCTTTGACGTTAAACAACACATTAGCTTCAATGGTCATTCGCTGGGCTTGCTCAACATGAATGAACGCGTTAAGTCGTTAAACGGTACCTTCCAGATCACGTCAGAACCAGGTAGTGGCACCACCGTGACAGCTACTTTTCCAATCGCCTAATTTTATCAGCATCGCTAAGCGCCTTTTCGCAGCGTGATTTAAGTGAAAAGTCAGCTAAAAATAAATCGTTAAGGCAGCAATCTTGCCTTAACCGCAGAAAGCAGGGACCGCGCTTGTATAAAGTATTGATTGCCGATGACCATGCCATCGTGCGTAGTGGTCTGTCATTCCTTATCAACCAGCAAGCTAATTTTCAAGTTGTTGCGCAAGCAGCTAGTGGCAACGAAGCGTTTTTCGAAGTGGAGCGTGCTGGCGTTGACCTGATCGTCCTTGATTTAAATATGCCACCTGGTGAAAATGGTCTGATCACCACGCAGCGAATCCATGACCGCTTTCCTAAGGTTGGCATCGTCATTCTTTCAATGCATGAAGAGCAGGATTATATTGACCGTGCAATGCAAAATGGTGCTGATTCATATGTGCTAAAAAGCTCACCAGATACCGAGTTACTTAGTGCTTTGAAGGCAGTGGCCAACCACCAAACCTACGTTGATCAAAATATTATTTTGACCAAAACAGATGTGGCGGAAATCAATGATAACGATAATAATGTCAACCTAAAAATGGAGGGCTATGCAGACCTTTCTAGCCGTGAGCGTGAAGTCTTACCCTTGATTGCGCTAGGCTATTCAAACAAAGAAATTGCTAAAAAATTATATATTTCGATCAAAACCGTTGAAGCGCACAAAGCCAGCATTAACCGTAAGCTAGGTTTTAAAAATCGCGTCGAGTTAGTTCACTATGCACTCCATCACGGTTTGATCGACTTTTGAGGTAATACCCTAATGGCGGTGGCACGCCAAAATTATTATGATAAGAGTTAGTAACTATATACTTTTTGTATATAGTTTTTACATAGATCTATTTTTGAAATCATATTTCTTACGGCAAAAGCTGCGCCTGTTATCCCTATGCGCCTTTAATCGTGCTAAAAAATAGATATCACCGCCAACAACCTGATTTATTAGCAGCTAGGCTAACAAATTACCTTAATTGTGTAGTAGGAGGAAATCGTCACCGTGAAAGTTTTAGGAATTTTGGGTGCGCATAAAAAAGACGGTTTAACGGCGCAGTACTTGGCAGCGATTGCTAAGGGCTTACCGCAAACCGTTACTTATGAATGCCTTTATCTGGCTGATTATACGATCACACCAGACACAGGTCAGCTGAACCCAGTTTTAGATAAATTAGAAAAAAAGCTGCAGGAAAGTGATATTTGGATCATGGCCGCACCAACTTATTGGGGTGCGCTGTCCGGTGTCATGAAGAATTTCTTAGATTGTATGCGCCCACGGATGGTTCGAATGACTAAAGCTGCCGACACGCTACCAGCCCAATTTAAAGATAAACACTATTTATCACTGACCACTTGTTTTCAGTCCAGCTTGGAGAACTTCTTTGTCGGTATCACTGATGACACGTTTAAAACCATCGACCGCGCCATGACTGGTGCTGGCTTGATCAAAGTTACCGAAATTGTCGGCACCGGCACTTGGAGCCAAAAGCAACCTGATCCAGCTAAATTGGCTTTGTGTCAGCGTTGGGGCGCCAAGCTCGCCACTAAACAAAAAAAGGATGACAATACCGTGAAACGATACATACAGTTATTTTGCATGATTGCCGTGATGGCACTAGTCACAATGGGCTTACAACAATTGATTTTCGGCGTCTTTAGTGGTGGTAAATTTTGGATCACATACGCTACTTTTGTCCTCATTTTCTATGTTCTGCTAGCCAGTTTATTGCACTTTTTCACTTTTTTACGGCATCGGCGGCGCTAAACTCACACAAAGAAAGCAGGTCTCCTTATGGCTCATAATGTTAGTCGCACTGAAGAATTGATTGGTATTTTAACCGATGTTTCGCGGCATCGGTTCCGCCAAGCACGCAGCATCAACCCAGAATCAATGCTCTACCAAACCACGCATTATGCCGTGCAGGAAAAATTAATTACTGATGCGTTCGTTGAAGATGGCACCAACAAGCCAATCGCCAGCATCGACCTGCACCAAGCTAGCTTGACTAAAGCTGGCGAAGAATTTTTGGCAGCGCACCAACCGACAGCCTAGATTGCGGCTATCAGCATAAAATTATCTGTCTTAGCGTTAGTTGCTTTTCCAAAAACACGCTAATTGCGACTTGCCAGCACACGCGTTGACTGGTACCCTACAAAAGGACTGATCAAATGGATATTCAAGCAAAATTAAATGCAAAATACGAAAATACACCAATCTATACATCTGGCTTTTACGCTGATCCTGAAGATCCGCTAAAAAGTCGGTCCACATTATTAACAACACTGAAGTCATTTACCCAAAATCAAGATGCAACCAGCCCCTTTGCCCTGCAAATTATGGCGACTAACTCTGAATTGACCATCGCCCCGCTCGGCTTGTTGGATCTACAGGAATTACGTGACTACACTGCTAAAAAGCGCCAAACCGAGGCCTTAATTGCCGGCGAGGATACCTTTGCACTGCCATTAGTGGTACAATTTGAACCACATACTGAAAAAGCCACGATTGAACGCGAATTGGTCACCACTGCTGATGAACTTTTCAGTGACTTCACCACAGCTTTTGATAAAATCTGGGCGCAAGTCAAAATTTACTTAGCCAAAAACCAAGCTTTATTAGAAGAATTAGTTGCTGACCTGATCACTGATAGCAAGAAAATCGCGCCTAAATTTGTCGGCCAATTAACTGATATGTCGGCCGCCGAACGTGAAAAAATGGTCGGCTTTGAATTACCTGATGCTGAATTAGATCAATTTAGTCGTTATTTATCAGATAATCATGAAGTTAAAACGGTGATTTCTTCCGCAGCCGCCTTTGCCACTCACGAGATCGTCGGTGAGCAGTTATTTGGCCAAGCGATGAATGATCGGATTTTACGGAGTACCTTCTTCTGGGATCTAGACAATACTTTCCATGAAATCTTTTACTACTTTTTGCGCAAATATACCGCTGAAGATAGTAAGTTAGCCAAGCATTTAAATCATATTAAGGGTGGCTTGTTATCGCGAATGCGCAAAGACGCTTGGGACAAGTCCAGCGAATTAGCCACCGATACTAAAACCACTCAAAAAGATCTCGAACGGATGTTCAGCGCCGTGTTTATGCCACTGGCTGAGCAATTAACCGGCGAGATCGCCAAATTCAATCACTAGAACAAGAGGTAGCCTATGACGCTTCAAATTTGGGATGACTTCCCCCACATTCAAGAAAAACTAACCCCGCTGACACCTTATTTGCTTAAGGCTGCACGCGTTAAGCAGCCCGCTGTCAATCAGCGTGTGCAAGCTTTGATCCAAAATGGGGGTAAATTAGTCCGCGCCGGGCTATTTTATCTGTTCAGCGAATTCGGTACAACTGCAGATCCAGCCCGGTTACAGGCCGGCGCGGCAGCCATCGAACTTTTACATTTAGCCACATTGATCCATGATGATGTGATCGATCAAGCCACTGAACGCCGCCATACAGCAACGGTGCAAACCAGCGTTGGCAATCGCAATGCCGTTTATGCCGGTGATCTGTTATTTACGCTGTATTTTGACCAAGTGTTGCGCTCTGCAGAGAGTTTTGACGATATCGACACCAACGTTAAAGCTATGCACGGTATTTTATCCGGTGAGCTAGATCAATATGATCTGAATTATCGGCTCAACGAAACCGTTGCCCAATATTTGCGTGAAATTGAAGGCAAAACAGCCAAGTTATTCGCCTTAGCCTGTGCACAAGGCGCTAAGTTGGCCCACGCTGACGAAATCATTGTTGAAACTGGTGAACAAATCGGCCGCTCACTTGGCCTAGCCTATCAAATTCTTGACGATATTCTCGACTACACCGGGACGCAAGATAGTATCCGCAAACCAATTTTGCAAGATATCCAACAAGGCATCTACACCTTACCGCTATTATTCACGCTGGAAACACAGCCAGAAGCAACACGCGCCTTACTCAGTAAGCAAGCGCGTTTGACCCCGGTTGAGCTACAAGAATTACAACAGCTAGTCATTGATAGCGGCGGCCTTGAACAAGCACAAACCATGGCCAATGAGCTCACTGATCAAGCACTACTCGATATTCAAACTTTACCGGACTCACGGGCACGCAATGATCTAGAAAAATTGACCCGCCGGTTACTAAAGCGCCAAAAATAAATAGTACCTTTCGCTTAACTTATACTGTTCGAAACCCAAAAAAGCTGCTCGCAATTGCGAACAGCTTTTTTGCTTACAGGCGTTTTTCGCCACCTAGTTGTTGAATTTCCGTAATGTCCTGAGAAACTTCTAAACAGCCAAGGTACTTGCCTTTGGTATCGTGCATGGCGAAGTAGCGAATGTAGACTTTCTTAGTACCGTGTAAGTCGATCCAGAAATCAGCATGTTGTTGCGCCCCGCTGCGGAAATCGTCCAAGATTTTTTGAACCTTGCCCATACTCTTAGGTGGGTGACAATTGACCACCGCACGACCGATGACTGCGCGTGTCCGTGGGAAAATTCGGTCGCCATTGTCGGAGAACCAGCGCACAATATCGCCGGCATCAACGAAGGTGACATCAACTGGTAATACGCTGAAAACAGCCGTTAACTGGCTTAAATCAAGATCACCGGTTGGCATGACGATCGTGGCATGATTATCTGCCCCAATCTCCAAATGCGATTCCGTGATCCGCGGCCGCCGTTTGTGTGCCGGCTTTGCGTCTTCATCAGCCAACATCTGCTTAACAAAATCAGGCATTTCTGGCTTCTTTTCTACTGGTGGTTGGCTAATATTAACGTTGATTTGCGCTCGTGCGTCTTCCTTAGCTGGTTCATCGGCTTGGACTTGACCCATTTCAGCACGTAAATGTAACGGTAATGCCGCTATTGCTGCAGGATCATCAGCTTTTGCTTTTAAATCATCAGGAATCAGCGGTTCATCATCAGTTGGTGCCGGTGTTTCAAGGTGGCGTTTATTAGCTAATTCTTGCTCGTCTGCCATCGATTGCGCCATTTTATTCAATTCTTGGGCCATTTTTGACGGTTTACGCTTGGCAGCTTCCGCGTAATCGCGCTCTGACGGCTGCCAAGGTAGTGGTTCCGAAATCAGCGTGTAGCCGATATCGTCACTTTCGCTTTGAATCAGCGCCCAATCATCTGGCGTGAAAACCTCAGCGACCATTGGCAACAAGATCTGTTCTTCCTTGAAGATCATTTCTTCAATATCCTTGCGCGCCTTTTCGATGGCGGCCTCGATATCGTATTTAGGTGGCGTCGGCTCAGCGTTGACCAGCCGAATGGCATCCTTGATCCAGCTACGAATATCATCATCGACACCCCACATAACCTTTGGTGGTGCGGTGATGCCATACCGATCCATAATTGGGAACAACAAATTTTCTTTGCGCAAATAGTGCTTATCGATCGTACGCAAATCATTTAAAGCCGTTTTCATGCGTCGTAAATATTCTTGGTCGCGTGGTGCTGGCGTATCGTCATTACTGGATTGTTGCCACTTTTTCAAGACTGGCAATAACTCATCATCTAGCAGTGACGTGATGACGGTATTTTCCAACTTGATGACGGCAACGGGATGGCCTGGGACTTCCTCAACGCTATCACCGGAGCCAGGATTGATCGACCCTTTAAAAACAGCGGCATGGACGTTACATAGCCGTTGAATTTCCATCGGGTTTAAGCCGCTACCAATCAATTCGCGCTCGGCTGAGGTAATTTCTGACACATCAACGCTGGAGAAGGTGCTATCAAAAACTCGCTTGGCTTCATCAAAACTACCACCGTTGTGCAACATTTTTAGAATTTCGACAATTTTTTTCTGGCGATAAACGCTATTATGTTCAGTTTCCGGCATCATTGATCACCTCAAATCCCTTTGCTTCTAATTTATCGATAATTTCCGTCAGTGGGACTTTTTTCATAGCTGCCCCTTTAGGAATTGTCATAAACCGGCCCATTGTGTTGAGAATCGCCGGATTCTTAATATCTTTTAGTCCAATTTCATATAAAACATCGGCCACTTCAGGGTGTGCCGTTACTAATTCATAAACTGATTGTTGCAGATCGAGTGTTGCCATAGACTAAACCCCCTTCTACTAAATAACTTCAATTATAACAGTTAACGCTACCATTGAGAACGATTCTCAATGAAAAATTAGGGTCAGCCCTAACTTTAATTTGTCTAAGCCGATCCACTACCAACTGCAAACGGAGTCGTGGTACCATTGAAGCTATTAAGTAAGCCTTGTGGTTATAAGTCAAGAGGGTAAAAACTAATAATTTAAGTCAAAATC
>NZ_RHOF01000022.1 GCF_003946445.1 Loigolactobacillus jiayinensis | reverse complement strand
TAATTTCCAATTCTGCCTAAAATTAGCTATCAACAGGATTTGACAAAGAGCCAAACTTTTTTGATATCGTTTAAAAATGGAATCGTACGGATGCTTTGTTCGTGTTCACTGTTCAGTAATTCCTGATTGGCAGTAAGAAAGATGATGGTCAAAGGGGCACTAACTAATAGTTGGTTTAGTTTTTGTAGGACTGCGCGCATCTCTGCTGGCGGATAATCATCTAAACTTGCATCAATTAAAATAATGTCTTTACCAGCAAATAGATTACGGTACAGCTGAACGTAGAAGCGCTCGGTGGTGGTCAACTCGCTGCCTTCTTTTTCAAAAAAGTCATGGCTATGGGTTGTTTGCCATTGGTGCTTCTTTTTGGTGCTGCCATTTAAATTTAGCAAAATATTTTCGCGTACGCTTAGGTAGGGTAACAAAATATCTTCTTGCGCAGTGATGATGCCCAAACGCTTATTCAAATGGTGCTGCGTGAATAATTTTAGATACTGTTGAATAATTTTTTGCCGTTGGTCTGCTTCTGGCACGCTAAGAAAATAGAGCTGCGCCGGCGTAAACACGGTCTGCCATTTATCTAAAAAATTAGTTTGATTTTTAATTGAATAGAAAGAGAACATGATTTGCTCCTTTACTAACGAGTGGTTTGCAACCACGCTAACATCGCTTGAGTAGGACTATCATTTTATAGTTGCGCGTGCTTGACGGCTGATATGCCAATTATAAAATGAGGCACTCAAATAACTGGTTAAAAAGATCATCCCGCCACCTTGCCAAAAAATAGTCCATAAGTTGCGATCGTAATCGGCTAAACCGTTGGGATTACGGCTACCTTGATCGAATAGTAATAAATGACCATTAAACGTTGTAAATTGATGCTGGAATAATTGATTGAAGTTCTGCCACGGTTGACTGGTACCGGTGGTGGCCAGTTTTTTGAGATCAGCTGGTAACTTTTCAGTAAACCAAGTTTGGTTGATCTCCACCAAGCCATTTAAGTACCAACCTTGGATAGCTAGTAACAAAATGGTGATACCAAAAAAGGCAATCATGAATAAAATCAGATTTTCCAAGGCAAACTGCAAACTAATATCTGCCGTTCCTTTGCCAGCGAGTTGATATATTGAAAATTCATGTTTACGCTGAATTAAAGTGAGAATAATCAGTACTAACACTAGCACGATAAAGCCACCAAAAAGGCAATTATAAAGCAATTGCGTGTCACTCACGATGCCCTGACGAACATGAAGTAACTTGCGTAAAATTGGCCAGCGCGTCAGAGTTTTGGTGGTGCGATCAATGATATCCATGCGTTGTTCAAATAAGCTCAGCGCATGGCTTTGAATGTCCTGAACGATTAGAGTGGATAGGCCACTGACTAAAAATAAAACGGCCAGCGTACCAAATAAAAGAGCATAACGCCAATGATAGCGCAAACTCGCAAATACCCGCTGAATCACCCGCATAAACTCACCTCATTACAAACCCTATTATAGAAAAATATTTTGAAAAAAGTGTGAAGTTACTTGACTAAAATCACGAATAACAGTTCGTAGCTGACTGACCTAGGCTAATCTAGTGCTGTAAATAAAAATAAGTACATCAATGTTGTTTTAGCAGCATTGATGTACTTATCAATTAACCTTAATGACTGGTGAATTTATTTACTGGTGCTATCGGTGCTGACTTGATTTGACTGACTACTGGCCTGGCTACTATTTGCTTCACTATCGTTGCTATTATCACTACTATTATCGCTGCTGTCACTGTCAGATAGCTCAGGGGCATCAGTTTTATAGTGAGTACTAGTTGTCTGATCATCATTTTTTGAATACAGACTAGTGGATAAATTGCCTAGTTTTTCGCGGGCTAACTTCAATTTAGCAAAGTCATTTTTATAGTCATAGTTTTCTGGGTCAACTGGTGTAAAGCCAGCTGGTGTATAGAAGCGTAGTAAGTTTTTATTATTTACCGTATCGGATAGCTGTAATTCATTTTGTACCTTAGCTTGTTGGCGCTTGACGGTGGCTTGTAACGCAGTGCTAGGGTGGGTTATTTCTTCGCCATTCTTATTGTAGATCGTGCCATCAAGCACGGTATGGGTGGGGGTCACGAAATTAGTATTACGAAATGCGACAACTTGATCGTGATCAGGTGAAAAAAGATCAGTGCCAAATTGCACGTAGCCTTTATTATCGATACCTAACAAATGCTCAATAGTTGGTAGCACGTCAATTTCACCACCATATTGTTTTTGAATACCGCCACTGTGTTGTCCGGGAATATGGATCATTAATGGAACACGCTGTAGTTGTGCGTTGTCGTAGTCATTCCAGGTATCTGATGATTTGCCTAACAACTCAGCAAGGCTTAAATTATCGCTATTAGATAAGCCATAATGGTCACCATACAGTACGATCATCGAATTATCATACAAGCCGCTACTCTTTAAATAAGTGAAAAATTCCTGCAGCGCTTGATCCAGATAATGTGCGGTGGCGAAGTAATTGTTCACTGCCTTATCATCCGTTGTCGGTAATGGGAAGTCGGTATCTTCACTATCCAACGGGAATGGAAAATGATTCGTGACGGTAATAAACTTAGCGTAAAATGGTTGCTGCAATTGTTCCAAATATTTAACAGAATCGTGGAATAGTAGTTTATCCTTTAACCCATATTGTTCAGAACGGTCACCGGTTGTATCAAAGTAGGAGGCATCAAAGAAGTTTTGATAACCCATATTCTTATAGACGTTATCGCGATTCCAGAAAGAGCCCACATTACCGTGAAATACTGCCGAACTATAGCCAGCTTTTTGCGCTAAAATTGCCGGTGCGGCTTGGAAAGTATTGTCTGAACCTAATGCCGTGAACACGGAGCCTTGGGGCAAACCGTAAACGCTGGTTTCTAACATGTTTTCGGCATCGCTAGTTTTACCTTGACCAACTTGATGGAAAAAGTTGCTAAAGGCATAAGTTTGATCACTATGATACAAGCTGTTTAAAAATGGCGTGACTTCGCGACCATCAACTTTATAGTCGATCAAAAATTGTTGGAAACTTTCCAAATGAATGATGATCACGTTGCGGCCCTTAGCAATACCATACATTTTAGAATCAGGTGCAGCGTAATGCTGATTGATAAAGGCGAGTACATTCGTTAAATCAGAGCCATTGGCTGACGCGCGTGTTTGGTTATTTTGGGCGGTTTTTACTGCATCGTACACAGTATAGGCGTCCAAGCCTAAATACTTCACAATGTAATTACGATCAAAGGTCCGCGTCAATAATTGCGGCCGATTTGATTCACCTAAGGTTAGGTTTACGGAAAACAGTAACACGGCCACTGAGGTGATGGCAAAGGGCAGGTGCCGCTGAATCGGGCGTTGATCAATTTTGATCAAGTGAGCTAATAACAAAATCACTAAGATAATCAAATCCAGCCAATAAAGTACGTCATAAGGTCGTGCTAGGGCCAATGAACTGCCGCTAAGCCCTTCGGACACTTTGGAGTAACCTAGAATCGTATTGATGGTCATGAAGTCAGTAAATTGGCGATAATAGATAACGTTGAAGTACAGCAGTGCCGTATTGGCTGCGGACAAGATCATCATGCCAAAATAGCGCAACTTTGGTTGTTGAATATATAAGGCTAACCCTAAAACCAATAAGGTAGTTGCCAATGGGTTCAACCATAAAATGAAGTGTTGAAAAATACCACTGACTCCTAATGAAAAATCAACGTAGTAGGCGAACATCGTCTTTAGCCAAAAAAGGACAACTAATAAGATGAAGAAACCATTGCGTTGATCAACGAAAGTGTGTAGTCGTTTAAATAAGTGCTTCACGAGGAATTAAACTCCTTTAATTATGTCATTTGCTGATCACTTAAAAAATAATTTAAAATTTTTCTGTGTCATATTAACCGCATCATTTTGCGTTATGTTACCGTTAAATCAGTTCTCAGATATTGTACGCGTAAACGAAATCACTTGTCAAACTAGGGTCACAGGTAGAAGAAAAAGGTCAGTGAAAGCTGGTATGTTTGGTGCGGGTACAACGATAATTTAAGTTTTTACAAATACAGTGTTTTGAATCGTTTTATGCGTTATATTTTGCTAAACTATAAAGCAGTGATGTAAAGAGGGAAGGGGCGTATTTATGATCTTTTTGGGGCCACTTTATCGGCTAGTGGCCGCGCATTATGCCGCCCACATCAACCATTTTCCGTTGATTCGTTTGATTTTTTATAGTCTAGATAAGACATTGTTGTACTTTTTGATTTTTCTAGCGCTACGGTTGTTTTATTTATGGCGGCGGCACCGATTAACCCGGCAGCCTGCTTTTTGGCGGCGTGAACTGTATTTGTGGGTGTTGGTCATTTACTTATTGTTGTTATTTTCATTGACTGCTTTACGGCGGATCTATTGGCCAAGCCAGTTTTGGGCGCACTTACAATTGACCCATGAAGCTATCAATACGACGCCATTTGTTGAGACGTTAAAATTAGCGCAGGGGACGTCAAAGTTTGATTTCATGTATAACTTATTTGGTAACATTTTATGGTTTGTACCGTTAGGCTTTAGCTACGGGGTACGGTTGCAGGATAACCAACGCTGGTTGCCGGTACAATTTTTGCAAGTCTACTTATTAGGTGTCGGGGTTTCGCTGATCATTGAAACGTTACAATTTCTTTTATCGACGGGTATTGCTGATATCGATGACGTCACATTTAACGCTCTAGGATGTTTGGTTGGTTTTACGGTTTATTTAGGTTGGTGTGGCGTGCAATGGTTATGGCGAAAATTTAAAATACAAGTTAAGTAAGTCTTGGCATTGATTGCTGAGACTTTTTTTCTACGACAGACCAATATTTTTTCTGGTTGGACCTGTTAATGAGTTAGCGCTCTCATTTGAGCTGAACGCCTGAAACAACATTTATTAAGTCATAGGATTGAATGAAACAATGCTTTAAAAATGTTTTCATAGATTGTTTTCATCTAAAATCGCTTACTATAAGGCTTTTGTAAAACCTGCAATACCCACAAATGAAAGAACAGTCATAGCTTTCATTGAATTGTTAAAAAGGTAAGTCAGTATCCTATACCAGTAAATTAGTTACTTTTTAAAAGTAAAAAAGGGTTGCATCATTGGTTTGCAACCGGTAAAATGAAATTTCGTAAATCAAGACAGAATTGAGGAATGCTTCGTGAGTATTTTAATTGCACTGATCCCAGCGCTGTGTTGGGGCAGTATCGGTTTAGTAAGTGGTAAGCTCGGTGGCACTGCGCATCAGCAAACTCTCGGCATGACAATTGGCGCATTGGTATTTTCAATAGGCGCTTATGTAGCTTATCATCCTGTAATAAATGTAAAGGTATTCGTTGTCGGCATCGCTTCTGGTTTGTTATGGAGTGTTGGTCAAGGACAACAATTCCAATCAATGCAAGTGATGGGTGTTTCGCGAACAGTACCAATGTCAACAGGGATGCAGTTAGTTGGTAATACCTTAGCTGGTGCACTGTTGTTCCACGAATGGCAAAATGGTCGTGAAATTAGCCTTGGTGTTTTGGCATTGATTATTTTGATCGTTGGTGCGACCCTAACTTCACGTAACGATCCAGCCAGCAACATCGCTAAAAAAGAAAACACGGAGTTAAGCCGTGGTATGCGGATTCTATTAATTTCAACAATCGGTTATATGGGTTATACGATCGTTGTCGATTGGGGTCAAGTTAATGCGATTGCGGTTATTTTACCGCAAGCAATTGGTATGTTGATCGGCGCGTTGATTTTGGCAATTGGTAAGGATGTTCGTAACATCGCAACCGTAAAAAATATTTTTACTGGTCTATTATGGGGCGCTGGGAATATTTTCATGTTCCTCTCCATTCCTAAGGTCGGCTTGGCGGTTTCATACTCCTTGTCACAAACAGGGATCATTATTTCCACATTAGGCAGTATTTTCTTGTTAGGTGAAAAGAAAACCAAGCGAGAAATGGTCTATGTGGTCGTTGGCTGTTTGTTTGTCATCGGCGGCGGAATTTTACTAGGCTATATGAAAGCCTAATTTGAGTTAATTAAACTGTTGATGCAATAGCATCAACAGTTTTTTCTATCTTATGCCAATGACAACTGAATATTTTTCAAACGGGCTCTGAATTTAAAAGCCTTTTCATAGCGTAAACCTGCTTGCAATTTTGCCACAAAGCGGCTAAAGTTATTTCTGGTAGTTACTATATTAAGGGAGGCTATTTTTAATGGCACATATTACATTCGATGATTCCGCCGTTAGTCAATTTGTTCATGATAACGAACTCAATGAGATTCAACCAATGGTTACTGCAGCACATAACCAATTAGTTGATGGTACTGGTGTTGAATCACAAATGCGCGACTGGTTACACTTACCACATGATTACGATAAGGAAGAATTTGCTCGGATCAAGGCCGCAGCAAAGAAAATCCAAAACGATTCAGAAGTTTTCGTTGCAATCGGTATCGGTGGTTCATATTTAGGTGCTCGCGCTGCCATTGATTTTTTAAGCGGCACATTTTACAACATGGCCCCAGGCCGCAAAGCCCCACAAGTATTTTTCGCTGGTAACTCAATCAGCTCAACTTACTTGCATGACTTATTAGAATTGATCGGCGACCGCGATTTTTCAATCAACGTTATTTCTAAATCTGGTACAACAACAGAACCTTCCATTGCTTTCCGGGTTTTCAAAGAAAAATTAATTGCTAAATACGGTGCTGATGGCGCTAAAGAACGCATTTACGCTACGACTGATAAAGCAAACGGTGCTTTGAAGCAAGAAGCTGACGCTGAAGGCTACGAAAGCTTTGTTATTCCTGACGGTACTGGTGGTCGTTTCACAGTCTTAACTGCTGTTGGTTTATTGCCAATCGCTGTTGCTGGCGGTGATGTTGATCAATTAATGCAAGGTGCTGCTGCTGCTGAAGATCAATATTCTGATCCTGATGTCACTAAAAATGACGCCTACAAATATGCTGCTTTGCGTAACATTTTGTATCGCAAAGGCTACACAACTGAATTATTAGAAAACTACGAACCAACCTTGCAATACTTCTCTGAATGGTGGAAGCAATTGATGGGTGAATCTGAAGGTAAGGATCAAAAGGGTATCTACCCATCTTCAGCTAACTTCACCACTGACTTACATTCATTGGGCCAATATATTCAAGAAGGTCGGCGTAACTTAATGGAAACAGTTGTCAAGGTTGACAAACCAACTCATGACTTGACTGTTCCTGTTGAAGACGGTGACTTAGATGGCTTAGCTTATCTACAAGGCAAATCCATCGACTTCGTTAATACTAAAGCTTACCAAGGGGTTGTTTTAGCCCATAACGATGGTGGCGTTCCTGTAATGAGTGTCCATATTCCTGAACAAAATGCCTTCACTTTAGGTTATTTGATCTACTTCTTCGAACGTGCCGTTGCTGTATCTGGTTACATGAATGGTATCAATCCATTCAATCAACCAGGTGTTGAAGCGTACAAGAAGAACATGTTTGCGCTGTTAGGCAAACCTGGCTTTGAAGAACTTGGTAAAGAATTAAACGAACGCTTGTAATATGGGGTTTGTATAATCGATAAAAAGCTGCTGTAATCGTAAATTGCTTGTGAACCTAGACAAGCTTGAATCTGCGATTGCGGCAGTTTTTTTAGTTTTACTATTTGTGCTCGGATAGTACTAATCATTTCCGCTTCTAATTATTCAGTGCAACAAAATAACCCTGTGAACGACAAAATTTGTCAGTCACAGGGTTATTTCAATTAAGTCCATTTTAAGCTTAGTGCCATAAACTAATGCCAATCACCAACGCATTCATCAACATATGGCTGATGATTGAAGTTTGGATCCGGCCAGTTTTTTGATACAAATAGCAGAAAACTAATCCAATAGCAGTGTAAACCAATAGGTGGCCGTCGTTGTGGGCCATGGCAAACATGACGCTGGCAATCAGAGCAGCCCCCACGTTACCGGTAAATGGTGCCAATGAACCAAAGATAGTCCGGCGAAAAACTAATTCTTCCATAATCGGTGCAGCAATAATCGTAGCCAAAATATAAACTGGATAGCTTTTGATCACGGTTAGAATCGTTGCAGTGTTAGTTGAATTAGGAATTGAATGGAATAAAGCGAGGTCGATCATGTTCGCTAAGTATTGCGCCGCTAAAGCAGCAATAACGCCCAACAAGCCCCATAAAATAACTCGGCTACCCTTAACTGATTTTTGTTCTAATGTTGGCCGGTCTTTGGTTCGCCAATAAAAATAGGTTAGGATCAGCGCACCAATAATATAATCGATGGTTTGCACCCAATAAATATGACTGCCGAGGTGTAATACTAGATTGATCACGGTTGGCAGTAAATAAACAATTAAGTACGTTATTAGTGTAGCAACAACATTTTTTCTGAGTGACATAGCGTGCTCCTTTATGGAAGTATCTTGGTATTAAGGTTAACGTTTTTTGCGTTAAAAGAAAAGCAACAGGTATTTTTTAGACATAAAACTTGCATTACAACACGAACATGGTATTATGAATAATGTAATTAGCACTTAGATGCTAAGAGTGCTAAAAATTGATTAAAGGTAAAACGGAGGGATTACACGTGTTAAAACCATTAGGCGATCGTGTCATTGTTGCAGTTGCAGATGAAGAAGAAAAGACTGTTGGCGGTATTGTCTTAGCGTCAAACGCCAAAGAGAAGCCAACAACTGGTAAAGTTGTTGCCGCTGGCCCAGGTGCCGCAAATCAGCATGGTGACGTTCAACCATTAACTGTTAAAGTTGATGATACAGTGATGTTTGATAAATATGCTGGTACGAACGTTAGCTATGACGGCAGTGATTATCTAGTTTTGCATGAAAAGGATCTAATTGCTATCGTCGACTAATTTAGGCTTCTAAACTAGATTAGCGTAAATATGTTAAAAAAGATAGATTATTTCACATAACGACGTTTGGCAAATAGACTTCTAGAAGTCGGTTGTTGTTCGGCTAAGGTATGTGCTGTGATTTGAACATCTTTTTTAACACTCTCTCTAAAAATCAATTATGAGGTGAAATAATAAAATGGCTAAAGAATTAAAATTCTCTGAAGACGCTCGTTCCGCTATGTTACGTGGTGTTGATAAATTGGCAAATACAGTTAAAACAACTTTAGGCCCTAAAGGCCGGAACGTTGTTTTGGAAAAATCTTACGGTTCACCTACAATCACTAACGATGGTGTTACGATTGCTAAAGACATCGAATTAGAAGATCATTTCGAAAACATGGGTGCTAAATTAGTTTCTGAAGTTGCTTCAAAGACTAACGATAACGCTGGTGATGGTACAACTACTGCCACTGTTTTGACCCAAGCTATCGTACGTGAAGGTATGAAGAACGTCACTGCCGGTGCTAACCCAGTTGGTATCCGTGACGGGATCGAAAAAGCGACTAAAGCTGCTGTTGACGAATTACACAAGATTTCTCATAAAGTTGACGGCAAAAATGATATTGCGCAGATCGCAGCTGTTTCTTCATCTAATCGCGAAGTTGGTAATTTGATTGCTGACGCTATGGAAAAAGTCGGTAACGACGGCGTTATCACAATTGAAGAATCAAAAGGGATCGATACTTCCTTAGACGTTGTTGAAGGGATGCAATTTGATCGTGGCTACTTATCACAATATATGGTTACTGACAACGATAAGATGGAAGCAGATCTTGACAACCCTTATATTTTAGTAACGGACAAGAAGATTTCAAATATTCAAGAAATCTTACCATTACTACAAAAAATCGTTGAACAAGGTAAGGCTTTGTTGATCATTGCTGACGATGTTGATGGTGAAGCATTACCAACACTTGTTTTGAACAAGATTCGTGGTACCTTCAATGTCGTTGCTGTTAAGGCACCTGGCTTTGGTGATCGTCGTAAGGCACAATTAGAAGATATTGCTACTTTGACTGGTGCAACTGTCATTACTTCTGACCTAGGTCTAGAATTAAAAGATACTGATATTGCACAATTAGGCCAAGCTGGTAAAGTTACGATCACTAAGGACAACACAACATTAGTTGAAGGTGCTGGTAACAAAGATACCATCGCACAACGTGTTGCTGAAATCAAAGCACAAATCGCTGACACAACTTCTGATTTTGATCGTGAAAAATTACAAGAACGTTTAGCTAAATTGGCTGGCGGGGTTGCAGTTGTTCGTGTTGGTGCTGCGACTGAAACTGAATTAAAAGAACAAAAATATCGGATTGAAGATGCGTTGAACGCAACTCGTGCAGCCGTTGAAGAAGGTTACGTTGCTGGTGGTGGTACTGCCTTAGTTAACGTGATCAAAGCTGTTGCGCAAGTTAAAGCTGAAGGCGACGCACAAACAGGGGTTAACATCGTCTTACGTGCTTTGGAAGAACCTGTTCGTCAAATCGCTGAAAATGCTGGTGTTGAAGGCTCAGTTATTGTTGAACACTTAAAGTCATTGGACCCAGAAATTGGATACAATGCGGCAAATGGTAAGTGGGAAAACATGATTGATGCTGGGATCATCGACCCAACTAAAGTGACTCGTTCTGCATTACAAAATGCTGCATCTGTTTCTTCCTTGTTATTAACAACTGAAGCAGTTGTTGCTGACAAGCCAGAACCACAAGGTAGTGATGCTGGTGCCGGCGCTGCTGGTGCTGGTGGCATGGCTCCTGGTATGGGCGGTATGATGTAAGCTAACTAAATTCGCAAAAAAACGTTCATTAAATTGGACGTTTTTTTGTACATATTTTTATTGCTGCAAAAATTAAGCTGATTTTTTTAACATATTTTAGATTTGGGTAGAATCATCTGCATAAATGGCGTAGAATGACTTCTGTCGTAATAAAATTAAGAATAAAATGATTTGGAGTTGTGAGGATATACTAGCGTGCGGGGCAGGTTGATCTGGTTGATCTTTTGCCGCTGAACTAGTAAAAGTGTTGTTAGGTAGATGCTCATATTTTGGGTACAGTAACCTAGGCACTTGCTCACAAGAAGGAGTATTGATCATGCAGCATTTAAAGCGTTTCTTCATTGGAAAACCATTGAAATCTTCTGATGAAGGCGGCCAGCAGCTCGGTAAATTAAAGGCGTTGGCATTATTATCATCAGATGCTTTGTCATCAGTTGCTTACGGACCAGAACAAATTATAACAGCGTTAGTCGCATTATCAGCTGCGGCAATGTGGTTTTCATTGCCGATTGCTGCTTTTGTTTTAATCTTGTTGTTATCATTGATTCTATCTTATCGGCAAATTATTCATGCTTATCCACACGGGGGTGGCGCCTACATTGTTTCCAGTGAAAATCTAGGCATGTATCCTGGTCTAATCGCAGGGGGCTCCTTACTGGTCGATTATATGCTGACTGTTGCGGTTTCCGTATCATCAGGTACAGCAGCCATAACTTCAGCGATTCCCGCGTTATATGGTCATCAGGTGGGTATTGCGATCTTGATTGTTGTTTTGATCACCGCCATGAATTTACGTGGTTTACGTGATTCTGCTTCATTTTTGATGGTACCAGTTTATCTCTTTGTAATTATGCTTTCAATTATGATCATTACAGGTTTTGTAGAAATCGCCACTGGTGCCCGCGGATTTCATGCGACTTCACTAGCTGGCGCAGCAGTACCTGGTGTTACGGTTGGCTTGATTTTACGGGCATTTTCTTCCGGATCTTCTTCATTAACGGGGGTTGAAGCAATCAGTAATGCCGTGCCATTTTTCAAAAAGCCTAAAGCTAAAAATGCTGCTGAAACATTGGCAATTGTCGGCTTACTCTTAGGTTTCTTCTTTGCTGGGATTACTTTTTTAAGTTGGTATTTTGGCGTGTTACCACAGGCGAAAATAACGATCTTAGCACAACTTAGCCAGCATATCTTTGGTAAGGGGACTGTTTACTATATTCTACAATTCTCCACGGCTTTGATTTTAGCTTTAGCTGCGAATACTGGTTTCTCGGCGTTTCCAATCTTAGCCTATAATTTGGCGAAAGATAAATTTATGCCCCACATGTACATGGATCGGGGCGATCGTTTAGGTTATTCCAATGGGATTCTTACTTTGGCCCTAGGATCGATTGTTTTGATTTTCATCTTCAATGGTAGTACCGAGCGTTTAATTCCGTTATACGCTACTGGGGTGTTCGTACCGTTTACCTTGTCACAAAGTGGGATGATTCTTAAATGGTGGCATGAGCGTTCAAAAGGCTGGATTGGCCGCAGTATTGCTAACTTTACCGGCGCCTTGATTTCGTTTGCAATTTTCATTTTCTTGTTGATGTATCATTTAAATGGTGTTTGGCCTTACTTTATTATTATGCCAATCATGGTCTTTGTTTTTTACAAAATTCACGATCATTACAAGAAAGTGGCGGCGCAATTACGCTTAATTGAGCAGGTTAATTTTCATGATTACGATGGTAGTACAGTGATTGTCTTGGTTAGTAATGTCACCCAAGTGACCGCTGGCGCCTTGAATTATGCTCGTTCAATTGGTGACTATGTCATCGCGATGCACGTATCCATGGATGAAAATCCTAATAAGGAACATGAAACGGAATCAGAGTTCAAAGCTGATTTTCCGGATATTCGCTTTGTTGATATTCATTCTTCCTATCGTTCAATTGCGCGACCAGTTTTGCGGTTTGCGGATATTATTGCCAAAAACGCTAAGGAACGTAATTACACAACGACAATTTTGGTGCCACAATTTGTACCGAAGAAACCGTGGCAAAATATTTTGCATAACCAAACTAGCTTCCGCTTGCGGGCAGCTTTAGCAACACGTGAGAATATTATCTTAGCAACATATAGTTATCACCTAAAGAAGTAAAGTAAGGGTTGGTGTGGCCGAATGTCACAACAACCTTTTTGGGTTCAAACACTGAAAAATGGTACAATATAGCTAACTTTTTGGAAAAGAGGAGTCACATGCGGATTTTATTTGTTGGGGACGTTATGGGTTCACGTGGGCGTGATATGATCGCCACTTATTTACCACAATTGAAGGGTCACTATCGGCCACAAGTTACGATCGTTAATGGTGAAAATGCTGCTGGTGGTCGCGGCATCACCGGTAAAATCTACAAGGAATTTTTACAGGCAGGGGCCGACGTCATCACGATGGGCAACCATGTTTGGGATAATCGGGATATTTTTGATTTTGTTGATTCAGCGAAAAAATTAGTTCGACCAGCGAATTTTCCGGAGGCAACAACGCCAGGACTGGGTTATGTTTATGTGCAAGTTAACCAGTTAAAATTAGCGGTGATCAATATGCAAGGTAATGCGTTAATGACGCAATCGTTGGATAATCCATTTTATAAGGCCGATGAACTATTGGCCGAAATTCATCAACAAACGGATCTTATTTTCATGGATTTTCATGCTGAAACAACGGCGGAAAAGGAAGCTATTGCTTGGTATTTAGATGGTCAAGTGTCGGCAGTTGTCGGCACGCACACGCATGTACAAACTAGCGATGCGCGGATCTTGCCACAAGGGACAGCTTATTTAACTGATGCTGGGATGACCGGCGCATACGATGCAATTTTAGGCGTTAAACCAGCGAAAAGTATCGAGCGCTTTTTAACGCAATTACCAACCCGTTATGAAGTTAAGGAAGATGGCCGCGGTGTACTTGGTGGTTGCTGTATTGATATTGATGAAACCACTGGCCAAGCCAAAAAAATTGAACCGATTCTGATCAATGCTGATCATCCATTTGATGCTTGAGGTGAGAAAATGGCAAGTAAGTCACACTTAGATGAACAAACGCAGGCGGCATTGACGCAATTGTGCCAGTTGCTAAAAAATGATGAAACTGTGCACCGTTATCAAACAATTGAGCACCAAGTGAAGCATAATACAGCACTGAATCAGCTACAACAGGACTTGGAAACTGCGCAAAAGGCAATTGTCAATGATGATCATTATGAAAAGCCTAAAGCAGCAATTCAAGCAGCTAAGCAGGCTGATCAATTAAAGGCGGCCTTGGAACAAAATCCATTAACCGTAGCGTACCGGAGTGCTTTATTTGATGCTAACGCCACGTTAGAGATGGTTACTGACGAATTACAACGCCAAGTGGACCAATTAATTGAGCAAAAACAGTCGTAATAATACTCAATAAAACAAACTTAATTATGCATTGGAAGTAGAAAGGAAGAAGTGAATCGTGCCACAGAAAACTAAAGAAACACCGATGATGGCTCAATATAACGCAATCAAGAAAGACTATCCTGATGCGTTTTTATTTTACCGGATCGGTGATTTTTACGAGTTATTTTATGACGATGCAATCAAGGGGGCACAGATTCTTGAGCTAACCTTAACTGCACGCAATAAAAGTGCCACGGAACCGATTCCCATGTGTGGCGTGCCCCATCATGCGGCGCAAAACTACATTGATATTTTAGTCGATAAAGGTTATAAAGTTGCCATTTGTGAGCAGGTTGAAGATCCACGGACCGCGGTGGGGATGGTTAAGCGTGAAGTGATCCAGCTGGTTACGCCAGGGACGATCATGGAGCAAAAAGCGGCCACTGCTAAAAGTAATAACTATCTGACTGCTTTGATCGAAGTTAAAAAAGACGAATATGGCTTTGCCTACACCGATTTATCAACCGGTGAATTGAAAGTCAGTCGTTTAGCTGGTGCTGATGCGGTGATCAATGAAGTCATGAGCTTGCGCACCAAGGAGCTAGTCGCTAATCATGATGTGACACCACAAATTTTAACAAACTTAACTAAATTAGGTGTTTTGATTTCGTATCAGGATCAAGTTGATCCGCGGGCAGAATTATCTTTTGTGACGCAAGGGCTAACTGATTTAACTGAGGTCAAGGTAGTTGAACAGCTATTAATGTATTTGACGGTGACGCAGAAGCGTAGTTTAGCGCATTTACAAGTAGCGGAAGAGTACGAACCATCCCAATTTTTAAAGATGGATCATTACGCCAAAAATAATTTGGAGTTGACCACTTCGATTCGTACTGGGCAGCGCAGTGGGACCTTGTTATGGCTATTGGATGCTACTAAAACAGCCATGGGTGGCCGCTTATTGAAGCAATGGTTAGATCGGCCGTTGATCAATGGGACGGCGATCAAGCAACGCCAGGACAAAGTTGCTAGTTTAATGGATCACTTTTTCGAACGCTCTAGCTTACAAGATGAGTTGACTAAGGTTTATGATTTGGAACGGCTTGCTGGGCGAGTGGCGTTTGGCAATGTTAATGGTCGTGATCTGATCCAGTTGAAAACATCCTTATTGCAGATTCCTAAGTTAAAAGCAATTTTGACTGATATTAATGATGGAACTTTTGACGATGTTATTGATCATTTAGACCCAGTTAGTGATGTGGCGGATCTGATCGACCGTGCAATCAACGATGAACCTCCTTTATCGATCAAGGATGGTAATGTGATCAAAGCGCATTACAATCAACAATTAGACGATTACCGGGATGCCATGAAAAACGGCAAACAATGGATCGCTGAATTGCAGGCCAAGGAGCGCGCGGCTACTGGTATCCATACGCTTAAAATTGGCTTTAACCGCGTTTTTGGCTATTACATTGAAGTGACTAAGGCTAACTTAGCGGCGCTACCAGAGGACCGTTATGAGCGCAAACAAACGCTAACCAACGCTGAACGCTTCAGTACGCCAGAATTGAAGGAAAAAGAAACTTTAATTCTGGAAGCACAAGAAAAATCGACGGCGTTGGAATATGATTTATTTACTGCGGTTCGTGAACAGGTCAAGCAGCAAATTCATCGTTTACAAAGCTTGGCTAAAGGTGTGGCGGCGTTAGATGTGTTGCAAAGCTTTGCTGTGGTCAGTGAGACTTATCATTATGTGCGGCCAACTTTGACTAAAGCACATGATCTAAAAATCGTTGCTGGGCGTCATCCGGTAGTTGAAAAAGTACTTGGCGAACAGAAATACATTCCTAATGATGTGACAATGGATGCTGATAACACAATTCTGTTGATCACTGGACCGAATATGTCGGGGAAAAGCACTTATATGCGGCAGTTGGCGCTAACTGTGATCATGGCGCAAATTGGCTGTTTTATCCCAGCGACAAAAGCGACTTTACCGATTTTTGATCAAATTTTTACTCGAATTGGGGCCGCTGATGATTTAATTTCTGGCCAGAGTACGTTTATGGTGGAAATGATGGAGTCTAATGCGGCCTTAGCCCACGCCACTGAGAATAGTTTGATTTTATTTGATGAGATTGGCCGGGGCACCGCAACTTACGACGGGATGGCTTTGGCGCAAGCTATTATTGAGCATTTACATGATCACGTCCACGCTAAAACACTATTTTCAACGCATTATCATGAATTAACTGCTCTAGATACTGACTTACCGCATTTACGCAATGTCCATGTCGGGGCAGTGGAAGAAAATGGCACATTAGTCTTCTTGCATAAAATGATGGCCGGCGCCGCCGATAAGTCTTATGGGATTCATGTTGCTAAACTAGCTGGGTTACCAGACAGCTTATTGGCCCGGGCAACGACGATCTTGGCCGACTTGGAAACGCAAAGTAAGGCAGCAACTGTTGATTCACCAACTAGTGTGGCAGCGCCAGTGAGCCAAGTGGCCGAAGCGTCAGCAATTGAGGCGACACCACCGGTACCAGTTGCTGACGAAAGTGATGAGCAATTAGCATTATTTGATTATCAAGAAAGTAATATTTCTAAGGCTGAATTAAAAGTCTTAGATGAGTTGAAAGAGTTAAACTTAATGAGCATGACGCCAATGGATGTCATGAACACCTTGTATAAGTGGCAGAAGAAGTTGTAGGGGGTTAAGCCATGGCGAAAATTCATGAACTAGCGGAAGTGTTGGCTAATCAGATTGCCGCTGGTGAGGTGATCGAGCGGCCTGCTTCAGTGGTCAAAGAACTAGTTGAAAATGCGTTAGATGCACATAGTACACAAATTGATATTATTGTGGTTGAAGCTGGCTTGAAAAAAATTCAAATTACTGATAACGGCGATGGCATCGCAAATGAAGATGTGTTAAATGCCTTTAAACGACACGCTACTAGTAAAATTCATAGTCGCGCTGATCTATTTAAAGTGCGGACACTAGGTTTTCGTGGTGAAGCTTTACCGAGTATTGCCTCAGTCGCGGATATGGTGCTAGAAACATCGACTGGCGGCGCGGTTGGTCGGCGAGTGCATTTTCGTGGCGGCGAACTGATCGAAGAAAAGTCCAGTGCAGTACGTCAAGGAACAACCGTGACGGTCAGTGATCTGTTTTTCAATACCCCAGCACGCTTGAAGTACATCAAGTCACCAAATACTGAATTAGCTAATATCGGTGATATCGTCAACCGGTTAGCACTAAGTCATCCTGAAGTTGCTTTTTCACTTAGTCATGATGGTAATATATTGGTGCGCACAGCAGGTAACAGTCAATTGCAACAAACAATTGCTGGAATCTATGGTGTGACCAATGCTAAAAAAATGCTGGCGATCAGCGCAGAAGACCTCGATTATCGTCTGCAAGGGTTTATTTCTTTACCGGAGTTAACGCGCTCGTCGCGGCGCTACATCACTGTGATGATCAATGGCCGCTACATCAAAAATTTTCAGTTGAATAAAGCAATCATTGCTGGCTACGGCTCAAAATTAATGGTTGGTCGTTTTCCAGTAATCGTTCTAAATATTGATATGGATCCGCTGTTGGTTGACGTTAATGTGCACCCGGCCAAGCAAGAAGTGCGCTTAGGTAAGGAAGAAGAATTAGGCGAATTGATTCGTAAAACGATTTACGCGCGGATCGCCGGTGAAAATTTAATTCCCGATGCTAACGAAAATCTGCAGTCACGTAAAACTGCCAAGGCGGATCAGTTACAAATGGCGTTAAATGCAGCTAGTTCTAAATGGCCGCAAACTTATTCAGCCGCACCGGAAACTAGTACGGCAGCGATTAGCGATACCACGGCGCAAATTGCCGAACAATTAGCTAGTGCGCCAGCAGTTGCGACACCAGAAGTAGTCACCAACTTTGCTGATCAAGCTAAGTTAGTAGCGTGGGATGCTAAATATCAAAACGAACAAGTGGGGCCACCGCTGGGAACACCGGCAACAGCTGCAGTAACACCGCTAAAATCGGTAACAGAACCACCAGTTGAACGTTTCCCGCATTTAGATTATATCGGTCAAATGCACGGTACTTATTTACTAGCGCAAGGTGCTGATGGATTTTATATCATCGATCAGCATGCGGCGCAAGAGCGGGTCAACTATGAATATTATCGTCAAGAAATCGGTAAAGTTAGCGCAAATCAGCAGAATTTACTGGTGCCACTGGTATTAGATTATCCGGCTAGTGACGCACTTCGTTTGCGTGATAAAGCGGATCTATTGCAGCAATTAGGCTTGCAACTTGAGTCATTTGGTCAAAATAGTTTTGTTGTTCGCAGTCACCCAACTTGGTTTAAAGCTGGGCAAGAAGAGGACACGATTCGCGAAATGATCGATTATATTTTAAATGATCAGAAAATTAGTATCGCCAAATTTCGTGAGCAAACAGCGATTATGATGAGTTGTAAACGTGCAATCAAAGCTAATCATCATTTAGATGAGCAACAGGCTAAGGCATTATTACAACGTTTACCGGAGTGTGAAAATCCGTTCAATTGTCCTCATGGTCGGCCAGTGTTAGTGCACTTTAGCGGGAAAGACCTGGAAAAGATGTTTCGTCGAATTCAGGAAAGCCACACTAGCTTGCGAGGAGGGATGGCATGAGTTTAATTTTAGCTTCCAGTTCGCCGCGGCGCCAAGAATTATTGCAGCGGATCACCACTGATTTTATCAGTATCCCAGCACAAGTTTCTGAACATATTAATGAGCCGCTAGCTCCAGCCCAGCATGTACTAACATTAGCGGCGCGTAAAGGGAATACAGTGGCGGCGCAACGGCCGACTGACATAATTTTGAGTGCAGATACAGTGGTCAGTTTTCAGGAACAAATTTTTGGCAAACCCAAATCATTAGCGATAGCGCGGACAACGTTACAGTTGTTGCAGGGACAAACACACCAAGTTTATACCGCTGTTTGGTTAAAGCGGCCACAACAGCCGGCACAGCAACAAGTAGTACGCACCGACGTATCTTTTTTGCCGCTAACACCATATCAAATTGAACGTTACCTTGCTACTGGTGAATACAAAGATAAAGCTGGTGCCTACGGAATTCAAGGTTATGGCGGCCTATTGATCAAGTCTATTAACGGCGATTATTACAACGTGATGGGCTTACCAATTGCTGTGGTTAGTCAGCTATTAGCTGGTGATGATCTGTATTTGAATTAGTGATTAAATAAGTTTGAGCATCTTTTTGGTTCAAGCTTATTTTTGGTGCGCGGCTAGTTTTTGAAGTGGTATAATCTATTCTTGTTGAGTTGATTTACAGTTGGGGCAATTTTGCCGCCGCTAGTTACTGGTAGATATGGTACAATACGAACAGATGTACTCATTTGAAAGATTTGGAGTCGTGAATTGAATGTATGAATACTTAGTTGGTCATGTGACCTACGTGAGTCCGTTTTATATTGTGCTAGAAGTGGCTGGTGTAGGCTATAAATTGCAGTTAGCTAATCCGTTTCGTTTGCAGGTCTCGGAAACTGAGCTACAGCGGGTATATGTTTTTCAGGCTATTCGTGAAAATGATATGACCTTGTTTGGCTTTACCAGTCTGGCTGAAAAGCAATTATTTGAAAAGTTGATCAAAGTCTCTGGTATTGGTCCAAAATCAGCGTTGGCAATTTTGGCCAACAATGATCATGCCGGTTTGATCAATGCAATTCAAGGTGATGATATTGGTTATTTGACCAAGTTTCCCGGTGTCGGTAAGAAAACGGCGCAACAAATTACTTTGGACCTCAAGGGTAAGCTAGGTGATTTAGCGTCGGCGGATGCTTTAGTTGGGCAGCAACAAATTGATTTACCAGCTGATGAGCCCAATGATTACCTTAGCGAAAGTTTAGCGGCGCTACAAGCGCTGGGCTATAAAGAAACTGAAATCAAACGAATTCGACCAGCTTTAAAAGAATTTACAGCTGATAGCACGGATGCGTATTTAAGTGAAGCATTACGTCTATTGATGAAACGTTAAAACTGGAGGTGAGTGTTTATGGCAGATGATCGTGTGATTTCGCCTGAAACTACCGATGCCGGTGAGGAAGGCGTCGAAAAGTCGTTACGACCGCAATACTTACGTCAATACATTGGCCAAGATAAGGTAAAAAACGAATTACAAGTTTATATCACAGCGGCGCAAAAGCGAGAAGAATCCTTGGATCACGTGCTACTTTATGGGCCACCTGGTTTAGGTAAAACGACCTTAGCTATGGTGATTGCTAATGAGTTAAAAGTGAACATTCGCACCACCAGTGGGCCGGCAATTGAACGTCCGGGTGATTTAGTGGCAATTTTAAATGAGTTGCAGCCTGGGGATGTTTTATTTATTGATGAAATTCATCGTCTACCTAAAATCGTGGAAGAAATGCTGTATTCTGCCATGGAGGATTTTTTTGTCGATATTGTAATTGGCCAGGGACCAACTGCACATCCAGTTCATTTTCCGTTACCGCCATTTACTTTGATTGGCGCCACCACGCGTGCTGGCTTATTGTCAGCACCATTACGTGATCGTTTCGGGATCGTTGCACATATGGCGTATTATACCGAACAGGATTTAACTGAAATCGTCGAACGCTCGGCAACTATTTTTGATACAACGATTGTGACTGAGGGTGCGCATGAAATTGCGCGTCGTTCGCGTGGTACACCGCGGGTGGCCAATCGGTTGTTGAAGCGAATTCGTGATTTTGCACAAGTTGCAGAACAATCTGCAATTGATTTACCAATCGTCGAAAAGGCATTGGGCTTATTGCAGGTCGATGGGCGCGGATTGGATTATGTCGATCAAAAGCTATTGCGCGCTATGATCGACTTTTACGATGGTGGTCCAGTCGGGCTAAGCACAATTGCCGCTAATGTCGGTGAAGAAACTGATACCATTGAAGAAATGTACGAACCGTATCTATTACAAATTGGTTTTCTCAAACGTACACCGCGAGGGCGTGTTGTAACGCCGCAAGCGTATGCGCATTTAGGGATACCATTTAATAAAAAAGTAAACTAGTTTAATTGTGAAGGGAACCTGACAAATAATGGGATTATCGTTATCTGATTTTGATTATAATTTACCACATGAATTAATTGCGCAAACACCGCTTAAAGAACGTGATGCTTCACGGATGTTAGTGCTTGACCACGAAACCGGTGCTTTGCAGGATAAGCACTTTTATGACATTTTGGATGAATTACATGCTGGGGATGCTGTTGTGATGAACGATACGCGAGTTATGCCAGCACGCTTATATGGTGTTAAGCCTGATACTGGTGGCCACGAAGAAGTTTTACTGTTAAACAATACAGAAGGCGATAAATGGGAAACTTTGATGAAGCCAGCTCGGCGCGCTAAAGTGGGGACTGAAGTTGTTTTTGGTGATGGTCAGTTAACGGCCACAGTTACTGAAGAATTGGAACATGGCGGTCGGATGATCGAATTCCATTATGACGGTATTTTTATGGAGATTTTGGAACAATTAGGCGAAACCCCATTACCACCTTATATCAAAGCCAAATTAGACGATCCAGAAATGTATCAAACCGTTTACGCCAAAGAAAATGGTTCAGCGGCAGCACCAACTGCCGGTCTACATTGGACAAAAGAATTATTGGCTAAGGCTGAAGCTAAAGGGGTTAAATTGGTTTATTTAACCTTACACGTTGGGCTAGGAACCTTCCGGCCAGTGGATGAAGATGATATTGATGATCACAAAATGCACAGTGAATTCTATCGTTTAACACCAGAAGCAGCTGATGAGTTAAACGAAGTACGTAAAAATGGCGGTCGTATTATTGCAACTGGGACCACCTCGATTCGTACGTTGGAAACTATTGGTACAAAATTTGACGGTGAAATTAAGCCAGACAGTGGCTGGACTGATATTTTCATTAAACCTGGTTATCAATGGCGTGTGGTCAATGCTTTCATTACTAATTTCCATTTACCAAAATCAACTTTAGTGATGTTAGTTGCTGCTTTTACCGGACGCGATAATATTTTGAATGCCTATCAACACGCAATTGACGAACGCTATCGTTTCTTTAGCTTCGGCGATGCAATGTTTATTAAATAATAAAAAGGCGCTGAACAATTAAGCTCAGCGCTTTTTTATGTGGTGCGAACTCACATAAGATTTTGTTTAACGTAATTAAATTACGCGGGGTGATACAAAAACCGTTACGCAATTGGAAAATTAAATCTAGCGAACTTCAAACACGCGAAAGCATCACAAGCTAATGGAGAAATACTAAATAATCATTTATTCGAAAGTAGGATATAGATTTTATAAAGCGATAACGTTGAAACTTACGTAAGTTTCACACCACACTTGCATTTTACCACATCTGCTAAGCGCTTACAAAAAATAGTGTACTAAGAGGTCGGACAGTTCACTTGCGCTTTTAGCCGAGCATGTTAAAATATGACAGTTGTCTTTAAAAAATGGATCAGTAAATAAACGTGAATAAGGAGCTTTTTATGGAACCTGCAATTAAATATCACTTGATCAAAAAAGAGAAGCATACTGGCGCGCGCTTAGGTGAAATCATCACGCCACACGGGACTTTCCCTACGCCAATGTTTATGCCAGTTGGCACTAACGCTTCAGTTAAAACAATGGCACCAGAGGAATTGGATAAGATGGGTGCCAATATTATCCTAGCCAACACCTATCATATGTGGTTACGGCCCGGCGAGGAAATCGTTAAGGAAGCTGGCGGTTTGCACAAATTTATGAACTGGGATAAGGGCGTTTTAACTGATTCTGGGGGCTTCCAAGTTTTTTCATTAGCCAAAATGCGTGATATTACTGAAGAAGGCGTCCATTTTAAAAACCATTTAAATGGCGCAAAGATGTTTTTATCTCCGGAAAAAGCGATGCAAATCGAAAATGATCTTGGCCCTGATATTATGATGAGCTTAGACGAATGTCCACCATTTTTTGAAAGTTATGACTACGTAAAAAAATCAGTTGCGCGTACTAGCCGCTGGGCAGAACGTGGACTCAAGGCTCACCGTAATCCAGCAACACAAGGCTTATTTGGTATTGTGCAGGGGGCTGGGTTCAAGGATCTACGTGAACAAAGTGCCCGTGATTTGGTTAGTCTTGATTTTCCTGGCTATTCGATCGGTGGCTTATCCGTAGGTGAATCCAAGGCAGAAATGAACCACGTGCTGGATTTCACCACACCGTTGCTGCCGGAGAATAAGCCACGGTATCTAATGGGTGTTGGTTCAGCAGATGCGCTGATCGATGGTGCGATTCGCGGTATTGATATGTTTGATTGTGTTTTACCGACCCGAATTGCGCGTAATGGGACAGTAATGACCAGCCATGGTCGCTTAGTGGTTAAAAACGCTAAATACGCCCATGATTTTGGTCCGTTAGACGATAATTGTGACTGCTATGCTTGCCGTAATTATAGTCGCGCTTATATTCGCCATTTGATCAAAGCCGATGAGATCTTCGGTATTCATTTGACCAGTTATCATAATTTGTATTTCTTACTACATTTGATGCAACAAGTCCGTCAGGCGATTATGGACGATAACTTATTAGAATTTCGTGAAGCTTTCTTTGAAAGTTATGGTTTTAATCAAAAAAATGCGCGTAATTTTTAGTTTTTGCTGGAAGTCTTATAATAAGTCTGGTACGCTTGTAGGGTAGTTTATATTAATGATTGAGGTGTCTATTTGATGAGTGATTTTGTATTAGCCGCTGCAGGTGGTAGTGGTCTAACTTCGATTTTAATGATTGTTGTTTTGTTTGCTTTGATGTATTTTATGATGATTCGCCCACAACGTAAAGCCCAAGAGAAGAAAAAAGAAATGATGGGTGGCATGGATAAGGGTGATGCCATTGTTACTATTGGTGGTTTACACGGTGTGATCAACAGTATCGACAAGCAAGCCCAAACGGTTGAACTCGATATCGAAGGGGTTTATCTTACTTTTGACCTGCGCGCAATTGGCCGGGTGGATAAGAAAAGTACAACACCAGTAGCACCAACTAGTAATGACAGTGATGCCAATACTGATACTGGCGTTGAATCAGCTGAAGATGCTAACCATATCGCTGATAGCGATAAGACTGCTACTGACGAGAAGCCAGCTGACGATAAGACTGAAAAATAAAGTTTGACTAAGCGTACGGACAATTAAGTTCGGCGTTTTTTTTTACATAATTTTACTGAGTATTCAACTGCCAATGACGCCGCTTTCATGGTATGCTGGTTGTACGTCGTTTATTAAGACTACTCATTTTTTAAAATCATTAAAATAAGGAGGTAATTAGTTCAAAGCGCTGGTCTTGTTGTTTGATTTTTCAAGTTACATCGTCCATTGTTATTAAATTCACAAAAAGTTTTCATGCAAAATATGTGTTGTTTTCAGGAAAGGCCATAATCGGCGTTTGTGAAAGCGCTTAACGGAGACTTTTTTTAAAATAATAAAAACACTTTACAAATTTTTTGTTTCGTAGTACTATTACCTTGTGAAATAAATAACAACTAAATTAAACCTGAGAAATGGAGTAATACATGATGCTAAAACAAACAAAAAGCGAGAACAAAGTCGAAGATAAAGGTATTTCCGTTGAACAAGTTATTGATGGTTTAGTTAAAAAATCGCAAAAGGCACTAGCAACTATGTCTACTTTTACACAAGAAAAGGTAGATGCGATTGGTGAAGCAATGGCGCTTGCTGCCCTAGATCACCATATGGAATTAGCCAAAATGGCTGTCGATGAAACTCATCGTGGGATCGTCGAGGATAAAGCAATAAAAAATATTTACGCGAGTGAATATGTTTGGAATAGTATTCGCCACGATAAAACCGTCGGCATCATTGATGACGATGATGAAGAACAAATTATTAAAATTGCTGAACCTTTAGGTGTTATTGCTGGGGTAACGCCAGTAACAAACCCAACTTCAACGGTTGTCTTCAAATCATTGATTTCATTAAAAGGTCGCAATACGATTATCTTTGGTTTCCATCCCCAAGCACAAAAATCCTGTGTTCGTACAGCGCAAATTCTGTTGGATGCGGCAATTAGTGCTGGTGCCCCTGCCGATTGTATTCAATGGATCGCTGACCCAAGTATTGAAGCGACTGGTGCTTTAATGCATCATCCTGATATAGCGACTATCTTAGCTACTGGTGGACCAGGCATGGTCAAAGCCGCTTATTCCAGTGGTAATCCTGCCTTGGGTGTTGGTCCTGGTAATGGGCCAGCCTACATTGAAAAAACGGCGGACATTAAGCAAGCAGTTAACGATATCGTATTATCAAAGACATTTGATAACGGGATGGTTTGTGCCTCCGAAAACAGTGCAATCGTGGATCAAGAAATTTACGCTGAAGTTAAGGCTGAACTGAAGTATTGGAATTGTTACTTTGTTAAACCAACTGAATTGAAGGCTTTAGGGGACGCAATGTTTGATGCTAAACGTGGCGGCGTTAAAGGACCGATCGCCGGCAAGTCAGCTTACGATATTGCTAAACTAGCTGGTATTGAGGTGGCAAAAGATACCAAGGTATTGATTGCTGAAATTGATGGTGTTGGGCCCAAATACCCACTATCACGTGAAAAGTTATCGCCAGTCTTGTCTTTGTATAAAGCGCAAAATCATGAAGATGCATTTGCACGAGCTAAAGCCTTGCTTGAGTTTGGTGGCTTAGGCCATACCGCATCAATTCACACACGTGATGAAGACTTAGTTAAAAAGTTTGGCATGGACATGTTAGCTTGCCGGATCTTGGTCAACTCACCATCTGCTTTAGGTGGGATTGGTAATATTTACAACAATATGGCCCCATCCCTAACTTTAGGGACTGGCTCATACGGCAAAAACTCCATTTCGCATAATGTTTCTGATATGGATATGATCAATATTAAAACGGTCGCTAAACGCCGTAATAATATGCAGTGGGTCAAGCTACCCCCAAAAGTTTACTTCGAACGCAATTCAGTGCGTTACTTGGAGCACATGGAAGGCATTAAGCGGGTTTTCCTAGTCTGTGATCCTGGGATGGTTGAATTTGGCTATTCTGATCGCGTGTTGGATGTTTTACGCAAACGTCCTAATCAAGTTGAAATCGATATTTTCTCGGATGTTGAACCTAACCCATCAACTGATACAGTTTACAAAGGGGTTGCACGAATGGATGCCTTCAAGCCAGATACAATCATCGCTTTAGGTGGTGGCTCTGCGATGGATGCTGGGAAGTTCATGTGGTTGATGTATGAACATCCAGAAACTTCTTTCTTCGGTGCTAAACAGAAATTCTTGGATATCCGCAAACGGACTTACCGGGTACCTGTACCGAATAAAGCGAAGTATATTGGGATTCCAACAACTTCTGGGACTGGTTCTGAGGTGACACCATACGCCGTTATTACCGATTCTAAGACACACGTCAAATATCCAATCACTGACTACGCAATGCAACCAGATATTGCTATTGTTGATTCACAATTTGTTGAAACGGTACCAAAGCGTACGACCGCTTGGACTGGCTTAGACGCTATCACCCATGCAACTGAGGCTTATGTTTCCGTAATGTCATCTGACTACACGCGTGGTTGGGCCCTACAATCCTTGAAGCTAGCCTTCAATAATTTGAAAGCTTCTTATGACGGCAACAAGGAAGCTCGGCAAAAAATGCACGATGCTGCAACTATGGCCGGGATGGCTTTTGCCAGTGCTTACCTAGGAATCAATCACTCGATTGCCCACAAACTCGGTGGTGAGTTTAACTTACCACACGGACTGGCCATTGCTATCACTTATCCCCAAGTTGTTCGCTACAATGCGACCGTTCCAACCAAAATTGCAATGTGGCCTAAGTATTCACACTTCACGGCTTTACAAGATTATGCGGACATTGCGCGTTTCCTTGGCTTAAAAGGAAATACGGACGAAGAATTGAAGGAAGCCTTAGTTCAAGCTTTCATCGATTTAGCACATTCAGTTGATGTTACTTTGAGCTTGAAAGCTAACAAAGTTGAAAAATCACACTTTGATCATACTGTTGATAAGTTAGCTGAATTAGCTTTTGAAGATCAATGTACCCCAGCTAACCCTAAGGAACCATTGATCAGCGAATTGAAAGAGATTTTGATCCGTGAATATGACGGTAAAGGTGTTGAAACTGATTAACCATGAAAAGTAGCCGATTATCGGCTACTTTTTTTGTGTAAAAATTTTTCAGCTACTTGGCTTGCTGTTGGCGAAATGAATGGGTACAATTAGGAAGTATTTTAAAATAATATTATTTAGTTTTAATAATTGAATGTGAAAAAATTGTTTTTTGCGATACGCTAGTATAAAAAATAACGGAAGTGGTGTCAGGCATGCAAAACGAGAAAGTAGCTTTATTTATCATTTTTGGTGGCTCCGGCGATTTAGCCCGGCGAAAATTATATCCGTCGTTATTCCGGCTTTATCAGAAGGGCTATTTAGACCAACATTTTGCGGTAATTGGCACTGCACGGCGGCCTTGGACTGATGAACATTATCATCAAATCGTGACCGATTCTTTAAGTGATTTACAGGCAACTGATGAACAAGTAGCTGCTTTTGCGAGTCATTTTTATTATCAATCACATGATGTCACTAACGCCGAACACTATGTTGTGCTGGAAAACTTAGCTCAAAAATTGGACCAGAAGTATGATCTACAAAATAATCGACTTTATTATATGGCAATGTCACCCAATTTCTTTGGCACGATTGCGAAGCACTTAAAGTCGGAACATATTCTAACTGAAAATGGTTTTAATCGTTTGATTATTGAAAAACCATTTGGGCATGATTACCGAAGTGCTGAAGATTTGAACGAACAAATTCGGGCATCGTTTGCTGAAAATCAGATTTATCGGATTGACCATTACTTAGGTAAAGAAATGGTACAAAATATTTCAGCAATTCGTTTTGGTAATAATATTATTGAATCGTTGTGGAATAATCGGTACATCGATAACATCCAAATTACCTTAAGTGAAGCATTAGGGGTTGAAGAGCGCGCTGGTTATTATGAAACAGCAGGGGCAATGCGCGATATGGTGCAGAACCATATTTCACAAATTGCGACGTTGTTAGCAATGGAACCACCAGTTTCATTTTCAGCTACTGATATCCGCCATGAAAAAATCAAGGTGTTGCGCAGTTTGCACATTGATACACCAGAAGAAGCACGGCGCAATTTTGTTCGTGGTCAATATGGCGCATCTACGGTTGATGGCACTTATTTAGAGGGCTATCGTGAAGCAGAACAGGTGGCACCTGATTCTAATGTTGAAACGTTTGTTGCTGGTAAAATGGAATTTGAAAACTATCGTTGGGCCGGTGTACCTTTTTATGTGCGCACTGGTAAACGTTTGGCGAAAAAAGCGACGCGGGTCGATGTTGTATTCAAGCAATTACCAATGAATATTTTCAATACCGTTAGTGATGGTGATAAGCTAGGCGATAATGTACTGACGATTTATGTTGAGCCAACGGAAGGTTTTGGCTTGCGCGTTAATGCTAAACGCTTAGGTCAAGGCTTTGCTACACGCCCAGTTGATCTTGATTTCCGGCATAGCGCAGCAGCAGCTGGCAATAGTCCAGAGGCTTATGAACGTTTGTTGCTAGATGCTTTAAATGGCGATTCAACGAACTTCACGCATTGGGATGAATTATCGCAAACTTGGAAATTCGCGGATGTCATCGAAAAAGTTTGGGCAGAAACCAAACCAACTGATTTTCCAAACTATCTCAGTGGTTCAATGGGTCCTAAGGCTGCTGATGAATTATTGGCGCGTGATGGTCGTCATTGGATTTTTGGCCCAGCACAAGCAACACCAGAAGAATAGGGAGCGCTTGAACGGGTTGCGGGTTACAATGAAACTTAAATTGGCTTAAATAAAACTCATCCAGAATTAACTGAAAAATTAATTCTTGGATGGGCTTTTTGCGTCGTTCAGGTAGATTAGAAACTTCAATCAGTGTTCAATTAGTTAAAATTTACTGTATTGCGGTACAATATTCAGTAGCGTAAAGCCACAAAGGAGGGCGGTATGATGGCAACAACTGGTATTTTACAGATTCCCTTAACTAATGATCTATCACGGAAAATCATTCATGTTGACATGGATGCTTTTTATGCATCGATCGAGGAACGGGAACATCCTGAATTTGTAGGTAAACCCTTGATTATTGCTAGAAACCCTAGCGATAATGGCGGTAAAGGTGTGGTGACAACGGCCAATTATACCGCACGGCAATTTGGCGTGCACTCAGCTATGGCGGCACAAAAAGCGTTAGAATTATGCCCTAAAGCAATTTTTAAACAGCCAGATTTTACACTATACCGTAGCGTCTCTGAACAAGTGCATACGGTTTTTAAACAATATACAGATATCATTGAATACGTAGCCTTAGATGAAGCTTATTTGGATGTGACGGCTAATAAGGCTGATTTAGCTAGTGCAGTGTTATTGGCACGCAAGATTCAAACAGAAATTAAACAAGTCACGCAACTCACTAGTTCGACTGGCGTGTCTTATAATAAATTTTTAGCAAAAATGGCTTCTAATTATCGCAAACCAGCTGGAACTACGGTGATCATGCCAGAACAGGCATTAACTTTTTTACAGGATCTACCAATTGAAAAGTTCCACGGCGTCGGTAAAAAGACAGTTCCTAAGTTACATGAGCTGGATATCTATACTGGTGCCGATCTGCAACAATTGACGGAGTTTGACTTGATCCAACGTTTTGGTAAGATGGGTGATCAACTTTACCACCATGTACACGGTGTTGACCTACGACCAGTGGAATACCAGCGGCAACGTAAATCAGTGGGTCGTGAAGAAACTTTTGGTCAGCCTTTGACCAGTGAAACTCAAGTTGAAACTGAATTGCGCGGTTTGGCCCGTGGCGTAGCAAAAAACTTGGCTAAAACGCAGAAGCACGGAAAAACAATTGTACTAAAATGGCGTAATCGTGATTTTGAAACAACGACTAAGCGGCTGACATTAAATGACTATGTTGCAACGGAGTCGACGATTGCTTTTTACGCCCAGCAGTTATGGGATGAAAGTGGTAGTTTGGCTAAAGGTGTACGCTTGTTGGGGATCACAGTGACAACCTTGGATCCATTGACGTTTGAAGAAATTAGTTTACCGTTATTTGAACGTTTACAGCAAAAAGAGTAACCCACGGTAACTTTGTAATTTAGTGTAAAAACCGGTATACTTGAGTTCGATTATAAGCGGAAACATGTGGTTTAACGGAGGGTAACGGATGGCATCAAAGCGGGAGCAAGGCGTACAACATATTAAAGCGCTAAAAATTGGTGAGCGAATCTCGGTGCGTGGATTAGCACACGATTTAGGTATTAGCGAAGGGACTGCCTATCAGGCAATTAAAACGGCAGAAACGCGTGGATATGTGTCAACAATTGAGCGTGTTGGGACTGTGCGCGTTGATCCAATGCCGCCAGCACAATTAGAAACGTTGAATTACCATGCGTTGATCCAGATTATCAATGGCGTTATTTTAGGTGGTGAAGCTGGATTAAACAAGGTACTACACCGTTTTTTAATTGGCGCAATGACAGGGGATCGGATGGTACCTTACATCACTAAGGATTCACTTTTGATCGTTGGTAATCGTGAGGAAATCCAACGTTTAGCGCTGGAAAATGGTGCTGCCGTGTTAATTACTGGTGGCTTAGGTGCTAGTCCGGAAATTATCGAATTAGCGAATCAAAAGGCATTACCGGTTTTGATGACGCCGTTTGACACCTATACGGTAGCTAGTTTGATCAATCGGGCGTTAGCTGACCAAGCTATTAAACACAAGATTGCCACCGTTGCTGATATTTATATTCCGTTAGCACAAACCAAGTATCTATATAGTCGGCAAACCGTGGCGGATTATAAACGATTGAATCGTAATACCGATCATTCGCGCTTTCCAGTGATCACACAACGGCAACAGTTAGTTGGGGTGGTTACAAGTAAAGATATTTTTGATTACAGTGGTCAGACAACCTTAGATAAGGTGATGACGGCGACACCCGCTACTGTCAATGAAACCACCAGCTTGGCTAGTGTTAGCCATATGATGGTGTACGATGGGTATGAATTGATTCCAGTCGTAGATAGCCGTTTACACTTATTAGGTATCATCAGTCGCCAGGACGTTATGGCGACCTTAGACAGTCATCGTGAACCAGTCCAGTTAAACGATACATTTTACGATCAAGTTGTTAGTAATTTGAAGGAAACCATTGGTGGCGTCTATCAATTGGTCGTCAGTCCGCAAATGATCAATCAGCTCGGTACGATTTCATTTGGTGTTTTAAGTGAATTGGTCGTCAATGCTTGTCAGCGACTATTAGTCACCAAAATGAATCGGCCATCAACCATTGATCAGGTGGATCTTCATTATTTACGTTTGATTCAATTAGATACTGAACTGACAATCACACCTGTAATTATGGAAAGTGGGCGTCATTCGGCTAAGCTAGACGTTAACGTGCAGCAAGCCGGTGGACTTGTTGCCAAAGCCATTGTTGTTTGCCAACTTTTAGAAGGACATCGAGGAAAATAAATATGCAAAAATCAGAATTACAACAACAAATCATTGCTCAGATCAAGGCGTATGATACAATCATTATTCACCGTCATGAAAAGGCAGATCCAGACGCATTGGGTTCACAGGTCGGTTTAGCTGAAATTATTCGGGCTAGTTTTCCGGCTAAAAAAGTTTATACGGTTGGTATGAACACTGAAGGGTTAGACTGGTTAGCAACGATGGATCAAGTCACTGATGCGACTTATAAGTCAGCGCTAGTGATTGTTACCGATACGGCTAATACGCCACGAATCGATGATCAGCGCTTTAATCAAGGGCAGGCATTGATCAAAATTGATCACCATCCCAATGATGACGCATATGGCGATATACAGTTAGTTGAGCCTGATGCTTCTAGTACCGCCGAATTAATATTTGACTTGCAAGCGTCGAGTAAAGAACTGCATCTTTCTGCGGCAGCAGCACGGTTACTATACGCTGGAATCGTTGGTGATACTGGTCGTTTTATGTATAACAGCACCAGTGCACACACACTTAACGTTGCAGCGGACCTAATTAAGCAAGATTTTGATCAGACCTTGGTCAACCAAAATCTAGATACGTTGACGCCAGAACAAGCCCGCCTATCAGGGTACGTCTTGGCCCACATGACAATTTTGCCTAGTGGCGCGGCTTATGTTGTTTTATCAGCAGAAACTTTAACCGCATTGCAAATTAGCGTTGCGCAAGCACATGCGGTAGTTTCATTACCTGGTAAACTTGCGGCTGCTCAGGCCTGGGCAATTTTTGTTGAACAGGCACCAAATAATTATCGGGTACATCTGCGTTCAAAAGCGCCAATTGTCAATGAATTAGCTAAGGCTCACGATGGTGGTGGACATCCATTAGCTAGTGGTGCGCGGGCCTACAGTGAGGCTGAAATCAAGGCCATTATTACAGAACTTGATCAACTCGTGCAAAATAATAAATAGAAGAGGTAGTTATGAGTACATTTAAAGACTTCAAATTGAAGCCGTATATTCTGCAAGCATTGGCGGATATTCGCTTTATTCAACCGACTCCAGTGCAAACCAAGTTAATTCCAGTGATTCAAGCTGGCAAAAGTGTGGTTGGCCAATCTCAAACGGGTAGTGGTAAAACCCACGCTTTTTTGATTCCAATTTTTAACCAATTACAAGAAAAAAATCATGAAGTACAAGCTGTAATTACGGCGCCAAGTCGTGAATTAGCGGAACAAATTTATCAGGCAGCGGAGCAAATTGCTAAGTTTAGCCCAGAACCGATCAACGTACAACATTACGTTGGGGGCACGGATAAACAACGCCAAATTGATAAGTTGCATCATCATCAACCACAAATCATTATCGGAACACCAGGTCGAATTCTAGATTTGATCAATAGCAAAGCACTAAAAAGCTACACGGCTACAACGTTTGTAGTCGATGAAGCAGATATGACGCTAGATATGGGCTTCTTAAATGAAGTCGACAAAATTGCGGCAACTTTTCCAGCTGACTTACAGATGATGGTTTTCTCAGCGACAATTCCACAAAAGTTAGAACCATTCTTGCGTAAATATATGAATGCGCCAGTTATCGAAGAAATTCCAACGGACACAATCATCAGTCCTACGATTAGTAACTACTTGGTGTCGACGCAGGGTAAAGATAAAAATCAATTAATTTACCAATTGGTTAAAGATAGTAATCCGTATCTGGCCTTGATATTTGCCAATACTAAGCGACGAGTTGACGAAATTGCTGACTATTTGATGAAACAAGGGCTAAAAGTAGCTAAAATCTCAGGTAGTTTATCACCACGTGATCGGAAAAAGACCATGCGTCAGATTCAGAATCTTGATTTTCAGTACGTGGTTGCCACTGATTTAGCGTCACGTGGGATCGACATTGCCGGCATTTCGCATGTTATCAATACTGAACTGCCGGCTGATCAAGAATTCTTTATTCATCGTGTTGGCCGTACTGGTCGTAATGGGTTGTCAGGGATTGCAATCACGTTATATGAACCAGGGCAGGAAAAACAAATTACTGAACTAGAAAAGTTAGGGATCACTTTTGAACCTAAACAATTGAAAAATGGTCAATTAGTGGATGGCTATGATCGTAATCGCCGGGCTAAACGTGAGAAAACTAAACAGGCTTTGGATCCAACTATGGTCGGCTTAGTGAAGAAACAAAAGAAGCAACATAAACCAGGTTACAAGAAACGGATCAAGGCGGCAATTGATAAGGATGAATGGTATAAGCGACGGGTTAAGATGCGCGAAGGTTTGCGCGAACAAAAACGTAAAAATCGCGATGCTAATCGTTAAAATTTGCTAGGTGGAGGGCCACAATAATGAATATGCAAGAAAGTTTAATGTTAGCTAATTGGCGCCAACTGGAACGTGAACAGCAGCGCGAACTGTTTAACCAAATTTTATTGTATTACGTCAATCCACTGTTGCAGATCGGCCAAACTGATTTTGTTAGTTTCAGCATTGGCGGTGAGCGCTTGACTACTTTAGCGACTTGGATTCAAGGTGAGCGTTTCATTTTTATCCCTGGCCAGGAATTGATCACTGTAGGTTGGACAAATGAAGGGGCGTCACTGGACTGGGCAGCTTTTCAGGCGGTCGCTAAGCAAAACCCTAGCAAATTAGCTGATTTAGCAGCGGTACAACAATACGTGGAACGTTTCACTAGTACGCCGCGTGAAGCAACTTTGGCACCGCTGCTGGTTGCTGAACGAGCGTTACCCGCTGATCAGCAAGTTCGTGGGTTGTATCAAAGTGTGACTGGCCGCTTTACTGGTGATCAAAGTCTTTTTCACAAGTATCGACGTGAATTAATGACAGCATTGCAACCCAAAGCGGAGGCCTTAAATCCGTTTGTGACCAATGCGGTGGCGGCACAATTAACGGAACACTTAAGCTTACGGTTGCTCAGCGACGGTATTAACTATCAGGTCTGTGAGTTAGTACCAACTACTTATGGTCAATTAAAGCAACAGGTGGAAAAGCGCGGTTTTGATTTAACTACACCAGCTGAATGGGAATATCTGGCCAATAATGGTCAAACGACTTTATTCCCGTGGGGTAACCAAATTACTGCACCGGCACCAGTTAAAAATGGATTTAACTTGGAAATTAGTCAAGCGCATCAGGCCTATGAATTGACTGATGATCTTGGCGTCTTAAAGTTAGGTCCAGCCGCCAGTGATGGTGGTTTGTTGATCGAGCAGCAGCTACCACAGTCAGCTTACTATCAGTTGGCTACCGCAGTGACGTTAGAACAAGCTTTGCCGCCACAACAGTATACCTACCGCAAAGTGATTCGGGTGACATTTGACTAAAAAGTACAGCACTAAATTTTAGCAATGAACTAATCGTCATGCGCACACATGGTTTAAATGTGTTCACCAAGGCGCAAGTGCCTGTTCTGTTGGTTGACAGTTAGCCGATAGATGATTATAATAATTTCAGAAAATCAATCTAGACCGGATATGTCCTGATCGTTGGTGTCCCCAGGAAGTTATGCCTTGACTGCAAGCATAATGACACGATGATCAACGATGCTCCCTGTCGTAATCGCTGACTCGGCGTTATCGAGTTTGAGAGGGAACGATGACATCGTTGCAATCAAGGTGGTACCGCGCTGTGAGGCGTCCTTGAATCGCAACGGTGTTTTTATATGGTCTTTTACATTATTTATCCAGAAAGAGGTTACCATGAAAAAATTATCCAGTAGTCAAATTCGGCAAATGTATCTTGACTTCTTCAAGAGCAAAGGCCATTCAATTGAACCATCCGCATCATTAGTGCCAGTCGATGATCCAAGTTTGTTGTGGATCAATTCTGGTGTTGCCACAATGAAAAAGTATTTTGAAGGCCGCGTCGTTCCAGAAAATCCTCGCTTAACCAGCTCGCAGAAAAGTATTCGGACTAACGATATTGAAAACGTTGGTAAGACAGCACGGCATCAAACGCTATTTGAAATGCTAGGCAATTTTTCGGTTGGTGATTACTTTAAAAAAGAAGCAATTCCGTGGGCTTGGGAATTTATGACTAGCCCTAAGTGGATGGCTTTTGATCCAGAAAAACTATTCATCACCGTTTATCCTGAAGACAAGGTCGCTAAAGAACTTTGGTTGCAAACTGGGGTTAAGTCCGACCATCTTTTAGAAGATGAGGATAATTTCTGGGATATCGGCGAAGGTCCCAGCGGTCCTGATTCAGAAATTTTCTATGATCGTGGGCAGAAGTTTAACAATGTCGCTGAAGATGATCCAGAAAATTATCCTGGTGGTGAAAATGAACGTTATTTGGAAGTCTGGAATATTGTCTTTTCCGAATTCAATCATAAGCCAGATGGCACATACGCACCGCTACCACATAAAAATATTGATACAGGTATGGGACTAGAACGGTTGGTTTCCGTGGTTCAAGAAACTAAAACTAACTTTGAAACGGATCTTTTCATGCCGATCATTGAAGCAACTGAACAAATGAGTGACGGTAAGCGTTATGGCACTGATAAAACAGTTGACGTTTCCTTTAAAGTTATTGCCGACCATGCACGGGCGGTCACTTTTGCTATCGGTGATGGCGCATTGCCATCCAATGAAGGCCGTGGGTACGTATTACGTCGCTTGATTCGGCGTGCAACAGTGCATGGTAAAAAGTTGGGTATTAACCAAGCTTTCTTGTACAAATTAGTGCCAGTCGTTGGCGAGATCATGGCAAGCTACTATCCAGAAGTGCTGGCGCAAAAGGATTATATCGCTAAAATTATCAAGTCAGAAGAAGATCGTTTCAACAATACGCTGACTGATGGGTTGAAATTGTTGGATAAACAGATCAAAACTGCTAAGCAAGCGCATGAACAAACCCTTTCTGGTAAGACTGTTTTCATGTTATTTGATACATTTGGTTTCCCATTTGATTTGACCAAGGAATACGCGGCCGATGAAGGGCTTGAAGTTGATGAAGCCGGTTTTAATGCGGAAATGAAACAGCAAAAAGACCGTGCCCGCGCTGCTAGAAGTCAAGATAATGGTATGGGTGTCCAAAGTGGGTTATTGTTAGATGTTAAAGTGCCTAGCAAATTTATTGGTTGGGATCATCTAAATAAAGAAAACGCTAAGTTGGCGCTAGTGGTTGCTGACGATAAAGTCGTTGACCAAGTCACAACTGGTGAAGCCCAAGTGATTTTTGATGAGACACCATTCTATGCCGAAATGGGCGGCCAAGTTGCTGACCGTGGTGATATTTTTGATGCTGCCGGTGTAAAAGTGGCAACAGTAACTGACGTACAACACGCACCAAATGGCCAAAACTTGCATACCGTCAAAGTGTTAGCACCTTTGACTAAAGGCCAAACGTATCAATTAAAGGTTGACCCTGATTTCCGGCGTGCGGTTTCGCGCAACCACACGGCTACCCACTTGTTGGATCAAGCGTTACGTGACGTATTAGGTGAACATGTCCATCAAGCTGGTTCCTTAGTTGAGCCTGACTACTTGCGTTTTGACTTCACCCATGCTGGCCAAACAACGGCGGCCGAATTGCAGCAAATTGAAACGATTATCAATGAAAAAATCTGGGCAGCACTACCCATTAGTTGGGTCGTTACCGATATTGAATCGGCTAAAAAAATGGGTGCTATTGCCATTTTTACTGAAAAATATGGTAAAGAAGTCCGTGTCGTTTCAATCGGCGACTATTCTCGCGAATTTGATGGTGGCACGCATGCCAATAATACGGCCGAACTCGGTTTGTTCAAATTTACTGGTGAAACTGGTATTGGTGCCGGTGTTCGCCGGGTTGAAGCCGTTACTGGTAAGGCGGCATTTGAGTTTATGGCACAACGTGAAGCTTGGTTACAGGATACGGCTAACTTAGTTAAGGCACCACAACTCCAAAATGTTGTCAGTAAAGTTGAGCAGTTACAAGATCAATTGAAACAAGCTGAAAAGCAGATTGAAAGTTTACAAGCCAAGGCAGCACAACAACAAGCGGCTAATATTTTCCAAAATGTGCAAACGATCAATGATGTCACCTTAGTTGCAGAACAAGTCAATGTGGCCGATATGAATCAGCTGCGCCAATTAGCAGATGATTGGAAACAAAAAGCTGTTTCTGACGTTTTAGTGTTAGGCACAATTGTTGGTGAAAAAGTTAATTTAATTACGGCAGTTACTAAGGACGGGATTGCTAAGGGGATCAAAGCAGGCGATTTGATTAAAGCCATTGCGCCAAAAGTTGGCGGCGGTGGCGGTGGTCGTCCTGATATGGCGCAAGCTGGTGGTAAAAATCCGGCGGGTATGACTGATGCGTTACAGGCAGCGCAAACCTTTTTAGCAGGAAAATAAAATTGTATCTAACCGGCTTTTCTAGTAGAATGTAGGGTGAGTCAAGATAGATTTTCTTGATAGAAACGATAAATAAGTATTAGCATAGAGATTTGTGAGAAGGGTAAGGTGTTTGCGGTGAGTTCATTAGATAAAACGGTCAGCTTTGATTTTGGGCATGAGCAGCCAAAAAATGTGCAGCAGACCTTAGAAACGGTCTATCAAGCATTAGAAGAAAAAGGGTACAATCCAATTAATCAGATCGTCGGTTACCTATTATCTGGTGACCCAGCGTACATCCCGCGTTATAATGACGCGCGGAACCTGATTCGCAAGCATGAACGCGATGAAATTATTGAAGAGTTAGTCCGTAATTACTTGAAAAAGGAGCGCTAAAAATGCGCTATTTAGGCTTAGATGTTGGTTCCAAAACCGTTGGCGTCGCCGTCAGTGATTTATTGGGCTGGACGGCGCAAGGGGTCGAAATTATCCGGATCGATGAGAACCAAGAAGAATTCGGTATTGACCGGGTCAAAGAATTAGTTACAACGTATTCTGTTACTGACTTTGTAGTCGGCTTACCGAAAAATATGGATAATTCCATTGGTCCACGCGCAGAAGCCTCACAAGCTTATGGACGTCTATTAACAGCGACGTTTGATTTACCGGTACATTTTATCGATGAACGGCTAACCACAGTTGAAGCAGAGCGGATGCTGATCAGTCAGGCCAATACATCGCGTAAAAAGCGTAAAAAAGTGATCGATAAATTGGCTGCGGTAATGATTTTACAGAATTTTTTGGATCGCGAGTCGAATAAGGTGTAGTTACGCAATACAATATGCCTTTTGGTAGACGTTTTCACTAAATTAATTGCAAAAACTAACTTAGTATTAATTCCCAAATACGACATTAACCTTAAGGAGATTAACATGGCTGACAAAGAATTACCTCAAAATGAGGACGAACGACAAATTACATTAGTCGATGAAAATGGTAATGAAGAATTATACGAAATTCTATTTACCTTTGATTCTGACGATTACGGTAAGTCATATGTATTATTATATCCAGCTGGTACGCCAGAAGATGAAGATGTCGATATTCAGGCCTTTTCATATAAAACTAATGATAAAGGTGATCCTGCTGAAGGTGATCTATTCCCAATCGAATCAGACGAAGAATGGGACATGGTTGAAGAAGTTTTGAATACCTTCCTAGCTGACGATGACCAAGAATAAAGTGACGCAAGAGCGGTGCAAATGAAAAATTTGCATCGTTTTTTTAATCACTAAAAGGCTCATCGTGTCTATTGAAATTTAGGGATTAAACGGCTAATTTGCCAGCCTATTTTACAGAAATAATTTGGCATAAAAGGGAGAAAAAGAATTAAATTGCTGATCGCTGCGTTAACATTTTCTTAAAGCGCTGTTTATTTACGTTTTTTCATGCTAAAATAAAATGCGACGAATCACTTTTAGGAACAGATATTATTTTAAAAAGGAGGGGCGTTTGATGGCAGAGCAGAAACGACGCTTCAAAGTTGTGATCGATAATAAACAATACGTGATTATCGGTAATGCTTCGGATGCACATATTCAAGCGGTCACTCAGTTGGTGAATAATCAGTTGGCGCAGATCAAGTCAGTGGCAACAACGCTGGACGATGAGCAAACTGCAGTTTTGTTAGCAATTAATACGGTATCCGATCAATTGAAGCTACAAGAAAAAATCGAACATTTAGAAAAAGAAAATGAACAATTAAAACAACAGTTAGCGGATCAAAAATAAGTTCGCATCTAAGCAAAGAGGAAACTAATGTTATCACTTATTATTATAATCTTTCTAGCCTATGCCTACTATGTTGGTACGCGGCGTGGCTTGGCGATGCAAGCAGTCTATACGCTGGGGTGTTTGCTGGCCTTTATTGTCGCACGGCTTAGCTACTTACATATGGCACCTAAATTAACGTTGTTGATTCCTTATCAATCAGCAACTGAAACCAGTCAATTTGCTTTCTTTAGTCATAAAACTGGTTTAGAATTAGATAATGCCTTTTACGCTGCGATTGCGTTTATGTTAATCTTGTTGGTTGGTTGGCTGTTAACGCATTTTGTGGCAATTTTATTGCATGATCTGACGTTTTATCCGTTGAGCCACCGCTTAAGTGTTGTCGGTGGTGGCGTATTATCCGCGGTAACCGTCTATGTAGGTATCTTTTTATTGCTGACTGTCTTGGCCTTAATTCCCGCTGCGGGGATTCAGTCGTTACTGAGTCATTCAATCTTGGCACAGGGAATGGTTCGTTTTACGCCGATCCCTGCACTTCACTGGTGGTTAAAGGCAATTTAAGTTAAGTTATTGATGGAGAAGATAGTGAGTTTATGGCTATCTTCTTTTTACGCTGTTAAGGGTTTTTGTGTTGACAGAGGAGGTTCATATGAATTCAAAAATTTTAGTGATTTTAGAGTTTGCCAAAATTAAACAAGCATTACAACAATATATTGTTTCAGCTATGGGACAGTCACAAGTGGCGGCGTTGGTGCCGTTAAGCGATAGTGAACAGATTCAACAACAATTGGATGAAACTAAAGATGGCGCCGATATTTTACGGCTAAAGGGACCAATTCCAATTCCACAACTGGCTAGTGTTAGCGGTCATATGCAACGGTTGGCGATTGGTGGGACGTTAAATGGTGTCGAGTTGGCTGAAATTGGTCGGGTGCTACGAGCAGCTAACGCGGTTGATCATTTCTTTGTAGAATTTGCTGAAGAGGAGATCACTTTACGGCAAGTTGATGCCATCCAAGCACAATTAGTCACGTTACCTGAATTAACAAAGCGGCTCCGCTTATCGTTGGAAGAAGACGGTCACGTTACCGATGACGCATCAACTAAGTTACGCGGTATTCGTAATGGTATTCATCAATTAGAGGGTGATATCCGCCAAAAAATGACCGGTTTTACGCGTGGTAACAGTGCTAAATATTTAAGTGATCCGATCATCACTATCCGCAATGATCGCTACGTTATTCCAGTTAAGCAAGAATATCGTAGCCATTTTGGCGGTGTCGTTCATGATCAAAGTGCTAGTGGGTTAACCTTATTCATTGAGCCACAAAGCGTTATGGAATTAAATAATCGCTTGCGGCAACGACAATTAGAAGAGCAACAAGAAGTTCAGCGAATTTTAGCTGAATTGTCTGAAGCAATTGCACCTTATCAAGATGAAATTACGCAGAATTCAACTATTTTAGGTCAATTGGATTTCATCAATGCCAAGGCACGTTATGCCAAAGCCATCAAAGCGACCGAGCCAATTCTGAATTTAACGAATGAGGTTAATTTACGTCAAGCGCGCCATCCATTGATCGATCCTAAAAAAATTGTTGCCAATGATATTATTTTAGGTCGCGACTATCGGGCGATGATCATTACTGGACCGAATACTGGTGGTAAAACGATCACGTTAAAGACGATGGGAATTTTGCAGCTGATGGCACAGGCCGGCTTATTTATTCCCGCTGCTGAAGAGAGCCAAGTTGGTGTATTTGATAATATTTTTGCCGATATTGGGGATGAACAATCGATTGAACAAAATTTAAGTACTTTTTCTGGACACATGGCTAATATTGTTAAAATTTTAGCACAGGTGGATGATCATAGTTTGGTACTGATTGATGAGTTAGGCGCTGGAACTGATCCGCAAGAAGGGGCTGCACTGGCGATTGCAATTTTAGATCAGTTAGGTGCCACCAACAGTTATGTTTTGGCAACGACCCATTATCCTGAACTTAAGGCGTATGGTTATAATCGACCAGGCACAATCAACGCTAGTATGGAATTTGATGTGCAAACACTGCAGCCAACTTATCGCTTATTGATCGGTATTCCAGGACGATCAAATGCGTTTGAAATTGCAGCGCGCTTAGGTCTAGCTGACAATATTGTTGCACAAGCAAAACAGTTGATCACTGCCGATAGTCAAGATTTGAATAATATGATCAGTGACTTAGAAGCCCAGCGTAAAGCAGCTGAAAACGAGCGCTTGACTGCTAAAAACTTATTGGCGGAAGCCGATAAGCTACATGCGGATTTGGCGAGTGCTAGTACTGAGTTTGTCACGGCACGTGAACAACAGTTGGATAAGGCCAAAGATAAAGCCAATGAAATTGTGGCCCATGCACAAAAAGAAAGTGACCGCATTATTCACGATTTACGTGAAATGCAAAAGCACCAACAACAAACAGTTAAAGAGCATGAACTTATCGCTGCTAAAACTGGTTTGGCTGGGTTAAAGCAAGAAAAAGCATTGTCCAAGAACAAGGTATTGCGTCATGAAAAACGCCGGCAAGCACTAAAAACTGGCGACGATGTGATCGTGACAACTTATGGTCAGCACGGTATTTTGCTGAATCAATTAGACAAAAAGCATTGGGAAGTTCAATTAGGCATCTTAAAAATGAAAGTTGCCACCGATGATCTAGAGAAGATCAAAGGGGTTGCGGAAGAGAAACCACAACGACACATGGCAACGGTGCATGCCGGTAATCATGTTAGCTCAACGCTAGATCTGCGTGGGGAACGCTATGAAGATGCATTAGCTGATGTTGATCGCTATATTGACGCTGCATTATTGGCCGGATACGGGCAAGTGACTATTGTCCATGGTAAAGGGACAGGTGCCCTACGCCACGGTATTACCAATTATTTAAAAACGAATCGCCAAGTGAAAAAATACGAATTTGCGCCAGCTAATGCCGGTGGCGACGGGGCAACGGTAGTGACCTTTAAATAGTTTCTAATTAATAGTAAGCGAATCATTTGTTGTTGGTTAACTTTTCTGCTAGAATTAAATTATCTCAGAGGGGGTAGTAATTTATGGTACAAGCAATTACTGATAAAGACTTTAGCCAGGAAACTGATAAAGGTGTTGTTTTAACTGATTTTTGGGCAACTTGGTGCGGCCCTTGTCGCATGCAATCACCAGTTGTTGAGCAATTAGCGGACGACTATGATGGTGAAGTTAAATTCACTAAAATGGATGTTGATGCTAACCCAGCAACAGCCCAAAACTTTGGTATCATGAGTATCCCAACTTTATTATTGAAAAAAGATGGTGAAGTTGTCGAAACACTTGTGGGTTACCACACGAAAGATCAATTAGAACAAGTGTTGAAACAATATACAGCCTAAATCGCGTTAGATTTGGCTAGAATGAACCACAACAATTACGGTTGTTGTGGTTTTTTTGTTTGTCATCTATTTCACAATTAAACATAATTGATTATATTAATTGATACTGTTATATTATGGCTAAAAAGAGGGTGTTGACGATGCACCGCTATATTGGGGGATTTGTAGTAACAGGTTTAATCGTTAGCGTTATTGGTGGCGTAATTTGGGTGCAAACTAAACCAGAAACTTTAATTGCGCAACCTACCACTGCGTTACACAGCCAGTCAAAAAAGATTCAGATTAAGCACGCACAACCACAGTCAGTGTTTAAACGGTATGTTCGTGGTGAAAAAGAGATCAAAATTGGACAAATCAATTATCGCTTTTATGTTCCTGACCAATTGATTGCCAGTCATTTAATACCAACAGATTATTGGTCAACTTTTGCGCAGCAGCTTCAATTGCACGGATCAGCCAAAAATGTTGTGATCTATCCAACCAGTCGCCAGCAGATCGGTCATTTGACGGCACTAAAATTAGCCGTGGCAGCCACAAATGATCAAGGAACAAAAGTTACAGCTGAACTACCACTAGAACGCCGCCAGCTAGTATTGAATCAGGCACAAGACCAAGTCATAACGCTGCAGCAATTGGCAGAAAATCCAGTTATACTAACGGCCTTAAAAAATCAAATTTTTAATGATTATTTACGAATCATCCAGCCGCAACCGCTGCAATTAGCACAAATCCGGCAAAATTTTATGCAGCAGCCGTTAAGTTCTTGGCTAGCATTGAAGCAACAACACTTAATTTTCTATACACGTGATGCTAAGCAGCAGATAATTGCGGTGCCGACAAGTTTAGCTAATATCCGGTATTTTTTACCAAGTGCTTGGGGTCTGACCCCAGCGCGCACATTAGCGTCTAAGCAAGTTGCGTTAACGTTTGATGATGGCCCTAACCCAAATACGACGCCGCAAATTTTAAAAATTCTGGCGTATAATCAAATCTCAGCTACTTTTTTCATGGTCGGTAATAACGTGACTATGTACCCTCAATTAGCTAACCAAGTTGTCGTGGCGGGACATCTGGTGGGTAATCACACTTACGATCATGCCCAGTTATCAACGTTGACGGCACCACAAATGACACAAGAGGTGACCGCCACCGACGCTGCTATCTATGCGGCTACTGGTAGCTGGCCAACCCTGATGCGCCCACCATACGGCAGTATTGATGTGTTGAGCGCCACAATTGCAGCGCGCCCAATTATTCAATGGAATGTGGATAGTGAAGATTGGCGTAGTCGGGATGCAACGGTTATTTTACAGCAGATCCAGCAGCAGACGGCCAATGGTTCAATTATCTTATTACATGATATTCAACCAGCTACGGTAACGGCACTACCAAATATTATCAATTATCTGCGGCAACAGGGCTACCAATTTGTTAGCTTGGCTGATTTGTTAGGCAAGCCGTTATTAAGTCAATGGCAGTATTTTGGGACAGATAACCAACGGATGGTTAAGTAGTCAAAAAGTCATGCCCGGTTATGGACATGACTTTTTAGTTGCGGTTAAACCAACCGCGTTTATGACGTTGTGTGCGTTTAGGCATTAAATCAGCTACTGGTGTTGCACTGGCCCGAGTATCATCAGTGGCCTGACTTTTATTAGTCGGTGCTGTACTGCCGAATTGATGCAGCTGAACCGGATTGTCAACAGTCGTTACTGGAGGCACATCAGTATGATCGGTTTGGATAATAATTGTGATTTTGTCACGATCAAATTCTAACTGACCTTCGGCAATAGTTTGGGTCAATTGCTGGATCTGTTGGGCAATAAAGCCCGTTTCGAGTTGGAAATCAGCGTTGCTAAACGCTTTTTGCCGGCGCTCAATTTGCTGACCAGCAAGTTGATAAATATAACGATTTTTCGTTTGTTGACTTAGAATCAAGTCGCCAAAATTAAATTGCGTAAAAAAAGTCGGTAGATCTTCTAACTGACTTAGTGGTAACCGCCGCGCCAAGTCTTTACCCGCCCAGTATAAAATACCAGGGGCCTCTTGACCAAGCAAGTCTGGTAATAAAATGTCGCGCAATAATTCATAACCAAGTGCATCCGGCGTAGACACTGCCCGCAATAAATTTTCATAATGATTTTCTGGCATAAGCCTAATCACCTCATTTTTCTTCCTTTTCATTATAGCAAAAATAATGAAACTAAGGAGCATTAGCTAAATAAATAGTTAAAAATTCGATAACGGTGTCGATTGACTTGAACTTAATTCAAAAAAAGGCGAAAATCATAGGTAAGACTGATCATTAGTTATCGGGAAATCAGTTCCCCTGGTGCAATCTGATTGAACGTTTGATCAAGGGTACCACATAATTGCTGCACAAATAGAAAGAGGAATAAATAATGGTGGATGTTCGACAAGGTATTGGTTATATGGATTCAGGCGTGGGTGGCCTGACCGTGGTTAAGCAAGCGCTACGTCAATTACCAAATGAAAAAGTGATTTTCATTGGCGATACAGCACGCAATCCTTATGGGCCACGGCCAGCTAGTCAAGTTAAAGAATTCACGTGGCAAATGACTAATTTTTTACTCAGTAAAAACGTTAAAATGATCGTCATTGCTTGTAATACAGCTACAGCCGCTGCGTTGCCAGAAATTCAAGCAGGTGTTGATATTCCGGTGATCGGCGTCATTGTTGCCGGTAGCCAAGCGGCAATCAAAGCGACTAAAAATAAAAAAATTGGGGTGATTGGGACTATCGGCACAATCAAAAGTCAGGCTTATCCCCAAACTATTCAGCGACAAGCACCACAAATCACTGTTAAAGGTGTGGCTTGTCCTAAGTTTGTACCGCTAGTTGAAAGTAACGAATATAAATCAGCGGTAGCTAAAAAGGTTGTGGCTGAGTCATTGGCACCTTTTGACAATCAGCAGATCGATACGTTGATTTTAGGGTGTACCCATTATCCGCTGATTCGTCACTTGATTCAAAATCGGATTGGTGATCAAGTAACGTTGATCGATTCCGGCGCAGAAACGGTTAATCAAGTTTCGGCGTTGTTAGATTTTGATCACTTAGCAGCACCGGCTCGGCGGCCACAACATGAATTCTATACCACTGGTAATCCAGAGATGTTCCAGCAGATTGCCGGTGATTGGCTCCAATTTGCTGATCTAGATGTGCGTCATGTTGATTTGACGAAATTAATTGAATATAGCGAGGTTGAGCATGCAAAGAAATAATAATCGCAATTCAAATGAGCTGCGGCCATTTGAAATCACCGCGAATTACTTGAAAAATCCAGAAGGTTCCGTTTTAATGACTTTAGGTAATACAAAAGTTATTTGCAACGTTAGTGTTGAAGACAGTCAACCACCATTTTTACGTGGTACCGAAAAGGGCTGGATCAGTGCCGAATATAGCATGTTACCGCGCGCGACTAAAGAACGAACTCGGCGTGAGGCAACCAAGGGCCATCAAACTGGACGGACAATTGAAATTCAACGCTTAATTGGTCGTTCATTGCGGGCAGTAGTTGATTTAGAAAAATTAGGGCCACGCTCATTAGTTGCTGATTGTGATGTGATTCAAGCTGATGGCGGTACGCGTACGGCCAGCATTACTGGCGCATTTTTTGCCTTAAAATTGGCATTAGCTAAGTTGGTCACTGATAAAGTACTACCAGAAAATCCATTAAAGGATGATCTAGCGGCAATTAGTGTTGGTATTTTACCAGAAATTGGGCCCGTGTTAGATCTAGAGGCTAGTGAGGATCAGCAGGCACAAGTCGATATGAATATTGTGATGACGGGCCAGGGCGAATTTATCGAGTTACAAGGTACCGGTGAAGAGGCCACTTTTTCTGGCAGTGAACTAAATGAATTATTATATTTAGGCACTAAAGGTATTGAGCAATTAATTACTGCGCAACGGTATCAATTTGATAAATTGCAGCATCCTTACGATACTAGTGATATCGCACAAAATACGGTGGTGATCGCCACCCGCAATGATGGTAAAGCCAGCGAGTTCAAGGCAATGTTTGCCGCAGATCATATTCAGGTCAAAACATTAAAGGATTTCCCTGACTTGCCAGAAGTCGAAGAAACAGGGGATACCTTTGAAGCCAATGCGCGGCTTAAAGCTGATACAATTGCCCGTATGCTGGATCTACCAGTATTAGCTGATGATTCCGGCCTACAGGTAGCGGCACTACACGGTCGGCCAGGTGTGTATTCGGCCCGTTACGCCGGCGATCACAACGATGCTGCCAATAACGCTAAATTATTATTTGAATTAACTGGTGTCCCACAAGAAAAGCGCAACGCCACATTCCATACAACCTTAGTTTTTGCCAAGCCGAACCAACCAGAAAAGGATTTGGTCGTTGACGGCGACGTTAACGGCTCTATCTTAGGTATTCCCCGTGGCAATAACGGGTTCGGTTACGATCCGTTATTTTTTGTACCAGAGTTAGATAAGAGTTTAGCGGAATTAACTGAGGCTGAAAAAAATAAAATCAGTCATCGTGGTCATGCCATCCGTAATTTAGAAAAAGTTTGGCGCGACTGGCTAGCGGAAAAATAAAAATTCTGGAAATATATTTCTTTGAAAGTAGGTGCTGGATTGATCAGTCAACCGATTTTAGACATTTTATTACAAAATAAGGCACATTTTTTAATTCCTGCAGAAAAAGTGGCTAACGTGCAGGTCGATAACAACTTAAATCATGCCTTTTTAGTGTTGACCAAGATTCGCTACGCTAAAATTCCGGTGTTGGACAACGATTCTAAGTTTGTTGGTTTGATTTCTTTACCAATGATTACTGATACTATGTTAGGTCAAGATGACTTTGATTTAAGTCGTTTAAACGAGCTATGTGTGGGTGATGTTTGCGAAAAAAATGGACCAACAGTTGAAAACCCCTATGACATTGAGTTAATATTACATTTATTAGTAGATAATCCGTTTCTGCCAGTGGTCAGTCGCGAAGGCGATTTTACGGGCATTGTGACTCGGCGGGAGATTATGAAAAGCGTCAATTACTTGGCGCATAATTTTGATCAGGGCCTATCCACTAAGCGAGAGTGAAAAATGATAATTTATGGAGAGGTGTGTGCGTGATTTGGATGCAAAAGAAATCATCCGGTTCATTAGTGAAGCAAAGAAGAAAACCCCAGTTAAAGTTTATGTGAAGGGGAATTTAGAGCAACTAAATATTCCTAGCTCGATCCAAAACTTTTTTGAAGCCCATAGTGGCGTATTATTTGGTGACTGGGCTGACGTTGAACCATTTTTGGCAGCTAATCAAAAAGCCATCAGTGAGTACCATATTGAAAACGAAGCACGTAACTCAGCTGTACCAATGGTTGATTTAAAACAATTTAATGCGCGGATCGAACCAGGAGCTTTTATTCGTGATCAAGTTGAAATTCATGATAATGCTGTTGTCATGATGGGTGCAGTAATCAATATCGGCGCCGTAGTTGGCGAAGGTTCAATGATCGATATGGGGGCTGTTTTAGGTGGTCGCGCAACTGTTGGCAAAAACGCCCATATTGGTGCCGGCGCAGTGCTGGCAGGGGTAGTTGAACCACCTTCAGCGCAACCTGTTGTGGTTGAGGATGATGTCTTGATTGGTGCGAACGCAGTTGTTTTGGAAGGCATCCGCATTGGTAAAGGGGCGGTCGTCGCTGCCGGCGCAATCGTCACTAAAGACGTGGCACCGAATACAGTTGTTGCCGGTGTACCAGCGCGGAAAATCAAAGATATTGATGATAAAACCCGTAGTAAAACGGAAATTCTTGACGCACTCCGTCAATTATAGGCCGAGGCAATTAAATGACATTAACAACAGCCGAATTAACTAAAATTTATCAAGATTTACATCAAATTCCCGAAATTGGTTTAAAGGAGTTCGAAACCCAGGCTTATTTGCTTAAAGTAATTGCGACATTTCCGCAAACTTGGCTAACGGTTAAAAAGGTCGCCACCGCAACGCTAGTTTTGGTTAGCGGCAGTGCACCCCATAAGACATTGGGTTGGCGGACGGATATTGATGCCTTGCCGGTACAGGAACAAACAGGGTTACCATTTGTCTCAAAGCATGCTGGCATGATGCACGCTTGCGGTCACGATATTCATATGAGTGTGGCGCTGGGCTTATTATCATATTTTGCTACGGAACAGCCTAAGAATAACATGTTATTCTTGTTCCAACCTGCTGAAGAAAACGCTAGTGGGGGTAAACGACTTTATGAAATGGGTGCACTGGATGATTGGATGCCGGATGAAATTTATGGCTTACACGTTAATCCACAATTGCCAACAGGAGCAATTGGCTGCCGCCAAGGAACCCTTTTTGCTGGAACTTGTGAGATCCACGCCCATTTTAGTGGTAAAAGCGGTCATGCTGCTTACCCACATTTAGCCAACGATATGGTAGTGGCGGGTGCGCAATTTGTTAATCAAATCCAAACTATTGTGAGCCGCAACGTGGATCCGATCCAAAGTGGTGTTGTAACGTTAGGCCAATTTCACGCGGGTACTATTGGTAATGTGATTAGTGGTAGTGCGCAGATCGATGGTACGATCCGCGCCTTGACGCAAGTGATGAACCAGCATATTCAACAACGGGTACGGACTATCGCGGAAGGTATCGCGTTAAGCTATGATTGCCAAGTTGACCTAGATCTACATCAAGGCGGTTATTATCCCGTTGAAAATGATCCAACCACCACCGCAGCATTTATTAAAACAATGCAGGCTGACCCAGCCATTGAGTACGTGGAAACTGAACCAGCTATGACTGGTGAAGATTTTGGCTTTTTAATTTCTAAGATCCACGGTACCATGTTCTGGTTAGGTGTCGATCAACCTTATCAATTACATTCAGAACATTTAGCACCACATGTAGGTGCCATTGATAAAGGAATTTACGCGATGACAACTTATTTTAAACAACGTGATGCAGCAATATAGACTTTAAGGAGTGGCGGATGTAGCCGCTCCTTTTTGTTACCAGCAGCTCTAGAATAATCGTTTGACGCTGGCGCTATTTCTGGGTAAGATTGGGCTAATTGAATAAATAATTGGGGGCAACGTGTGTGCATTTGCGACAACAATCATTAGCGACAACAACGCTACCAGCACAGCTGTTTAAGCCAACTTTACTACTGTTGGTCGCTGATACTGATTTACCGACTGATCCAGCAGTGCAGCAGCTTAATCAGCAATTACAGGTGACTTATATTTCTACACGAGCATTAATAATCGATAAGTATATTTTATTAGAACTGGCGACTTGGCTGCCAGCTGACTTAAAGGCAGGCACTGAAGCTTATATCACTGCACTACGTGATGCCGCAGCAGGATTGCGGCAGCAGCATTTATTTCACGCGCGGCAGTATACACTGGACACGCAAGCCAAAACCCGGGTGTATGGTATCTTAAATATTACGGATGATTCATTTTACGATGGTGGTCGCTATTTTACGCCTGCAGTAGCAATCAAGCGCGCTCAAGAAATGGTGGCCCAAGGTGCGGACGTGCTGGAATTAGGCGGGCAATCAACCCGTAAAGGCTATCAAGAATTAACTCCAGCAGCAGAAATTGCTCGCGTGTTACCAGTGTTAGAGGCAATTCGACCAATGGTGGACGTACCGATCGCAGTGGATACGTATAAATACGAAGTGGTGCAGGCAGTGTTGGCAGCAGGGGCGGATATTATTAATGATGTGCATCCGGTACAAGCGGAGCCACGCTTACTGGAAGCCATCGCGGCAGCTGATGCGGGCTTAGTGATCATGCACACACAAAATGGTGATCACTATACCGATCTAGCGCAGGATATTCATGATTACTTTGCGACGGCAATTGATTTTGCTGGTCATTATGGTATTGAACGCCAACAAATAATGATCGATGTTGGCTTAGGAACGGTATATGGTAAAAATTATGAACAAGAGTATAGTTTGTTACGGCAATTGGATTATTTTAATGATTTAGGCGTTACAACGTTGATTGCACCGTCACGCAAGGGTTTCATTGGAACATTACTTGATTTGCCGGTAGAAGAGCGCCTGGTACCAACCATGGCGATTTTTGCCAATTCGGCAGCGCTTGATGTTAACTTTATGCGGGCGCATGATATTGCTGAAACTAAATATACATTAGGAATCATGGATAAAATCAAACGCAGTTTTAATCGTTAATTTGGAGGACAAGTATGGGATTAATTAAAATCAATAATATACAAGTTTACACTTATAACGGTGTTTTACCCGAGGAGAATCGGCTAGGACAGCGACTTGAAATCGATGTTGCATTAACGGTACCAATTGAGGATCTAGGCACTAAAGATCAATTAGCAGCGACAGTTAGTTATGCTGATGTTTACACGACGATAACTGAAATCGCCCAAACACAACAATATCAACTGATTGAAAGCCTAGCGAATCATATTAGTCAAGCCTTGTTGAAAAAATATCAGCTCATTGCGGCAGTTCAGTTACGAATTCGTAAGTACAGCGTGCCGATCGCTGGTATTTTTGATAATGTTGAAATTGAAGTGCAGGTGAATCGCTAATGCATCAGGTTTACTTAAGTATTGGTTCTAATATTGGAGATCGTCAAGCACAGCTCCACCAAGCAATTACCGCGCTACAAGCGGACCCCGCGATTGAAGTCGTACGGGTATCCAGTATTTATGAAACTGCTCCAGTCGGTGGTGTGGTGCAAGATGATTTTTATAATTGCGCCGTCTATTTGCGGACTAGCCTTAGTGCGGCTGAATTATTGCAGCGAATCCAACAAATTGAGCAACAACAAAAGCGGCGGCGGTTAATTCACTGGGGACCGCGGACCATTGATTTAGATATTCTGTGGTACGATGACGCGACGATCAAGACGGCTGACTTAACGATTCCCCATCCGGAAATGACGCAGCGCGCTTTTGTTTTAGTGCCGTTAAAGGAAATCACAGTCGGGCTGAAACAGCAACAGGTTGAAAAATTAATACAGGCGTTACCTGCCGCTCAGCGGGTGACCAAGATTAGGGATGAGCACGTATGAATGATGAACAGAAACAACAAATTATGGCTGCCGTTAAACAAATTTTAGTGGCCGTCGGCGAAGACCCAGAACGGGCCGGCTTATTGGAAACACCAGAACGAGTTGCACGGATGTACGACGAAATTTTTAGTACACTACGCGAGCCAGAATTCACCAACTATAAATTATTTCAAACTGATAGTCATGCAGAAATGGTGGTTGTTAAGGATATCCCATTTTATTCAATGTGTGAACATCATTTATTGCCTTTTTTTGGGACGGCACATATCGCCTACTTACCGGCTGGCGGTCAAATTATTGGCTTAAGCAAAATTGCCCGTTTAGTTGATTACGTTGCCCATAAACCTAATGTGCAGGAACGTTTGACGTCACAGTTAGTTGACGAATTACAACGAATTTTACAGCCAAAGGGGATCGCCGTTGAATTAGAAGCCCGGCACATGTGTATGGAAATGCGCGGTATCCAAAAAACAGGTAGTCAAACGGTGACTACCCGCTTTACTGGCGACTTAAATGATCCAGTGCGCATTGCTGAATTCGAGCGGCGGCTGTGCTAATGACAATTCAACAACAAGTGCAGGCGGCTCAGGCCGAGATGACGCAAGGCATGTTGTATGAAGTCGGTGATCGTGTGGGACTATTGCGTCAAGTCTTAGCACAACTGGGCCATCCAGAGCAGACGTTTAAAGTTATCCATATTGCTGGTACCAATGGTAAAGGGTCAACTACGCAAATGTTGCGGACAATTTTGACGACTGCAGGTTACCGTAGTGGGGCGTTTATGAGTCCATATCTGCGCAGCCCATATGAACAAATCACTGTTGATGGTCAGATAATGACCGCTACTGAATTTTTAGCAGCGTTTGCACGTGGTAAACAGGCATTGGCTGATTTAGATTTAACCCCAGCGGCTTTATCGGAATTTGAATGGTATTTTATTTTAGCGCTGTTACAATTTCAACAACGTCAAGTGAAGTGGGCGGTGGTAGAAACTGGTTTAGGCGGTGAATTTGATGCGACCAACGCTTTAGATCAACCAGCACTGGTGATTTTTACCAAAATCGCCTATGACCATATGGCTTTGTTAGGGAACACATTGACGGCGATTGCACAGACTAAAAGTAAAATCATGCGTCAAGGTGTACCAGTGATCAGTTATCCACAACAAGCGCCAGCGGCTGAGAAAGTGTTGCAACAGGCGGCTAAAACGAATCAAGCGCCGTTTTGGCAAGTACAGCAGCTGACGACGCAAATTGAGCAATTTGATTTAACGGGCATACTGGTCAGTGTAGCAAGCGAATGGTTTAACTGGCCTCATTTACGGTTAAGCTTAGCTGGCGAATTTCAAGTAGCTAATTTAGTCACTGTTTTGACGGCGATCCATGTACTGCAAAAGCAAATCGACTTACCGGAAACAGTGGTGCGAAAAGCTTTGACGCAAGTCAAATTGCCAGGACGCTTGCAAGTGATTGGGCAGCAACCAACTGTTTTATTGGATGGCGCGCACAATCCGGATGGGAGTCAAGCACTAGTGGACACTTTGCAACGCTTGACGCCAGTGCGGCCGGTGACCTTGGTGATTGGGATGTTGCGCGATAAAAATTATCAGCGCATGTTGCAGCTTTTATTACCGCTAGCAACACAAGTTATCGTCACGACACCGAATAATCCAACGCGTGAATTACCTGCAACTGAATTAGCAACTGCTTGTCAGGCAATTGCACCACAGCTAGCGCTAACGATTTGTGCTGTGCCACAGCAGGCCTTGAAAATGGCGCAGCAGCAGACAACGGCCGATGGACTAATTGTGGTGACGGGATCCTTTTATTTAGTAAAGGAGTTGTTGCCAAATGCTTGAACAGCCAATTCTATTAGCGAGTCAAAATGCTGGCAAGCTAGCTGAATTACGAGCCTTATTTGCTCAAAGTGGGTTAGCACTTGAGCGCTATACAAGCAAGGTCACACCAATTACTTTTTCAGCAGAGGGAAATGACTATGGGCAAAACGCAACGAACAAGGCGCTACAGGTAGCTGAATTCACGAGTTTGCCAGTGCTAGGTGATGATTCAGGAATTGAGCTGGCTGCTTTTCCTGATGAATTTGGAGTACATACGGCACGCACCTTGGCGCAGCAGTTATTACCAGCCAATAAATATTTGTTGTCGCGACTCCAAGGCATAAGTAATCGCCAAATCACGTTGCATAGTTATTTAGTTTTGCGGCTAGGATCACAGTTGATTCAGGCCCATGGTCAGTTGACCGCACAAGTGGCTTTGCAGGAGCAAGGCACCTTAAGTGGTGGTTTTGATCGGTTAGTTTATTTACCTCAGTTAGGTAAAACTCTAGCTCAATTATCAGCAACTGTTCGTAGCCAATACAGTCATCGCGGCCGTGCTGTAGCCGAATTAGTTCGCCAGCTTTAGGAGGATCATTTTGAAGAATATAACGATTTTTTGTGGTTCCAACACAGGACTGGATCCAAAATTCCAGCAACAAGCTCTGGCATTAGGTCAGTATATGGCGCAGCATCAGCAAGCTTTAATCTACGGTGGCAGTGATATTGGGTTAATGCACGATGTTAGTCACAGTATGACTGCAGCTGGTGGTGAGGTAATTGGCGTCATTCCGCAGATTTTTGTCGACCGCGGGCAAGCTAATCCACATTTAACCCAATTAATTCAAGTTGCTGATATGAGTGAGCGCAAGACAAAATTAATCGAACTTGCCGATGCCTTTATCGTATTACCCGGTGGCTTTGGTACATTTGAGGAATTGTGGCAAGCTTTATCGTGGAGTCAATTAGGACTACACCATAAGCCAATTGCAATTTTCAATATTGACGGCTTTTTTGACCCCTTAGTTGCGACCTTACAACAAATGATTGACAGCGGCTTTGCGCCAATCGCTAACCGTGATCTATTGATCAACGCAACGACAATTGCAGAAATATACCAAGGGTTTGCTAACTTTCATTATCAAATAGCCAATAAATATTTGAATTAAAGATTTTCCAAATTGCTAGTCTAGCGGTACAATGAAAAGAAGAGCACACAAGCTCAAATGATTAATTGGAGGAATTAAACATGGCAAAAGTTGAAAGTTTTACTTTAGATCATACTAAAGTTAAAGCACCTTACGTCCGTTTAATCACAACGGAATCTGGTACAAAAGGTGACGAAATTCAAAATTACGATCTCCGTTTAGTTCAACCTAACGAAAACGCAATTCCAACAGCTGGGTTACATACGATCGAACATATGCTGGCTGGCTTACTCCGTGATCGTCTTGATGGCGTGATCGATTGTTCACCATTTGGTTGCCGGACTGGTTTCCATTTGATTCTCTGGGGTCGCCACAAACCAGAAGATGTTGCTGCTGCCTTAAAGGGCTCATTGGAATTCATCGCTGGACCTGCAACTTGGGATGATGTACAAGGTACTGATATCACTAGCTGTGGTAACTACCGTGACCATTCATTGTTCTCTGCTAAGGAATGGTGCAAAAAGATTCTTGAAGAAGGCATTAGTTCAGATCCATTTGAACGCCATGTTGTGACACAATCATTGTAGAATTAAAAAAACGAGACAACGACATAAATAAAATTATGTCGTTGTCTCGTTTTATTTTTTGTGCGTTAGGTAACGGTGCGTACTTTTAACTCACTTAGCTGCTTAATGCTCTAATGACGCACCATTTTCATCAGTGACAAAAATATTATGTGCGGCTTTAAAGCTAATATTAAATTCTTGCCCAGCAGCAGTGGTGACACTGATTGGCCCATCGAATGGTTCATGTTTCAGAACAGTAACACGTGTTTCTAAACCTAACTTGATATCAGCTAAATAAATCAAGAGATCATGATCGTCAATAAAGCGTTCGATCGTGACTGTTTGTCCATTAGGAATCTGGGCTAGGACAGTATAGCTTTCTTCTTGAAAGTGACCGTCAGCATCAGGAATAACACCACCATGGGGGCAATGCTTTGGGTAGCCGAGAAATTTATCTAATTGGGCGAGTAGCTTAGGGCTAGTCACATGTTCTAATACTTCGGCTTCTGGGTGAATATCTGGTAATGCAAACGCCAAATCATTTGCTAAAAAAGTTTCCCAGAGGCGATGTTTACGAATCAATAAAATTGCTTGATCTAAACCGCTCTTTGTTAATGCAATATCATGGTATGGTTTATGTGTAACTAAGTTTTCTTTTTTTAATTTGCTGACCATTTCAGTGACGGAGCCAGCAGCAATACCGAGTGCTAATGAAATCTGCTTATTTGAGACTTCTTTTTTTGCGCCGCCCAATTCAAAAATGATTTTCAGATAATCTTCCTTAATCGGCGTCATTTGACGTGATCACGCTCCTGTAGAAAGTTTTGCCGTAGCAATTACTTTCACTATTATAGCGCACTTTTCATGTTGACGACAGTAAAAGTATACGCAGAGGCTGAATTCGATTTATACTGCTCGAGGGTAATTTTTTGACGGCATGGCTAGTCATCGGTTAAAATGAAAACCATGGCGTGTGCAAACGCTGTTTTGTCATCAAATTGTCGTAATTAATCTAGTCACGTGATGTTTCAACGTATTTTCATCACAGTTCGGTTACAAATTTGCTGTTAGTTGATAAACACTGTAAATTTTTATTAAAGTACGGTATACTAAAGGTCGAAAGTTCGGGGACTCACGTTGTTCCCAGTTTAGATCATATAGTGACCAAGCGCACTATCCTAATCTAGGCATAACAAGGAGGCTGTTATATGTCAAAAGCAAAATCAAAGTCTAAAAGTCATTTATCTACATACCTGGCTGCCGGTGTTGTCGGTTTAGCTGGAGCAACACTTGCAGGAGCTCAACAAGCACAGGCAGCGCAAACCGTTGAAGTTTCTTATCAAAGCGGTGCGACTACCGTCTGGGACAATCCAACGACAGGTCAGAAACCAACTCGCTATTTAACTAAGGGTCAATCCATTAAAGTACAAGCTACCAAGCAAATTTTTGGTGAAAAATGGTACCAAATCGGTACTAATGAATGGGTACCGGCTAAATATTTCCAAGCAACAACAACTGAAAAAGTAGCAGCAAAAACTAGTGATACAGTTACCGGTAACTATAGTGACGGTGCAATCACAATTTGGACGTCACCAACTAGTGGCCAAGCAACTGGTAACTATATGGTTTACGGTCAAACAATTAATGCAACCGATAAAGTCCAAGTTGGCGGTATTACTTGGTATCAGATCGGTGATAACGCATGGGTACCAAGTGCCTATGTAGAATTTAACAATCCTAAATTAACTGGTGTTAAACCAGCTGCAAGTACAAGTTTAACGGCTACTTCAGCTGTTGCTACCAGTACTACAGCAAGCACTGCCGCAGCAAGTACTACTGCAGTAGCTAGCGATACAACCAGTGCTGATGCTGCTAGTGAAGCCCAATCAGTAGCAACTGCCAGTGCCAATGCCGCGGCAGAATCTGCCGCAGCTGCATCAACGGCTACTGCCCAATCAGTAGCAACTGCCAGCGCTAATGCGGCTAGCCAAGCTACTGCTTCTGCTAATGCTGCTTCGTTAGCTGTTGTTAAGGCAGCACAACAAACTGCTGTTCAATCAGCAGCGACAGCTAGTGCCAATGCGGCTAGTCAAGCAGCGGCTAAGTCAGCGGCAACAGCCAGTGCTAATGCTGCATCCGCACAAGCTGCTAGTCAAGCAACTTCTCAGGCTAATACCCAATCAGCAGCACAATCAACGGCGACAGCTAGTGCTAACGCCGCTAGTGCAGCAGCACAATCAATAGCAACAGCTAGTGCTAATGCTGCCAGTGCAGCAGCGCAATCAACAGCAACGGCTAGTGCTAATGCTGCTAGTCAAGCTTCGGCTCAAGCTGCAGCAACAGCCAGTGCCAATGCGGCTAGCCAAGCAGCAGCACAGTCAGCAGCAGCAACAGCTAGCGCTAATGCCGCTTCAGCTGCTGCAGCATCACAAGCAACTGTTCAACAGACGAGTACAAATCAGTCAACTTCACAAAGTACATCAACTTCGTCTCAAGCATCACAAACAACTAACACAAGTTCATCCGCTAGTAGTTCAGCCAGCACTAGTACCAGCTATGGTACAGGTGCTCAAGCAGCTATCTCTGCGGCTGAATCACAAATTGGTGTTCCTTATGTTTGGGGTGGCGAGTCTGAAGGCTCAGGGTTTGATTGCTCTGGCCTAACACAATGGGCATTGGCTAAAGCTGGTGTTTCAATTGGTCGTGTGACTACTGCTCAGGAGAGTGCTGGCACTAAGATCTCTGTTAGCCAAGCACAAGCTGGTGATTTATTATTCTGGGGTAGCGCCGGTGCAACGTATCATGTTGCATTATATATCGGTGGTAATCAGTATGTTAACGCACCACAACCAGGTGAAAACGTGAAGATTGCTTCAGTTTCAAGCTACTTCATGCCTTCATTTGCAGTACACATTAATTATTAAGCTAACGTAAATTAAAAAGTCTTACGCGAATTTTTAAAGGCTCTTTGTCAAATCCTGTTGATAGCTAATTTTGGAGGCTCTTTGTCAAATCCTGTTGATAGCTAATTTTAGGCAGAATTGGAAATTAAGC
>NZ_RHOF01000021.1 GCF_003946445.1 Loigolactobacillus jiayinensis | reverse complement strand
GGTGTCTTTTTTTTACCATTTTGGCTGGGTGGCTAACTTAATTATAAAACGCGCGGAATTATTTTATTTGAGGAAAAATGATGAATATAGTTTAGATTAACTATAAATGATCTGTAAACTTGAACAAACTTGTATTTTTCCAAGATCTTAGCATAGTGATTTAGTCGTCCATGGATTAAAAAAAGGTTTTTAGATGTTACTATTTTGATAATTCTTTTAGGTGAACTAATTAATTCTATATAAACTATTTTATTAATTTGTATATTGATTGAATCGATTGAGTTAACTGACCTACATTCAATAAACTTTTTATTCTTCTTTTCGCTTATATTTCTAACTGCTTTTAGCAAGATTCTACATAAATTATCAATCGTTAAGGGTTTTAAAATGTAATTTTCGGGATGGGTATTAAAAGAATCAAAAACGAAATTCGGATAGTTGGTGAGATAATATAGGTCACCACACATTTTAGAACCGTCTATGAAATTATTGATAACCTGAATACCATTTTTTGATTCGTTTTCAAACTCTATATCTAAAAACAAAATAAATTCTTCGTTAAGTGATGTTAGCTTATTTATTAGTGTTTCCGTGTTGCTATAAGAGAATATTTTTAAATTTAAATTATATTGGACATCTAAAGTAATTAACATTTTTTTAAAGCTTTTAAGAAATTCTAAATTATCATCGCATATAATTATATTCATATAACCCCCGATATGCCTAGTGCCCCTTATGTTTTTGTTGTCGCTTTTTTTTTGTGAGTTGAAACTTTTTTTCTTTTTGTTCCAGTTTATCAGTTCTTCTATTTGTACGCTTTACTTTTTTTATTTCATCATGTTGTTTTTTTATAGCATTTTGTGCTTTTGTGCCAACCGCTTTATTCTGTAATATCTGTTTTTTTACGACTCTTTGTAATCTTTTTGGGTTGATTTTTCGATGTTGAATTATAGAATCTGAAGTTGTTTTGTAAAAATTTAGTTTTTTCCAATTGAACAAAATAAAGTAATAGATATCTTCAATTTTAGGTTCAGATGGACCTAAAGTTAAAGTTGCTACACTGTAAGCTTTATTTAAATGTTCTTCAAAAATAGCCTTATAAAAAGGTGATTCGAAAACTATCGTGCAACTCAAACTATTATTATTCAAAATAATACCTCCATAATGGTAAAAATTTCACTTTCTATGGGAATGGACGACCCGGAGGAAGGCTACTGACGATTTAATCGTGTTTGGACTACCGGCCAAAACTGTGTTTTTATCCCAATGCTAATACAAAGTATAATTACTTTTTTGAATTAGTCAACGTAAAGTTCATTATTAATATTATATATAATGATAAGATTATGATTTGAAAACTAGTTAAGTGTACTTTTAAATTATCTGAGTAGCAAGAAAATAGTTGTAACGTACATAAATGTAAGGAAAACGTAATCTATCTTGTCGTATCTTATTGTAATACAATAAAACAATTCATACGGTAAAAAAACTCAATCGAGTGATATCCCTTACAAGATCCACCAGTCTGATTATTCTGGCCTAGTCTAAGCCATCATTTCGGGCCAAGTGAGCTGCTTAGTCTTTTGACTGGTAATCTGGAGCTTAAGCTACTTAAAAGGAGTTGATCAAATAATTAATCCAGAATCGTTATTTTATGCGTATTAAGCGCTTATTTTTAACTGAAATTAACTGTGATCTAGCTGTTGCTCAATCTAAAATAGCATCGGCCGCAGCGCTGCCACCAAGATGTTCGTGCCAACCTTCAGCTTTAAATTGTGAATAAAGGATTGTAGCTTGCTGGCGATAACGATGCTCAACGGATTCTAAATTGTCTTGCTGTGCAATCTCATTTTCTGAAACATTCGTCAAGGATCACTAGTTCACAATTTTGATATAGCTTGAGCACTTTCTATAAGTTCCTTGTGCTTGCACTAGTTCTAATTCGACCAATAAATCTGGTAAGTAAATATAACGAACTTTATAGTCTAATTGGCAAGCATTATACTCTAATGCACATGCTAAGTAGCTTTTTCCTGAGCTCGTAGCGCCAGTGAAAATAATATTTTTGGATTCATTAATATAATGATTGCTGACTAGATGCAAAAACACTTTTTATAACTCTGAGCCGTTGCCGGCGTTCACATTGCCATTATTCTATCAAATGTCTGCTGATTCATTTTTGATCATCTTTTCTGTAATAATCGTTTCCGCGTAAAATTGCATGTGTTTGATTACCTTTAGTCGGAGGTCGCTGTACTTGTAATGTTGTTCAACCGTATAACTTTCAAGCAGTTGTTGAGCTACTTTGGCTACGTTCGGACCAATTTCTTGTGTCCAATTGATGAAACGTTGTGCGTCTCACTCAGTCGCTTGACGATGGTTAGCATATGATCTTTATTTGTTGCGTATTGGTCTGGTTGAACAATCAAACGTTAATGTAAACGGGTTCTGATTTGTTGAAAAAGTTTTCAATAAGATGTTGGGTGATTCTGACATTGACCTTATGCTTGGAGTCTTCGTAAGGAACGGAATATTACATTTTATACACGAAAATATGATAATTATATTGGACTGCAGCAATTTTCCAGCCAACCATATTCATAACAATTTACTGGCAATAGTTGTAATTGTGATTGCTCTTCCAATTAGGAATATTTCAGTCTGTGACCAGCATCTTTTTGAAATACTTTATCATTAAATTTTTTTAGTAATGCTTTAACAGCTAAGTTAGCCTCGTAAACTGTATGGAAACTTCTATGGCGTAAGCGTGCCAGTATATTGGTAAAGACCTTACCGATGATTCCTTTTATACTAACATTCATCTTACGTGTTCTAACCTTTACAGAAAGCATGACCGTATCATAGTAGTTGGCTGATTTATGATAGTGTTCATTTAATATGATCTCATCATGACGTGGATTTAGTCACGCCAGTTTTCTTGTTTTATATAGCTATATTGGCTATAAGGTGAGGTTGCAACGAATAAATATACCGTAGTTATTTCACCAGTATCGGCACTAATACTATTGATTACTTGGCCGGCCAAATCAACTTCAATTTTCGCACCACGTTAATGTTCAAAATAAGTAGTTGCTTTGTTGGTTTCCAGATAACAATTAAAGTAGACGCAAAATTGGGCATATTGTAATGGTAGTTTATCAGTCAGCTGATAGTGGTGGACATACTCTTTCAAGAGTAGCTTTTGGTTACACTCTTTTGCATAGTCCAGTAGCTAACAAAGTGCTGCCATATTTGAAATGTAGCTTTCTTATTTTTAAAAAAATAATTCGACTAATTCAGACTCAGTCAGGAACTTGATCTCCGTCCCACTGCAGTCAAAGTATTGACCGTTTTAGTGGCTGTGTTTCGTGAGCCTCCCATTGAACAAATGACTCAGATTCACATATACTCGGCTCGCCTAGAAGTGAAATTGTCGGATTTGCTAAATAAGAATAATCGCCTATCCGCTTTCCATGACTTTAACGTTGTTTTTCTTGGTGAATTGGTGATGAAATTACACGGAGAGTGGTAGTGTGCCGTGCATCTTATCGTCTACGACACTGTGGTACTTCAATCATTAGGACTTTCTAGGCTGGCTTTCAAGTCTAACCTAGAGAGCTTTTTGTGTTGAGTTATATTAAGTTGCTCAACAATCGGTTCAAGTAAGGAATATGTGAAGTAATAGAGTGTGGTTTAGAACGTTAAAAATGTAACTTGGAACATAAATTTATATATTCCCAAATTGCAAGAACAAATTAGCCACGCAATAAATCCCGGTAAGACAGTATTTTCATTGATATTCATATTTTAAAGATTCAATCTTTAGCCGGCGGCAGCGGAGAAAAGCTCTTTTGGGGTTTGGTAACCTGACTGCCGGCGTGGTAAGTTGTTTAGCTTGGCTTCCACTGCTTGGATATCACTAGGGCCTAAAGTATCCATGGACAGGCCCTTAGGCACATCACGACGGATCATTCGATTATGCGCCTCATTTGTGCCTCGTTCTGAAGAGCGGTAAGGGTGGGCATAATAAAGGTCGGCAACGCCGTCAAGCACCGTCCCCGCCGCTGCGAATTCTGCCCCGTTGTCAGCGGTAACGGACTTCATGATGTGCCCGTATTCTTGGCAGATCTTAGCCAGTTCGTAGTTGACTGAATCGGTGTCACGGCCATCAATCAAACGCAGGATCTGACAGCGAGATTGGCGCTCGATCAGCGTTAGAATGACACTTTCTTGGCCGTTACGTTTACCGACTACGGTATCCAACTCAAAGTGACCGAACTCTTGGCGCTGATCAATACTTTTAGGTCGCTCTTCGATACTTCGTCCGGCCAGACGCTTATGCTTGGGTGAATGGTGGTGTTTGGTGCGGCGCCGGTTTTTTTCGAGCAGATCAAGATTACGGACTTCAAGTAGTTGCGCATCGATATAGTGGTATAACGTCTTGGTCGAAACCATCTCCTCAGGTTGATATAAGCCTTCAAGTTTAGCACGGCCCACCGCGGCATCAGGCGACTAATCGTCTTGGTGCAAATGGGCCGTAAAGTAGTGGATAAAGTCAGCGACACCAGCGAGTTTCAAAGGTCGATGACAGGACATTCGGTTAGCTTCGTATTTGGCCTGTGCCGCTTCTGGCGAGTACTCGCGGTGATATTGCCGTTGACCGTTCACTTTTTTAACTTGGTCGATCTCACCACGGCGTAGTTCATTACTGATTGTTTGATGACAAACGCCGATAACTCTAGCAATTGCGCGGTTAGAGTATCCTTGGCTGTGTAGCGTGGCGATTCTGCCGCGTTCAAATGAAGTTAGGTGGTGACCTTTTTCTCGGACTGTGGTATTCTGTTCTTGCATCAAGACAATAACCTCTTTCATTTTTGTGTTGGAACATCAATGATAACAGAGATTTGTCTTGGTGTTTTTTATTTTTTCAATTAGCTGGATCTAATTGGCTAACTTGATTATAAAACGCGCGAAAATATTTAAGAAACAAGGTAATTGTTTAATAACTGTAATGTGTGATCCATGTATGGGCGGAATGCTTGCATCCATTGCTAGTATTGGTAACTTTTGCATTTCTGAACCAAAGGCTCAAATTGGGTTTGCAGGATTAAAGGTTATCGAACAAACAGTTGGAAAAAAATTAGATTTGAATGACCAACTTGCTGAGAATGTCTATAGAAATGGCTTTTTAGACGATATTGTTAAAAGAGAGGATATAACTAACTGGATAGAAAGAGTAAGTACAATGCTGAAAATTGGAGGTACATCAAATGAATAGATTTGTGAATGAGGTGAGGAGTCTTAAAAAAATAAGTACTCTCAACCTAGTGAAAAATTTAACTGATGATTTTGTACCTTTATTTGGTGATGGACATGAAGGAATTGATGATGCTCTCATTAGTGGGCTTGGACTTATGAACAAAAAAGCAGTGATGATTACGGGTATCCAGAGAGGAAATAATGCTGCCGAGAGAACTGTAACGCATAATGGCAGCTTGAGACCAAAAGGTTATAGAACCTGTTTTAGATTATTTGAGCAGGCAGAACAATTAAATATTCCAATATTGACAATAATTGATACTCCTGGAGCATATTGTGATTTGAATTCCGAGAAGAGCGGTCAAGCGCAAGCTATTTCAAAATTGATTGAAAAGATGAGTATACTGAAAGTCCCAATTGTTTCACTAATTTTAGGGGAAGGCGGTAGTGGTGGTGCGCTTGGTTTGTTAGTATCTGACTATCGTATAGCCACTAGTGTTTCGATGTTATCTACGATTTCCCCAGAAGGGTATTCTGAGATAATGTGGAAGAAAGTATCACCCCAAAATTCTGATCGTGCACTCAATGAATTACATGCAATACCAGAAGAATTAAAAAAAGAAAACGTTATTGATCTTATCATTGAAGAGCCTAATCTAGTGAAAAATGAGACTATATTTCATTTAGGTCAAACAATTGATGGGGCCTTCCAAAAATATCTTAATTTAGATAAAGAAGAATTGATAAAACAAAGACAAGATAAGTTTGATTTAATAGGACGCAAATATATTGAATATGCATAAAATGAAATTAATCATAAAGCGAAAGTTTAATAAAATAGTCATTAGATTAGTAGATTCGTTAGCTGCGAAGGATGAACAATTATGTAGGGAAAAAGAATTTTTAAGATATATGATTTTATCTCTTTTTGTCAGGTTAATGATGTTTTCTTTTGCTTTTACTTTGAGTTTAGTAACTAATCATTTACTGAAAGGTGCTTTTGTGCTTTGCCTGGTAATTTGGTTGAGAAGCGTTTTTCCGGGGTGGCATGCAAAAAAATTTATAACCTGTTTTTTTCTGTCAATCACCTCTTTTGTTTTCATGCTACAAGATTTTAAATGGATGAATATACAATCATTAGTTGTTATATGGTTTTTCGATCAAACTATCATTTTATTTTATTTGTTAACAAATAAAAATAAGAATATTTATAAGCCTATAGCGCTTTTAGTTGCTAATTTTTTATTTTTGGTTGCTGAAAAGTATAAATATTCTTACTACTTTGCACAATTTGCGGTGCTTATACTATATACTATAAAAATGATAAAGGGGACTCACTTAATGAAAAAAATTAAAAAAAAGTTAATTATGCTTGGGTTAAAAATATCGGTAAGATCTTACTGTGTATGGTTTGCATATGAAGTTCCTAAAACTAAAAAACTGAATCAATCAAAACTGTTTAATGCTTTGAAGGGAGAAATAACTAAATGAAAATAGGTATTATTGGGGCAATGAATGAAGAAGTAAAAATCTTGAAAAATAAGATGATAAATACCGAATCAAAAATGATAGCTAATTCAGATTTTTGTATTGGCTACATTGATGGCGTTGAAATTATTCTTGTCCAGTCAGGTATAGGGAAGGTTCAAGCAGCTATTGCGGCAACCATTCTATCAGAAAAATATCATCCTGATATGATAATAAATACTGGTTCGGCTGGCGTAATTGGTAAAAATTTGACAATAGGTGATATTGTTATTTCTAAAGAACTAGCATACCATGATGTTGATGCGACAGCTTTTGGGTATGCCTATGGTCAACTACCACAACAAGTTAAACGCTTTAGTGCAAATAAAAAATTAATAGCTCAAGTCGAAAAAGCCGCTAATAAATTTTCGTTAAAAACTAGAGTAGGTCTTATTGTTTCTGGAGATCAATTTATAGCAAGTGAAAAGCAGAAATATAATATTTTAAAACACTTCCCAGATGCGTTAGCAAGTGAGATGGAAGGTACAGCAATTGCACAAGTAGCTTTGCAATTTGAAATTCCGTTTGTTGTTATTCGCGCAATGAGTGATGTTGGAGATGAAAAGGCTGGGGTTAGTTTTGATGATTTTATTATAGAAGCCGGTAAAAGATCGGCTTTAATGGTCATTCAATTAATTCAAGAAGTAAGTGATAAGCAGTTAACTAATTAAACAAAGAAGTGATCATATTTCTGTAAGCAGTGAATAATTGATCGACCAATGTACGAATTAAAATGGATTAACTAAAGGTTGAGAGTATCCAAATAGCCTCAAACTCTTACTGGTTATGAGCTTGAAGGCTAAAAAGTAGTTAATTTAGTTGTCACACGCCATTGGGGCTGGGACAAAAACCAGCTCTAAATAAATAAGCAGTTTGTAAAACTTAATTCTAAGTTTTACAAACTGCTTATTTTTGAGGCTCTTTGTCAAATCCTGTTGATGAATAGCTTTTACAGAGTTGAAAGTCGTAAGCACCCAATAACTGACCGACTATCAAACTAACTAAATCCAAGTTATGATTACCTCATCAAATAATTGGTGAGGTGATTTTTATTGGCAAAACCCGATATTGTACAAATCAAAATGGATCAATCTGAACCACAGCTACGCGCAACAACCAAGGCGCTACAAATTAAGGTTGGCACAAATAAATCAGTGATCGTCTACAATCGCATTAATAACTATATTTTAGAAGCAATTTTAAAGGCGGTGTTCACCGATGATCATTGATCAACGGCAAATTCGCCAAGTCTATTTAGTGTGCGGTAAAACAGATCTTCGCCGCGGCATCGACGGTTTAGCCGGCGTTGTTCAAGATCAATTTGAATTGGATCCTTATAATCAGGCGCTCTATTTATTCTGTGGTACTAGGAAAGACCGCTTTAAGGCGCTCTACTGGGACGGTGATGGCTTTTTATTACTTTACAAACGAATTGAAAATGGGCGGTTACAGTGGCCGACTAATCAGAATGCATTACGCAAACTGAATGCCAAACAATTGCGGCGATTACTCAGCGGTTGGTCGTTAGACGCCACTATTCATAAAACATGTCCACCTGGACATGAAAAATAACTATTCAAGCTAAAGGAGACGTGGTAAACTCAATTCATAAAATACGGACTGAGTAGGTGGGCTAATGACCCCAGAAGAAGAAATTGCGGCGTTACGCAAACAGGTGGCCGAATTGACAGAGATGGTCGCATACTTGACGAAAAAACTTTATGGTCAAAAATCAGAACAAATGGACCCTAATCAGCTGTCTTTACTGGAAGGTAATGACGGTGTTTTTAGCGCGCCAGAGCAAACTGGCCAACAAAGCAGCGCCACAGATCAAGTACCGGCAAAGAAAAAGCGTAAAAAAACCCGGCAAGAAAGCTTAAGCCGCCATTTGGCGGTTAAAGAAACAATGATTGATTTAACTGGCCAACAGTGTGACCAAGGTCATAAGCTAACCAGCGTTGGCAAAAAGTTTGTCCGTGAAGAACTGCATTTTATTCCGGCTAAACTCTATCGTGAGCGTATTTATACGCGCACCTATAAGTGCCTTGAATGTGAACTAGAAGATGGGATTGCGCATTTAATTCAAGCGCACACACCAGCAGCTTTAATTCCGCATAGTCTCGCTTCAGCTTCGGTGGTTGCCGAGATCATCTGTCAAAAGTTTATCTTAGGTACGCCGTTATATCGGCAATTACCCAACTGGAAGCGACTAGGTATCGCACTTTCAGAAGCCACGGCGACCAACTGGATCATTAAATCAAGTCAAATGGTTGCGCCAATCTACGACCTATTGTGGCAAGCAATCAGCGCGCAGCGCTATTTGCAAGGTGACGAGACCCCAATTCAAGTACTACGTGAATCAGGTAAAGCCGCAACCGCAAAATCCTATATGTGGGTGGCCCGAACGGTCAAACAATGTCCCCAGCAAATTATTTTATATGCTTATAGCAAGACACGTTCAGGCACTTTTGCCCAGAAACTATACCAGAACTTCACTGGCATTCTACAGTGCGATGGTTATGCCGGCTATAACTTGTTAGCAAACAGTGTGACTCGGGTCGGTTGTTGGGCCCATGTGCGGCGTAAGTTTTACGATGCCGCCCAAGTTAACGGTAAAACAGTAGCAAGTGTCCCCCTGACATTGATCGATGAGATGTTTGCCCATGAACGACAATGGCAGCATTTTTCCCCGCGCGTGCGGCGGCGTAGACGACGTAGTCAGATTCGCAAGCTACTTAAGCGCTTCTGGAAATGGATCGCTTCGGCACAGGTACTACCTAAATCACGTTTAGGCAAGGCAATCACTTACGCCGTTGATCAAAGGCCGACCTTAGATCGGTTAATCAATATTGGCATGATGGACTGGAGCAATAATGCTTCTGAACGCAATATGAAGCGTCTTGTGATCGGCCGAAAAAACTGGCTTTTCAGTACGAGTCCAGCCGGAGCCAGATCAACCGCCATTTGGCTAACTTTAATTGAAAGTGCCAAGGCCAACGGCATTGATCCACGAGCTTACATTACTTATCTGTTAAAAGAACTGCCGCAACAACCAGATTTCGCCGATCCGGCGCAGTTAGCGTTTTATTTACCATGGCATTATCCAGGTGCTCGGCATCAAAATAAAAAAACAACGGACAAGCATCAAGCTAAAAATGCCGCCTAACAAAAGACAACCAGATTTCTCAAAATCGAGAAGTTTGGTTGTCTTTTTAAAACGGGTGATTATTTACCGCTTACAATTTAAAATCAAACAGCGCTATTGATTCGAACCAAAAAGTTTCGGATCAGTGGCGCTGCTTTTGATTACGGTCGTTTATTGGGTGCTTACTTTTTTCTGACATAAAAGCCCTCCAATATTCTTGATAGAATTAGAATACCAAGGATTTGGCGGGCTTCATAGATGGGCTGTTGTTTACTGCTTAACCTGCTTACTACTGCTTACCAGAGTAACGCAAAAGACAACCCGATTTCTCAATTTCGAGAAGTTGGTTTGCCCTTTTAAACAATCTATTATTTACTGCTTACACTTATTAGGTATGAATTAGAAAGATTAGAAATTAATAATGATTGTAATGCTATAATTATCACCTTTTTTATCTATTATTACGTTACCACCGTACTTTGCTACTGTCTCCTTAACTATACTTGTTCCCAGTCCATGATGTTTAGTTTTATTTAAAAGTTTTTCTGTTTTGACTGTATTAATAATTTTAAAATAAAAAATAGAATCATTATAAATGAAATTTATATATGCAGACTTTCCATCGCTTATATCAGCATGAAACAATATATTGTCAAGAATATTGCCAACAATTAAAGATATGTCTTTATCGGTAATTATCTTTGTTAAAGGATCAACATCGAAATTAAAACTCACAAAGGTAATTTTATTATCTAGTGCCAATTTAAAATTATTAATTTGAGCATCTATGATAATATTTCCAGTTTGCTGCATATAATTATTTATTTTCTCCTGCTGATTAGGCAGTAATTCCCTTATAAGATCTTTAGCATCAGTGTATTTATGATTTTCTAACAAAGTTAATAAGGTTACCAAGTACTTTCGGAAATCATGTATTAATTTACGTTGTTGTTCATATGATTCTAAGCGAGAAGAATAATTTGAAATCATCAGGGAAGATCGTTTATTTTTGGAATCTAATTCTAAATTTCGTTCGATAAATAACTGAAAAGAATATATTATCATGAAAGAAAATTGATTGATAATAATTACTATTATTAAGCTTAACAATACAAGTTTATTTTGATTGATTTCATTCTTTATAAAGGTGAGTAAAATACAGGATAATATGGGGATTGGGAAGATAATATACCAATAAAAAGATATTTCTTTGATTCTTATATTTTTAATAATGGCAATTATGACAAGAAAAGACGATTGAAAAAGAAAGCTGGTTAGAATTATTAGATTATTTTGACTTGAATAACTCAAGTGATCAATGGAATTTCCTAAAATTAAAGTACTGAATAATTCGGATAAAGCACTAATGAAAATATAAGTTGCAGCAGCTATAGTTATTTTTCTAAAGTTGATTTTTAGTATATTAAGCGATATCAGTGTAATAAAAAAAGATAACAAGCCATTTAATAGATTCGGGATATCTATTATAGTAGTAATAAAGTACTCCAAACCGGACACTATAACAAAAATAATTTCAGTCAATAAGTCTTTATTCGTTTTTCCTACTATAGTGGTACAAATGTAAAATGCCAAAAGCGCCTGAGTCAAACTCGTGAAAATTGAAAATGAGATAGTCAAAATAAATTAAACTATGGCAAAGTCTGAATACTCACGTCTGAAATCATTTTTAAATTTCCGACCGAGAGGTAAGATATCGCCTTGTTTAAGAATTATTTTATTCGCAAATTGCAATAGTAAATTAGCCAGTACCGATAAAGCACACAGACG
>NZ_RHOF01000020.1 GCF_003946445.1 Loigolactobacillus jiayinensis | reverse complement strand
TCAAAATCGAGAAGTTTGGTTGTCTTTTTAAAACGGGTGATTATTTACCGCTTACAGTGTGAATCCTAGGGGGTGTTTTGCATTGTAAGTTATTCAACTATTGAAAAGCTTAAATTACTTCATGATTATCAGAAATCGGATTATGGTTTAACGGTGTACTCCGATTACCATGGTGTCCGACCAGCAAACATGAGTAAGTGGATTAAGCAATTCCTACTCGCTGGATTGGCGGGATTAATTAGACCTAAGCATAATCAGAAGTACTCATTAGAGACTAAGTTAACTGCTGTAAAAGCTTATCTTTCTGGCAAGTATACTAATCAAGCAATTCTCCAGCAGTATCAAATTAGAAATATTTCTCAACTACATCAATGGGTTATCAGTTACAATAATGACAAACTCCGAGTTAATCAGACAACGAGAAAGCGAGTCAGAAAAATGGGACGAAAAGTAACCTTTGATGAAAAGAGGCAGATTGTCCGATGGACAATTGAACATAACAATAACTATAAAGCGGCTGCAGAGAAGTATGATATTAGTTACCAACGAGTTTATTCTTGGGTACGGAAGTACCGAGTAAATAGCGACTGGGAAGTACTAAAAGATAACCGTGGGCGTAATAAAGGAAAAGAGCCCACTAATGAACTAGAAAGACTAAGGAAACGAGTTCGTGAGCTAGAAGCTCGTGACCGTGAACGGGAGCTGCAAATCGCTTTTGCAAAAAAATTAGTCGAAATACGCAATCGGGAGGTGAAACGACCGGACGATATCAAGCGATTCAAGAAATGAACAATGAAGGTTATTCTATTAGTGAATTGACCAAGGTCGCTGGAATTACTAGACAAGCTTACTACAAATGGCTGAAACATGAACCGACTAAATATGAGATTGAAGAATCGGAGATTCTCCAATTGATTAAACAGTTAGAAAATGAACACAAGCAAAGCGTTGGCTATGACAAAATGACTAGGTTAATCAAGTTAAGTCATCAGATTCCTTATACCGTCAATAAGAAACGAGTCATTCGCATTATGAAAGACCATAGTATCAAAGCTGACTATCGTCAGCCAACCCATAAACGTATTCAAGCCCAGCAAACTTATGAAGCTGAAAATATTCTTAACCGACAATTTGACCAAACCGCAGCTAACCAAGTTTGGGTTACGGATACGACGGAACTAAATTACGGAATCCGGCTTAATAAAGTTCGTCTACATGTAGTATTAGATTTATATGGTCAATATCCAGTAAGCTGGTTAATTACACCTACAGAAACCGCTGAAGGAGTAGTTCAAGTGTTCGAGCAAGCACGGATGAAGGAAGGAGCACTAGCTCCGTTAATTCATACTGATCGTGGTGCGGCGTATACTTCCAAAGCATTTAATCAGTATTTAGTAGTTAATGATGCCCAACACAGTTATTCAGCACCAGGGACACCGGCTGACAATGCCGTAATAGAACATTGGTGGGCAGATTTTAAGGCTATTTGGATCGCACACCTGCCTAAAGCACAAACATTATTAGAACTAGAAGGACAAGTTAGAGAAGGAATTACCTATTTCACTGAAAAATTTATCTCAGCGAAGAGAAATGACCTTACCGCAGCGGAATACCGTTTTGGCAAAGCCAACTAATTTTTATTATTTAATGTGTAAACTTGACAGGGCACAGTACCACTTTAAAGGCAATTATTTTTATTATTTATTGTGAAATTCATTCAATAAGTATAATTGGGTAATCTTTTTTATCATCTTGAATTTATACTTATAGGTATAAAAAAATGATCTCAAACCTATTAAGGAATGAGATCACTACACAATACTAATAGAATCGGAGCAGATCCTATAGATGAAAAGTCTAAAAGCTACTAGGAAATTGGACAACCAACCCCATTATTGAAATGAGATTAGAGTTATTTTACTACAATGATTTTATGGTGACAAGATGTGTTTGAAGTCCAAAGTCGGATTCCAGCTTATTAAATTCCAGATAATACTACCCAATTATTATCTGCTTTCTTGAGTAGTAATGTATATTGCGATAACTGTGTCATATCAGTATCGATATCAATGTACTTAACGGTGACATCGACCTTAATATTATCGCCTTGTTTATGGAATGTGGGGTTAATCAATTCAGCAAAGCGATAATTTTTATTGATCGGTTTAGTACCATCTTTGACATAGTATTTCAGTTCATTAGCGGTGCCTTTTGGGTAGAGAGTGAAGAAAGTTGTTAGAAATTTATTGATTTGATCAATCGTTTCAGTATCAAGCGTACTATCAGACTGTTGGATTGATTCTTTAACCCTTGCCTTAGTTGGTGCTGCAGCGATGGTTGGATTCTTAACGATTACCATGTCACCGCTAGTATTTTGCATAACTACGGTTGAATAAGTGGCAGTAATGTCTTTAGACTTTTTATCTTTGTCGGTTCCGGTTTCAATTGATTGTTGCAGGGAAAACAGAACTCTAAATTGATTAGTAGTCAAATGTTTAACTTGCCAGATTTTAATACTATTGACTGTAGATTTAGTTGGAATATCAGATCGAACTGAATCTGAGTTCAAAGTGACTAAGCTTTCCATCATATACTGGTTAAGTTGTTTCTGTCTGTTATCAAGAACTTCATGGTTTGGTTCCCAAGTGTAATAAATCTTAGCAAAGTCAGTGACAAAGGTACTAATGGCGTTAGTGTCGATAATCTTGGCTTTAACGATTTGACGTTCGTGGATTGTGTGCTTGTCAATTGCAGTAAAGTTCTTATAGACACCGAATACAACGCTTAAAATTAAAATCAACCAACAAAAAAGTGCCGTCTTACGGCGCACACCTAAAGTTCTAACTTTGGGGTTCTCGGTAGTGTTTTTTGTTTTGCCTTGTTTTTTTGCCTTTATCGGTTTGTTGTTTTTCTTATTGTTCTGAGCCTTAATATCTTTACGAGATTTAATTCTGGATTTATCTCTCATGTAAATTGTCCTTTCTTGATTTCATAGGTTTGGTAGAAATCAGGGTAATCTTTTAGAAAGCGACTGAAGATTTCTTTTAACCTGAATTTTTTATAAGTGAGGTAGTCCATGTCTGAATAAAGATCAAATTTATCATCATTTTCAAAATACTGTTCGGCCAGGTATAATTCACGTCCTAAAATATAATCTAAATCCTCTTTGTTAAACTTTTTATTAGAGCTGGACAGCCAAGCACTAACAGTCTCTTGATGATTGACTGCTAGACGGAACTCCCGACGTTGACCGCGTTTGAAAAGGGGAATATTTTGAATGAAGTGATTAGCAGTATTTGTTAGATCAACGACATTAGGTAAATGTTGATCAAAAAATTTAATGCGTTCCCATTCAGAAGACAAGTAATCTAATTCCTTGTTCCGCAAACCACGATTATCTTGGTAGTCCAGATCAACGTGTTCATCACGTAGTACATGATCAATTGCGGCCGTTAGTAACCACATCCATTTGTCGTAAGTGTAGCCATCTTGATCATCCAATAAATTCACCTCATTTCTTGATCCGACCGGCACCAATCAAATGAGCTTGCCAATAGGTGCTTTTTAAATCGGCATACCCAAGCGGATCACCAGCGTTGTACATGCGCATATTACCGACATAGATACCAACGTGGGTCACATAATCAGCGCAGGCATAAGTTGAGTGAAAGAAAACTAAATCGCCAGGTTTGGCACTTTTAATAGGAACATGATTGGTAAAGTCATATTGAGCCTGGGCTGTTCGGGGTAACTTGATTCCGGCCTTGCCGAAGCTCCACTGAGTTATTCCAGAGCAATCAAAGCCAGTACTGGGGCTACCGCCACCAAAGACATAAGCGGTCCCTTGGTATTTTAAGGCTTCAGTCATAATGGCTTTAACGGTTTTATCTGAAAAATTAGCACTACCGCTACTGGTTAAATATTGAGAAACTAATTTAACGTAATACATATTTCCATAGGCATAACGCCAACCATCAGAAACAGGGTTAGTATAGGTAACTTTACGACCACTAGCTTTGTCCTTTGCAAAGTTACTAGCATTTTCAAACGAGTATTTTTTACCATGCTTGGCAACATAGTCTACGAAGCCGCCACCATAGTTATAGCTTTGAATAGCGGTATTGGTGTCAGCGCTAACGGACTTAATGCTTTTAATTAAACTAGCGAAATACTTAACACCTTGTTTAATCGAGGCATCTGGAGATAAGCTACCAGGCGATTGACCTAATGATTCACTAGATTGCATCACGTCACTGCCTTTACCGCCGGATTCAACTTGCATGATTGATAAGATAACCATGACTTGATCGGATATGCCGAATTCTTTGCAGTATTTTTCGACTACTGCTTTATACTTCAGCACTTCAGGCGATAGGTTCATGCCATCCATAGCTAGCTCAGTCATTGTCTGGTCCTCATCATCGTCACCAACAATCGCCACGCTGAAAAAAAGTAGGCTGATTAAAAGTAAGGGCATTGCTGCCAACACGATCCACTTTTTGATTTTCATTGGCCTTTACCTCGTGGTGGTTTAAGCTCTTTTGTAGGTCGAGATATTGGTTTATGGACCTTTAAGTTCAACGGCTTATTCTGTGATGAATTGGTCGACCGAGGATTAGTTGTTATCGGTTCAGATTGAGGTGATACAGGTTTGAATGAAGTTGTTGCTTGCTGGGTAACTGGAATTTTGAATGTATCATTTTTAAGAGTTGTTGGCAGTGGTTGATCAGTTTGTTTTGGTCTTTGTAATGGGTCAGATTGTGGCATTTGTTTTGATTGCTGGTGATTAAGTTGTTTAGATGTCTTTAGATCAGATGGTAACGGTGCTGTTTGATGATCAGTGTTAGGTGGTGTAAGTGCTAATTTACGATTTTTCATTTGTTCTCTTCGCCGTTGATTAGCTAATTCACGATTCTGTTGATTGTCTTGGCGTTGATTTTTTACACCTTGTTTAAATCCATCAATTCCATTCTTAGCAATTTTTTTAGTGTTTTCTTTACCTTGATGTAAACCATACTTAGTGTTTGTCGGTAAATTCGTTAGATTGTCTTTAGATTTTTGGGCTGTATTGGCCAATTTACGCTTGGTATCAAGTAAATTACCAACCTTACGACCGGCGTTTTCCATCGGCTTCTTCTTACTTTCACGTTTATCTGGCGGTTTTTGTCCTTGATTAGGCTTTCTCTTTTGTGTTTGTTGTTCATTAGAACCAGCATTTGGACTACTTGACCTTTTAAGACCGCGTGAAAGGGCACCACCGAGTGCGGCATTACCAATTAGTTGCCGCATTACTCGATTACCGCGGCGAGTTATACGGCTAGCACCATTTTGTGAATCAGAGCTGTGCAGTTGCATCATGCCCATAAGATCACTAAGCTTCATCCAAATACCACCAAAAATAACGATCTGTAGAAATGCAACTAAGAAAAATGGTGTTGTTGCGGATAGAGAATAAATCATGGTGGATAGACAAAATGCCATAGTGAGAACTAATGTAATACCGGCGCGCATCATGACCGTATTAAATAACCGCATGACGGTTGTTTTCATTAGTCCATTGAAGCTCGGAATCATCGCTAGTAAACAACTAATGGGCATGAATATGGCATAGATAATAAATAAGATTTGGCTGAAAATCATAATCGCGGTCAACATGAAAACAAATATCGTAATGGCAATATTGAATAACACTACAAAAGTGGTTACACCTAGCCGATTAACTGTTTTGACTGCGGATAGATTATCGTTATCTTTATCTTCAATTTCACTTTTTACTAGATCGGTACGTGTTTTTCCTTTCTCTTTAAAAGGATCTGTTTTAACTAAGTCCTCAATCCGTTTCTCACCAACTTTTTTAGGATCTGAATCACCAAATTGGAGTAGCGTCCATGGCTGCTTAACTTGAACGACAAACAAGGTGTCACGAATTGCATCAACGCCATCCTTAGAGGAGGCCTTTTTATTGGACATAATCATTTTGGAGCCGGTATTGAGTGCGGAGGTACTGATATCGGATGAAAATTCATTGATTTTCCCAATGTAGTCTGGTGAGTAGGCGATAAAACTAGCTGATAAGAGGAAAATCATCACGAAATTTACGACTGCTGAAATGGCCTTAGACGTTTCGCGTTTGATCAGGCCAGTGTAAGCAACATAAACACCAACAATTGCGATCAAAAGCAATAACATGCCTGGATAGAAGCCATCACTGGAAAATCCGTTTTTAGAAACTCCGGCCAGTAATTGCATGTTTTTACCGATGGCCGCCGTTGTGTCTTTGATGAAATCCAATGAATAGGCTTGTTGAATTAGATATCCAGTTGCATATGAAAGATAAACAGAGACAATCCAGAGAAAGTTGGTAATAGCGTAAACTGCGTACATAACTGATTTGCCAATACCATCACCCCAGTTCCATGGCAGCCAATCCCAACTGGAATCGACAAAATAATCGAGTTGATAGTTATTGACCGGGTATTTAGAAAACTCATTTTTTGTGTTAACTGTTTCATCAACCAAACCACTCGCACTAGCGGTGGTTGCAGTAATCAAAAGTAAAATTACTAAGGTTGCCAGGATAGTAGCAGTAATTTTTAATGCTCGTTTTGTTCGTGGTGACATCTAATCACCTCCGGACACTTGTGCCTGTGGTGGACGAGTATCGAAGGCATGGTAGAGATGCTCGAAAATGTAGTCAAAGTGGAGTACACCAACATGGCCCCAAATATCTTGAAAGAGGCATTCACCATTATCAAGTGAGCGGAGCCGTTGTTGATTGCCTTCATCTTCGGCGTCTAAGCCAAAGAATTGCAGAGTATTCTTGATCTCAGTAATATCGGTTGAGCGAAAAGCAAATTTCATCCCAATATTATTTTTCATTTTTTCATCCAGTAAATCATTGGCATTTTGCGTTACCAGATAGACACCAGCATTCATTGAACGTCCTTCACGAATGAGTTTCATCGATAAAGTTTTACCTTGGGAAACATTCAGAAATGCCCAGGCCTCGTCTAAATCCACAATTTTAAACATGGAACGATCGGAGTGAATGAAGTCAATCGCAAAGGTGGAGATGATCATTAGCATGGCTACCGATAACATTTCTACCGTGATGTATTCATCTTGGGTTTTATCTGCATCGGGGAGAACTAAGTCAGCAATTTGGATAATATTGATTTTTCGATCTAAGGCAATTGATCTGCGTGCGGTACCATCGGAGAACAATAATGCTGCGAAGTCGTAGTCGGTAAAGGATTCAATGTGATCAGCTATGTTCATAGAGATTGGCGTATTTTCTCGCCTTAACTCATCAATAACCTTTAATAATCCAGGCTGTGGTCCCTGAGTGACATTGCGAATGGCTTTGCGTAGTGTTGGAAATCGCTCGGCGTCACGACTAGAAATACCAGTGAGAAAAGTGAGTGTATCAACGGCTAAACTTTCCGAATCTTTGGGGTTACTCAAAATAATGTAAGGGTCTAACAGTCCACGATTGAGTTCTTCGCTGGTCAAGTTAACAATATTGATATCATCTTGCATGAAATCCAAATCCTTTGCCCAGTTGGTTCGTTCAGACTTTGGATCAAGAATCAGTGCTTGCGCGCCATACAATACGGCGTAGTAAACCAGTAAATTGTTACTAAAAGACTTACCACCACCTAATGAGCCAAGAAAGGCGGCGGAAAGTGCATTTGTTACTGTTCCCTTTAATCCTTGTGCGGCAATATCTGGCTTGATGTAGACGTTACGGCCAGTATCAACGTTGTAACCAACATAGATACCTTCTTTTTCACCAAGGGCTTGCGTGGCCCCAAAGCCTAAAGAAGCAATAAAATCATTAGTCACATACTGGATATAGTCATTCATATAGCGTTTGGAAGCTGGAATAAACTCACTGTGTAGACCTAACATATCACCGAAGGGTCGTACTAACTTGATGTTCATTGAATCGTAAAAATCGAGAATCTGATCAGACCGTTTTTTTAATTCGTCTAATGAGCGGCCACTAACGCGAATAACGTAGGAAATTTTGTACATGGCGTCTTTAGTTTGATCAAGTGTGGCCTCAAGTTCATCAACGGAATCCAGTGCATCGGCCACACCGCGAGTGGTTTCGTTATTAGATTCATACGCGTGGTTGTCCAAATCTTTGAGTTCTTTTTTCTTATTACGGACTTTAGTTAAGGCCTTTTTGTTAGTGACGATTTCTACATTCAATGAAGTATCAACGGGAAAATTAAATTGTTGTTGCTGAAAGTAGAAAATTTCACTGCCGGGAAAATCAAGTTCACCAACAATATCTGATAGTGCTAGGTAGGTAACATAAGAATCAGTTAGCCCGTGGGTGATTTTTAAATAGCGTTGTTTTTGTTCAATCAGCGACCGTGTAGGTTTGATCAAGTCATACTTTTTGATCACTGTGTCATGTTCATTTTCTTGCCGTGGTAGATGGAAATGGTAGTCCTCATAATCTTGACCCGACATCCCATGAATATGTTCCAACAGATAGCCAAAATCATTTTTGTTTAGTGGCCGAATTTTGAAGCGTCGGCCAACTTTATCAGCTAAGAATTGTGCTACCTTGGTAAAGCGTTCTACTTCGGCGTTGTTCATATGCATGAAGTCACCGGTAAATTTTTCGTTGAACTCATTGAAGAAATCCTGAAAGCCTAACGAGATATCTTTCCAAATGCTTTTAGCTGTGACTTCTTTGTCATTGAGCAACAATTTAAAGCCAATATAAAAGCGATAATCAACTTGATTATCGCCAATGGTTTCCGTCAATGCTTCAGCTTGACCATCTATATGGGTTGCCGCAATCTCTTTCAGACTTCCTTTAACTAAGTCCTTGGAACGTTGTAAAGTATCACGCACACTAGATTCTGTTGCTAACTGCAAAAGATGGATTTTACCATCACGATTTTGTGAAATCAGTTGACGAAAGTTTTCATGTACTTGTTGCTTTTGTTCTGGTGATAAGAAAGAATAATTATAGGGAACCAACTCGTAGTAGGCGAAACATTCGCCATCTTTGTTAAAGACTAAGTTGTTTTCGATATATTTTATGGGAAATTTCATTGTTTCGACCTCCTAACATAAGTGATTTGATCAAGCGATTGCCGTTGGTGCGTTTTGACTGGTTTACCGGCAAAGGTGACTTTAGTAGTAAACGCGTAGGTAATAATGGAACGCAGGAAGCCAAGTGGTCGCTTATTATCAAACGTCTTTTGGCTCATGAACCAGGTAATACCAGCCGGAATACCAAAATACTTTAAAAATGCACCATCAATGAAACTAAGTGGTGGCACGTCAGCTAATAACATCACTACGAATAGAGAAATAATGAACCAAGTCATTTGCGTAAAAGTAACGGGGAAGGGTAAGTTCATATCATTGATCGCGTATAGTACTTTTTCTACTGACCAAATTGAGGTGTAGCTTCTAACTTTCTTCATTGCACACTCCTTTCAAAAAGAAAACTGGCTCATTTGCTAAGCCAGCTTCCGATAAATGCTATTCAGAATATTCATAAATTCCGTTACTGGTAACAAGGTAATTACCTTCAATTTCTAAGTCTCGGCCTAACGCAACATAGTCAATATACAATTGAACCTTATCTGGTAGTTCACCAAATATAAGACCCTCCTCAACGAGATAACTGGCTAGGTCTTCCATGCTGCCTTCATCGTAGTGAGTTATCTCTTCAGCGTGTTCAATTAAATCATCAATATTAGTGAACCAATTGTTGATTAATTCATCCATCGCTGAATAAACTGGACTATCGGCCAGGCTTTCAATACTTTCATAAAGATTGTTTAATTGGTCGATACTTGTATATTGATCAATTTTGAATGGCATTTCATAGTCATGTATGGCATATTCCTCGTATTCATTGTTTAAACCGATCCGTTCCTTAACTTCATCAAAGTCGAGTGGAAAATGGAACCAGGCACCAACTAATTCTCCTTCGTTATATTTACCGAGGTTAGCAATATAAACTTGCATTTCATCAGGTTGCATATGATCACGCTCCTACGACACGATTGAATAAGTTAAGCAATACATCTTTAACACCAGCGGTATTAAACACTAAACCAACTGCAATTAAGGCAATGATGAGGAAGCCAATCAATTTAGAGAATTCTCGTTTGAAGCCTAGAAAAACACCAATAACGGCAATAGCCATCAATACTAAGCTTTGTGCATTACTTGTAAACCAGTTGAATAAATTTTGTCCGAAGTTCATATATAATCATCCTTTTTATTTTTATTTAGTGGCATGATCTCCAAATTATTACGACTATTTTGAAATGGTTAGCCGTGACCAAATTGTTTATTTATAAGATTTAAAAGTTTCAGCTATGGGTCCAATCACTGAAACTACTAGGATCTTTCGACTTCTTTATGATTATCAAAAACCTCGTTTCATTTTTTGCTTTGTTAAAATCGGTAGACCAGTGCGCATTGATGTTTCATATAGCAATTCAAAATACAATTTGTTTTTCATTGGTTTGCCATAGACGCTCCAAAGCGGCGCCGGCCAATAAACAGAAAAGCACCAGTCAAAGTAGATGGCTGGTACTGAAAAATATTCGGTCATTTCAAATAGTTGATAGAAGTTTATATCTTCAACAATTGCAACAAGTGAATTATTATAGTTGTAAATATTTAATATATAGTCTTTAGTACTAGTGGGGAAGGTCACTATTGGCTGATTATCATTCAAAAAAATCACCACCGATTTTATCAGTAATGATAGTTTGTTGTTCTAATAATTTTAGATGACGTTTTTGTAGTTCTACACTTTTAATCATGGTCATTGTTTCAGTATTGCCGTTAAAGGCATCTATTTTAAAGAGAACTTTCAACATTGGCGCGACTTGTTTCTGTATCCAAGCTTTTGTTTTTCTTAAATCAAAAGGCTCAGGTGCTAATGTTAGACGAAGTGATTGGCGATTTTTACCGCAAAATCGGTACCACATTTTATTAAGTGGCCATTTAGTTCGTTCTTGATTGGCTCGATAGTCAACAAAACGTAAATAACGAGTGATGATACCAAAAGCAGTTTTTTCAACATCACGATAGATCAACAAATCTTCAATAGCTAAAGCAGCACGATCATTTTTCAAACGAATTTCAAAACGATTTTTAATTGCGTAGTCATCTGGGTCAATGCCAAATTTTTGATTTTGCTCGGCTGCTTTTTCATAGATGCAAAAGTAGATATCGCTTTTCATTGAGCCAATATAGAGTGTGGCACCTTTATCATTTTTTTCGGGATCATTCATAGGTCCAGATTGAAGGCCTTGAAATCTACGCATCACTGAAATACATTCATTGCGATCACATTTGGTTATTAATTCAGGAATATCAAGTAGGCCGGCCATATCGTTGATTGCTAAATCTATTCGTTTAAAAGTGGCATTTTCTTTCATACAGATGCGAAAGAAATCAAACCAAGTTTCGCCATGAGTGAGTAGGATACCTTCAAATTCACGACAGCCTTGTCCTTTTAACTCAACTAGCGTTCCTAGATTATCCGTTGGTGGGGAGATCATCACTTGAATGTTTGAGAAAACATATTTTGCTGAGTAACCGTAGTACGCCCAATCCTCAAAGAGCATGTAATCAAGGTCAAGCTGTAAAATGTTTTTGATCAGCATCTCGGCGTTATGACTTGGAAAACGAACGCGAACGTAATCAAAAATTAAATTGAGTTCAGGTTCATTTGACCAACGATTTAGTACTTGATCAATTTGCATTTGTAAAGCGCTACTAGCATTACTGTTACCAGCTTCTACTCTTTGTAGATATTGACGGGTGACACCAAGTCGTATAGCTAATTGGTCTTGAGTTATTTTCAGTGCTTTGCGCCTTGATTTAACGGAGTTAGCCCAATCAGACAATCGATCACTTCCTTGTTAAATTTTGTAAATAAAAAATGCAACCTTTTTACGATAGGTTGCATTTTCTTAAATCTATTAATTTAGTTGTTATATCAACGTTTCTACTGTGCACTTTTCTATATGTTAGTCAATTACTACCCCCCTGTGAGATACCGGGGGTTGATGCGGCCGGCTAGCGCCGACCGCCGCTCACGCTCGCGCTTTTCGCGCTGCCGCGCGGCGTGGCGAGAAGGAATACGTGCTATAATAAGATTAATAATTTTTAAATTGAGAAAGATAGGTGAAGAACATAATGGCAGATGACCCTTTGTATGTTCAATGCTATTGTGCTATTGATCATGTGAAAAGTAATGAATCATTAAATATTGATCTAGTTAATATTAATGTTCCGTTTGATGACGAAAAATTACTTAAAGAGTGGGCAGTTAATTTTCGCAGAAAATTTATCTCTGATGACGATTTAATCGAGGAATTAGAAGATACAGGAATTAATGAACCACTTGATTATCTTTTAAGTCGAATTTATCCTACATTAGGTGATAATTTTGCAAATAGTGTAAGGATTGGGGATTTTGGGGAAGTATTAGTTGCTGAATATTTAATGTTTTTGGAACAATACTGGGTTCCAACATTATTTACCAGGTATTATGGTAAACCCAATAAGGATAAGTCTACAATGGGATCGGATATTTTTGCAATTAAATTTGCTGACGATTCAGGTGAAAATCCAAATGATGAGCTTTGTATATGCGAAGTTAAGACAGGTTTCTCTGGAACTGCTAAAAGTAGACTACAGAATGCAATTGATGGTTCTAATAAAGATGATCTTAGCCAAATTGATTTAAGAGTAAGTGCATCATTAGGAGCGTCAAAATTAGGACTCAAACATAACCAGAATGGCTCACCCTTTAATTATAAGAAGATAGCTAGATTTGAGAATCCAATCGAGCGACCTTACAATAATCAATATCTTGCAGCAGCGGTCGTGGATGACACAATTTTAAAATTTAATAAACTGAAAGAAGTAACTGTGGGATTTTCAAAACATAAAAAGAATTTAAGAATGATAACTTTTCATGGGATTGATTTGAGAAAATTATTGAATGCACTGTATGGCGAATTGGGTGGTGAACAATCTTGAGAGAAAATAATGATGTTCTCAAGAGCGTGTGGACTAAAGATAAGGAATCCGAACTTGGCCTTAATAGTTTAGAAAATAAAACAAATGAAAGACTCAGCAAGTTATTATATTATACACTAGGGGCTATAACGGACTATCTTTGTAGAATAGATGAAACAACAAATATTGAAACTGAAATTAGATTACAATTTTCTGCTAAATATCTTGAACTACTTAAATCAATAACTAATGATAAAAATATTTTTAATGGTGATGCACAGATTTCTTTGTTTAGTGCGGTTTCATATTACTTTGCTGATTTTGAGGGTGCCGCGATGGTAGCTGTTAAAAACATTAAGATTGGGAAGCTTAGTTCAATACAAAAGATGTTATTAGATGTTCTGAGGGTGTCTAATAATAGTTTTAATTCTAATAGTAAACTTTGTACATTGTTGCATGAATCACTTCTCGGTAATGGACCGCTTGAATTAATGGATTCATATCTAGGAGAATTAGTTGATAATACTTATCGTTCTGGAAATGATATGGATATAATTGCCGTTGAGTGCCTTAAACAAATGGTAAAATTAAAATTGTCTACAGCAACAATGGAATTGATGCCCAGATATTCGTCCAGCAATCATCAATATTGGCAATCATTGGTTAAAAAAGGTAAATTGAAAGAACTTCTTTGGCCATCACAACGAAAGTTAGGTGAAAATGGGATCTTTTTAGGAGATTCTGCTGTAGTTCAGATGCCAACAGGTGCTGGTAAAACAGCATCCATATCATTAATTATTAGATCAACTTTATATAGAAACAATCTAACAACTATTATTGTTGTTGCACCTTTTAAATCAATTCGAGATGAGATTTTTAGTAAACTATGCAGAGAATTTGCCGATGAATCAATTTCTTTTACCAAAAGTAGTGACGATTTAATATTTGATCTTGGAATATCAAGTACTAAGTCTTCTATTGTTGTGGTTACTCCCGAGAAACTTCTTTTTTTAATTAGACAAAGTCAGGGAATCCTTTCAAATGTTGATTTGATTATTTTTGATGAAGCACATCAGTTAGATAATCATGATCGTGGAATTACTTTTGAGTTATTGTTGACAACCATTAGTGAATTAGTGCCAGAGGATGTTCAGAAAATTTTTATATCAGCGGTTATTGGAAATCCCGATACAATTTCTGATTGGTTTAATTCTGGAAATAATGTGGAGATATCAGGAATTAAACAGAAAAAATATTCCCGATCTTATGGAATTGCTGGTTGGAACAAGGAGAATGATTCTGGAACTTTACTGCTAGCAAATGATATTAAAGTTTCTAATCCATGGATTAGGTTTGATGACGTTATACAAAAAATTAAAGTTACACCAAGAAGAATTGAACCTAATTTTATTAGGAAACAAAAATCTACCACGAAGCAATGGGTTACAACTTTATTTGCTGAAAAATTGATTTCTGCCGGTATGGTTGCAGTATATTCGCCACGAAAAGACAGTATACGAAATCTAGCAAAGTGTTTTCTGGAATTAACGAATGTAAGAAATTCATTTAGTAATCAATTAAGAAATAATGATTATGATTACAGATCTACAAATTCATTGGCTACTCTATTTAGTAAAAACTTTGGAGATAAGAGTGTGCTAGTTCGATCATTTTATAAAGGAATTTTTATACACGATGCGGAAATTCCGAGTGGAATTCGCAATGCTTTGGAGTATGAGGCTTCACAGGGACATATTAAGTTGTTACTGTGTACATCAACGCTAGCACAGGGAGTAAATCTACCTATAAAGTCAATGTTAATTACATCTAAGGGTTATGGAAACTTAAAGTTGAATAATAGAAGTTTACGAAATTTGATAGGAAGGGTCGGACGCCCAGGAATTGAAAACGACGGTAACGTAATTTTTATGGCTTATGGAAATGTGCATGAGAATAAGGAAACCCAAAAGGCTATAATTAGCAATATTAACAGAGAGAGGGTTGAGGATTTAGGAAGTTCAATTCTAAATTTATTCCGGGATACACCTATTGATGAATATAATTATCAATCAGCGGTTATAACTACATCTATGTGGTTTCGTGCTGATTTCTTAAAAAATCCAGTTATGTGGATAAAAGCAAATTTATCAAATGTAAATCCAAATTTAAAAAGTGTTTTTCAAATAAAAGCTGATGCCATTAGTAAAATAGAAAATTTTTTAATGGCTACGTGGGATTTACTGAACGATGGAGACCCTGAAGAAAATTTGATACATGTTGTTGAAAAAACATATGCTTATGCCATCGGTAGTGATGATGACAAAAAATTAATTATGGAACTGTTTATGAATCTATATAAAAAAATAGTAATTTTAGATCTTGGAAATGAAAAAATTAAAAAATATAGTAAAATGATGATTGGTGTTAACGATGCTATAGATATTGAAAATTTCGTTGAAGTCAATATAAACGATTCTATTGAGTCAGACGATATTGTACAAGTTTTAAAAGATATATGGCCTGTACTAGAACAGAAACTTGATCAATCCGATGCCAATGTATTGAATTTATATTATCAATTTGCAAAAATGTGGATTATGGGTGAGTCTTATGTCGAGATGGTTAATATGTGGAACAAATACCCAGATATACGTATTGGTAATAGGAAACCTTCTGTTGAATTAGTTTTTCACATATGTGACCAAATATTACAATACGATTTGTCTATGCAAGTATCATCTATTTTGGAGTTGGTTAGCGATGAATCAAAAAAGAAACGCCTGACTAATTTACATGAATCAATGAAGTTAGGACTTCCAAACCAAACTGAAAAAAATTTGTATAGATTGGGACTAAATGATAGATATCTGGTCAAAAGCATTGCAGACATAATTGGAAAAGATAACCTTGGAGAAAAACGAGTTAAAGAATGGATACGTACCCCTGAAAATCAATTTTCAGTAAAAGAAAATCTGAAAGAGTCACTACCAAATTACTATATTAATATCTTAGAGCATATTTAAAATATTCTGAAAATTAGGAGTTACCAGTATGGTAATGAATTACAATAAGTTTAAGGTTTATGATGCTTTCAGGTCTATTAAGCTTGATGAGCTAAGCCAAGCGATATAAGTAACTATCCTGGGTATTATCAAGTAGCGTTATACTCTCAGCATAATTTAATACTGTTTTATAATAGTAGATAAGAAATCAAAAATATCGTTGATGTTATCCACGGTTGCATATCATGGACAGTGTAGAGATAAAGGACTCTCAAGGCTTTCTGCTACGTTATTACCCTAATCCTCAGCATTAGTCTGGGAAAGATTAGCAATGTTAAGCCGAAAATCTTCTTTAAATCTGGGCTCATTATTAATTCTGACTGATGGCATATAACCCTCCTTAATTATCTGGGGTAGATTGCTTTTCGGTATGCATTGATAGATAAGCCGCTTCGATTTTGGTTAGAAAGTCATACTTTCTGGGTACCATTGGTGTATAGAACTCACTAATGACACTACCACCAGTATCAATGTAGCCACGACCTTTAATTGGTTTCTGGAAAAAATCTTTATTGGTTTCTCCGAACATCATTGTATAGCCAAGGTCAGACATTCTACCAAGTGCTACACGGAACATGAATTGATCACGAATACCATCACCGAGATATTTAGCATCCGGCCGTTGACAGGCCAGGATTAAAAAGAAGCCGGATTGGCGGCCTAACATAACAATCTGTTTGAGTTTACTCATAGCGGTAATGGATTCACGACCAAGCATATCCATAAAAGCAACATACTCATCAAAAATCAGAAAATGGGCAGGTAATCCAAGATAGGCGTAGTTTTCGCCAGTCTTGTAACCGTCCATTTTTTTCATTGCTTCATTACGAGCCATCATAGCGTTATAAAAGTCATTCAAAGCGGCAATCATATCTTCTTTTTGAAAGTGAACATCAGGCAGCACCGCTTCTAAATCTGCCAAATCAGCATTCTTGGGATCGAGGATAGTTAGTTGTGCATTTGTTTTGAGTAGCGATTCAATCAAAGTCAAAATAAAGTAGGTTTTACCACCACCAGTACCGCCAGCAATCAACATATGTGGAAGTGAATCATATTTCCAAGTTACAGTTTTCATCAAACGCATTTCGCCATGATCACAAGTTACATCTTCGATTCGAATACGATTAGCAATGGTATCGTAGAGTAAAGTATATTCAACAAATGAGTTGTGGAGTACTTTATCGACCATTTCGCAAAAGAGGCCGGCTTCCAATTTTTTCTCTAAATGTAGTAGTTGATCCTGATATGAAGACATAACTATTTCTACTTGAATGTGGATTAGACCATCTTTTAATAGATAATACACTCGTGGAAAGTAGCTGATTTTTTCTTTTGATTTTCGGCTAGATAAGTCTTTAAAATAACTTTCACTTTGTTGTGTGGAAGTTTCATACCAGTTATTTTCTAAAATCATGCGCGCCAACTTTTGTCGGTGGCGCAGTTGTTGATAGAAGTTGTCAAAGCGTACCCGTAAGATGATTACTAGGGTGGCAGTAATAATAATGCTAACAATAGTACTCAATATTAGACCGTACCATGACCAAGATAAGGATTTAATGAACGGCCACGAAACATTCTTTAAATTAATCTTATTCAAAATATTCCAATAGAACGTAACTACATTTAATAGGAAGAAACTGAGAAAAACAGAAAGTAAATAATGGAATAACAAGTACTTGTGGTGCGGATAAATTCTGATGCCACGATATTTAAAGATTCGATTCATCTATATCACCACCTGGGCCTAGAATAAAAAGTGTACAAGTTAAATAGAGACTCTGATTTAGTATAATTAAGGAAGTAAATTGGAGGATCAAATAATGACGAAGCACAGTTATGACAAGGAATTTAAGGAACAGGCCGTTCAGTATTACTTAGATAACAAGGATCACATGACCATGAATGAAATAAGTAAGAATCTAGGTATTGGGGCTAGTACATTACATAAATGGATTAAGCTGTTTACTGAGACTGGGGAGTTTGGCCGTGGCTCTGGTAATTTTGCCAGCGATAAGGACAAGGAGATTGCACGACTAAAGCGTCAACTTCGTGACGCTGAAGGAGCGATCGAAGTGTTAAAAAAATCAATCGGGATTCTGAGCAAGTAACTACCGAAAAGGTATACCAAGAAATGGACGTTCAGCACGCTTTGGAATCCCACCCTTCCATCAATGGTATGTGTGATTATGTTGGAATCTCAAGAAGTGGTTACTATCAACGAGAAAAGCGTCATAATCACCAATCACCGCGAAAGCTTCGGAAGAAGTTTATTCAAGGTGAAATTAAAGCAATTTGGCTCAAAAGCCTTTGTATTTACGGTGCCGGCAAAATCACCCAAGAACTTCGCTCAAAAGGATATAAGATCGCTGAACGAACTGTTGGTAAGTATATGCGTGAACTTGGCATTCACGCCGTTTACCTAACCCCTTGGACGACTACCACTCGCAATTCTAAGTTTGATAAACAGCTAATAAATATTTTAGACGAGCAGTTCAATCCATTGCGACCAAACGCCGTTTGGTGCATTGACACCACTTATATTCCAGTTCATGACGGATTCGTTTATTTAACCAGTATTATGGACTTGTACTCCCGACGGATCATTGGTTGGGACTTATCTGAAACCTTGGAGGTATCGAATGTCATCCCACTTATTGAAAAGACTAAGCACAGTCGCCATATTAGCAAGCCATTAATCATGCACAGTGATCGTGGTAGTCAGTTTACGTCTGAAGCTTACAATCAAGTTACAGCTAACATGACATTAAGCTATTCAAAGAAAGCTTATCCTTGGGATAATGCCTGCATTGAGTCGTTTCATGCCTTGATTAAGCGTGAATGGATAAATCGGTTTAAAATCCATTCATACTCCGAAGCTAAACGACTAGTTTTTCAGTACATTGAAACGTTTTACAACACAGTTAGAATTCACAGTCACTGTGGATTCAAATCACCAAAGCAACTTGAAGATGAGTATCAAACTCAAATTCAAAATTTAGTCGTGGCATAGGACAAAAAAGTCTCTATTTAAATTGTCTATTTTATTGACAGGGGACCAACCATAATATATTTGAAGACCGGTTTTGCTCTCGACAAGACTGAAAATAAATTTATTACCCCGGCCATTCACTGATTTTCTTGGTAAAATACCAAATATTAATATAGCGTCTGGATTTCCAAGAATACGCTTAGTAATATTTTTGATCAATACTTCTGGGGCTACCTGATAACAAGATAGAATATTGTTGTTATAATCGGTGATGAACTTTTCTTGATCAATCATAGGGATGCTGTGCTGCATTTATTACACTTCCTTAATTTGAGATTGTGAACATATCAGTTCATTAACCATCATTGACGCCAACATAATGAATCTGTAGGCCATATTCACTTTCATAACTAGTAAAAGTAAATAACTTGGCATGACCGTCTTCAGTCATTTCATCATTGATTTGAATATGTTGATAGCTTTCAGGACTATCAACTAAAATGGTGACCATTTCTTCTACTAATTCTTCTTGGTCCCGCTGAAATTCTGGTTTAACTTCATTACGATAGTCATCATAAAAATCTTCGCGGCGGACGACTGCTATATCATTGATCGACATATTGGTTTACCTCACTTTCAAATTATCATTCATCGGTCATACCGATATAAAAAACATGCATTCTATCGGTAGTTTCAAAAATATTAAAAGCAAATTTTTTAGTAACACCATCATTTGTTTGTTCACTGGCAATATACAAATGATGGTAAGCATATATTCCTTCAATCAAAGCAATAGTTACTTCATTTAATAAGCTTCTAAGATCTGTTTGGTAACGTGGCTTCACAGCTTGTTTGTAATTTCTGATGAAGATTTCTTTCCTAACAATCGGTATAGCACTAATATGCACTGGCATACTCTTGTCTCCTCGTATTGAATTTTCATACAAATACCCACAGAAATGTGGGTGAACGAGAGGGGGAAACTCTAAAGTTATTTTTTGTCATTAGCTGGTTTTTCTAATCCTTTCGCTTTTTCGTTTGCGGCCACAATATTGTCGGCTTTCAAATACCAAGACACATCAGCACCACGAAAGTCAGCATTAGCAACGGTGTCAATAACTGGATTAACTAGCATAACAACTTGATCGTAAGCAAACTCCTTAGTTCCAGCTTCAGCCGGAATAGAAACTTGAATCATCTGTCCTTGTTCGTAACTCTTTAAATCAAAGGTTCGTGCAGCAACATCATTAGTTCGATTGCCATCTTCGTCTTGGACAAATCGTTCACGCCGCTGGGCCGAAAATTTTAAAACACCAAATGTTTTTTCTGTATCTAGGACAATTCCTTCTGGTAAACGCATATAAAATTCCTTCTTTCTTTTGTCGTTAGTGGATTAGAGTTTAATGATGTCATCAGCATTGCAAGTGTAGTTGGTAAAAGCTTGATCACCAATTCGATAGCCAACAGCTGATACTCGAGGATTGATCAACTGGATACGTGCTTCTTTTTCAATGGTTAATTTTTTATCTCCAGATTCAGCCGGGATAGTGACCTCAATATTATCGGCACGTTGTAAATCAGAGTATAGATTGTAAGTGTGCGAGATAATCTTGCCATTACGACCACCTTCGCGATTCTCACTTTTTTCACTGCCAAAGGTTAAGTTGCCAAAGGTGCCTTTTATGTTAGGGATGATATTTTTTAGTTCCATGAATTAGTTCCTTCTTTCATTTTTGAGTAAATTAAAACCAGATAGTCTTAATTATCTGGTTTGAGTTGTTTATAATATTCAATTATTTTGCTTAATAGATCGTTGTAAAAATATTTATTGAGGGGATAGGTGGTGCGACCAGTTTCATTTTGGGGGAAGTTTAGGAATAGACGATAATTACCTTGAATCAATTGAATATCTTTAATGATCAAACAATGATTAAGGATAATTTCACCGTCAAGTAATACATTGGGCTGGTCACTGGGGTACATGTTGATTGCTGAAATAAACATTATTCTTCGTGATGCTTCTTGAGATGGTAAACACCAACAAAGATAAATACATTAGCTAAGATGACAAATCCGATAATAGAAAGCCAAATTGTTTTTTGTTCACCAGTTTGTGGTAAACGTATCAAAGGTTGGTCAATTTTTTTATCGGTCATTTCGGCTTTGACGATTTCACCATTGGTTTTAATTTCAAACGGAACTGGTTCCTCATTGATTTTATAGCCCTTGGGTGCATCGAATTCAATAAACTCATACTTACCAGCAGGCAAATTTTCAAAGCTAAATACACCGTGATCATCAGTCCGACCCTCAGTAACTGTCTTACCATCAGCATCAATAATTTTGATGCCAGTGTTTGGTAATAATTTACCATCACTGACATCTTTCTTAGTCAATTGAGCAGTACCTTTTATGAGATAGTTCTTTAGTTCGAACAAAATGAGTGACTGTTTACTTTTATCTGCCTCATCTGTTTCTTTTTCGTCAGCTTCAGTTGTTGCGCTAATTAATTTATTTTGTGTATCATAGGCAGTAATATCGTCTTTTGTAGAGATGATTTTAACTAAATCTGTATTTAAAACTAATTGGTTATTTGATGTTGCTTTTTCACGTAGATAAAAGGTGCCAACCGGAACGTTTTTAAAGGTTCCAATTGATTGATCATTAATTTTGATACTTTGAATAGTTTTCTTAGTACTATCCAATAATTCAAATTCTGCATCTTTAGCATTACCAGCAAAATCAAATTTATAACCAGTACCTTCATCAAGTTTTGCGACTTCATTGATTTTTTTGAAGGAGAATTCATTTAAGTGAAGTTTATTTAGAATTGGGGACTCTTTTTCACCCGTAATTTCGAATGACTTAGTTGCTTGATTATCATTGGCAGTAAATTCAAAGTCATGTTCGGCTGTATCTAGGTCAAATTGATCACCAGCGTCTAATTCCTTAACAAAGTATTTTCCTTCGGGAAGTTGTACACCATTAAAACTAGCTTTGCCATCTTTAGTAACGGCTGTTGCAACAAGTGCCTTCGCCGGAACTTTAATAGTACCGTTACTGTAAGCCTCACGAGTAAAGATACCGAAGACTTGACCATTGGCAGTAACTTTATCTAAAGTAGGTTTGTTGCCATTCCAATTTTTGATTGCTTCAGCTTGTTTAGCAACTGTCACGTTCAATTTTTGGAAGTCATTAGTCATTGCTAGGGAGGTGGAAGTGACTTCAACCGATTGGCCCGCATATTTCAGCTCAAAATCAATTGGGTTACTATTGAGTACATAGCCGTTTGGTGCACCAACCTCTTTAGCAGCATACTTGCCTAAATATAGTTGTGGTGTTTTAATCTGACCATTTTCATCAGTAGTTGCCGTTGCGACTACTTGTCCTTTTTTAGCGTGGACAGTCCCGTCAGCAGTTTTGATGTCTTCACGGGCAGTGAATTCAAATTTGGCTCCAGCTAGTGAAGTGTAATCATATTTGAAATTGTATTGATCGCCAAACTTAGTCGTTTGTTTATCAACACTAACTGGAGTAGCACCAGTTTTTTTCAGTGCAACGATACCTTTTTGTGACTTATCTAAAAACTTAATATCAACGATGCCATCTTTGTGTGTACCGTCAATTGTGAAGCTAGCTGGATCTTTTGCTAAAACATAGCCAGTAGGGGCTTTTGTCTCTACCAATTCATATTTTCCATAAGGCAATGTTTCACTGGTAATCAAGTAGCCAGCTTCATTAGTCAAGAATGTATCGGTCATACCATCATGGTTATGATTTGGCATGGTTACGTATTTACCAGTTTGTAATGATTTAATCTTAAAGGCTGCACCAGCTAATGGTATTGTCTTACCACTTTCTGTATCAGCTTTGACGACACGCAATTTCTCTTCAATTACTTTATTCTCGACGCCATAATGATGAGTTTCATTTTGTGTATGAATCGTTACTTTGAATGGATCAATGGTTTTGTAACCTTCTGGTGTTTTGTTTTCTGTAACAGTGTAAGTGTCATAAGGCAAGTCAGTAAATTTCAAATAACCTTCGCTGTCAGTTTTACCGGTTTTAACTACTTTTTTAGTAGTATCACTGGTAACCGTAAATTCAACATCAGCTAACGGTTTAGTTTTATTTTCTTTACCAGTTAGTTTGTTTGAGAGGGCAGTATGCCAGTCATAATTACCAATTTTTACGAGGTCAAAGCCGCCAGTGATTACTTGTTCTTTAACGGTTTCAGATTCAGTAGCGGTTTTCACATTTTGACCGGCGTAGGCTAGCTTAAATGGGTGTTTAGCTGTATCGCGTAGATAACCAGTAGGGGCAGTTTTCTCGACCCAGTAGTAGTCATCCAATTTTAGGTTGGCAACACTGGCCTGATTATCTTTAATAGTGACAGTTTTAACTAATTCATTATTTGAAGTTCGGTATAATTCATAGACCGCACCATCTAATGAGGCTGCACCCTGTGATGTTTTACCGGTTAATTTATCTTCTTTGATCAATGTGGCAGTTCCTAATTGTTCATCATCAGTAGCATGAACATCGCTGCTAGTGACTTGAACGTTTTGACCGGCATACTTTAATTCGAACGGTAACTTAGTAGTACTAAGAATATAGCCAGCTGGGGCTTTTTCCTCTACAGCATAGTAGTTGCCAAGTTTAAGGTTCTGTAGAGTCCCTTTACCGGTACTGTCTGTAGTAATCGTGCCAACTTTTTTACCATCAGTGCTATAAATGCCGTAAACTGCACCATTTAGACTGTAGTATTTGTTGAACATTGTTGTGCCAAATTCACGACCAATTTTTGATAATTGAACATTGCCAAGTTGTTCCTTGTTACCTAAAACAACTTCAATCGTTTGATTAGGAGCGATAATTGCTTCCTTTAAATCGCCTTGGTTGTAGTAACCATTTGGTGCCAATACTTCAGAAACTTTAACTTTAGTTCCAGCCTTAATATCGTTTAAAGCTGCATAGCCATCATTGCCGGTAGTAACTTCTTTAGTTTGACCATTGTATTCAAATTTAAGTTTGGCATTTGGTAATGCTTTGCCTGTATCAGCATCAACTTTTTTAGCGCGGAGATTACCATTTAAATTGACTTTGATATTTAATTTAAATTCACCAGCGTTTGATAATTTAAAATTAACGATCTTTTGTTGGCTTCCCTTAGTGTAAACAAACGATTGACCAACGTCGGCCTGTTTGGCAATGGCATAAATTAATTCACCACTAGCTTTAGAATCTTTTGTCGCCGTTAGTTTCAGTGAATTACCATTTTTATCAATTTGTAGATTAGCTGAGTTAGCAACCTGAGTGGCAAATTGTGCTAAACGATTGTTGGTATCGTTTAGTGTGATTGAATCACCAACATTTAGCGTAATATTTTGACCATCAAATGATGGTTTCTGATCGTGTGTATTGACTTTAGCTAGAATGACTTTCTTTTGTGCTTGATAGTCGGGTAGACTATTGGTTAACAACTCACTACCAAGTTCTTCCCAAATTAGCGTTTGGGTAACCCCGTAGTTGTAATTTGTGGGATTTTGTTGGTAACCGTAGTAGGCAATTTTTGCGAGTCTTTCTTTTTTGGCATCTGAGTATTCACTGGGATTGTAACCAGAGCCACTCATATCCAAAGGAACACCATGCTCAACACAGAAAGCAATTTTATTATCTACTTTCTTCATATAAATGCCTTCTTCAGTCCAATGAAGGCCATTAAAGTTTGGTAAATGCCAGGTTGAAACCCAATCACCAGCCTTAATATTTGTCATGTCTGCGGCAAATGCGGAAGTAGGTGCTGCAAAAACTGAAATGATCATTGTGAGTAGGGCGAACCAAACCGACAATTTTCGGGCTTTTATGTTCAATGCCTTTAACCTCCTAATAATTATTAATCTTTGATAAAGTGTAAAGAAAAAAGCAAACAATTTTATTTGTCTGCTTTTAATCATTCGTGTGCAATTTTTACGCAATTCGTGAGCAATTTGGCGCAATTTTATGGTTAATATTTCTAATGCTTTTTTTTGCTTAGAGAACTGTAATCGTAGTCTTACGTTCCCCAAAATCAGTACCAATTTTGGTACGGAGGCTTCAAACTGGTTAAAATACTTTGAAACTTTTAATTTTTTTGTAGGTGCAAAGCCCTATTTTGATTGATTTTAAAACCTATAGAAACCATAAGCTTCAAAGCCAGGTTTGAAAAAAGCCCGCAAAGCTTCACAGTTCTCAAAACGTTAATATCTTCGTTATATCAATGTTTTGGCAAAGCACTTGTCCTTATTGGGCAAGTGCTTTTTTGTCTCTTGAATTATCAAATTAAGTGCAATTCGTGATTATGATAATAAGGTGTTTTCCGCTTTAAACATCCCTTGGCCTATAAATTAGCGATTCCATAAACCCAAGCATTTTAGGCTTCATGTCTTGATTTTTAGGCAAGTATTTAGTGTATAAGCTTGATTAGTTGTCAGTTTGACGGTAACGGATAAGTCCATTACAATTGAGAAGAGTTCTTAATTAAAGCGAATACAAGAATTCTAGATTAGATTGATGCTTCTAAAAATCAAGCGGTCAAAGGAGTCTGATAGAATGAGCTATATCGAAAAGATTGCGCAGCGGCAAGTAATTGATTTAAAACAACTTGTACCTGTTGAGGAAGAGCAAATGTTGAGCAAAACGTTAGTGCAACGTGATGATTTAGGCATGACGATCCTTTCCTTAGATCAGGGGCAAACAATTGGTGGCCACGCATCGACTGGGGATGCGATGTTGAACATCTTATCTGGTGTTGCTGAAGTGACTATTGATCAGGATAAATTTGTTGTCACGGCTGATGAAAGTATTGTGATCCTAGCTAACTCACCACATGCACTATATGCCCAAGAAGCTTTTCAAATGTTACTGATCGTTGTGAAGCCCGAGGTGAAATAATGCGTTTAGACTTAAAAAATTTGATCAATTATCATGATGAACAGATCTCTAGCCGATTTTTAAGTGATAAAATTGGCACCAGTGCGCCGCTAACTTTGTATGCTTTTGCGGCTAATGAAACAATCAGTAATGAAGTTAGCCAATTACAAAAGGTTTTTATGGTACTCGAAGGGCAATTACAAGTTAGTTATGCGACGACTGAACGAGAAGAGATTGCCACTGCCGGTGAGTTGATTATTGTGCCAGCTAACGAAGCGCATAATTTAAAGGCGTTAACCCCGTGCAAATATTTCCAATTGGAGTTACCTAGCAACAACTAGCAGAAAATGTGCGCATAAGGCACTTATCCTACGTGGATAGGGGCTTTTTTATTTGGACGCATTTCTGTAAACCTTGACAAAAGTTATTAAAAGCATTTTAATGGATAAGTCCATTAAAAAATTGGAGGTCACTATTTGGAATTATTTGAATTCAGCAAGTTTATTGGTGCTATTTACCGGCAGTCAAAAAAAGACTTTAAGCATGAAATTACCGAGCTTGATGTTCGCGCAACTCAAAGTGATTTATTGATGTTTATTTACAATCATGCTGAGTTGACGCAACAGCAAATTGCCCAAGGGATGACGATCGATCCCAGCTTATTAGCGCGCGATATTCGTGTATTGATCGATAAAGGCTGGGTGCAGCGTGCCCCGCATGCCAATGATCGCCGGGCCAAGGTGATTACGTTGACACCACTGGGACAGCAGTTGGCCCAGCGCTTAAAGGAGATCACAAATAAGTGGTGGTCAGAATTATTTGCGCAAAACCCAGCGATTGATAGCCAAGTTTTTGGCCAACAGTTAGAGCTTGTCCGGCAAGCATTGGCGGTGAAAAAGTCATGATCAAGACTTGGGGCATTATTGGGACACTGAAACATTTTTTGTGTTTGTTATTCGGGATTACCGTTATGTCGGCGAGTGTTGCCTTGGCCCAAATTGCTATGCTGGGAACGTCGCCAATTTCAAGTATTCCCAACGTACTCAGTGAATTAACGCCGTTTACCATTGGACAATGGACAATTGTTTTTATGGTCGTTCTGATTACAATAGAGTGGTTCGTATTGCGTAAAAATTTTACTTGGGCAAATGTAATTCAACTTGTACCATCAGTTTTCTTCGGTGCAATGATCGATTGGTTTGTCGGTGTTTTTAGTTTTATTAAGCCAACACATTATTGGGTGCAGGTGGTTTTGACGCTGGTGAGTGTCGTTTTATTAGCAATCGGCGTTTTCTTTGAAATCAACTCACGTACATTGATGATGGCCGGTGAAGGGATCACAGCGGCATTTGCATTTTATAAGCACATGCAATTTCCGCGTATGAAAGTACGTGCTGATCTAACCATGGTTATTGTTGCGGTCGTGATAAGCTTAGTTTTCAGTCATCAATTAATTGGTGTGCGCGAAGGGACTGTTATCTCCGCGCTACTTTCCGGTCGGATTGTTGGCCTGATTGAAACGTACTGTCCTAAGTTGACTACTTGGGTCACGGATTTGGCACCAGATACTGACTTAGAAACTAACTCCGGTAAATAGTTTTATGACTACCAGCTAAGTGCTGATAGTTTTTTTATTATTCCACTTCAGCATAATAAAACGCCAAATACGATTTGTAGCGCTAAGCACCACCGCTTATACTGAACTAGTAAGCTTAATTCAGGAGGTAAAAATAAGATGGCAGATAAATATGATTTAAGAAGTGTTTTGGCCGAGCTCAAGCAATTGCCTGGCCAATACCATGAAACCGACGTTGAAGTTGATCCTGAAGCAGAACTGTCTGGTGTGTACCGTTATATTGGTGCAGGCGGTACGGTACAACGGCCAACTCAAGAAGGGCCAGCAATGATGTTCAATAATGTTAAAGGGTTCGCCCAAACACGCGTATTGATTGGCTTGATGGCTAGTCGCAAACGTGTTGGCGCTATGTTCCACCACGATTATAAAACGTTAGGCCAATTTTTGAACGAGTCTGTATCTAATCCAGTTTGGCCACAAATGGTCACAGAAGCTGAAGCACCTGCGCATGAGGTTATTCATCGGGCAACCGATGCTGATTTTGATATTCGTAAGTTAGTGGCTGCACCAACCAACACACCGCAAGATGCTGGTCCATACATCACAGTTGGTGTTGTACTTGGTTCTAACATGGATAAATCAAAGAGTGACGTAACCATTCACCGGATGGTCTTGGAAGATAAAGACAAAATCGGTATCTATATTATGCCAGGCGGGCGCCATATTGGGGCTTTTGCCGAAGAATATGAAAAAGCGAATCAACCAATGCCAATCACAATTAGTATTGGTTTGGATCCAGCCATTACCATCGGTGCGACCTTTGAACCACCGACCACGCCATTTGGTTATAACGAACTAGGTGTTGCTGGTGCAATTCGCCAGCAAGCAGTCGATTTAGTGGCTGGTGTGACTGTAGATGAAAAAGCGATTGCCCGTTCTGAATATACGTTGGAAGGCTATATTATGCCGAATGAACGGATTCAGGAAGATATCAACACGCATACTGGCAAGGCCATGCCAGAGTTCCCTGGCTACGACGGTGATGCTAATCCAGCACTGCAAGTCATTAAAGTCACCGCAGTAACTCATCGCAAAGACAAGCCGATCATGCAATCGGTTATTGGTCCTAGTGAAGAACACGTCAGTATGGCTGGTATTCCAACTGAAGCTAGTATTCTACAATTAGTTGACCGTGCGATTCCAGGTAAGGTTTTGAACGTTTATAATCCGCCAGCTGGTGGGGGTAAACTGATGTCAATTTTGCAGATTCACAAGGAAAATGAAGCCGATGAAGGGATTCAACGGCAAGCCGCTTTGTTGGCTTTTTCCGCCTTCAAAGAATTAAAGACGGTCATTTTAGTTGATGATGATGTGGATATTTTTGATATGAATGATGTTATTTGGACGATGAATACGCGGTTCCAAGCTGATCAAGATTTGATGGTTCTGCCAGGAATGCGTAATCATCCCTTGGATCCATCTGAACGGCCACAATATGATCCTAAATCAATTCGGGTTCGTGGGATGTCCTCTAAATTAGTTATCGATGGGACGGTACCGTTCGATATGAAAGATCAATTTGAACGGGCTCAATTTATGGAAGTTAAAGATTGGGAAAAATATCTGAAATAGTTTTAACTCGTCTGGTTAAATGTAAAAAATCTGTCGCTAAATTAATAGCGACAGATTTTTTTGCTTATTCGTGCTCAAGCTCTTCAGTAACAAAGCCTTTATCTTCATCTTCGTGCGCAGCGTCCTTGTTTTCATCATAAAGTAAGTGATCAAGCTGACTTTCTTCCTGATCGTTATTTTCATTTGGGTTCGGTACTGAATCTGGTGTTTCCTGCGGCGCTTTTGTGCCAGGTTCCATTGGATTATCATTTTGCTCGTCGTAGCTCATATTGCTATCAGCGGCACCACTGCGCTGTTCGTCCTGCTGAAAAGTTTCTTTGATCCGATCATCATCCATAAACGGTCACTTCCTTATTTCAGTTTTAGGTACAACTTCACTATATAAGCTAATGCAGCGGCGACGCAACTTTCATGCGTATTGTTTTGGCTTTGTACTTATATTTGTTACGTTAAAGGTAAAGCAATGGAGGTAGATCACGATGGATTTTTCGACTTTGGCACAACGCTTGACCGAACGCCACCTGACACTGACTAGTGCAGAAAGTTTGACCAGTGGCACATTTCAAAGCCAATTAGCTGCAACACCGCAGGCTAGTGACGTTTACCCCGGCGGCTTCATCACGTATGCGACCAGCGCTAAAACTAAAATCTTAGGCGTACCGGCGCCATTAATTGAAAAGTTTGGTGTGGTCAGTCCGGAGGTGGCCACAGAAATGGCTGCGCGGGCACGTAAAATAGCTGGAACTGATTATGCATTAGCTTTTACTGGTGTAGCTGGCCCAGCTGAATTAGATGGCGCAGCGGTGGGGACGGTATGTATTGGTTTAGTTGGACCGAAAATTAAGTTTGCTGCGACTTATCATTTTGCTGGCGAACCAGAAGAAGTGATGCAGTCTAGCTGTCAGGCGGGAATAGCGTTGTTGGCGGTGTATTTGCAGTGAGAGCTTAGGCAGACATTAAGTTGCTGGTTTGAGTATGAAGTGTGCTTGATAAGAAAGACTGATTTTAACCTCCATTTAAGCTAACCCGTCTATTCTAATGATATAGCTAATTAAAGGATAGGTGATACGATGTATGCAACGTTGAAGCAAACCAATTCTGATTTTACATTATTACCAGTAACTGCAGCGGCGTTTCAACAGTTCGGACAGATCATAACTAACATCGATGCGGCAGCTTTATTATCGGCCTTGAAGGCTAAGCCTATTCCGGAAACTGGTAATACGTACGTGGCGACAGATCAAACTTTAGAAAAAGTCGTTGCCAAAACAATGTTGCCAGCGCAGGTTTTTGGTGATCTACCAATTCAAGTCGGTTATTGTAACGGTCATAGCAGTCAATTGAACTGTCTAGAATGGCACCAGTCACCAGAAGTTAATGTGGCAACAACGGATATGGTGTTGTTTCTTGGTGATATACACCAACTTCAAGCTGATGCTCATTATCAAACTACTGATGTGACCGCATTTTTTGTTCCAGCTGGTGTGATGATCATGCTCTATGGTACGACGATGCATTTTGCGCCGTGCCAAACAACGCCGCACGGTTTTCAATGTATGGTTGCTTTACAACGTGGTATCAATACACCGTTAACCAACAAGTCACAAGTGCCGACGCTATTTCAGCGGGGAAAATGGCTGATTGCTCATCCCGCTAACACCAAATTCATTGAACAAGGTGCTTTTCCCGGGATTATTGGGCCTAATTATACGGTTAAATTAGCGTAAGCAAAAAGCGTCCAGCAATGGACGCTTTTATTTGTTTAGCGAACTTCAACCGCTACATCATTGGGGATGACTTTACGTAATTGCGTTAGTAAAGTTTCCATAGTTTGCGTGAAAACCAAGCTGATACGGCGATTGCGTTTAGTTTTAAAAATAGCGATGATTCGGATCCGGTTACCAGGAAGTGGCTGTTGCGTTAACGTGATCGTTTGCAGATCAGTGAACCGCACAGCCGTAGCGTAGAAAATACCATTAGTAATGATTCGCTCTGGTGTTAAGCCGCCGACACCAGAAATAATGTTGATCAAGATAAAGGCAGCAGTAAAGACGATATAGGACCAATCATTAATAACGTTGGTCGTCAGTAAAACGCCAAAAACAACGCCATAACCCAAGGACCAGTAATTATATTTCGCGCGAATGGTAATCTGTGATTGCCAAAAAATCGAAACGGCGGCACTGGCCAAAACCAGCACATTTAATACCCACCAAAAAATAGCCATTGAGTTGACTCCTTAAATTAGAATGTTTAAACTCATTATAACGTAGTTAACGCATCCACTGGTGAAAAAAGTGTGCGGAATTTAAGAAGGTGACAATTATCGCAAGTGAATTGAATGAAAACAACTTTTTGCCATTCGTTAAATCAGGAACAGTATTAGTCGATTTTTGGGCAGCCTGGTGTGTACCTTGTCAAAAAATGACCCCAATCTTATTGGCGTGTGAGCAGGCCTTACCCCAGTTAAGCGTTGGTCGTTTAAATGTGGACGATTACCCCCAACTGACTAAGAAATTACAAGTCCAAGGCTTGCCGACCTTGTTACTGTTTCAAAACGGCGAACCAGTTGCCCGAGTTAGTGGCTTTCAGCCTAAGGATCGGTTATTAGGCTATTTACAACATAGATTGGGGCGTGAACAACATGCTTAGTGGTGTTGAACGACGGACAAGAATTAAGGAACAATTACTAGCAGCACAGAAACCAATCAGTGCCAACTATTTTGCCGGCCAATTTAAAGTCAGCCGGCAAACGATTGTCGGCGATATTGCCTTACTCCGTGCTAGCGGTGAAGGTATCACCGCAGCCTTCAATGGTTATTTATATCGCAATGAGCAGGCTATATTTACCGGTAAAATTGTGTGTAAACATACGCCAGCCGAGACAGAAAATGAGCTAAGGTTGATTGTTGCCAACGGTGGCCAAGTACTTGACGTCACGGTAGCCCATGAGCTTTATGGTGAATTAACCGGCCAATTGAACCTAACTAATAATCAGGAGATCACACGGTTTATACACAATTACCAAAATAAGCAGGCACATCTATTATCCGAATTGACGGCAGGTATTCATTTGCATACGATCAGTTGTGCTGATGCCACACAGTTTGCTCTGATTAAGGAAAAATTGCAAGCTGCTGGTATTTTATATTCAGCGGATTAGGAAAAGAACGACAGTAACGGCGTTTTACACGCTACTGTCGTTCTTTTTTCTATCAATTAATCTGTGAGTGTCTTTCGTTCAGCCTGTTTAATGGCCAATTGTGCGTCACCAATAGCATAAAGACCTTGTATATCACCGGTATTAAGTGCAGCAATAGCTTCATTTGAAAAATGAAGGCTACTCGTTGTGAAACTAAATTCTTCACTTTTAGTGATAACACGAAAAGTCTTTGTATCTAGCTGGTTTGATACTTCAAAGACGGTTGGTAACTCTGTGGTGGTGCCTAACACTGTTGTAACCTCTAAATCGGCTACTTTTTGATAACGTGTGATTTTATAATTATTTTGTTTTTTTTCAACCAAGATTGCGGCATAGTGATCAGTGTTAATTAAACTAGCGATACCGATCTTCCCAGAATTAATAACAGTATTGGCGGAATCAAGTGTGATTTTAAAAAGTTCATGCTGTTCTGTTTGGCGTAAGCCGATAAACGCTGGTGTTGTTGCTTGGCTAAGTGTTGTTTCACGGCCGTGCAGTGTCAATACGCCATTATTAATAACTAGATCAGTGCCAAGACTATTACGTAAACTGATCCATTCTGGTGATAGTTGTTTGTGGTCAAAGGTATCAACAAATGATTTTAGTTTTTGGTGATGCGGTAGCACGGCTGCATGTTTAGGAAAATTAGTTAAATCGACTGTTTGACTGGGAATGCCATTATAAATTTGTGGCCAAGTATTATTCCAAGTTACAGGGTAGAGTAACGTTTCGCGGCCAAGATTTGTAATTTGGGTAAAGCCTACAGTTGCAGGGCGAGTACCTAAACAGGTTAGCCACCAGTTATCCTGTTGATCTTGAAATAAATCGGCATGCCCAATATTTTGCAGCGGCTCATCTGCACGATCGCGATTGGTGAAAATTGGATTGATATTATTGCTATCTTTAAAAGGCCCCCAAAGTGAGTCACTTTTAAAAATGGTGATCATGTGACCGACGCCAGTTCCACCTTCAGCGGTTAACAGATAATAAATTTGATTTTTTTTAATGATATGGGGTCCCTCAACATCACGGCCGCCAGTTCCATAGCTGATTACTTTTGGACCATGTAAAATAGTGCCATCAGTCAAATTAATTTCAACTTGTTGAATGGCTTTGGTACCAGACTTATCGATGTAGCCGGTGAATTGAACGAAAGTTTTACCAGCTTCAAAGTATAAATCGGGATCAATACCCATAATATCAAGTTCAACACGATTCTTATCCCAGCAGATTTCGCCAGCATCATTCAAAACGCCACGGATAATAAAGCTTTTGAATTCAGCAAAGTTAGTAGTGATGACATAAAAAGCGCCCGCAAAGTAGCGTATACAAACGGCAAAGATACCTTCATTTGATTTTGCTTGTGTTAAATCAGCCTGTGCTGTCGTGGTGACAACACTAGAAATAGGTTGCCAGTTCAATAAATCAGTACTTTTAGACAAGCTGATGCCAGGATAATATTCAAAGGTACTATTGACTAAATAATACGTATCAGCAACCCGTACAATACTAGGATCAGGACGCATACCACGTAAAATAGGATTAGTGTAAGTCGTCATCATGTAAATTCACTCCTTATGTGCTTCAATAAACGCTGTAGTAATAGTGTTGAAACTTAGTTTATCTGTATTATTAACAACAATGGTAGCTGCTTTTAGTTCAGTCGCGTTACCAATTGCGATAGCAGTAGCTCCACTCGTGTTAATTGCTGTTATACCAGCAATTGAATCTTCAAAGCCAACACAATCGATAGGGTCCAAACCTAAACTATTTGCTGCTGCGATAAAAATATCTGGTGCAGGCTTTCCGTGTTTTACTTGACTTGGATCTTCAATGGCAGCAAAATTATGCCGTAAACCTAGTTTATCTAAAATTAAAGGGCCGTTTTGACTAGCTGAGGCTAATGCCAAAGGAATATGGTTGACTCTCAAGTCATTGATCAGTCGAGTGATGCCAGGTAAAATATTTGTCGATGTTAATTCAGTTAAGAAGCTTTGATAAATGGTATTTTTTTCTGCTGCGAGTTGTATGAATTGTGTTGATGATACCTTAATTTCACAGAAATTAAGGATGGTCTGTAACGAATCGTTACGACTAACACCTTTAGTTTTGGTTTCTAATTCTAGCGGTAATTCGATTTTAAAGTGAGTGCGCATTAGTTGTTGCCAAGCCTTAAAATGTAAAATTGCAGTATCAGCAATGACACCATCTAAATCAAATAAAGCACCTTTAAACATTGATCAACCCTCCCGCTCACTTAAAAGTGGTGTATTGATTAGTAATTGATTAATTGTCGCTAAATTATTGGCAGGGATGTTAATAAAAGGTAATAAACTATTCAATTTGGTTAATGACATGTTTCCGAGCCCGCCTTTAACTGCATTGGGATCATTTTTGAAGAAGTCCAATACATTATCGATGGCTGAAATTTTATTAACTAATACTGAATCAGCCATAATTTCTGCAGCTGGTGTATCAGCAGTGTAGTGCTCAATGTAATTCATAGTTGGAATGTAACTAATATTGTAAGAGCCTGCTGTTAATTGAAAATCACCACCGAGCTTAGACTGATTATTAATAGTTACAGTTACGTTATCTGCTCGTGGTAATTCAACTTGAACAGTTGTACCGAATGGAATTGTCAATTTAATTTGAATAGTGTGTTTGCAATCAGCTTCAATTTGATAATTAACTTTGAAATCACCATAAGCTGTATCAAAATGTGCAGCGATATGTTTTAAACGATAATCAAAGTTAGGAGCAAATGTGAATGTTTTAAAACCAGCTGCATGTTGTTTAATACCGACCACATACTTATAGCCCCATTCCATGATTGCACCAATACTATAATGATTAAGTGAATTCATACCATCTGGGTTCATTGAACCATCAGTTTCAACTGAATTCCAACGTTCCCATACGGTAGTAGCACCCATATTTACCGCATATAACCAACTTGGGAAATCTTCTTGTAAGAAGATCTTGGTGGCCAACTTATGCTCGCCGTATTTTGATAAAACTTGGCAGATAAATGGTGTGCCTACAAAACCTGTTTTTAGATGATCATTGTCTTTGTTTAAGCGTGTAACTAAATCATGTAGCACACGTTTGATTTGAACTTCAGGAACCAGCTCAAAATATAATGCTAGGGCATAGGCCGTTTGCGTATCAACTGCTAATCGACCAGTAGCGGTGATATATTCATGTTGAATGGCAGATAAAATAGCATTGGCTTGGTGTTGGTATCTTGTTTGATCAGACACGTGACCCAAAATCTTAGCGGTATCAGCAACAATTTGACTTGAATAGTAATAATAAACTGAGGCAATAAAATCCTCATCCGTTTTGCCTGTTGGTAAGGCTGGATTTTCACCGTCTAACGCAATCCAATCACCAAATTGGAATGTACCAGTCCAAAGATTAGCTGTTTTTGAATTTTTAGTGATCCAATCGACCCAGGCATTCATGGTAGCGTAATTCTGTTTAAGAATTGCTGTATCACCATAAGTGGTATACATATTCCAAGGGATTACTGTCGCTGCGTCACCCCAAACTGCAGCGCCACCATCAGTTGTGCCCATGGCAGGGGCATACATTGGTACCATGCCATCAAAGCGGTTTTGCTCAATGGCAACATCTTGCATATATTTCTTGAAAAATTCGAAAACATCCATGTTGAAAGCAGCGGTGTTAGAAAAAATATCAGCATCGCCAGTCCAGCCTAAGCGCTCGTCACGTTGGGGACAATCAGTAGGGACATCGAAGAAGTTGCTTTTTTGGCTCCAAAGAATATTGGTAAATAAACGATTAACTTTAGTATTATCAGTAGTGATATCACCAGTTTTTGACATTTTAGAATGGATGACGCATGCGTGGTAATCAGCCAGCTTTAGCGGATTAGTGTTACCGCTCACTTTAACATAGCGATAACCGTAATACGTAAAATGCGGACGAACCCATTTTTCTTTACCGTCAGAAATATAGTCAAAGGTAGCACGAGCATCACGTAAATTGCCACGATAGAAATTACCTTTTTGTAAAATTTCACCCATTTGAAAAGTGATTTTTGTACCTTTAGGTTCACGATTATAGAATTCTAACCAGCCAGCTTGATTTTGACCAAAGTCTAAAACTTGTTCGTTGGCGGGCGTAGTTAGAATTTTTTGAACAGGAAGCTGTTCGTTGATTGTTAATGGCAAACTGAGTCGATCTTGTAAAATTGTTTTACTTTGTTTCAGAACAGTGACGTATTGCCAAGCACTTGGTTGTAAAGTGTCATCTAAATCCTCGCCATAATAAATTGCGGACTTGGTGATGTTACCAGCAGTTGTTTGCCATGAAGAATCTGTATTGATGATAACGGTTGTTCCATCAGTATAAGTAATATGCAATTCGCCAATAGTCATTTGTTGGTCACCATAGATTTTATCTTGGCCACCGTCAAATCCGTAGCGACCCTTATACCAACCATCAGCGGTTGAAATCATTAATTCATGGTTACCGATGGTGAGGTTAGCTGTGACATCATAAGTTTGAATCTGTACCAAATGGTCATATGCGGTAATACCGGGTGCTAAATATTCATCACCAATTTTTTGATTATCCAAATAAGCTTCATAAAGGCCTAAACCAGTTACATAAAAGCGTGCTGATTTAATCGCTTTGTCTAGTGATATTTCTTTCTTAAATAACGTATTTTGAATATTTTTGTCCGCATTGCCAATCCAATCAGCTGTGAAAGATTCGTTTAATTTACCGGTTTCAAAAAAGGTTTTTGCTGAGGTAGTCTCACTTGGCGTATTAATAGTGACTTGAACAAAATAACGAGTGCGCGGGTTCAAAGTTAAGTTAACATCAAAATAGTTATTGTCGTAAGGCAGTTGATCGGTTTGGTAAACAGGGGTAGTTTGATCAGTTGTCCAAATGGTTAATTGTTTAGTGATCTTAACAAATTTAGTTGCAGCTAGTTTAAATTCAATGCGCAAGTCATTTAATTGAAAGCCAATTGGCTCATGCATATGGTTAACTAAAATCTGAGTAATATTCATTATATCCTCCTATAAACGTGTTAATGGATCACCACAAAATGGGTCAACTGGATTAATACCAGTAAAAGCCTCTTGACCAGTCACTTTACGTAAAATTGCAGCGATGCTGGAACTATTACCGGTATAAGCGTTAATGAACGTAGAAACATTAGGTATGTCAAATAAATGATAAGGATTAGCTGTGGAGACAAAGACGGTAGGGATACTCTTCATGAACCACGGCGCATCAGCAGCCATTAAATGAATCCAATCCAAACGAGTTGTTGTCTGGTTACTAGCTGTTTCCACATTAGCTACATAGAATGCTAAATCAAATTTTTGTTCCAAATCGGCGACGCCTTCTTCAAAAACTTCATGGAAATTCAAATTTTTTCGATTGAATAATTGAACGGTAAAACCTAATTTTTCAAGTCCAAGTTTAAACTTTTCGGTGACGTGACCACCTTCTTTAAACCCACCATCATCAGAATCACCTAAAACAACTAATCGAATTCGTGGGTATTTTTGTGGAGTAATTGGTAGTAATTGATCGCGGTCTTTAACTAACGTGACCGATTTTTTAGCAACAGCATCAGCTAATGCCAAATGCTGCTGGCTATTCAAGTTAAGCTCAGTTGGTGGTGTCAGTCTTAATTGTCCTGTGGTATCCATGACGCCTTGTGCTACTTTAGTACCTAAGATTCGTGTAACTGCTTCATCAACACGCGCCATTTTTAAGGTGCCATTTGCAATGGCTTCATGAATAAAACGATAATCTTCATCGATATTTTTATTGAATAAAATCATATCAATACCTGCATTGATAGTTGCTGGTAATAAATTTTGACGTGGCATGGTAACGTTATAACCGAGCATTGGTGTTGCGTCAGTTATAACAAGACCGTTGAACTTGAGTACTTTCCGTAATAAACCATCAATTAATAGTTTTGAACTTGATGCTGGTAATAAATCTTTATCTTCGATTCCGGGGTTCAATTTTCGCTCCCACGCGGGTTGCATAATATGACCCACCATAACTCCAGGTGCGCCTGCTTTGATTAAATGATGATAGATTTCACCGTAAGAAGTCATCCAATCCTCAGCGGAAAGTGAATTGATTGAACTTAATAAATGCTGGTCACGTTCATCAACGCCATCACCAGGGAAATGTTTGATAATAGGAATAATCTGGCTGTCTTGTAATCCTTTAACTTCCGCATCACTCATTTTAATAACCCGTGCTTTGTTGCTGCCAAAAGTTCTTGTGTTCATAATTGGATTACGGAAATTATTATCAATGTCTACGATTGGAGCAAATGACATATTACCGCCCACTTGAAAGGCCTCACTACCAGCAACGTTTCCTAATTGATAGGCACTGTTGGGATCATCAGTGGCCGCCATTTGTAGAGGCATGCCAAACCAGGTGCCTTCTTGAATTAATCCGTTACCACCAGATTCTAAGTTGGCAGCGAAGAACATTGGTACTTTACTAGATTGCTGCGCAGTATTAATTTCACGTTTGATTTTTGGGGCTGTATCTGGTCGATACATCATGCCGCCTGGTTGATACTTATGGATAAATTCTGGGATATCAACACTATCTTCGTCTTGACCAATCACAAAAAATAATTGACCGACTTTTTCATCAACGCTCATGTTTTGTAGTTTATTTTTGATGTACGTAATTTGTTCAGCATTTAAATTATAGGGTTTTTTTGCTAAATCTATCATATTTTTTCCTCCTAAAATGTCTACAGCATTCTGTTCACGCTTTCATTCTAATTCAACAAAATAGGTAAGACTATTGTGAAATCGAATATAATATATGTCTATTTCTCATATGTTTAGTGAAATAATGTATACTGAAAGCTAAATAGGTTACAATGCATATTGAAAATAGTGGTTGGGTACAGCAACTATGATTAGTGGAATTTAGATTTTTATTTGTTTAGACAATGTGTAATTATATCTAACCTCATTCTAGCTATTTAGCGGCATTACTGTAATTAGTTTTAGCGATATAGTCCTATTGAAAACTATGATTTTCCAACTTTCAAATGAGGGTGAGAAGTTGAATACTGAAATTTTAGAATTACTACGTAAAAATAATTTTCCACGCGATTGGGATAAATTGGCACCAGAAATGCATCCACGAATTGCAAGTTATTTCGGGAAGGAACCTATTTATGAGTTTTTCTATACCTTGGACGACTCTTTAGAAGTTAATCCACATTCAATTGCAATTTCAGTACAACCAGTCGATTCATATATTCCATTTCATTTACATGATTATGTTGAAATGGTTGTTCCGTTGCTTGGTGAATGCATGATTATCACAAAGCATGAGCGGATAAAAGTTAAGCAAAATGATATTATTGTGATTGGTAATCGAACGCCACACCGAGTTGAAAAGATTGATAATAGTTGTATAGTAATTAATTTGGCCTTAAAAGGGACAGCCTTCTCTTTAAATGATTTTAATTTCATGCGTCAAGTTGGAAATATTCAAAGTATTTCTACTATGCTTTTCTCATTATTGTCTGATGAAGATTTAGGTGATAATAACTATAGTTTGTTTGAAACCAAACATGATCGTAAAATCAATGATACGATTTACGATATTATCCAAGAGTATTACTATCCAGATAGTCAAACTAATCAGATCATTCGATTTGAGATCCTAACTTTGTTTTCACGCTTGATTCGAGTGGCTTCTAATAATGAAAAAATCGTTAAAAAGTCAGTTAGTACCTCATCTAATTTGTTGTCGTTATTGTTATATATTGAAGAACACTACGCAACGATCACGTTAGATGAAATGTCCCAATACTTTGGTTTTAATCCAAACTATCTGTCGTCGTATCTAAAAAAACAAACGGGGCTCACCTTTATTAAGTTAGTTCATCTCCAACGAATAAACGTTGCGGCTGAATACTTAACCTTTACGAATGCACCTATTGAACAAATTGCCGTTAAAGTTGGTTATGAGAATCCTTCATATTTCTATAAAATATTTCGCAAGAGCTTAAAACTATCACCGAAAGAGTATCGTGATGAAAACCGCACAGAAAAGCAGATGCCATGATTAAAACCTCACTGGAGTTTGACCAAACTTCAGTGAGGAACTCAATCAATAGTATCTGCTTTTTTTGACGTATCACGATATTTTTTAGGCGAGCACCCAACCTGTTTTTTGAAAAACTGGAAAAAATAAGTTTCATTACTAAACCCAAGCTTTTCAGCAATTGAATGAATAGGCAAATCAGTAGATATCAATAAGTTTTCAGCGTTTTTGGTGCGAATTTTTTGAGCATAATTTGAAATAGTTTTACCTGTTTGTTTTTTTAATAAGCGATTCAAATATTCCGCATTATAATGTAGCGCTTGTTCAATGTTTTGGCGGGTGACATTACCATAATGATGCTCAATTTGATAAATAACTCGATTAACTAAAAAAGCTTCTTTTGTGGAATCTAAGTCAAATTCTTGCATAGTGAAACGCTTAGAATTTTCAAAAGCCGCTAATAAACGCAGAACAAGGCCTTTTTGCAAGTACTTTTTACCAATTTTATTTGTGGCTAGTTCTTGTTGTAGGGAGTCAAATAGAATTTTTACGACTTTATTTTCAGTTGGTAGGTTCTTAGTGAATTGAATATAACGACGTTGCCACTCATTCTCTGATTGTAAGCTTTGTTTTAAAAAGGAAAATAGTGGCCCTTTTTCGTCTATATTTTTTAATAATTCATTTAAGAATGTTACTGATAAATTTAAGAAAACAACTGAACAAGCGGGATCAAGGCGCTCAAAGTGGGCCATCTGCGGATTTAACAAACAAGCATCACCAGCGCTAAAAAGGAATTCTTTGTCACCTAAAACATTGGTTAGTTGCCCACTGAGAATATATAATAATTCGAAATCCTTATCTTGATGCAGAACCTGATAATCTGCTGCCTCAAAGCTATCAAGTTTGTTATCAGTCACCATTGTATAGAGAACTTTTTTAATTTTTTTACGTTTATAAAACAAGGATAAAGGTAGGTTAGTCGCTATTCTTGGATAATCAGCTGAATAATGACTGTTCAGATTATTAAACGGTTGGCAGTCCATTTTATCATCTCCATAAGTTGGATAATTATAGTTTTTCACCATAAATTGTCGACATAGTTGATTATAACAAAATTAGTAAGCGGATAGAATAATGGCAGAGAGGTGAAAGCGCATGCGAAAACAATATTTATTAAATAAAGATTGGTTATTTCATTATGGTGAAATCAAAGAACCTTTGAAGATTGCCAAGAAGGCTCATGCATTAGGTGGGCTTACAAGTCCATTACCTGAAGAAAATGGCGAGCGAGTTATCACCAGTGCAGGCGGTGATTATTTTCTGAAATTAATTGCACAAGGTGATGAACAAATTGGATTACGTAATTTGGCCAATACCGATTTGGACAGCTCGTTAAATGAATCATGGCAGAAGGTTACATTACCACATGATTGGAAAGTAGCACAGCCATTTAAAGATGAACCACAAAATTTAATGAGCGGCTCTAAGCCAGATAACATTAGTTATTATCGGCGTGCTTTCGATCTTAAGAAAGATTTATTTAAGAATAATCGGGTTATTTTACATTTTGCTGGCATTATGGGGCTGGCTGATTTCTGGCTAAATGGCGCTTATTTAGGACAGAATATCAGTGGCTATACAGCTAAGGATTTTGATATTACTGAAATGGCTCATTATGGCAGTGAAGGTAGTAATACGCTACTGATCAAAGTGGATACCACTGTTGGTCATGAGGGCTGGTGGTACGAAGGTGCGGGAATTTATAAAGATGTTTGGCTTGAAGTTATACCTAATTTGCAAGTTGTTACTGATAGTTTACATGTTTTCACTAAGGCCGCAACGCTGGATAAGGCAACAATTCAAGTTGATTTTACTGTGAAAAATTATGCAGTTGCGGCGACAGTTACGCCACAGGTTGTCATTTTTGGGCAACAAAAGGACTTAAGCAAGTCAGTGATTGCAAATAATCAAACCCAAAATTATACGGCTACATTTGAAATTGAACAACCTGAGCTGTGGACGCCAGAAACACCTAAACTTTATAAATTGAAGGTATTAGTTGGTACCGACATACTCATCCAAGAGTTTGGTATTCGAACATTTGCTTATGATACTAAAGGCTTTTACCTAAACCATCAGCAGTATGAATTACATGGTGTTTGCGAACATCAAGATTTCGCCGGTGTTGGTATTGCTTTGACGCAAGACATTATTGATTATAAGTTGCAAATATTGAAAGAAATGGGTATCAATGCGATTCGGAGTACCCATCATTTTGCTTCAAACGAATTATTAACTGCATGTGATCGACTTGGAATGTTGGTTATTGACGAAAATAGATTGTTGGAGAGTACACCTTGGCGGGTAGCTGAATTGGAAAAAATGATCAAAAAATCCAGAAATCATGCAAGTATTGCCTTTTGGTCAATTGCTAATGAAGAGGTAACTGGTAATACGTCATTGGGTAGTCGTGTGGCGCAAAAGCTAGTCACTACAATTAAGGCTTTAGATAAAGAGCGATTAGTCATTTCTGCCGAATTATTAAACCCAGAAGGTATTGTTGACGAAGACTATCTGAGTAATTTAGACGTGTTAGGTGTTAACTATCCAGAAGCTGGTGTGATGGGTCCAGGAGCTAAATTAATCAAAGAGAATTATCCTAATTTATCATTGCTGAGTACAGAAAATGCATCGTACTTTTCTACCCGCGGTGTTTATAAAGACAATGGCAAAAAACAACAGTGTAATAATTTTGGATCTATGTACTCAATGGTATTGCCAGGAAAGCGGCAACCGAACGATCCGGGTGTTGGTGGTACCGCACGACCAGAAGAAGTGATGGCTTATTTAAAAGAACACTCTTATATGGGAGGTGTTTTCCTCTGGTCTGGTTTTGACTACTTTGGCGAACCGTCACCATTTGGTTTTCCAGCTATTAGCTCTCAATTCGGTATTGTTGATACTTGTGGGTTTAAGAAGGATTATTTCTACTATTATAAGGCTCATTGGACTAAAAAACCATTTGTCCATGTGATGCCACACTGGAATCAAACGGGGTTGGATATTGATAGCAATGGTAACGTTGCTGTGCGTGCATTTAGTAACTTAGCTGAAGCAGAATGTTTTATTAATGGTAAAAGTTTTGGTCGTAAGCTAGTTGTTGATTGTCGGGTTGATTGGACGGTACCTTATCAGGTTGGGGAATTAAAAATAGTTGCCTATGGTGATAATGATGTGACCGCACATACAATTAAAATAACCAGTGATGAATTAAAAACTGTTACAACAACCTTATTATTTGATGGTGAAAATGAACAATTATACGCATTAAAAGCTTTGGATAAAAATGCACACTTTGTGCCAACTTGTAACCAGAAAGTGACGCTTTCAGTTACAGGTGGCAGAATTTTAGGGCTGGGTAATGGTGATCCGGCAGATATTTCTGATTTTAGCTTATCGACAATTAATTTATTTAATGGTAAGGCTTTGATGATTGTTGAAAAAAATGCTGAACCAGTTACGATACAAGTATCCTGTTAGTTCAAATGGTATTTTTAAAAGCATCATTAGTCATATTTTTGATAAAGCTCGAGTTAGTTTCTATCTAGGAAATGAACATAGAACAAGTGGATTTTGGATATGGTGGCATTACTATTCAAAATCTATACTGAAAGTATGAATTGAAAGCGTAATCAAAAACGTCATTTTGGAGAGGTAGATAAATATGAACAAGAAAAAACTATCGTTAGCTGTTGGGATCTTAAGTATGAACTTGTTATTAATGTCATCTTCAGTTGTGAGTGCAGCAATTGCAGCAATTGCTAAATCATTTCCTAGTGAGCCAATTTCAAAAGTACAATTATTGAGTACGATTCCACAATTTGGGCAAATTTTAGCTACTTTACTATTTACCTGGTTAACTTACAAATTAACACGTAAGAATATTGGGATTGTGGCCGTTTTAGTAGTAATTGTAAGCGGTTTGTTACCAGCCTTTATTCATAGTAATTTGAATATTATTTTAGCTAGTATGATTGCTTTAGGTTTTGGTATTGGATTAATTAGTAATGTTGGTCCAGTCTTGTTACAAGAACACTTTGAAGGCGAAGAAAGAGCGTCAGTCATGGGTTGGGCAATGGGCTTCAACAATATTGGTATGATGGCTTTTACTGGTATCGGTGGTGTTTTAGGCGGTACTAATTGGCATAATTTATTCTGGATTTATAGTGTTGCAGTAGTGATTTTAATTGCTTTCTTTATTATGGTGCCACAGGATGCCAAGATTAGCAGTGAGAAAAATAAGAATACCGACCAGAGCTTTATTTCAACTATTAAAAATCTAAGCGGACTTGTTTATATTGTTTTGGTGATTACTTTTGTCACTTCATTAGCAATTATGGTATTTATGTCTAATCAATCAATTTTATTAGCTGGAAAAGGCTATGGTACTGCATATACTGGTCTTGTTACTGCTATCGGTAATATTGGTGGGATCTTAACCGCGTTTGGTTTAAAGTATATTCGTAAAATGACGAAAGCTAATACAATGGCTTGGGGGTTTGTTGCATTTGCTTTATCGTATATCTGCATAGTTTTCTTTAATAATATGCCGTTGCATATCTTAGGCAACATGTTCTCTGGTATGGGAATTGTCATGGTTAATGCAACAATACCATTTGAGCTATCTGTATTAGCTGATCATAGGCAGTTTCCTGTTGTCATTGCAATGAATACCTTAACCAGCGCTGTGGCGGGTGCAATTTCTCCTATGCTTTTAGCGATTGCGCATATTAGTGCAGGAACTAATTCATTTATTGCTGGTATTGTTCTCAGTGTCGTAGTAGCCATTTTATTATTAGTTACTCGGTTAGGTTCACGAGTCGAAAAACAGCACAAACATCAAGTTAGTGCTGGTAAGTTGGAAGCCCAAAAAGTCTAAATTTTATTGAATCGTTCATGTCATTGATTGTACAGATTGAGGTGTGTTTTTTGAAAATTAAGTCATTTAAACTTAACCAAGATAAAGAATCAAGCGCTACTGTTACGGCATATCTATTGGCTAATTCAGCAGAAATGTTACGCGGGAAAAGGCGTCCCGCAATTATTATTAATCCAGGTGGCGGATACTTTAGTTGTTCTGATCGTGAAGCAGAACCGGTTGCGATGTATTTTGCTTCTTTAGGTTACCAAACGTTTGTTTTACGTTATACTACCTACAGTCAATCTGGCTTAGCAATGCCGGATTTATCCCAACCATTGCCAGTTAATAGAGCCAGTTTATTTCCTAGACAATTATTGGAATTAGGTCAAACAATGTTACTGGTGAAAGCACACGTTGATGAATGGTATGTAGATCCGGATAAAATTATTGTTTGCGGATTTTCTGCAGGTGGGCATAATGCAGCACTTTATGCCACACGTTGGCAAGATGATTTGATTGCTGGCCCGCTAAATGTGGAACCAGAGCAATTAAGACCGGCTGCTTGTATTGTAGGTTATCCCCTGACAGATTATAATTTGGTCCAGCAGGAATTAGAAAATAAAACTAATCCAATGGATATTGCCTTCATGAAGGCTTCTAATGTTGCTTTGTTAGGTGAAGAAACACCAAATAAAGAACTTTTAGATGAAGTTAGTCCAACTGAACATATTTCAACGAACACACCACCAATGTTTATTTGGGCGACAGCTACTGATCCTCTGGGAACTGCACGACAGGCACTGAGATTGGCTGATGATTTGGCACAACACAAGATTGATTACGAGGTTCATATCTTTGGCGAGGGTGGACACGGATTAAGCCTGAGTACACAAGCTTCTGCTGGGGCATTATCTGACGTTTCAGATTACGTCGCTCAATGGACAAGTTTGTGCGCGAAATGGCTAACAGAAAGATTCCCTATAGCGTTACCGAAACTCAGTGCTTTTGAGCAGATGAAATTAGATAATGGAAAAATCTAGGATAATAGCTAAAATCATTATGGTCTAACTGTGGTTGTAAGAAAGTGAATTTAAAGAAATCAAATTTGTGTAATAATTAGGGAGAAGAAAATAATGTTAGCGATACAAGGACATCAGCTGTTAATGAATGGTAAACATTTCTTCTATCAAGCTGATACATGTTGGAGTGCATTTACTAATACGACATTAGAAGAATGGAATTATTATTTAGATTATCGAAAAAAACAAGGTTTTAACGTTATTCAAATTAATATTCTCCGCCAATGGGATGCCAGTACATCGCCATTAGATTTTCAGCCATTTCCGTTAACTGGTGACCAAACTAAGTATGAATATGATTTCAAACATATTAACGATGTATATTTTGACCGTGCAGAAAAAATGTTGCAGGCTGTTATTGATCATCATATGATACCGGCGCTAGTATTGTTGTGGTCAAATTATGTTCCTGGAACATGGCCAAAACAATTTTCTAAGAATAATTTATTTCCATATGAATTACTAGAATCGTACGTTTCCTATGTTACCGAGCGATTTAAACAATACCATCCCATCTATTATGTTTCTGGAGATACTGATTTTCCTGATGTAGCGATTAAATATTATCAAAAAGTTTTAGATACAGCGCGTCAACATGATCCGAATGCATTATATTCCTTCCATATTCAAGGTACGTTAGCTTCAATTCCAAGCCAATTCTCAAATCAGATTGATTTTTTTACTTATCAATCAGGGCATGATCCGAAAAGCCAAGATACTGCTTATAAAATTCCTTTAAAATTACGTGCAAAAGGTTATACTGGTCCAATCATTGATTCTGAACCTTGCTATGAGCAAATTACTATCAGTGGAGAGCAGATGTATCAAGAGCGCTTCTCAGCGCGTGATGTGCGCCGGGCTGCTTGGAGTGCTGTATTATCAGGAGCTGATGCAGGAATTACGTATGGTGCGCATGGAATTTGGATGTGGCAGCGGTTCGGTGAGACGTTCGGTTTTGGCGGTGACTCAGGATTTGATCAGTCTGCGGACTGGCGAGATGCGCTACACTTTACTGGTGCTAATGATATTCATTATTTGAGTGACATAATGCGCTATGTATTTCCAAATGGACTTGAGCCATGTGCTATTAAATTGAAACATACGTCTGATATTCGGATAGCATGTGATTCTTTTAAGAAACGGTATGTAATTTTTTTACCAAGTAATACTGAAATCAATGTGGCAGCACTTGATTTAAAAACTAAAGAAATAAAGGTTACAGCAATTGATCTTGCGCAACGTTTTTCTTATGAGTTGTTTCCACAATCTAATGGAAATTTACCAATTAGTCCGGCACAAGAAGATTCATTATTGATTATTGAACTAAAATAAAGCAGCCAGGTTAGTGACGTTGATTATGTTTCGTCAGGGAAAAAATCACATAGTGGTGATTATGATCTACCAGAATTATTTGCTTGGATCGATAATCTTTGCCGATAAAAAAACAGCACTAACTCGACTGAATTAGCACTGTTGATCAAGAACATAAGGCTCTTTGTCAAATCCTGTTGATAGCTAATTTTGGACAGAACTGGAAGTTA
>NZ_RHOF01000002.1 GCF_003946445.1 Loigolactobacillus jiayinensis | reverse complement strand
ACATGGCAGCCGCAGGAACCTGCATCTTTTAGCACGTTTCCGCCACCGTGCCGGCACGTCACCCTGTCCCAGTGACACGCCGGCAAATTGGCGGTAACCGCACCAACTGCAGCCGCCCCAGCTGCGGCACATAAGCGCGCATGTCCTTCCCAGCATGCCCGCTAACCGCGCCAGCCTAAGCCAGTCCTCCCAACTAGCTTAGTCCGCTGGGCTAACCACCCTGCTGGCGCGCTGTTTGGTACCACCACATAGCCCAAATCCACCCACAGAGAGGAGCTTTTTCATGAAACAACTTGATATGGAATTTAAGAACGAAGACGGCAAGATCAAGCACATGCGGCTGAATTACGCGTCGCAAACCTTGGACGAAACCACGGTCAAAACTGCGATGCAAACCATCGCTGACCTGAAAATGTTCGAGATTGAAACCGTTAATCCGTACGAAGTACCCGTAAAGGCGCAATACGTCGAACGGACAGTTACCCCAATTTTTGGTGGTGACGCGGAAAAAGTAGCTGAGTAGTCACGCTGCCCAACCTAAAAAGGCCACACTCTTAGCTGAGTGTGGCCTTTTTAGGGAATGGTGAGAACCGGCATATACAGCTCTAATCAGGTCGGAAATTTGATTCTTACCACATGAAGGAGGGCAGCGGAATCGTTCACTTCGGTTATATAATTGCCCATTTTATAAATTCCCCACCAGCGCTCTGCCAGCAGGGAATCCTGAGCTACTTCTTCAATTCTTGTTGTCGCTCTAATTCTAAACGTTGCGTCAATTCGATCAAGTAAGGCCGTAACTGCGCGTTAACCTCTGGATGCCGCAACCCGAACTCAATATTCGTCGTGACATAACCCAGCTTGTTACCGACATCAAAACGCTCACCCATGAACTCACGGACAAAAACGCGCTGGTTGTTTTCTAAATATTTTCATTTAATTCAGTTATAAACTGTGATCCTTTTATCATTACATAGTTAATTACTTAGACTAAGATCATTAAACTTACCCAATAAAGTAGCAAATATCACTGTTTCATTTCACACATTTTAGATTCAGTCGACTCTAGCTTTGAATTCAATATTGGTATTTATCATTTTTTATTCTGATATAATGGCCCTTAGCGCTATTTATCGCTACAATAACTGGCATTGCCGCTTTAAAAAAGCTCATCTTTACTCCCTTGAAAGCAATAACTACTTAAGTACTCTGGCTATCCTTTTCTGTTCCTCACTCTATACATGCCCTATCTGCTTATATTTAGACGGTAAGTATAAATTATCCGCTTTATTCTGCTTATCATACTTTGCTTTATCTCTATATCGAATAATATGAGCAGGAACCCCACCAACTATTGCTCGAGCGGGGACATCGTGTGTTACTAGGCAATTCGCACCTATAACTGCTCCCTCGCCGACAGTTACTCCTCCAAATATTGTCACGTTTGCTCCTATCCAAACATTTCTTTGAATATTTACATTCTTGACAATATCATCTTTTGAATTATACGGTAACATTCCACTCTCTTTAACCTGATGTAAATTCGTTATGGCTGTAAATTTTTCTGCAAAAATACAATTATTTTCAATAATTACTTTTCCATCACCTAAGACTCTAAAGTTAGGTTCAATATGAATAAATTCTCCTTTCAGAGTTACTTTTTTACTTGGAAAATGTAGTGGAATAACAATTTTATGTCGATCAATTTTTAAATTATGATATATAATACACATTCGTATTCTTTCGATATATTTCAACAAATATTTCATCTCCTTCTTGCAGACTTTATTTACTGAGTAGCATTATTTTCAGCTTCATACTATGTGCTTTTATTTAAAGATATCTTTGACTATATCAATTTTTAAATACTTAAGTAAAAGTACGATTAGAACAACAACTACACCCGTAAATCCGGCCCCGATGGCAATATTTACTACTAATTCCTGAATCAAACTTTCAGAAACATAATGTACTTCCTTAATTATTATAAACATTGAAAATCCTAATAAATTAGTTATTAAATAGCTAGTAAATATTCGTTTTATATTCACCCTTATATTATCACGATATGCTTTAATTAGAATTAAACAAGTTGAAGAAAGTGTCCCTAAAGCTGGAGCTAAAACAACAGAAATAGGACCTATTAAATTAGACAACACAATTAATAAAGTAATGTTAAGAGCTACAGTAGTTAATGAATTATTCATTGGTTTTTTTGTATTTCCTTTTGCATAGTAAATTCTATATGAATAATCCCTTATTACATCGAATGGCAATACTACACCCAACACTATACCGTATTGATATACAATTCTCGCGTCTGCCATTGAAAAAGCACCTCGTACGAAAAGTAACTTAACTAAGTCTAATCCAACAGCTATGTACCCCCAAATTAGTAGTATTACAATTAAATTGGTCAAAGAAACGTATTTATCGACTTGTGCTACCCCATAAATAAAATCTTTTTTTATATCCTTTACTAGCTTAGGATATATCATATTTACTAAATTCATGATAATTAATGCTTGAAAAATTCCCATAATTTGGTTGGTATTAGATAACAAAGTTATGTATCCATGACCAAAAAAACCAGCAAAATAATTAGATAGCATCACTTGAATCTGAAAGATCATAGAACTTAATAATATTGGTAACGTATTTAATATCATTTTTTTGACATCTTTATCCAAACCAATTCGTAATCGAAATATAAATTCAGGATTGATTTTTCGCTGAATATAATTAAATATTACAGTTTCCAAGATATAGGCTGCTGCCGTCAGAATTGTTAACAACTTAATATTAATTGAATTAGAAAAAATCAGATATAAAGCTGGAATTCCAACAGGTATAATATCTAAAAATCGAGATGTAATATAGTATCCTTCATTTTGTAATAACGAAATCGAAAATGAAGCTTGAATTTTAAATTGCTGACTAATTAAAAGTATGCCTGTTAAAATAATAAAAAGCGATTTATTTTGATTGCTAAACTTTGGAACAATTAAATCTTTTCCTAGTAGAATAAAAACAAATAATAGTATACTGACTGTAAGAGATAATATTCTGATAAACGTTAAATACTTTTCCATGTATGTCTTTTTTTGTTGAAAAGCACTTTTAGAATTTAATTCTGGTATAACTATTGTTGTAATAGCGGATCCGACCACAGTAAATACTGATATAGTAAACACATTTGCAAGATAAAATGCATCTAATTTAGCGCTGGCACCAAAGCTTTTAGCTAAGATGAGGCTTCTAATTAGACCTAACCCTTGTATAATCAATGAAATAGCTATCACAAATGGAAAACTATAAGTTATTTTTTTCATAATTCATCCCTAGCAAATATTTATAATCTATAAATATGAATTCTGAGTGGTTATTTTAAACTTTTTATATAAAAAACACAGAAAAAGACGTGCCTTTCAAACTTTACTACTATGAATTAAAGTAAATAGCTTATATAAAAATATAATCTATTTACCCGTTGTTCTTATCAAATCATCTAAATAACTAAAATGTTTAGATGATTCCGCGATGATATTTTCTAATTCGTCATTACTAAGGTAATTATTATCCATAACCTCTGCCTTGTTTATTTTCTTAATTATTTTATCAATAATTAATTTATCATTAAATTCATTTACTTGTACATTCATATTCTGTATTTTCAAGGTTTTTAATAATGACCCAACTTTAATATTATAATCAATGCTAATAATTTGTTGTTTAGCTTTTAACGACAAAATAAGTGAGTGGAATCTACATGTTATTGAAAAAAAATTCTTTGAATAATCCATTAAGAAACTATCTATGTTATTTTCATCATAACAAAGAAAAGACACAGGATGGTTAACACGCGATTTTATTCTATTTATTACGGCTTCATCATTAACTGTCGACGATACTTGAAATCCATACAATGTGATATCTATATCACTGCTGATACCATTAATAATTTTTATTAAAAATTCTTCATATGATTTCTGGAAAGTTTTTTCTGGTCCAAAGTCCATTACCGAAACAGCGAGTGATCTACGCTTAGTTTCATGTTCTACAATATTGGGTAAACTGAATACCATATCAGGAAATAAATGAACTTTTTTATTTTTCTTAAATAAATTTAGAGTTTCGTTATCTCTAACAGAGAGATAATCGACTTGATAAAATAAAAATTTAAATAGTAAAAAGAAAGTTTTAGAATAATATGGACCGAAATTAAAACCCATAAAAATAACTTTTTTACGTTGTATCTTAAATAGTAAAACCTTTAACCATAATCCCAACCACCACTTAAACCAAGCTTTTCCTTTACTTTGTTGAAACAGTGAGCCACCAATAACAACAAAATAATCAAACTGGTAAATATGGATCAATAAGTCAACTAATTGATAATGTTTAGTAATTACATTAGTAAAGCTTTTCAATAATTTAGTTTCATGCTTTATATTAAATATAAACTGAATTTTTTTATATCGATTAACCAATAAAGTAAAGAATAAATCATCACCTAAATTACTATTAGCGTATCCTTCAACGAGTATCTTTTTCAATTATTTCATTCTCCTTTTGGAGTACATTGAGTATTTATATATCAACTCTCCCAATATCATGACCTAACCGTATATTGCAAGGATACGACTTAATCAACCTCTGTGTTTTAAGCTAGAAATTCTTACTCTAACATCAATAATCACCGGTATATACATTGAAATAAAGAACTTAATTTTCCTCATTACCCCGTACCTCTTACTATTAAAAATAGAATTTTTATGTGCCTTAGTTAACTTGCATAACTTTTCATAAGTTTGTAGATAACTTACTTTATTGGGTGCCTCTCGTAATAGCATCCGGATTATATTTAATTCCCACACATATGATTCCATAAACACAGTAAATGATTTCGGATACAGCTCACGAATTAAGTCATCAATTATTTTATAAGCCTTTAATTCATTTAACCACTTATCTTTAAAATCATTTCCATAGGTTCGTTTTGATATCGCACTCACTTCATGAATTCTATAATAATATGTAGTAATACCAGTAAAGTAAGTATGGTTAATGTATTGCAAATATTCTAAATTGAAAATAACATCTTCAAGCATTGAGATGTTCTCGTTAAACGAGATATTATATTTTTTAATAATATCTCGTTTAAATAAGCGCGTCCAAGTAAAACCCTTTACACCATCAAAACTAAACATTGATTCAATAATTTCTGATTCGTTCATGATGAAAGAATTTGTTTGTTCTGACAGTCCTTCTTGTTTAGTAGTATAACCACAAATAACTAATTCACAATTACAATTTACGATACTCTCAACAAGTTTCTCAATATGAATCCGCGCTACAAAATCATCGGAATCAATAAAAGTTACGTATTCACCTGTTGCAAACTGAAGTCCCTTATTTCTTGCTGCAGAAACGCCCTGATTATTTTGAATGAAAAATTTAATTCTTTGATCATCAAAGCTATTTACAATCTCCTGAGTGTGATCTGTTGATCCATCATCTATAATAATTACTTCAAGATAAGGATAAGATTGATCTAGAATCGAAGAAATGCAAATTCCAATATATTTTTCAGCATTATAAGTAGGAATAATTATCGACACATAGTTCTTCATTACTTCCTCCTGGTGTTTTTAAACACCACCTTCTCATGCTTTATTATTTTTTTATACTTCAAATAAAGATTGTCATACATATTAGAACCAAGTAAGGCTTTAATACGCCTTCCTATTCTTGCATTGCGATAAGTACGCATTAACTCAGCTTTAGTATCTGCAGTCCAACTGCCATTATAATGATGCCACGTCACAGTATTTTTTTTGATATGCGCCTTAATGTCTCCATATTTTTGTGGACAAAAGTAACTTGTTGGATAAATGAAACAATTATTTACAATCTGATACTTATCTTTCTCCCTAAACCCCAGCTTTTTAAAATATTCAGTCGTTATTTTTACGCAAGTCTTTTTTATAAACGTTCCCTCTTGTAAATTATTTCCGAATAAATCATATATTTTTAAAAGTGCTTTGACATTTTTTTGTTTAGGTATAGCACCAAAAATTAATCCAGTATTTATTGCATTATAATTTTCTAATCCAAAAAAAGCATCTGCATCAAGAAAATGATCAATAGGCTTTAATAATTCAACATCGGTATCGAGATAGATACCACCATATTTATACATAATTGCTAACCTAGCATAATCTGCCACAAAGGGATATAACTTGTTTTTATATGCACTTTGACAGTAAGCTGATTGATTGATATCAAAATTAGACTCATCCCACCTAATAATTTTATAATCAGGAGCATATTTTTCCCAAGATTTAATGTATTCTTTAGTTTGCGTTGAGAGTTCCTTATGTCCAAACCAGCAGTAATGTATTATTTTAGGTATCGCCATTTTCTACCCCTTTTCATATGTACTACTTACAATATTATCTATCCTAAAACAAAAGGTACGATGCCGGAAATATTTCTGGATAATCGAAAAACAAAATAAAAAGAGAAAAATAATACAATAATAACTTTGAACCAGTTGCTTCTTAAGCGAGCGATATTCTCAGTACTTTCCTGTACATATTTACCATAAAAGAAAACCAGAAATGGCAATAAGTATGCTTGTACTCTAGTTACAGTAAAATTACCGCCACCTATAAATAAAAATAAATAGGCAAAATAACCTGCAGTAATAAATTTATTCAATTTGACAAATTTCCATGAATAATAACAGATTAAAAACAAAAAAATAAACTGAATAAGAATGGGTAAAAATTCAATTATACCTTTTGAGCCTGGATCAACGAAAAAAGCACTGTTTGCACCATCATGTTTTTCAACGTAATGCGGGAACAGGAAAACTAGCTTGGGCATAAGCCCACTAATGAATTTTGTAAAAAATCCAATACCTGTTAGAAGTCCTCCCAAAACCACCCAGATACTACTTATAGGGACATATTTAATGAGGGGTAATGCTATTGCAAACCACGCACTAGCATGAAATAGGCTTGCTATATAGATAATAAATATATATAACGCAATATTTAACCATCGATGCTGCGCTAGAATATCAACATTTAAATACAGAGATAAAGCAAAAAAAACAACACCAATAGCTGACATCTGTCTTATACCATTAAGTGAGTTGCAATAAAGATAACTACAAACTAGAAATCCTAGTAGCACTTCAGTAGACATTTTTATTTCTTTAGAAAATTTATATAAACCAGTAAAAAATAATAAAAATGAAATAAAGGGAACGACACGAAAATCATTTACCCACCTAGCTATGCTATATATCAATAAATATCCTTTTTCTATGTATATCGCTTTAAGCTGCTGGTTAGTCATAGAGAAAAAACCATTATACATAGAATAATCAGTACCAACACTTCGTGATCGAAAAGTTGCTAAATAAATCAATAATACTAAAAATAAAAAATTGAAGAATGGTCTTACGGACGTACTAGAGACAGTACTTTTATCCGTAGCTCTAACCTGAGAAGATGTGATAAAAAGAATTCCAATTATTAAGATAAAAATATAAACGCCCGTAGGATTGTCCCCCATTCTATTTTTTTAATTTTCCAAGTATATTTACAATATAAAATAATCGAAATTGAATCAAAAATAAGATAACTTTTCTTTGAAGTCCAATTTTACTTCTATCACCCTTTTTAAAGGCTACTTCAATTAGATTATTTTTCATAAACTTTATTAACATACTTTTCTTTTCAGTATAGGTATTGCTATTTTTAGAACTAAAAATAGAACTAATAGCGGTTGTTACTATGAAATATAAAAGTCGAGTATTCAAATCCTGCATCAAACTTTTTCGCATACTCTCACTGTACATCGAATTATTCTGTATATTCTTCTTGATTTTTTCAAAACACTTTAAAGCCAATATTACATTTTTACGTGACGGATTAGTTGTAATAGATTCAGTATCATAAACATAATGGTAAACATACTTATCAATAAAAACACTAGCACCTATAAACTCGAATAATCGAAAATTAAATTCAATACCCTCTGCTCCCTGACTAAGGTTCTCATCGTGATATATGGCGTTCCGTATTAAATATTCTCTATCAATTAGCTTCCCGCAGACAGTTGAAATATTTCCCTGAAAATTTAGAATTTGTCTTTGTAGTAAAACTCTATCATCCTTACCAAATGTCTCTCCATCAGTCATTTCATACCGATAGTACTTTTTTTTATCAGGAAAGTCCTTTACTATTTTTCCAATCACAACATCTACTCGTTGGTTTGGTAATAGTGATTCAACTAAATTAGATTCAACCCAATCGTCACCGTCAACAAAAGTAATATACTCTCCCTTTGCATTTCTCACACCAGTATTTCTTGCACCAGATAGGCCCTTATTTTGTTGATGTATTACATTAACCCGTCTATCTTGTTTTGCAAAAATATCGCAAATATTACCTGAATTATCTGTTGACCCATCATCTATTAATAAAACTTCAATATTTGACTCTGTTTGTTTTAAAATAGATGTAATACAATTATTCAAAAAATCATCAGGAACATTATAAACAGGAACGATAAAAGAGACCTTAGGATCCATATTAATCTACCTCATAACTAATTTTATAAACCCGTCTTATCGTTTTAAATATCGATAATATTTCAATAGCTAATTGGATAATAAAATATAAAATTAAATATATATTTAGTCTATGAAGCATAAAGAAAATAATCATTAGTGGATTAGACAACCCAGCCATACCAGCAAGGTTTAAGCCTAAGATGTAAAACCAATTATAGTTCATCTTATCAGTTAGGCCAGAATTAAAGTTTAAAAATGATGTACCTGCTTTATGTTCAACTAGTCTAGGAAAGACACATGCCATTGAGGCCAACGCTCCAATCAGTATATACAACCAGCTATAATTATTGTTAAATATTATTAGTTTATAATTTTTATAAACATTAACACCTAATGCAGTATATAATAATGACACATAACAATATCCACTAATCCCATCCAAATACATACCTAGCTTACTACTCGTATGAGTTGTTCTTGCAATATTGCCATCAATGCAATCAAATACAATCCAAAAATTAAGTATTATTAATCCAATAACTGTACTCATAGGAGTTTCAGCAAAGATCACAATAATCGCACCTAAAAAACCTACTATGGTTGAAATAAAAGTTGCTTGATTAGCCGATAACCTTAACTTAAGAAATAACCAAGTCAATAAATTAGACAGCGGTCTAACTACTGTAAAAACCCAAATATCAATTTTATCAATATACTTTTTTTCACTTGACCTACTATTAATAATATCTGCTAAACTATAATGATCCTTAGTTCTCATTATTTTGCCCTACTATCGACTGATGTTCCGTAGCTAAATTCTTCTTGTTCAAGTTATTTTTTATCTGAGTAGTTGAAATTTCAGGTGTACGGGGTAAATAAATTACCTCAGCAGTAGTTTGATCCTGTAAATAATCAAATTGCCCTTTCCAATCATCTCCCATTATAAAAACATCTGCCTTATACATTTTAATATCTTTAGGCTTCTGATCCCAATTAGATTCTGGAATCACTAAATCGACATAACGAATAGCCTCTAACAGTTGTTTTCGCTGTTCATATGTAAAATAAGTCTTTTTTGACTTAGCATCTTTATTAAATTCATCAGTTGATAGAGCAACAATTAAATAGTCTCCATATTCTTTTGCTCTACGCAAAAGATTTATATGGCCATAATGTAATAAATCAAATGTTCCATAAGTAATAACACGTTTCATATATAACTCTCCTTTTTTTCATAATAACTAGTAATTTTATCAATCATATCTTCATAAGAGAATAATATATTGGCTTCTATCGGGTTATCCAAATCAGATATAGACTTATACAGTAAACTACAAATATTATCTACACTGTCATGTAAATTAAATAGATAAGTTTTTTTATAAATATAACTAAAATCTATAATACCAGGCACCTTAGGTGCAACCACTGGAAGTTTAGCACGTGCAGCCTCTAGCAATGAATATGAAAATCCCTCAAAATTACTAGTTGCTAAATATATATCAAAACCATCCATTAAATATTCTGCATCATTACGATCTCCCAAAAAAATAAATGATTTCTCTATAGAAGCCTTTTTAACTAAAAGTTGCATTTTATTCATCAACTCACCAGAACCAATCCACACAAATTTTAGCTCTTTGATTTGTTTAAGCGCTTCTACTGCGATGGAAACAAAAAGCTGTGGATTTTTTTGATTTGAAAATCGAGCGACATTTCCTATAATTATTTCATTATCTGTAACTTTCATTTCATCTTGAGCGTATGATCTATAATTTCTTTTCAGTGGTGGAATTCCATTTGGAATCACTACAAATTTATTAGGTCGATCAATATTATATTCTAATGCTGCCTCTTTTTCCGTCTGAGAAACATTAAAGGTAAACGTAGTAAAGTATCGACTAAATATTTTTTCGACTAAAATAAATATACGCTTTTTAATTGAAGAAAATTCTGGCGATAAAAAGGAATAAGCATGCGGTGTATAATATATCTGTTTTATACGTTTTGTCTTTGCAGCAAGTCGACCGATAACACCTGCTTTTGATGATTGAACATGCACAATAGTTGGTTCGAAATCATCTATGCATTGTAATAAAAATCGATATGTCTTTAAATCGTTAACTAAACTAATTTCTCTGACAAAAGTTTTTATGTCGAAAAGTTTGATTTGATGAGTATTTTGTTTTTCTTGAATCCAATCCTTAAACTTTTGATCACCATAATCTGAGTTGTACACTAAGGCAACTTCATACTTACTGTTGTCTAATCCGTCAATAACATCAGTAATGTATCTTCTAAGCCCACCACCCTCAGACTGAGTAATAATCATTAATCTTATCTTATTATATTCCATTAAAGTTACAGTTGCCCTTCCTCAAACTAAATACTAATACGCACTATTCGGCCAAATCATGATCTTAACAGTCATAAACATAATCTTCAGGTCAAACCAGAAGCTACTCTTTTCTATGTACTGTAAATCTAAGTCAACCATCTCGTCAAAACCAACATTATTACGACCAGTCACTTGCCATAACCCAGTACAACCAGGCTTAACGTACAACCGTTGTTTAGCGTACTCACTATAAGAATCAACTTCACGTTCCAACGGTGGCCGTGGTCCAACTAGGGTCATATCACCCTTGAGGACATTAATTAATTGTGGTAGTTCATCGATGCTATATTTACGAATGAAGCGACCAATGCCGGTTACTCGGGGGTCTTCCTTCATTTTAAACATAGCACCATCAATTTCGTTATACTTCAGTAATTGTTTCAATTTCTTATCAGCATCTACAACCATTGAGCGAAACTTATACATTTCGAACGGTCGCTGGTGCTTACCTAAACGGATCTGTGAATAAAATACTGGACCTTGGGGATCGTCACGCTTGATCAGAAACGCAACGATTAAGAATGGGATTGCTAATAATACCAAACCAATACTGCTAGCGACAATATCGAACAGTCGCTGAACCCCGTAGTATATATAGCGGTGATCCAAGCGAGTTGGATCTAAGTGGGCCGTTTTAAAAGCGGCCATATTAGGTACGATATTATGTTCTCCCGTCTTATCGATCATCATTCATTGAACCCTCCCAAACTAACCTTTATATTTTATTTATTACTGCTTTTCCGATACTGACATCCAATAGCTAGATAATCCAGAAAATAACGTATATTTTGGACTAAACCCAGAAGCTTTGAGTTTAGTGGTGTCAGCATAAGAATGTACAATGTCCCCACTTCTAGCCGGTAAATATTCTACATTGAGAGCGCGTCCCACTACTTTCTGATAATCAGCAATAATAGTGCGTAGGCTAGATTGCTTACCTGTCGCTACATTATAGACATCATGTACAGCCTGATTATTAGTCATAATTAAATGTAATGCTGATAAAACGTCTTGTATAAAAATAAAGTCACGCGTTTGTTCACCATCACCAAACAACGAAAACCCCTGATTGTTTTTAAAACATTGTGTGATCAACGATAACACACCAGAATAAGGTGATTTTGGATTCTGCCGTGGTCCATAAACGTTAAAGAACCGAACGGCCACTGTTGGAATGTTGTACAATTTGCCGTAATCGATCACAAAACGCTCGGTGGCAAATTTATCGATGGCATATGGTGTCAATGGATCAATGGTTGAATCTTCACGCTTAGGCAGCTCTGGATTATTACCATAAACCGCCGCTGATGACGTAAACAGGAGTTTTTTAATTGGTAATTTATATTGACGAATCGTTTCTAAAATAAAAACATTCGCTTCTTGATTGATTTGGTGCGTTTCATAAGGTCGCGCTACTGAATCAGCGACACTCGCAATGGCTGCTAAGAGATAAATATAGTCAAAGTGCTCTTTGAGTAATAGACCTTGCATAAAAGCGTGATCGGTGATGCTGTGTTCATAGAAGGTCACACTCGGCGAGTTAGACAAATTACTTGCTAAGCCCATCGATAAGTCATCTACGACAATGATTTCATCACCATCGTGTAATAACTGATCCACTAAATTTGACCCAATAAAACCGGCACCACCGGTCACTAAAACTTTACTCAATTATCTATCCTCCGAATTTCACTTTTATCTAAACAACCAAAACTTCTTTTTCTTCTCTTTAACATGATGGTACTCATCTGGCTCCAGCAAGTCGCCATTGATAATTTTCTTGGCGTTTTCTTGCATCTGCGTCACCGCTCGTTGGCCATTTTCTTTAGCCAACTTTTCAAAGGCTTTTTTCATACGGAAGTTACGGCCTTTGAGGTTATGCGCGTCAGAGGCAAAAACAAAGCCTAGGCCGGCGTCGATGATCCGTTGGGTGAAGTCTTCCACTTCATGGCCGAAGACGCCTAGATAGCTACTGGCCGTCACTTGGGTCAGGCAGCCGCTATCCACGAATTCATATAGCAAGTCGTGATTTTTTTGGATGCCTTGGTTGCGTTCTGGATGGACAATCACTGGGGTAATCCCCGCCGCCTGCAAATCGAAGATCATTTGCTTGGTGTATTCAGGGACTTCCACGTGGGGCAACTCTAGCATCAAGTAACGATTGGTTTCGTCGGCGAAAAGGATATCGTCGTTTTTGATTGCTTGCATTAAGTCGCCGGTGATGTGCACTTCTTGGCCGGGAAAGACGGTCAAGTTAATGTTGGCGTGGTCCAAGGCGGTTTGGAACAGCGCCGTATTTTGGATCACAGCAATTTTATGGTTGGTATATTCCCCGTCCATGTGATGCGGCGTCACCAAAATATGGCTGATCCCGTTGTCGACAGCCACGCGGGCCATTGCTAAGGAATCAGCCATGGTGTGCGCCCCATCGTCACATCCGGGTAAGATATGACAATGTAGATCGATCATTTTTTATCATCCGTTCCGTAATAGCCACCGTAGTAGCCACCATAATAACCGCCAGATTCAGCGGCGGTCACGCGGTTCATGATCGTGCCTAGCAAGTTAGCGTGAACCTTATTTAACAGGTCACGGGCATGTAATACGGTGCCCTTCAAGGCGATTCCTTGGGGGACAACGAGGATGACACCGTCAACCTTAGCCGCCAATACTTGCGCGTCGGTAACGGTATTGACCGGGGGAACGTCCACAATGATCATATCAAATTGGTCATTGAGCACATTTAACAATTGGTCCATTTTCACTGAATTCAATAATTCTGATGGATTCGGTGGTACCGGACCGCTTGGTAAGACGTATAAATTAGTGACTTTGGTTCTTTTGATACTTTCACTTAGATCGGCTTGTTTAGACGTTAGAATCGTGGTCAGGCCATGCTGGTTGTCTACGCGAAATGACCGCGAGACAGTGGGCCGGCGAAGATCAGCGTCGATCAACAGTACTTTATTGCCTTGATCAGCCCAAGTAACGGCGACGTTAGAGCTAACCGTTGATTTGCCTTCTGACGGTTCCGCTGAAGTGAACAAAATCGAATTTAATTGCTTGTCCGCGCTGGAGAACTGAATGTTCGTCCGAATCGTGCGGAACTGTTCGGCAATGCTTGAGGTGGGCTTCGTGACGGTGATCAAGCCAACGCCATGCTTCATACTATTAGAATAGAGCTTTTTCTTATTGCGTTTGAATAAGGCCATATTAGTTCACCCTCCGTCGTGTGTCCGCGCTGCGTGGTGGTAATTCAGTTGTTTCAGCGACTCGTGTATGATGCGCACTAGTCTGTGAATGGCCAAACGCCCGCTTCTTAATATCGTCAACTGGAATTTCGTTGACAATACCTAAGCTCGTTAAGCCATTTTCAATCAAGAAGCCTTCGTCCTTAACTGTCTTATCCAACGCTTCAGTCAAGAAGGCCGCGCCGATCCCTAGCAATAAACCAAGGACAAAGCCAATGGCCACGTTTAAAGGTAAACGTGGTGAGACAGGCGACGAATTGGCAACACCTTTAGAAACGACGGAGACATTGTTCACACTCATAATTGATTTGATTTTCGTACGGAACGTTTGCGCCGTCACGTTAGCGATTTTAGCCGCCATTTTCGGATCAGTGGCTTTAACCGTCACCGAGAAAACCTGTGAATTTTCTTGACTACTAATGGAGATTTCATTAGCTAACTGGCCAACGGTTTGACCGCCACCGACTGTTTTAGCCACGTCAGTTAAGATCGTGGGGCTGGTGATGATATCCTTATAGGTACTGATCATCTGCACATCCGCCTGCGTTTGTTGCAAGGCCGCCGGCTGTTCGCTGGCGTCCAGCTTGCGGTTGACCAACAATTGGGTGGTTGATTCGTACTGCGGTGTCATCAGAAAAAAGGTGATAAGAAACGCCAATAACGTTACCAGCACCGTTGACCCAATGATCAACTTCAAGTGTTTACGTAACGTTATTAGGATGTCTTCAATGCTTAATGTTGCTTCTGTCTGGCTCGATTCGTTCATTAAAGTTTGCTCCTCCTACTCAAGCGCGCCGGCTAACATGTCCGACTAATTATATAATTGAGCTTGCCATCAGCGATATTGGTCGCTGTACGACCATTATAGTGATTTTCATATGACAAATTCATAACAATCTGGTAACAAATGACTGATTAGTCGTTTTTTTGCACAATTTTTAAAATGGCCCGCGCGGTGTCACTTAAGCTGCCGGCCTTTTGATAGTTGCTTAACAGCACAACGCCGGTATCGCCACGCTCGTTAAAGGCCAGCGCGTTGTGGTAGCCGCTAAAGTCAGCGCGCGCCAATAAGTCGCTGTTAGCCTGCATTAAGCGGCCAGTGTACGCCGTGTCGGCCTTAGCAACGATGCCTTGGCTGCGGCGTTCTTCACTAACAAAGCGACTACTCGTAATGTATTGGGTCAACGTAGCCATATCGCCAGCCGTGGTCGCTAATTGCTTAGCGCCGAGCTGATCATTCATCGCTTGGAATAAGGTTGCCTGCGTGACGGCACTCGAGCTGTCACTGGTTTTATCATAAGTAAACGATGGCACGACCTTCGCCTGCGCAGTTGCGCTAGTGACGAAGCTAGTGTGCTTGACACCAGCTGGCACCAAAATCGTCTGCTTGAGGTACTTCTGGTAGGACTCGCCAGAAGCTTGGGCAATAATGCCGGAAAGAATCGCGTAATTAACGGTTTGAAAATTATATGTACCTGGTGTCGCCACTGTCGCGTTAGCCAAATTCCACGGCAACACATTGGCGTTAAGCTCGCTACTAGGCGTTGCACTTAACGTCAGGCCGGATGTCATGTCCAACAAGGTGCCCACCGTAACGCTCGCATCAGCGTTATCTAATAAGTAGTATTTGCTGACGGGGGTGCTGAGATCCAACTTGCCGTCCTTGGCCAACTTCATCACAGCCGCAGCGGTCAACGCGTTCTGCAAGCTGCCGATCTGGTAACGTGTTGCAGCGGTTTTCGTGTCTTTCTTTGGGTCCTGACCGTATGGCTGCTGGTAAACCAACTTGCCCGCCTTAATCACCGCCACGTTACCGACAAAATGCGCATGCTTGAGCTGAGCGTTAAGCTTAGTTTCATTAATGGTGCTTGAATCTGTATCATTTTGAGTCGCTACCTGTGTCGTGCTGGATTCACTAGCTTGCTTACCACTAAATCGTTCTAGATAAACGTGAGCCAAACTATCCTTGCGCACGGTCAGCGCGATTACACCGCCACCGATGATGATCACTAATAACCCTAAGATTATTGCCAGTCGTCCTACTATACGTTTCATGCGCACCCTCCGCCGTCGCTGATATCTTCATAAAAATTTCATAAAAATATGCGTTATCTATCAAACCATAACACAATGGTATATACCCAACAACATTTTTTGAAAATTTGTTATGTAACTGTAATAATTGACACTGATAGTTTAAATCAACTTTTTAGCGGCACAATTTAACCACACACAACTCCGTTAGCGTTTACGTTGCGACCATAACAGGACGCTGCGCCGAACCAACCCAGCCGTAACCACAAGTCTGCCTATTGGCCGCTGGATTCGCCTTGCCGGCTGACTTCCATTTATCAAATTCACCTAAATATTTATTATAGCATTGAGGCAGTGGCGTGTTAAGCGCATTCAAACCTGTCAATTGTTTCGTGCTTGGCAAAACGCAAGCGCGGTATTTTGCGTATATTATAACTATAGCGTTAATTAATAACAATATAAGTTAATTTATCTAGTTGGCGCAGCGTTCGCTAACGCAGGCCGCGTGCTGGCAGGTTAGTCAATGAAACCAAGTTTCCATGTGCCATTAACCAACACGTGTTGTGCGCGAATAACCCCTTCATTTTCATCGCTGTTATACTGGCGCAGGCAAAAAATAACAAAAAAGTTGCCGGCGTATGCACTAACTTCGCGGCAACAACGGCCGCATCCCCGCATTGGCGATTTTTATTTTGTGCTAATTAAAAAGCAAAGCCGGAATTTTGCGTATATTAATTATAGTGACCTGTGGCTCGGACCACGCTAAAAAAAGCTGGTGGCACATTGGCCATCAGCTTAAGTTAGAACTTATTTAGTTGTTGCGTGCGGCTGAATTCGGAATCACGCCTCATCCTTAGCGGCCCAAAGCGCACTTAATTCTTGTTCATTGGTAATAACTGTTGTTGGCCCAGCCTCAGCATAACGCTGAATATTTAATTCAGCTTGCTGCACTCGGCTCAGTTTCCGCTCAGCTTTATTTTTGACCTCAGTATCGCTATCAGCTTGCACATGCTTTTGCTCGTCCTTACTCATGTCCATCAGCTCCAATTAATATTTTCAGTCCAGCCCGCTACTCCTTCGCCGCCAATGCGCTGATCATATCAACGCGCTTCAGCCGGAAATGCGTCACCACCATGACGATTACCGTGAATACGATGGTCATCAGCGCCGCGACCACGTAGCCGCTCCAGCCGATGGTCAACGGGAAAATCACCGTGCTGGTGGCCGCCTGCCGCAGAATGAACGCCGTCAGCAGATTGCCCAGCCCGTAGCCGACCACAATGCCAAACAGCGTCAGCACCACGTTTTCCCGCACAATGTAGTTGGTCACCTCAAGATCGAAGAAACCCAGCACCTTGATCGTCGACAACTCGCGGATCCGCTCGGAAACGTTGATATTGGTCAGATTGTACAACACAACGAACGTCAACAAGCCTGATAGGAAAATGAAAATCCACAGAATCGGATTTAATTTAGCGGCTTCCTGATTAATGGCGCGCTTTTGCTTCGAGATAAACTCGGTGTGGACTACTTTATCACTGCCCATCAGCTTTTTCGCATAAGCATTCTCCTGCTTCACCGTCTGCGGTTGCGTTTTAACCAAGCGGGTGTTGACCTGATAACGCCCACTAAATAGCCGATTCAAGGTCGCCTTGTTCATATAGGCAAAGTGCCCAGCGTAATTACTGGTGATGCCGCGAACCTTGACCTGCGCCGTTTGGTTGTCGGAATTAGTCACCGTCACCGTGTCGCCAGTTTGCACGTCCAGCAGCTTAGCCAGTTTATCGCTAAGCACCACGCCGCGCGCCGGTAAGTTGGTGGTTAAGCTGACGTAACGCTTAAACGTCTGCGTCTGATCCGTAGCGTCCAAGCTGACCTCGCTGACCTTTTCCTGCGCCGTGCTGACGCTGATCATATCAGTGTACAGCCCTAACGACTGCTGGTAGCGCGGATTTTGCGCCAACGTTTTGGTCACATTTTTGGCGTCAGTATTCAGACTGACCACCGCCTGATAATGCATGATCTGCTCAAATTGATTGATCCCCGATTGGCTGATCGAGTCGCGAATGCCGAAGCCAGTCATGATCAAGGCTGTCCCGCCGGCGATACCGATAATACCCATCCACATCCGCGATTTGAAGCGGAACAAGTTACGGTAGCTGACCTTTTGATTGAAACTCAGCCGCCGCCAGATGAAACCGACGCGCTCCAGCAAAATGCGTTTGCCGGCTTTCGGCGCTTTCGGCAGCATTAACGCCGCTGGTTTCTCGCTAAGCTCTTTGGTCAGCACAATGATCACCGCCCCTAGCGTAACGAAGAAGCTAAACAGCGTCGCCAAGCCGACAGCGGTCCACGGATAATCCAGCACCACGGCGGTATAAATATATTGCGTCATGGCTTTAAAGACGATCAGCGGAATCGTGTTCACCCCGATCACCACGCCGAGCACCGTGCCTAACAGCGCGGCGACGATACCATATAATAGGTAGTTTCGCGCAATTTCCCACTTCGTATAGCCCAGCGCTTTTAACGTGCCGATCTGGCTACGATCCTCTTCAATCATCCGCGTCATCGTGGTAAAGGTGATCAAGCCGGCGATCAGGAAGAAGAACAGCGGGAACACGTTGGCGATGGCGGCGATCCGCGTGGTCATGTCGCCATAACCTTGGAAACCAGGGTTGCCGGCACGCTTAGTGTACGTGTAGGTCGGCCGCTCAATGGCGTTGGCCTGTTTGCGTGCCACCGTTATTTTTGCTTGTGCTGGCGCCAACTGTTGCGTCGCCGTGGCGGCATCCGTAGCTTGCGTGAGCTGGGCCTTTTGCTGATCAAGTTGCTGCTGTTGCCCGTTGATCTGCACCAAGGCCGTTTGCTTCAAGCTAGTTTGCCGCGCGGTTGCCCGGCCGCGTAACGCTTTTTTGACCGCAGTTAGTTTGCGCTGCGCCTGCTGCTTGTACGCACTACTGAAGCTACTTTCAGCTTGCAGCTTGGAAAAACGCACTGACAAGGCAGTGTAGACGTTGGACTTGAAGTTAGTCGCCGGCACATAAGCGAAATAAGCCACGCTGCCGTCACCAATATTGGCGCTGCCGCGTTCCTCATCGTCGACAAATAACGGCGACGTCACGAAACCGACCACGCGGTACGACTTAGTTTTCAAGCCGCTACTTTTGACCCGATACGTGTCGCCTAGCTGGTAGCCCTTGCTTTTAGCCAACTGATCCAGCACGATTTCATCGCTGCGCCGCGGTAAATGGCCGCTTTTCAGCTTCAATTGATTCTGCTGATCACGCGCACTATAGGCAAAAATCTGCGCCACATCGCTGCGCTTTTGGTCCAATATGTACAACGAACGCTCAGCCTGCACCTGCGCGCCACTAACTTTTTTGACCCGCTGAACGTCAGCCTTGGTCAAGCCAGCAGTGGAAACGAGCCGCACATCGTTCAGCTTCTGCGCACTAATATAGCGATCCGCGCTGCCGTACAGATCAGGGCTAACCGCCTTAATACCGACAAATAGCAGCACGCCCAGCATGACGATCAGCACAATGGCGATGAAACGCCCCTTGGACTGCCGCACCGAGCGCCACAACGATTTACTCAAATTATTCTTCATGGCCATCACCACTCAATATCGGCAACTGGCGTCGGCTGGGGATTTAATTTGATCTCGCGCACCCGGGCATCATTGATGTGGATCACCCGGTCAGCGATTGGCGCGATCGCCGCATTATGGGTGATGATGATCACCGTTTTGCCCCGCTTGCGGCACACGTCCTGCAGCAGTTGCAGCACCTGTTTGCCGGTGGTGTAGTCCAACGCGCCAGTCGGCTCATCGGCTAACAACAACTTCGGATTCTTCGCCAACGCCCGCGCGATCGCCACCCGCTGCTGCTCACCGCCAGATAACTGCGCCGGAAAATTATCCAAACGCGCCCCAAGACCAACCTCGCGCAACGTTGCCGTAGGGTCCAACGCATCCGGCGCCACCGCACTAGCCAACTCCACATTCTCCAACGCCGTCAAATTCGGAATCAAATTATAAAATTGAAACACGAACCCAACATCAGTACGCCGATAAGCCGTCAACTGCTTTTCAGTAAACTGTGCAATATCAGTACCATCAATAATGATCTCGCCCTCAGTCGGCGTATCCATCCCACCTAAAATATTCAAAACAGTCGACTTCCCAGCCCCACTAGGCCCTAAAATAATCGTCAACTCACCCTGATTGATTGCAAAACTCAAATCATGATTAGCCACGATCTCAGTCTCACCCATCTGATACCGCTTATATTCGTTCTTCACTTCAATATATACCATATAAAAACCTCCAGAGTGGTGAAAAAAGCGCATAGATTATGGAGTATAGCCTAGCTTAACGATAAGCTACACGAAGTGGAGCGTTTGCCTTGCGTAGCTATGTGCAAGCAGCTGCGACTTGGACTTGCCGCACTTCGGCTTGCCATGTTTTTGACGAGCGTGGTTGCCGCCGTCAAAATGGTCAACGTCCGAAATATATAGCGCTATTTATGATTTTTATAAATAGCTTACCGCTACAATGAAGCAGTAGTCCAATCGACAACGGGAAGCAAGCTGTTATCTATTAACGATGCGCAAATAACGGATACTTAGCGAATAGTGTTGCCGAGTCGAGCGACAGTGCTTTTTTCACCACGTTTTCGCCGTACGCGAGCTAACAACATGCCAATAAACCAACAGAATTCACGAAGTGGAGCGTTCGCTAAGCGTAGCTATACGCAAGAAGCTGCGACTTGGACTTGCCGCACTTCGGCATAGTCCAATCGACAACGGGAAGCAAGCTGTTACTTATTAACGATGCGCAAATAACAGATACTTGCTAATAGTGTTGCCGAGCTAAGCGACAGTGCTTTTTTCACCACGTTTTCGCCATACGCCCCAAAAATCCAACCTAAAATCAGCCTAAGCGCACGCCTATTGTTCCTATTATATGGTTGTGAAAAAGCGATTGCAATTAAGATTCATCCCTACCGCGGCCGCAGCACCCTAGCCAACCAAAAATAACCCAGCTGTTAGCTGACTTAACGACTGTCCAAAAAGAAAAAAGCGGCATTAGCTTGGCCAGAGTTATGAAGTATACTTCATGAAACAGCCAAATTTCGTCATTTAGTGAAGTATACTTTACTAAATGACGAAATTACACACTGACATGAAGTATGCTTCACCCAATAGCTGAATTCCCCAACAATATGAAGTATACTTCACCTAATAGCTGAATTCCCCAACAATATGAAGTATACTTCATATAAGAGGTGATCCCATGATTAAACGAACCACTTACCTTAACCGCCTAAGCGCATTTAAAGACAACGAACAGATCAAAGTTATTACCGGCGTCCGTCGCTGTGGTAAATCCATTCTAATGCAGCAATATCGCGACTATTTATTAAGCCAAGGTATTGCGCCAGCCAATATTATCTACCTTAATTTTGAAGATTTTGAGCTACAACAGATCAGAACTGAAGCGCAACTACACGATTTACTAGGCCGCACACTGAAACGCGATGTACGCCAATATTTATTACTCGATGAAGTGCAATTCGTCACTAATTGGCAGCGTGTGATCAACGGCGTCCGCGTCAGTTTTAATTGCGATATTGTCCTCACCGGCTCCAATGCAATGATGTTATCTGGCGAATTGGCCACATTGCTTAGCGGCCGTTACGTCCAAATCCCCATTTATCCGCTATCGTTTGATGAGTTTTTAACCGCAAAAGCGATTGCTCCCGATACTCCTAATCTAGATAACGCATTTAACGAGTACAGCCAATACGGCGGTTTTCCAACTGTTGTTTTAGCCGCTGCCAATATAAAAGACGCCATTCTCTCCGGTATTTATGACTCCATTTTGCTGAAGGACGTTGCCATGCGTGCAAATGTTCGCGACATCAGTGTCCTACAAACACTAGTCGGTTTTCTAGCTGATAACGTGGGCCAATTGATCAATCCAAACAAAATTGCCAACACACTCACCAGCGCTGGCCAAAAAACTAATGTCCACACGATTGAACGCTATTTAAAGTTACTGAGTGATGCTTTTCTATTCTACCGCGTGCAACAATACGATTTACGTGGCCGCAATTATTTACGTAGCACTGGTAAATATTTTGTTGTCGATAACGGCCTGCGCCGCACCGCTATCAGCCAGCGCCAAGGTAATTTCAGCAACCAACTAGAAAATATCGTCTTTATTGAACTAAAACGCCGCGGCTACACCATCGACATTGGTAAAATCGACACCGCTGAAATCGATTTTATCGCTCGTAAAGCCGATGACATCCTGTACGTGCAAGTCACTTACGAGTTGCCACACAACAATCATGAAACCGACAACCTACTGCAGATCCCCGACAACTACCGCAAAATCGTCATCACCCAGCGCCATTACGAATTCAGCGAGATCGCCGGTATCCCAATTATTAACATCAACGATTGGCTACTAGAAACCCCCAAATAACCGCAAAAAGCAGACTGCACCTACAGTCTGCTTTTTATTGTCGAACATTATAGCTTAAACGTGCGCCATAAGACACTGTCGCTCGTTCTTAAAAACACTGTTTAGCAAGTATCAGAATTGAAACTTATTCACCAAACAGCACATGCTTCCCGTTGTCGATTGGACTAAGCCTAAGTACGGCAAGTCCAAGTCGCAGCTCCCTCAGCTTAGCTACGATTGCCAAATAATCCACTACGTGTATTATTCGTCAATCTATGCTAATGCTCAGGAGCTAACCGTCTTATGGCGCACTCTTTTTAAGCTGCTGTTCCACATGAAACATCCCCGCCAAACCAACAACAATCCTACGGTATCAATTCAATTAACTAATAGTTACATAACTGATAACGTCACTGTATAACCGGCTAAAATCTGCTATAGTTGAACTAATTAAAAAATTTAGACAAGTAGGCAACGGCATGCAACAAAAAGGACGCAACGTAGCGCGAATCATTGGCTTCAGCATTTTAATCGTATTCGTCTACCTTTTATTCAAACAACTTAACGACTATACCGGTTACTCCGCCGACGATTACCTCTACCATTTCTTTTTCCAAGGCGAATGGCCCACCGCGCACCCCCGCAGCATCCATAATTTTCTGGATCTGCTTGAATCGATCCAGAACCATACGCGGATCAATAACGGCCGCTTCGTCGCGCACATTGGCGTCCAACTGTTCATGCAATTTCCAAAAGCCGTCTACAATATTGCCAACTCGATCGTCTACATTTTAGTCGCTATCCTGATCGACATTCATGTCTTCGGCAGCCTCAAACGCCTGCGCGTCAGCTACTTAGCGCTAACCTTTGCCCTAATGTGGATCTGCCTACCTGACTTTGGCACCTCGATTCTATGGCTCTCCGGCGGCTTCAATTATCTCTGGGTGGCGCTGATCTACCTCACCTTTTTGCTCCCGTACCGCTTCAATTACCACGCCCAGCACCCCCGCCTAATGCTGCTGGGCATGGTCATACTAGGTTTTCTCACCGGTGGGACCAATGAAAATACAGCCCCGCTCACCCTATTTGTGGCGCTGGCTTGTACCCTATTTGACTTGAAAAATAGCCAATTGAGTTGGAAATGGGCTGGTGGCATCGCCGCAGCAGCGAGCTTCTTCATCGTGGTCATGTCAGGCGCTAACCAAATCGCCAACCGTGGACACCAATTTCAACTGGCTAACCTGCTCAACCAAGCCGTGACCTACTCTGGCCTGCTAATACTAGTGCTGTTGCTGCTGATTGTTTATTTACATGCTCAGCACAAAAGTTCCGGCCACCACCTTGTTTGGCACACGCAGCGCACTTATTTTGCCGGCGTTATTTACACCGTTGGCGGCTTGCTGGGGATCGCGGCCCTAGTCGTTTCACCGCAGATTTTATCGCGGGTCTTTTTCGGTCCCAATGTTTACTTCATTATCGCCTTGTTGACGCTATTGTACGATCACGCGCAACTGCGCAGCAATGCTTGGTTAACCCGTTTATTGCCCGTTGTGGCAGCGCTGGTCATCGGCTTTATCAGTATTCCAATTTATGACGCGGCGGTTAAATCCAACTACCAATCATTCATTTACTGGAAAACCGGCGACACCATCGCCCGCTACGACCATGCACACCAGATTGAAAACGCCAAGGTTCCCGGCATCCCGCCAGTAACTGACGATCATAATATGTATTTATCGTCCACTTACGTCACCCCCGGCAAACCAAGTAAACAGTGGTTCAACGTCTGGATGGCCAAGTACTACGGCCTTAAGTCGGTGGCGCTGGACAATTCCGTACCGTTGGTCAAGGTCCCCATCGACCGCAGCAGCTTAACTTGGCAAACGTATCAGTGGCTGAACCATTTTCATAGCAGCGTGCTGCAGGCGGTGCAGCCGCGCAAGGTCAAGGCGGCGACCACGCAAATGATGACCGCCACGCTGGTTTACGTGGACGAAGCGGGCCAGCAAGTGGGCACCGAGCCGATCAGCGGCAACGTGGGCACTACGTTTGACATCAGCCACGCCTCAGTTGACGGCTATACCACTAGAACCGGCAATCCGCAAAGTTACACCTTTACCGCCGCGGCCAACCAGACGCTAACGATCAAGGTTAAGCGCGCAGCTCATTGGACCAGCGCCAAATTGCTGTACCGCGTCAAAGGCACCAAGCAGCTTGTGAAAACAGAGCCCATCACCGGCAAAGTGGGCGTGCCCTACGATCTGAGCCACGTGGCGGCAACGGGCTACACGAATACGGCCAAAAATTCGCAAAGCTACACCTTCACCGACCAACCGAATCAACAAGTGACGATTTGGGTGCGGCCGAGTTTGCAAGGCGTCACCATTGATTACATGCACGGCAAAAAGCGCGTCAGTCAGAAGTTTGTGCAGGTCAAAACAGGCGCCCAACTCAAGCTAGCGGCGCCACTGGGTTACCGCTTGCCGGCCAAGCAAACCACTAGCTTGACCATGCCAGCAAAAGGGTTAGGCACGCTTAAAGTACCTGTGACCCAGTTAGCGTTTTGGCCGCGCTTAGTCGCTAATCCGCAGCATTTATGGCTACTAATTGGCGCCGTGATTTTCCTTATTTGGGATCAGTTATTGGCGTACTATCAAAAAAAACATCAAGTACTGGCTAAAAGTGACGACAAGGACCAGCAACACTAATCAAATTGGGCAGTTCAGGAGGGGCGTGAACCATGTTACGGGACTTAACTATTTTGCTATTTTGGCTCACGATCATCTTTTTGCTTGCGTCTGTCGTGATCATCGTGGTTTATTTTTACCATTCGCGCAAACGCACCAACAATTATTTGGGCAAGCAAGAATTTGAATTACGCTACTTCATCCAAAAACAAGTCGACAATCACGGCGCCTTGACCGGCTATGAGTGCTTACTGCGCCAGCACAACGCTGACGGTAGCTGGTCGCTGCCGCAACAGCTTGAAACCTTGCCCCTCCAGCGGGTGATTTTCCTTTTAGAAAGCACCTTCAAGTCGTTGCCCACCGAGCCGATCCAGTTGTCGATCAATTTGGATTATGAGCAGATCATCAGTCCTGAATTCGATTATTTCGTGCGCTGGGCCCCATCAGCAAAATCGCGCCGATGCATTTGGCGATCGAGCTCAACGTGGTGCCTGGCAAAAAATATCCGTACAAGCGGCGGTTCTTGCACTACATGGCGCAAACGCGGGCGTACGGCATGAAGCTGGAAGTCGATAATGTCGGCACTAACACCGCTAATTTGAACAGCATTGAGTGGATGGTGCCGATGATCGACACGTTGAAATGTTCGATGCGCGATTTCCGCAAAAAGGACGCCTCCGTGTGGCTGGATCTCAATCTGCAGTTCTGGCACCGTTTTGCCCAAGAACAGAACATCGACTTGGTGCTAACCGGCATCGAAAACGACGAAGACGAGGCGCTGGCCGAGCAGCTACACATCGACCTGCGCCAAGGCTATCTATTCGGGCGGCCGATCGACCCTATTCATAAATAAAAGGAGCAGGTAACATGGCAGCAAAGCAAAAAGAAATCGACACGCAGGCCACGCAGCAGTTGTACACTGATTTATATTTTGGCCACGGTCACTGGTTACTGAAAATTTGGCAAACGTTGGTCGCGCTGCTCGGCTGGTTGTGCGTGTTCATCCCGCTGATCATCACCGTACTCAGCTATGTCGGCGTGCGTTACGGTACGTTCAAGCCAATTTGGCGCTACACGGAAGGTATTTTTGAGATTCGCTTTATCAGCGTGGTCCTGCTATTTTTGGCGTCGGTCGCCTTGATTTTCACCGTGTCGATGACGATCATTCAGGCCCGCAAACGTGATCGGCTGGTCGAGCAGTGGCCCACCTTTAACCCGATCAACCAAAAAGCGCGCGAAACTGAGCTGGATCAATTCATGAAACAACGCTTCGGCAGCGACGAATTCCGCCAAAACGTCCGCAATTACCGCGTCGAACCTGAGCAGAATCTGGATACCGACGCGATCCGCAAACTATTTGACCAACAACATTTAGATGAACTATAAAATCAAGGAGGGGCTCAGCAAATGATCGATCACATTTTTGGCGCCACTATTTTTCAAACGATCACCACGATCATCTTGCTGATCCTCTGCCTTTATCCGATCGTGGGCTCCTTTTTCTGGTTCTTCGGCTCGCTGTCCTACCGCTTTTTGCGCACCAATACCGAGGACAACGACTGGCAAGTGCTGCCGCCAGCCAAGCAGCCAATGGTGACGATCATGATCCCCGCCCACAACGAGGAAGTGCTGATCGCCGCCACGATCAATTATTTGTTCACCGAGCTCAACTATAGCAACTTTGAAATTCTGGTGATGAACGATGGCTCCACCGACAAAACTAGCGCGATCATCAAGGAACTCCAGCTGAAGTACCCGCGGCTCCGAATGATGGAGATCGTCAAAAATAACGGCAAAGCCCACGCCTTCAACATCGGCATGTATTTTGCCAAAGGTGAGTACATTCTGAGTAACGACGCTGACACCGTGCCGGAGCCTGACGCGATCATGAAATATATGAACTATTTTATCCATGACCGCGATCTGAACACCTCGGCAGTCACCGCCAATATGGACGTGCAAAACCGCACAAAACTGCTGGGCAAGTCGCAAACCGTGGAATTCTCCAGTATTGTCGGCGTGATCAAACGCAGCCAAGCCGCCGTCAACGACTCGATGTACGCCTACAGCGGTGCCAATACGATGTACCGCAAATCATTTCTGATCGACGTCGGCGGCTTCCGCCAAAACCGCGCCACCGAAGACATTAGCATCGCTTGGGATCACCAAATGATCGGCGCTGTCCCCCGCTTTGCGCCTAACATCGTCTTCCACATGAACGTGCCTGAATCGCTGCACGATCTATACAAACAGCGCAAACGCTGGGCCCAAGGCGGTACCGAAGTCTGGCTGACCAACATTAAAAAGTTCGTCTTGCACCCCATCAAGCACCGCTACCAAATGTCAATGTTTATCGATTCCACCTTGTCGATCGTCTGGTCATTTTTCTTCCTGATCACCACCGTGCTGTTTCTCCTGAGCATGCTCTACTTCCTGATGACCGGCGACTGGGAACGCCTCATGCACGGCTTCGAAATGTCGTTTATCTTCGTCTCCTTCGAAATGGCAGCCGGCTTCCTACAACTGCTGGCCGCCCTGATTCTCGACCACCACGGTGCCAAATTGAAATACCTGCTGTTTGCGCCGCTGTACATGCTGTTTTTCTGGATGATCAACCCAATCACCATTGCCACCACCTTCATCCCCGCGCTAAAAACAATTTTCGGCTTCGGCTCCGGCACCTGGGACAGCCCAGAACGCCGCGCGCTACTGACCAAGAAAGAAACCAAGGCTGAAAGTAAAAACTAAGACTGCTGCGTGCAGGCTTTTTTTGTCGACACAAAAACCCGCCATAGCATATAGCTACGACGGGCTAAAAAGGAGTAAGGGTGCAGCCGTGATTGGGAGGTCACGACTGCTTTTCTTTTACTTTGGAGGAGTAAAATGAAAAAATGTTAGTTTCAAGCTCACACTCAAAACTGTTAGGGTTGTTAGGTTGTTTGGGAAAACCGATCAATAAAGTGGGTTCCTTATTGATCATGTAACTATCATAATCAATAAATGTGAAGAAAGTATGAATTTTGGCCCGGAAAACGATTAAGAATAACTAAAGAAATTATCAATGCAAATTATAATTAGATTAAAGTATTTATCAGTTGCCAGACGTGAATTAATTTGGCATAATGTAAGCAATTACATTACGGTTATAGTCCCACTTTTCAGGTGCACATTTATTGACCAAAAAAGACTACATTGAAGGAAGGTCGCTTTTAGTGAATCCAATTATACACACTTACTTACTGGAAAATCATATCTCCCTGACGGACATTGAACGTAGCGGCCAGCTGGAACTGACTAAGATTGAAAACTTATGCCGCGGACCGCTGGATCAGCTACCCATCTACTTATTAAAAGCGCTGGCGACCACGCTGGAACAAGCGCCAACGCAGATTTTAGAAGACCTACTTAAGTTAGAACTCCAACACACCGTTTTGTTGCGCACTGACCTCGATCACTTGACCATCATGAACGTGCCCTTTAGCGACGCCGCCAGCTACGAACGTGCCCGCGACATGCTGCTGGCCTACATTCGCGCCGGCTTTTCGCCATCAGTCCGTGACGTCAAAACCGTGCGCAGCGCCCTCCAACGCCAGCCCAGCTAACGCATCATTTTACGCATCGTCGGCTGCCGCTTGTGGCCCTTGGCATGCCGATTTTTAACGTGGACATGCTGCCGCGGATCGACAATTTTGAAATGGCGCATTTCACCAGTAAATGGCCGCCCTAACGCCTTAGTCCGTACCCACTCACCCATTGCCGCCGCCATGGCTTGGGCCGTTTTAGCGCGCTCTGGGTGCCCCTCTTGCTGCGCCTCATTGACCACACTGCCCGTCAAATAAACCATCAACTTCTGATTATAGCGCAGCAATTCGTCGGTCAACGGCGCATCCTTATACTGATTAAATAACTTCTCAACGTAGCGCATGGCGTCCTTCGTGTCCTGCGGTTGATAAAACCGTCCCTGTTCAGCCAAAATCAATTCATCCTCTCATCTTTAAAGCAAGCCAATAACCGCCGCAACAGCTTGGACCACCGCCACGGCCACAAAAATACCAGCCACAATTAAATGCAGCCGCTTGTGCATCACCATGATCGCCGCAAACTCGCGCAACCAAGCAGTTGGCCGAAAATAACCGGCCGTCCGCGCGCCGATCCCATTAGCATTGAAACCAGCCTGCCGCGCAACTAACCCAGCACGAAAAATATGGTAACCGTTGGACACGAAAATGGCCCGATAGTCAGCGCCGAAACGCTGCTCGATCAAGCGCGCTGAAAAGCGCATATTTTCTAACGTATTGACGGACTGCGACTCCACGGCGGTATCCGTGACGGGCACGCCGAGTTCGCTAACCGCGTACTGCTGCATCGCCACCGCCTCAGGCAAGCGCTCATCGCTGCCCTGCCCGCCACTAAAAACCAATACTGGCGCGGGGCCACCTTTAGCGATCTGCTGACGATAAAAGTCGACACCACGCTTGATCCGCCCCGCCAACAAGCCAGAAACGCGCTGCCCATCGATCAAGCCCGCGCCCAGCACCACGATCGCCTGCTGCCGATAACGCGGCCGCTGCAGCTGATACACCAACGAAATCGTCAGATAATTCCACGCATTCAAGAAGCCATAAACCAACAATGCCGGCATGAAGCTGAACAACAGCACCAGCGGCGACGGAATCACGCCCCACAGCACCAACCCCTGCCAAACAACGTACGCGCTCAGGGCCAACGCTAAAAGTAGCCCCAGCAAATTGGCTAATGAGTGGCTTTCTCGCCGCCACACCTGCCGCGCATTATGCAACAGGAAAATAATCACAGCGTAGAGCCCGAGCCCAAAGGTGAGAATTAGCGTCACCCCTAAAGCCAGCACCGGCAGCAGTAGCCACATTTGGCCGCTGCTCACCGCCACGATCAGCAACCACGCACCCGCGCAAATAATGAAGCCATTGAGCCAGATACCGTTGAGCAAGCGTCGCCGTTCCCGCCAATAACTAAGCAGAAATACCGCTAACATCACTAAGGCAGCGCCGCCAGATAGCCAAATTACTGGATCCATTTCGTCACCCCATTTATTCGGTCAGCGCCTTGCCCGCCGCAGAATCACGGGCAACGATCTCGCCAGTGCCAACAACGAGCAAGTCTAGCGCTGCGTCGTCTTTATTGTCCTCACGCTTACCTTGAACGGCAAAATACTGCTGCCCATCTTTGTCGCCGGCCGCGCCAGCTTGCCAAGTGATTTTACCCTTACTATCTTGCTCACCGCGCTGCTGGATCACCCAGTCAACCGCCTGCACCGGCGAGTTGATTTGGTTTTGACTAACCGATTCCGCCGCGGAACTAACCGATTCAGCTTGCCGACTTAATTCAGCGCTGGTCGAGTCTGCTTGGCTTTTTAGCTTCGCACTAGTTGATTCCGCCTGACTATCAGCCTTTTCCTGCGACGATGATTCGGCCTCTTCCTTGGATTCTGACTCCGCCACCGATTCCGATTCTGAACTAGCGCGCACACGATCCAACGAACTCTCCCGCGCATCCAGCACGCTTTCGCGACTATCCAAGCGCGCTGAAGATGATGCCAGCGCCGCTCGCTCCTTACGCAGACTATCCTGACCGCAGCCACCAAGCCCACCAACTACCACCAATAATGCCATCCCTAAAAACCAACGTGTCATCGTATCGCCCTCCTGTGCCGCGGTTGCGTGACTTTCTTTCACTTCTATTATTATATGTTTGAACATGCAGAAACTTCCACATAGCTACGCAAGGCAAACGACCCACTTCGTGCTGCTTATTGCCCTTGCCACCGCGCTTTTTTGTACTTCTATTTTAGACTTGCTTGCGGGTTACTTTATGTTCGAGCATGCCAACTGAAACGTGTTTGAACAAGCAGATTTCTGCGCCTAGCTACGCAGGTCAAACGACCCACTTCGTGTGTCTTATTGCCCTGCTGCCATGTTTCTTGCGGCAAGTTTTTTGCCACAAGAATGGTCAACGTCCGTAGCATATAAGATTTTCGGTACGAAAATCATCCACTATTGCGAAGTAGTAGGCTATGCTCAAAATCTAAGCGCTTGTTTTGAGCATGCCAGCCGAAACGTGTTTGAACAAGCAGATTTCTGCGCTTAGCTACGCAAGGCAAACGCATCACTTCGTGCTGCTTATTGTCTTGCTAGGCTATGCTCAAAATCTACCCGCTTGTTCAAACACTCTGCTTGTTCAAACACTCTCCATAATATCATATCAGGCTGTCTTTTTTCGCGAAATTTGCAGGCGCTTGGTCATGACCCATGTCGTCATTGGCACTGTTAAAATGACGCTGATCAGTGAAAATAGCACCAAAATTAATTCCGCGTCCAGCACCTTGTTATTTAGTAGTTCGCCAAATGAATATTTCAGGTCACCGAACCAGATAAACAGGCCGAGGAAGCCGCCGAAGAAGCCGAAGAATAAGGTGTTGAAGGTGGTGCCGATGATTTGTTGGCCGACGTGCATGCCGGCGGTGAACAGTGCCCGGGTTTCGATTGTGGGGTGCTGCTGGATCAATTCACTGAGTCCCGCGGAAATTGCCATGGCCGCTTCGGCGATCGCCCCTAGCGTACTTAACACGGCGGTGGCGATCGATACTTTGACAAAGTTAACGCCGACTAGTAGCGACAAGCCTTCCAACTCGTCGCTGTCTTCCATGCCGAAACCTTGCACCGCCGCCCAATGCTCCACTGGCACGATCAGCACCAATAGAATCAATAGCACTAAAACGGCGGCGAAAAAGGCGGTTTGCGTGGTCATTAAGTCATCCTGGCCAACAAAAATAATCAGCGCCAGCATCAAAATACCTAAGATCAACGCCACCATAATTGGCGAAAAATTAAGTGAGACCAACACGATCGCCAAAAAAAGACAACCAAAATTCAACCATAAACTAAGAAACGCCAGCGCCCCTTTGCGGCCACCGACCAGCACCATCACCGCCAACAGCACTAAACTTAACGCCATGATCGTACTCATTTACTTACACCTGCTTTCGTCACCAATAACCGACTCGCCAAGAAGCTGACCACTGGAATGGCCAGGACGATACCAATGCCGCTGATCAAGCTTTGCGCCATGCCTAAAGACATCGTCATCGAGAAAGTATAGCCCCAGCTGTTCCCATTTTTCAGTAGTAGTAAAGCGATCGGCATCGTTTCGGCGATAAAAATCAGCAGCAAAACGTTGATCAGCGGTCCCATAATGGCGGTACCAACTTGGCGGCCCGCTTGAAACAATTCAAGCGCGCTGATCGTTGGTTTGTCGTCCCTTAGCTCAAACAAAGTGGCGACAATATCCGTTGATTCGTCCATCACGGCCCCCAGCGAGCCTAGCAAGGTCGCCGCGAGAAATAACGGTTGTGGTGCCACTTGGGTCACGTAGGCCATGGTCTCGTAATAGATGCCGTTGTGGTGAGTCAGCGCCAAAACAAGCGCGCTTAATCCTATTGATAGCGCCGTTCCGGTGACGGTAGCGGCAAAAGTGATCAGCATTTGCTTGGTTGGTCCAAGAATCAGCCACAGCGTCAACGCAGCAAAAATCAGCGCTAATCCGCCGAACAGCCAAAGAAAGCCGTCACTGCGGCGAGCGAGATCAATTTCGATCGCCAAGAAGAAAATCACCAAATTCAGCGCCACGCTCAATAACGCCATCAAGCCAGCGCGGTGCAGCATCACCACCAACAAAACGACAGCTAACCACAACAGCGCCAGCATAACCGTGTCGCGTTTCAAGCCTTTGATCAAAATATTTTTACTCGTGTGGCTGATAAAAACTTGCTCGCCCACGCTATATTTTTCATCCATAGCGCCTGACGCCGAGTACGTATTTTTAACGTGCACCGTGTGGCCGCGGCGTTGACCGTTTAATAGCCGCCCGGTTAAATACTGCGTGTACTGCTTATCACTATTTTTGAATTCATCGCTGGTTTTCGTGGCTTCCGTCACACGGCTTGCGGTGACTTGCATGATCGACTGCCGATATAGCGGCGCGGCATAGCGGGTGCCCAGCACCAACAAGCCGCCAACCAAGATCAGTAGCAGCGGCCACCAGCGTTTTAATTTGCCCATTTTATCATCTCTTATTTTCATGTTTTACAATATACAGTGTAGTCTACCATATAGTCCTTACGTTTAAATTAAGTTCTGCGCGACAAAAAAAACCAGCGCCGCTTGAGCTACTGGTTTTGCGTTTTAATCATTTAATTGTAATTGGTAAGCGTAGCGCGGTTCCTTAGGTTCGTGCATGTAGATAATGCCGCGATAATCGAAGCCATTTTGCTTGATCACGTGTTGCATGCCGACGTTTTCTGGATGCGTATCGATCCGCACATCCGTGTAGCCTAATTGCACCGATAAAGTTAACAAGTTCGTGATCAACGTTTCAGATAAATGTTGGCCGCGATAGCCTGCCGCCACCGCGATCCGATGAATCGAGGTGTACGTTTGGTCAGCGGCACCAAGCCAGCTGCCTTGTTCGATCACCTTATAGTTGTCGTCGATTCCTTGCAACAATGACGCTGTGCCGACGATCACGCCATCACGGAGCATAACGTAATTTAGGCCTGCCGCCACGTCCGTTGCCATATCGTTTTGTTCTGGGTAGCCATGTTGCCACTGGTCCACCTTTTGTTGCTTTAAATAAGCTTTTGCTTCCGCTATAATTTGCATAATGGCTGGTAGATCAGCCGCCTTTGCTTGGCGTAAATAAGTTGTCGTCATGTGCGACGCCCCCTGTGCTAAAATTTGTGCGCTCCGTCATTTTACAGGGTAAATTGACGTGAAATTCTGCATTTGACTATTATTATCATTTACACCATAAATTTCAAGCAAAAAGTGCTGGTTCTTATGTAACTCATAACTAATTCTCATACAAGCTTAATTTTAGCCCAACAAGGCGCTGCTCAGGCTTTATTTTTGATCCCATTCTAATCGTTTAATTGCAATTGATAGGCATACAGCGGCTGTTGCGGCATGCTGGCGTAGTGCACGATGCCCCGATAGTCAAAGCCGCATTGCGCGAGCACATGTTGCATGACCTTATTTTCTGGATGCGTATCGACGCCGTACGTCCGTGTAGCCTAATTGCACCGATAAGGTCAACAAATTGGTGATCAAACTTTCCGACAAATGCTGGCCGCGATAACCGGCGGCTACGCCCATGCGGTGGATCGAGGTGTACGTTTGCTCCAAGGCACCACGCCAGCGACCTTGGATCACCTGATAATCTTCATCGCGCCCTTGATGTAACGACGCTGTCCCGACAAGCTCGCCATCACGGAGCATCACGTAATTTAGGCCTGCCGCCACATCGGCTGCCATATCGTTTTTGCCCGGATAACCAGATTGCCACTGATCAATTTTTTGTTGCTTTAAATAGGCTTTTGCTTCCGCTATAATTTGCATAATGGCTGGTAGATCAGCCGCCTTTGCTTGGCGTAAATAAGTTGTCGTCATCCACGACACCCCCGTGTTAAAATTTGTGCCGCAGCACTTTGATTATCAACATTATATACCCGCTATAAATTTAATTAAAATAAGGAAGGCGCCTATGCTAGTCGGTTATTTGGATTCATTTTACGCGTTGCCCCAACTTGATCAGCAGGTTCACTGCCCGTGGCGCGCCTATTATCCAGCGCAAAAAGCAGGTGCCAAAACGCCGATCGCAGTGGGTCAATTTCCCTTGATCTTAACGCTAAATTTGCCGGCTAGCTGTGGCGCAAGCTTGGCCACTGCCGGCAATATTGTCTGCCAATTGCAATTACCTGCGCACACTGCCCCCACGCCCACCGACTACTCCCATTGGCTAGCCGGCCAACCCCAACTGGTCGCCGCCAACAAGCAAGCCGTGAAACAAAGTCTGCTCGTCATTGAACGCCTGCTCGCGCCGCAGCAAGTCAACAGCGCCCACTTACAAGCACACATTCAGCCGCAGCACATCGGCGTCTGCGGTGACGGCTTTGGTGGCAGCGTCGCCCTCGAGTTACTGCGCCGCTCCCATTTAATTAGTGCCGCCAGCGCCGCTACTAATTTCCTCGCCAGCCAAAAATGGGCGCAGGCCACCACCAAGCCACAGTTGTTAGTGCAAAACGCTGCACAGCCAGGCTTAACGCCGATTTTCAAGCGCGCTAGAAAACGCGCTTATCTTTATTCAGCAGCCCCATTAACGCCAGCTGCGTTCACCCAACTCAGTGCCACCTTTTTCGCCGCTAGCTTTGCCCACCACCCCTTTCACCTGCCGCACCCTAAGTAAATTAGACGCTTGTTCCACCTGACCGTGTTAGAATTAAACCAACAAGTTAGGAGGAATTTTATGTCGGTTCATGAACAATATCAGATTCATTTACAACAACTTAAAAGCAGAAAACAAAGCTTTGTTGAAACGATTTATGCGCAGGGTAATGGCCACCTTGGCGTTCGCGCCAGTAACCCGCTGCAGGGCAATTCACCCGCCTACCCCGGCAATCCTGGGCTTTTTGTTAATGGCTTCTATGATCTCAGCCCGATTCACTACGGCGAAGCGTACTTCGGCTACGCTGACAGTAACCAGACGATCTGCGAGCTCCCTGATCCGCGCTATCTGATTTTCAGTGTTGACGGCGTTCGTTCCGACGAAACACCCTATCAAGTTGAAATGACCGACAAAACGTGGGATATGTCCACTGGCTTATTACTGGAAACCTTCCACGTCACCACCCCAACGGATAAACAATTCACGCTGACCATGGAATCCTTTGCCTCACAGGCTGAGCGCCATGTCTACGTTATTCTTTACGATGTGCGCGCGTTAAACTTCAGCGGCCCATTAACGATCATCAAGCAACACGCCTACGTTAACCAGCAGATTCCGCGGGACAACAACGATGTGCGCCGGGCCCAGCGCGATAACGTGTTGCAACAAACGTATCTCCCTGCAGCAGCGCCAACGATGCAATTCAGCACACAAAAAAGCCAGCTGAGTCTACTGATGACCATGCAATACTTGGGCAGCGATCCGCGCGTTCAGCTCAACGCCCATGCCGAGGTGCCTAACTACACGATCAAGCTTGAACTCACGCCTGATCGCAGCGCCCAGTTTACCTTTGGCTATTCCTTAGGCGAGATCCACAATCTAATGTCCTTCAAACTAAATCAAGCCAACTACATTGAAAAATCACTAGCGCACTTGAAAAATCAAACTTTTGCTGATCTTTTTGCCGCATCCGCCGCGCGGGCACACGATTTTTGGCAAGATAGCGATGTTATCATTGAAGGCGACCCTGTTTTACAAAAAGGCATTCGCTTCAATCTATTTCATCTCTACCAAGCAGCCGGCCGTGACCACCTTACCGACATCCCGGCAAAAGGCCTCACTGGCAGCGGTTATGAAGGTCATTATTTCTGGGACACGGAAATGTACATGTTACCGTTCTTCATTTATACGCAGCCGCAAATCGCCAAAGCCTTGCTTGGTTTCCGTTATGAAACCTTAAATGAAGCTGGTCAGCGCGCTCGCGAAATGGCGGTCAAGTCAGGCGTGCTTTTCCCTTGGCGAACGATCAACGGGCAAGAAGCCAGCGCTTATTTCCCCGCCGGCACAGCGCAGATCCATATCGACGCGGATATTGCCTACGCCACCGACCAATATATCCAAGCCACCGCCGATACTGACTTTTTGATCAAGGCTGGCTTCGAACTCATTTTAGAAACAGCGCGCTTTTGGCTGGCTTACGGTAATTACGCCGAGCACGGCGCACAAGCTGGCCATTTCGTCATCAACCGCGTTACCGGCCCTGATGAATACACAGCGCTGATCGACAATAATTACTACACCAACCGCATGGCGCAGCACAATTTACGCTTAGCCGTTAAGTACGCCGCGGAGTTACGTAAACTTGCGCCGAACAAATTGGCCGAGCTTGCGGTGACCGCCGACGAGCTCGCCGCCTTTAAAGCCGCTGCTGATAAAATGTATCTCCCTTATGATAAGAAAAATAAAATTAAGCTGCAGGACGACAACGCGCTAAATCGGCCCCGCTTCGATCTCAAAAACGAACCGGCAACTAATTTTCCGTTGTTGCTGCATTATCATCCCTTGGTTCTCTACCGTTATCAGGTCAACAAGCAAGCCGACACGTTAATGAGCGACTTCTTGTTCCCACTAGATCAAGATATTGACCAATTACGCCGTGACTACGACTATTATGAAGGCATCACCACCCATGATTCCTCGTTGTCGCGGGCAATTTTCAGTATTTTGGCTAACCGTAAGCACGATTCAGCCAAAGCCCACGCCTATTTTATGGATACGGCGCTGACTGATCTAACCGACTTGCAAGGTAACTCCGAAGACGGTATCCACGCCGCTAACATGGGCGGCAGCTGGCTATCACTGGTTTACGGCTTCGCGGGCATGCATTACGGCACGGAAGGGTTAACCTTTGACCCTTGCTTACCGGCTGGCTGGTTCCGGCTCAACTTCAAGATCAAATACCGCGGCCGCCAGCTCAGCATTGACATCAATCAAAATGAAGCCACGTTCACGCTACTCAGCGGTGAACCCATGACTATTTATTGTCAAAAACACGACTGCGCCTTGAGCCAACAAATGCCCAACACGGTCGCCCTAGAAAAAGCCTAAAAGTTGCTAAATTAATTTTTGCGTTCTAATATTATAAGTAGCAGGTGTTCGTTACATCACATTGAAACTTATTAATGTGCCGCCAGCGAGCACCTTTTTGTTCAGCTTATTTTTTCTTCTATTGATACGATTATTTTAGAAAGGCAGTGGATATTGTGAAAGTTATTTCATTACGCGTCACTGATGATGCAATCGTGCTGGCTTATGAGCGGGCCAATCACCAGCACCAACAAAGCGTGATTGCTTATGATCCGCAACAAAGCATCGGTGATAACTTGGAGAAAATTCGCGAGCGACTAGTCGGGATCACATTTGACGTCGCGGTGATCGAAAATCCATTGGCCTACGAATTCTCCGACACGATCGTCGGCATCAACCATCAGCGCATCGATATTGGCTTAGCGCTGACCAACATGCTAAACGTCCCTGCCGTCAGCCGCCAAGTGGTGCAAACACTAGGGTTGGCCAAGGCAGCCGCGCGTAAACAAGCCTACAATCAGTGGCATCTAGATTACTATGGCGAATACACCGGCAAGCGCAACTATGGCCAAGAATCGATGTTAACGCTGGGCAATGGCTTTTTCGGCTTGCGTGGTAGCTACGTTGAAGCCACCGCCGACGAAGACAATTATCCCGGCACCTATATCGCAGGCTTCTATAATCAATTAACCACTAAAATCAACGACCGCGATGTGGTCAACGAAGACTTGGTCAACGTTCCCAACGGCCAATACTTAACCTTCGGCGTCGATCACCAGAGCCCATTTACAATCAAATCTGAAAACATTCAAGATATTTATCGTAGCCTTGACCTACAAACCGGCGAACTGCGCACCACGATGATGGTTCAGCTGGCAACAGGCCATGCCCTGCGCGTCGTCACCACCAAAGTCGCCGACATGCACAATTGGCACCAATACGCTATTCGCTACCAGTTAACGCCACTGAATTTTTCCGGCAGCCTCCAAATTTATGCCGCGATCGACGGCAGCGTCACCAACAGCAACGTCGAACGCTACCGTAACTTCAATTCGCGCCACCTTGACGTGATGGAAATGAGTACCAGCGGTGATGAAGCCTACTTAGCCGGCCAAACAAAAACATCAAAAATCAAATTTGCGGTTGGTAGTAAATTGACCAACTGTAACGATATCCCCACAAAAATGTCGACGCACAATCGGCCAGACGTCATTACGCAAGAACTGTCCCTCGACGTGACCCAAAATCAATCGTATACTTTTGAAAAGAATGTGGCTTTATTCACAAGCCTCGAAACAACAACTGATTTAATGACCGCAACCACGGCTGAATTGCGGGATGCGTCATTTAATGCCAGTGAACAGCACAGCAACGATTTTTGGCAGGATCTCTGGCACAATGCCGATATCCAAATCGACGGTGACCTCACCAGCCAAAAACTGACCCGGGTCAACATTTTTCATTCGTTCGTATCCGCTACGGAAAATGCCAACCAGCATTTAGATGCCTCCGTTGGTGCCCGCGGCTTGCATGGTGAAGCTTATCGTGGCCACGTGTTCTGGGACGAAATGTTTGTCATTCCCTTCTACACCTTGCACTATCCGAAGTTAGCGCGCCAGCTGTTGATGTACCGCTATCACCGCTTAGACGCCGCTAAAAAATACGCCGCCAGTGAAGGCTATCAAGGCGCCATGTTCCCGTGGCAGTCAGGCCAAGACGGCGATGAACAATCCCAATTTGTGCATCTCAATCCACTGACCCAGCAATGGGACCCCGACAACAGCCGCCTGCAACGCCACGTCTCTTTGGCGGTGGCCTACAACGTGTGGGTTTACTACCATTTGGCCAACGACCGCGAATTTATGCAAAGCTACGGCATCCAAATGTTGCTGGATATCGCCCGTTTCTGGATCAGCAAGGCCGTTTACAACAAGCAAACGAAGCGCTATGACATCAAAAAAGTCATGGGCCCCGATGAATTCCACGAAGGCTACCCTAACAGCGACGAGGAAGGCTTGACTAACAACGCCTACACTAATATTATGGTCAGTTGGTTATTTGAAACGATCGCCTACCTCCGTGGCAACGTGGTGCCCGAAGCAGCGTTCACTAAAGCACTGGAACAAACTGATATTAATGACGCCATGTACAAAAAAATGGCCGATATTGGTCACCATTTGTCCTTAGATGTTGATTCTGCCGGCGTAATTGGCCAATTCGAAGGCTACTTCAAGTTACCATCATTGAACTTCGAAAATTACCGCAAAAAGTATGGCGACATTTCACGGATGGATCGCATTTTAAAGGCAGAAGGTCGCACACCAGACGCCTACCAAGTTGCCAAACAAGCCGATGCATTGATGGCTTTTTACAACTTCGATTTCACCCATGTCAACCAAATTCTCAAGCAAATGGGCTACGATCTGCCTAGCGAGTTCCTGACCCGCAATATTGAATACTACTTGGATCGCACGACCCATGGCTCAACGCTATCGCGGATCGTGTACGCCGTTTTGACGTTAGTCGATGGCAACATGGATCAATCGTGGCACCTCTTTTCCCAAGCGCTGCTGTCAGATTACTACGATATCCAAGGCGGCACGACTGCCGAAGGGATTCATCTCGGCGTTATGGCGGCCACGCTAATGCTGGAAACGCGCAACTACGCAGGGGTCGACGAATTAACCGACGTGATCAACATCGCGCCCCATTTGCCAGCACATTGGCGTAGTATCGCCTTCCGCCAGTATTTCCGCGGCACGCAATACCATTTCCAGATCACCCAGCAAGCAATCACGGTCACAGCCGACAAGTCAGCCAAGTTCCGCGTCGCTGAGCACGAGCTCCTATTGACCGCTAACCAGCCGCTAACAGTGGACTACAACGGCCAACCATTAACGGCGATCGGCAAAGCGAACTAACGGGTGTCCGCAGAACATCTTTTCAAAAAAGCTACTATACAAATGCGCTCATGAATGGAGGAAATTGCATGGTAAAATTTACAGATATTAAAGGTTTCGTATTCGATCTCGATGGTGTCGTAACCGACACATCACGCTTCCACGCCCAAGCTTGGGGTCAGCTGGCCGACAAACTCGGTGTTGACTACCCGGGCCTCGGTGACGCCGTTAAAGGTATCAGCCGAATGGACGCACTGGAAATGATCCTGAAAAAAGGCGGTTTGGAAAATAACTACTCGCCAGCTGAAAAAGAAGCCTTAGCAACGGAGAAAAACACCAACTACATTCAGTTGATTCAAAATATGACCGCCGCTGACATTTTACCGGGCATGGCCGATTTTCTAGCTGAACTCAAGGACAACGGCTACGGCATCGCCTTGGCCTCAGCGTCGAAAAACGCCCCTACAATTCTGGCTAAAATCGGCCTCAGTGATTACTTCACCAAGGCGGTCGATCCTGCATCACTGACCAACGGCAAGCCTGATCCAGAAATCTTCATTAAAGGCGCGCAACTATTAGGCTTAGCGCCAACTCAATGTATCGGCCTAGAAGACGCCGTCGCTGGGATCACCGGCATCAATGCCGCTGGCGAAACCTCCATCGGTATCGGCGACTGCGACTTATTGCACGAAGCGGATATCAATTTCAGTGATACTAGCCAAGTGACCTTGGCCAACATCAAACACGTGATGAACGACTAGTTGTTTCAGTAAACAAAGAAGGTGCGGCAAATTGCCACACCTTCTTTGTTTGCGCGAAATTCATTAGTTTACGTCTAACTTAACAATCCAGAAGCCGCTTTTTCACTCTTTAAATAGCATCAAACTGGCGTGAAATCAAGCGTGCACTTCTAAATTGAACTCACCGGTCAGGCTTAACTTGCTTTTACGCTGCCACTTTTGTTCATCCGAATCAAATAAGTGAAGCCGAAGGAAACAAACAAGAAGCCAGCGACCACCAAATAGGGATAATGATGATTCATATCCAGCAGTGTGCCGGACATGATTGGTCCAATAACATTACCAACACTAGTCAGCGACATGTTTAAGCCGTTGATCAGGCCTTGGTTGCCGGTGCTTGCTTTGGTCAGCAGCGTGGTGATCGCCGGCCGCAACAAGTCAAAGGCAGTGAAAACGATCAGCGTAGCAACAATAACTTCCCATTTGCTATGGGCAAGAATGATCCACACTGTGCCGACAAAGCTGAAGAAGAAGCAGAAACGAATCACCCGCGTTTCGTTAAAGGCCACCACCAAGCGGTCAAATAACGCCACCTGCATGAACAACGAAATCAGCCCGTTTAGCGTCAGTACCAGCGCAATATTGCCCAGTGTGAAGTGGAAAACTTCGTTGACGTAGATGCTGTAAATACTTTCAAAACCTTGGAGGCCAAACGATGAGACTAAGATCATCACAAAAAGTAGGATCACCGACTTAGTCAAAAAGTCTTTCATATTGCCGCCAGCTGGTGATTTTCCTTTGGCCGCCACGACGTCATCCGCGACTAGTTCGTCCTCTGGTGGCAGCATGACTAGTAGCGCGATCGTGCTCAGCAGGCCGAGGATCGCGGCGCTCCAAAATGGCGCTTTGTAGTCGATGTTAGCCATAATGCCGCCTAGTCCGGGGCCGAGGATCAAGCCGCCGCTAAAAGCCGCTGACAGCCAGCCAATGACCTTGGCGCGCTGGCTACGTGTGGTGATGTCGGCGGCCATCGCCATCGCTGTTGGGGTGACCATTGCCGCGGACAAACCGCCGACGAGCCGCGAAATATTGAACATGTACAATTGGTTGGTCAACGCAAATAAGATCTCCGACACCATAAATAAGAACAGGCCTACAGCCAGCACAGGCTTGCGGCCGACACGGTCGGACAAGCGGCCAACCAGCGGTGAGGCGACAAATTGGGCAAAGGCAAACAGCGCGCTCATGATGCCCATATCCGTTGCGCTTAAATGCAGTTCATTTTTGATAAAGGGCATGACTGGGATCACCAAGCCGATACCTAAACACACCAAAAACTCACTAAATATCAAAATGAAAATCGCCCGTTTTGCTTTTGTTGTCAAGTTGACCACACCCCTTTTATTTTTATTGCTTTGAAAAAAACAATCCGTACTAGTATAACGAAAATCAGCGGGTCGTGGCAAGCTAACTGACTCGACGGCATATTTCGATAGTCAGTTACGAATAAAAAAATTTAAAGCGCTTAACCACATGCCACACACGTTTTCTTTTTCTTTTCATTCATTACTAGATATAGTATATCGCTTTGAAATGTGCTACCATATAATGTATTGAAACGAACGGAGGCACTACATCTATGCAAATGACATCAACACCAATAAAAATCGGCTTGACCAATGACTTTATAGAAAAAACAAAACAAGAAGTTCAACCACACTGGGGTAAATTAGGCTGGGTAACCTACAAACGTACATACGCCCGCTGGATTCCTGAGCAAAAACGGACTGAAGAATGGTTCGAAACCGTTAAGCGTGTCGTCGAAGGCAATATCAACCTTGACCCACGGCTACACAACGGCGACGTTGCCCCTGAATTGTTTGAAGAATTAACCACTGAGGCGCAACAACTTTACCGCTTGATCTACGGCTTAGGCGCGACACCATCTGGCCGTAATTTGTGGATCTCCGGCACGGATTACCAAAAGCGTAACGGCGATGCCTTGAACAATTGTTGGTTCATTGCGATCCGCCCACAAGCTTATGGTGACAGCCATATTGTGCCTGACTATTTGGATCCAAAACAGCCAGCTGTCTCCATGCCTTACTCATTCATGTTTGACCAATTGATGAAAGGCGGCGGCGTCGGTTTTTCCGTTGTCCCAACTAATATCAGCCAATTGCCTCCAGTTGCCGCTAAAATCAAATTAAGCGTCGTTATCAGTAAAGATAGTGAATCTTATACGGATTCGCTGGCTGTCGGCGCAATTGACCGCGAACAATGGTTAGCTGAAAACGATCCCGCTGACGTTTTGTATTACGAATTACCAGATACGCGCGAAGGCTGGGTTTTAGCCAACGCACACATGATCGATGCGCATTTTACAGCAACCAACCCTAATCAGGTCAAAGAAGTCGTCTTGGATATGACGCAGATTCGGCCTAAAAACGCGCGGATCCACGGTTTCGGTGGCACTGCTTCTGGCCCAATGCCTTTGATCAGCATGCTACTCGACAGCAACGACGTTTTAAACGAAGCTGCTGGCCGGCAATTAACTGGCGTTGAATGCACTGACCTTGGTAACATGATCGGTAAGGCCGTCGTTGCGGGTAACGTTCGCCGCTCAGCTGAACTAGCTTTAGGTGGCGCTGAAGACGACGCATTTATCACCATGAAGCAAGACCAAAAGAAGCTCTACCATCATCGTTGGGCTTCAAATAACAGTATTGCTGTTGATTCCAACTTCACTGATTACGGTCCTGTTGCCGATTCCATTTTGCACAACGGCGAACCTGGCATCGTGAACTTGGAATTATCACAAAACTATGGTCGTATCGCTGATGGCCGCCAAGAAGGCATTGACGGCAGCGTTGAAGGCACTAACCCTTGTGGCGAAATTTCCTTAAGCAACGGTGAACCTTGTAACTTATTTGAAGTCTTCCCTTCAGTTGCTGAAGAACAAGGCTGGGATCTAAAGGACGCTTTTGCCTTAGGTACGCGCTACACGAAACGGATCACATTCAGCCATTACGACTGGGAAGTTTCTCGTAAAATGATCGCCAAAAACCGCCGGATCGGCATTTCTATGTCTGGCGTTCAAGATTGGATTTTAGACGAATTTGGCCAACGTGTCGTTACTGGCTTTACACCAGCGCTTGATCCAGAAACTGACGAAACCATTCAAAAGCCAGTTTATGATCAAAAAGCAGTGCAACGCTTTGACGGTTTGTACAAAGCCATCACTCAAGCTGATCAGGACTATTCTGACGCGCTTGGTTGCCAACCATCATTGAAACACACCACCGTTAAACCATCAGGCACTGTCGCTAAATTAGCCGGTGTTTCTGAAGGGATGCATTTCCATTATGCTGGCTACTTGATTCAGCGGATTCGTTTCCAAGATAGTGATCCCTTGTTACCAGCCTTGAAAGCTTGCGGTTACCGCATTGAACCTGATTTGTACACGGATAACACCATGTGCGTTGAGTTCCCAGTCAAGGCCGCTAACGCTGACAATGATAACTTTGCTTCTGCCGGCAGCGTTTCTGTCGCTGAACAATTTGCAACGCAGGCCTTCTTGCAGACTTACTGGTCTGATAACGCGGTTAGCTGTACGGCCACGTTCCAACCAGAAGAAGCTGATCAATTAGCTGGCTTGTTGAAACAATACCGTCACATCACCAAGTCAACCTCAATGTTGCCTTATAGCGGTGGCGAATTGAAACAAGCACCAAAAGAACCAATTGACCAAGCAACTTACGAAGCGCGCTGTGCTGAAATCAGCGGTAACGTTGAAGCAACATTTGCCCAACAAAATTATCAAGAACAAAAAGATCTCGTATTAGTGGATCAAACCGACTGCGAAAGTGGCGCTTGTCCCGTACGTTAGATTTAATTATAAAAAGCGTTGTACCCCCTATAAATGGCGGTGCAACGCTTTTTATTTATTTTCAAGCGCGACATCAAGCGCGCTTAACTTCTTAGTTTGCGACCTGATATTCGGCTTCCATTGCCCGCAACATCTTCTTAAAATGCCGCCGCCGGTTAAAACCAAGTATCGCGACACTCAACCAATTATTGAGCTGTTGACCATCCCGGTTGGCAACAACTTTCTCACTATAGGTCAGTAAACTTTGCTGGCCAGCAGCTACTGTTTGGATATCGTAACCGACTAAGTACTGATTGCGGTTAGTTTCCGTCCGATAATGATAGCACTCCCCTGGCCGGTTGGCGGTGATCGTCACGCGGCCACTACTCTGGCCACCAAAACCTTTGCGATAACTGAAATTAGTCAGTTGATTGGGATTCAATTTTTTACCGGTTTGCTGCTGAATATCGTACAATACTGAATCAATAATTTTCGTGTACAACGCATTCGGCGGCAACTTCAACGTTTGCTTAATCTCCATCATGTGTCCCTCGCTTTGCGGCCACCTGCTTGTTATGGCGGAATTCAAAATAGCCTAACCCGATTATGCTGATCCCAACAAGCACTAAGCTGTAATTAGTTGTGCGTTGGGCGCCAATTGGACTCAGCGCGACAATCAAGAAACCAATGCTCATGACTAACAGCCCGCGCTTTTTCATTTGGCCACTCGGGCTTGGAAGTAAAGCACCCCACCCCACGGTTCTGCCTTGATCGCCGCTTTAGCGACTTTAGCCGCTGTTGCTAAGTCGCTTTGGTTCGTCGTAAAATGCAATTGAATGCCTTTTTTATGATCAAATTGAAAGCTCACGCCATCTTGGTCATACGCATTAAGTAACGCAATAATTTTATCTTGTTGAATTGGTGCATCTAAAATAATCATTAAAATAACCTCCTGAATTGCCGTTTTGCGTTGCTGCTGGGGTGAGTTATGTCCGGACACAACTCACCGCAACCGCAACACACGATTACGGTAGACTGTTTAAGCCAACTTCTCTGGATCTAATTTGTTGCTAGCAATAACAAACGGTGCGTAAATGATAAAGCCAATCACCGCATTGACCAACTGTAGCACTGGTGCACGCCAATCCAAGCTCGTCGCTAAGAATGAGTTCAAGAATGGTGGCATTACCCAAGTCATTTGAATGCTGACCGGCGCCACTAAATGCCAGTTAATGGCAAAGTAAGCCACAGTGACCATCACAACGGGCGCCAAAATAAATGGGATCACGTAAATTGGGTTCAGCACGATCGGTAACCCGAACATCGTTGGCTCGTTGATATTAAATATCCCCGGCGCAATCGCTAATTTAGCGACCGTTCGTTCATCATCCCGCCGACTAAAGACGAAAATGGCGATCAACAAAAGTAACGTTGAACCAGCGCCACCTAGCCAAGCATACATATCAAAGTCAGAACGTGTCCATAAGTATGGTAGTGCGTCGCCTTTGGCAGCAGCGTTAACGTTAGCCAGTTGGGCGGTTAACCAGATGCTATCCAGCACTGGGCCTAACACATTGGTTCCGTGAATGCCGAAGAACCAGAAAACTTGAACTAAAATGGTCAAGAGTAAGACTGCGCCATAGCCTTGCGATAAGGACAACAATGGCGTTTGAATTGTTTTGCCGATCCAATCAATAATTGCAGTACCTGTTGCGTCAGTGAAGACGTAGGTAATAATGCCGATCACATACCAAGCAACAATCGCGGGAATAATCCCAGCGAAAGCTTTGGAAATTGCTGGCGGTACGGATTCAGGCATTTTGATCGTAATATTGCGTTTCGTTAAAATAATATAAATTGCACCTGCCAAGCCACCTAAAATCATGGCAGTAAATAAACCAGCCGCACCAAAATGAGCGTTGAAATTGAAGTAGCCCCAGCCAGTCACGGTTTTACCGTCAACTGCAGCGCCAGAAGCCGTCAAAATCTTTTCTGCAGCCTTCGGTAACGCCTTAGTCAGCGTGATCGTGAACGTTTGCGACACACTCATCAGGAACGTGCCCAACGTGACGATCCCACCAGTTAACGGCTCAACATCGTATTGTTTCGCCAAATTATAGCCCCACGTGAAGGCAAAAATTAAGCCAATAACCGCTAAAGTCCCTGTCCAAACCTGCGAGTTAACGCCGACCACTGGCTGCATAGCCTTTACAAAGCCAGTCCAGCCGTATTGCGTCGGAATATCACGCAGAAAAGCGTTCAGTAAAACGGCAACCGAGCCAGCCATAGTTGCTGGCATCGTACTAATAAAGGCATCCCGTAATGCGATCAGCCAGCGAACTGAGCCAATTTTAGTTGCGATCGGCACCACGTGCTTTTCCAACCATTGAATAAGTCCATTCATAAGTAAGTTCCTCCCAAAATAATTTGTGACCCCCAGCATGCCACTGCACCCACACCAATGACACCCTAGCAGAATACAACGACACGCAAGCCGCCGATTCTAAAAACACAAAATGCTCGCCACTTTAAATCTTCAGCCTCACCTCCTCGTCTCATTAAATTTGTCGAAAAAAATACCGCAGTCGAGGCTAACTGACTTATTTAACTAAAACTTGGTTAGTTTGACTAGTGGTCAATAATAATTGTTCCAACAAATACAACACCGGTAATTGCGTGAGTAACTGTTGCTCCTGCGGTAACGTATAACATAGCTTCAAGTCAGCGATTTGTGCTAAGGTAGAATTAGCATTGGCAGTGAGCGCCAGCACCAACGCCCCATTTTGCTTATAATATTCCGCCTGCCGCAACACTGCCGCCGTTTCGCCGCTGACGGACAATAAAATCAGCAACGTATCAGTCAAATCAGGACGCGCGCATAATCGTGGTGTCACCGAGGCCGTGATCGTTAGTGTGTAAAAGTCATGCCGCGCAAACACTTGTGCGCCGTACTGCGCCAATGCCGCGCTAGTGCCCACACCAAAGAAAATCAGCGTCGTCGCGGTACTGACCACTTGGGCCACAGCTGCCAACTGATTTGTAGCAGCAGGTTGCACTGACGGTAACGCCACCTTAGCCGCAGCCGGCCGCTGCTTCAGCGCGTATTTAAATTCAGAAAAACCTGTATAACCAGTTTTCTTCAAAAAACGGAAAATCGTTGTCGTTGAAACATGGATCTGCGCGGCTAACTCACGAATCGTCATTTGCCGAATGGCCTTAGGGTGGCTGATCACATACTTATATACCAGTAATTCCAAGCGATTCAACGATTGTACCTGCTCATAAGAAAACATGCCATCCCCCCTTTGCGCAAATTCTGCTTCCTTTTTAGCGTCAATAGTTCTATGCTAGTTAGCGTTAAAGTAGTGGTGGCAGCGTGACACGATTAAGCGCTAAGCTACTTTTTAAAATGAACTCATTCACCACTAAAAGTTAATTTGAACTACCAGCAAATTATTTCAACCGCTTTCATAACGAACAAAGTATAACTTATCCGTACAAGTTTTACAAGTCCGTACATGTATTTTGATTGCCTAAGGAGGCTAACCAATTATGTATCACGATATTGCCGAAGTATTGATTCAAGAAATCGAAGCTGGCCTTTTTCCCGAAAAGCTGCCCACCGAAGCACAGTTACGCGCACGCTTTCAAGTCAGTCGTGACACGATCCATAAGGCCATCGAGCTGATCACGCAAAAAGGGCTAGTTCGCCGCATCCAAGGTAGCGGCTATTTCATCAATCACATCAACGTTGCCGAAAAAACCGTGGTCAATCTATCATTGGGCTATACCACTAAACGAAAAAAATTAACTTCAAAAATTATTACTTTTGACAAAATAACCGCCGATGCCAGTTTGACTGAGCGCTATAATGTGGCGCTAAACACGCCATTAACGCGGATCGTGCGTCTACGCTATCTTAACGACGAGCTATATAATTTAGAAACTGCCTATTACGTCGACGCGGTCGTGCCGTTCATTTCCAACGAAGCCGCAACGGATTCAATTTTTGAATTCATTCGTAAGGCGTACGGTATTTACGCCACCAGCAGCGATCAATATTTGGCCCAAGAAAAGTTGACCGCCACGGAGGCTGAACTGCTGCACAAAACCACCACCGAACAGCAATTGACGCTTTATCAAACCAATTACTACGGCAACCAAGCCTACAATCTAGCGCGAACAATTTTCGTCTACCCAGACCTCAATTTGTATTTTCACATCACTAACAAAATGGACAAATAAAAAGGCTGCGACATAATTTCACTTATGTCGCAGCCTTCATTTTTTACTAAACATCAACGTGGTGCTTCAACCGTGGGAACACGTGCACATCTGACCACTTCATCAAGGCCCCCTGCGCCGTTAACGCCAACAACGTCCCATAACCAATAGCGGTCAACTTGCCGGTCGCAATAAACGAAAGTACCATGATCAACAACGGTGGCACGTAGCTGACCCACTGACCGAGGATCGCGGACCCTTTTAAAAATTTAAACCGCAGAATGTACGATAAATCATCGTTGGGGTGCATCAACAGATTCGAGCGCTGATAAATCGACACCGCCGCCGATAAAATTAAAATCCCCAGCGTATCTAGCACTAAGCGCCCAATTAAACTGACTTGCGGCACACCCAACCAACTCCATAGGTTAGCGAAAAAAGACACCATGTAACTAAATGGAATTGTGTACAGTAAATTCGAAACAAAGCGCCGCCGATCAAAGTGACCCAGCAGCAATTGATTGACCAAAGTGATCACGATACCATAAATAAACAGCGTCGTCCCTAATGGAATGTGGATCCAATTAGATAAATTAACCGACGAGCCTGTCCAGACAGCACTGCCTAGATGCGTGGCAATCGTCAAGCCATTGCCCGCTGCGTTCATAAAAATCGACAACACTAAAAAGTCTAGCCGCTGCCGAAAATCTTGCATTTTTGCCAACCAAAACCGCCTTCTCTCCCGTTTAGTTTAGCACCAATGCAACAAAAAAACCTAGCACTGATTGCTAGGCTCCGCGTTTATTTAAATAAAGTAAAATAGCCGATGACCAAAACCCCTAAAATAATTCGGTACCAACCGAACGCCTTGAAGTCATTTTTCTTAATATAACTTAATAAGAAGCGAATGGACAAGTAAGCGACAATAAAGGAAACGAGCACGCCGACTAACAGAACAGCACTTTGCATGCCGTCAAGACTGTTGCCGTGCATGTAGAACTTGAGAATTTTCAACACCGAAGCGCCCAGCATCGTCGGTATTGCCATGAAAAATGAGAACTCGGTGGCGACATAACGTGACGTACCGATAATGATCGCCCCTAGAATCGTGGCGCCAGAACGTGACGTACCTGGAATCAGTGATAACAATTGGAAAACGCCGATAAACAAGGCGGTGCGGTAAGGTAACGTGTACAAGTCAGTAAATTTCGGCTTTAAGCCTTTGTTGTGATTTTCGATGACAATGAATAAAATCCCGTAAATGATCAAGGTCGCTGAAACCACGGCCCAATTCATCAGATGCGCATCCATCCAATCATTTAGCGGCAAGCCAACAATTACAGAAGGCACCACCGCCAACAAAACTTTCCACCACAACGTCCACGTTTGGGACTGCTCAACGTGCGTTTTGCGGCCAGACAGTGGATTTAATTTGTGGAAATACAGCACCACCACCGCCATGATCGCGCCAAGTTGAATGACCACGTTGAACATATCAACGAAGGCCTTAGATTCTTGCAACTGAATAAACTCGTTGACCAACACAATATGGCCGGTTGAGCTAATGGGCAGGAACTCGGTGATCCCTTCAACGATCCCGAGAATGACTGCTTTAAAAATATCTAACAAAAGTATGTACCTCATTTCAAAAATTAGTATGTAAAATACGGAATGAGCAGCAAGATCACTGCTCGTTCCGCGTTTAAAAACGCTTATACATCGCCATTTTGCTTAATTTGTCGTTCAGTCAGGTAAGCGTCTAAATAATCAAACGCCAGCTCGCCAACGTTATCCAGCGAGAAACTCATTTGATCTTCAATTTCGAAATCGTCATCATCAGCGTCGTCTGCTTCACTACTGGTGATCAGCCGCAGCGTCACGATATCACCATCAAAATGCAACGGAATCCCAGTAAACGTACCTGGATCATGGCGCAAACGTAATCGAATCACGCGCGCAAATACCCGTGCTTGTTGAACTAAGCCGGCAAATAGATCAGTAGTCCCATCAAACAACCGCTCATCATTTAGGACAGGCTGCTTAACAAAATGCCGTTGCCGATTGATTTTCAGGAAAAACTGCATTAACTGCAAATAGTCAGCTTGCGTGGTTAGGCGCTGAATTTCATCAATTCGTAGCAGCACATAGCCGCCAAATTGCCCGTTCATATCGATCAAATTAAATAAAACGGACGTCTGATTCAGTGTATTGACCGTTCCCACGAAGAAATTATCCTCATCATTGCCGGTGTAGATCATCACCAATTCATGGCCTTTTTGCGCCAACCGTAACTGCTGCGCAATTGCCAAAGGAACCGTAAAATTAACGACGGCAACATGTTGCTTGTTGGTGACCTCCTGTAGGAACTTACCAACCAAGGTCAGTTCCTTACCCTGCAACTCGATGATCTGAATATCCGCCAGCGCCACCGTTACTAGCCGCTGCGTACTGAAATCGAATTTATCGAACACATTCATCGTCACTGCATCCGTTGTAACGCTCTGTACGAAGCCTTCCATGAAAGTCTCGCCATTGTCTAAAATCAGTAACATAAAATATTGTTGGTTCAAGCTCGTTTGTAAGAGTTGTGGCAAAAGCGCAAATTGATCATTTAGATCCAACCGTTGCGGTGTCAACTTAATAAATTGCTCTAACTGTGCATTTTTGATTCGAAAGGCCATGCTGGTTAAATCCTGACCGTCCAACTCAACCTCGCTGATCACAGCCAACGCCAAGTAAACGGCGCCATCGCGTAAACCGCCATCGTCATATGTGTTCAGTATCACGGCCGTATTATTGACCATAGTCACATAACCCGTATAAACAATTTCTTGGGCTTCTTGATAAACATTGACGAGTAAATGCTGCTCTTGGGCATTTTCCAAATCGGTTAAAATTGAATGCATTGCGCGACACCTCACTTTCTGGCATTAGTCCACTCCCCATTATACCGACAAAGTACCAGAAACGATAGCATTTATACACAAAATTAGTGTTAACGCATCTAAAAGAATGCATTAACACTAAAGCGTACCGCAAAAGGCGACTTAACTTGAAAATACTAGCCTAGATCAGCATAAAAATCACCTTTTTAGACTCATTATCTGGTAAACGCGGTTAGTTAGCTACGCGCGCGGCGTAACCAGTTAACCCCCCAAACGATACCGCCAATCAGCAACGCTGCAAAAATTAATTTAAAGAACAAGCTGAAGACGATGGGGATCAAATGTAACACTAGCGATAAAACAAACAAGCCGACAACGATAATACCAACCGTTTTAAAAAATCCATTCATAATGAACACCCTCACTTTGATTTGTCTTGATGTTCTTATTGTAAAAGGTCGCGCCGCCAACGTCGTCAGTCTAAAGCTTTATCTTTCATTGCGACCATTTGCCAAAAATACTCAATTTGTGTCGTCAACTGCGCGACAGAATAACAGCGCTGGAAATGTTGCCAATGCGCCGGAAATAATTGAGTGTAGCGTGAACTAGCGAAGCGCTGATCCAGCAGCAAGATCACGCCAACATCATGGCTACCGCGGATCAAGCGCCCCGCAGCCTGCAACACATGGTTCATCCCCGGCAGCTGATAAGCATACTGGAAGCCAGTCCCCTGTTGCGCGTCAAAATAATCACGCACCAAGTTACGCTCGGTGGACAAGCCAGGCAAGCCAACACCAACAATTGCCACGCCGCTTAAGCGCTCCCCTTTCAGATCAATTCCTTCAGAGAAAATACCGCCCAGTACGCAAAAAGCTACCAGCGTTTCTAGCGGCGCTGGCTTAAACTGCGTCAAAAACTCAGCGCGCTGAGTTTCATCCATTTGGTTGGTTTGCGTGATTATGGTCAATTGCGGATAAGCGGCGCTAAATGCTGTCTGCACGGTTTCCAAATAGCTATATGACGGCAGAAAGACTAAATAATTACCCGTTTTTGCGTTGACCATGGCGCCAATACTAGTGACGATGCGCTCGAGATTTTGTTCACGCTGCCGGTAAGTCGTTTGAATGTACGGCGTCACCAACAAAGCTTGATGCTGCGGCGGAAACGGTGAGGCCAAGCGAAAGGGCAGACTAGCCGCACTATTGCCTAACACCTGCTGATAATAACTGAGCGGTGATAAGGTGGCCGAAAATAAAATTGCGCCGGCGCCTAAGCTTAGCGAACGATCCAAAAAAGCGCTGGGATCAAGGCATAATTGTTTAACTGTCGTTTGACGCAATTTCGAATCATAAGTGACCAATGATTGATAAGTGTCATCATATAAATCCGCGATTTTTAAATAAGTTAGACTCGTAAAATAAGCATCTAACAAAGTCTCAACTAGTGGACTATCCGGATATTCACCAAGCCAATCATGCACTTTTGCCACCCAATCAGCCAGCGCCTCGGTCACTGAATCCAGCGGCGCTTGGGCCGTCATTTCGACAACATCAGCGTCACGTAGCGGCTTGCTAATTTTAGTCAGCGCTCGCTTCACTTTTCGGGTGGTTTTTTCAAGCGCGCTTGATCCAGTGCTTGAACTATCTTTTGTCTGCTGTAATACGGCCTGAAAAGTTTGACTGCTGACGCTAGCCGAGTACATCGCCCGCGATCGACTAACCAAATTATGCACTTCATCCACCAAGAAAAAGTTATCCTGATCAGGCTCGCTGAAAAAGCGCTGCAGGTAAACGATTGGATCAAATAGATAGTTATAATCGCAAATAATCACATCAGCAAATAAGCTAGCGTCCAGCGAAAATTCAAATGGATCCACCATATGCTTCCGCGCATACGCCTCGATCACTGCCCGGGTCAGTTGATTTTCATTGGTCAATAAATCACGCAGCGCCGGCTTAATACGGTCATAATAGCCGAGCATATAAGGATTTTCTTCAGGCGCTAGGTCAGCTTCTTCAGCAAAAGTGATCTTGTCTTTGGCCGTCAGCGTAATACTTTTCAGCTGCATCCCTTGTTGACTCAGCAACGCCACCGCCTCCTCGGCGACCTGGCGCGTACTTTGCTTAGCCGTCAAATAAAAAACGCGCTGAATTTTATCTTCACCCAAGGCCTTGATTGCCGGAAATAGCGTCGAGATTGTTTTACCGGTACCCGTTGGCGCTTCAACAAATAGTCGCTTTTGCAGCAAAATCGTTTTGTACACCGCCACTGCTAGTTCGCGCTGTCCTTGGCGGTACGCGGGAAACGGAAAAGTAACTTGCTTAACCGTTTGATTACGCTGTGCCCGCCATTGATCGCGCAACACTAGCCATTCTTCGTATTCAGCAATTAATTGCTGGAAAAAATCGGTTAATTCCGTTCGACTCAGCACTTTTGTTTTCGTGGTGATCGTTTCGGTAGTGGTCTGAAAATAAGTCAGCTGTAGTGTAACGTCGATGAGTTCCTGCTGCACCGCTAAAATATACCCATAAACCTGCGCTTGACCCCAATATAGCCGTAAGGTATTCTCACTGAGCTCAGTAAAATCTAAATCTGAGGTTTTGATTTCTTCAATTGTATACTGCTTGTCGGTGTGGCTGATACCATCGGCGCGGCCATCGATCACGTAGTCACGGCCACTCATGGTCACCGTTTGCTTCAAATAGACTTCCTTTTCGTAGTCAGCACCGCGCTGTTTTTGCAGTCGCCGGTGAATCCGCGCGCCATTTAAAGCCGTATTTTGGCTGCCTTGGCGCTGATTAAGGTCGCCAGAGCGCAGGACAAACTCAACTAGTTCACGCACACCAATTTTTGTTGCCACGCACGTCAGACCCCTTTCTACTCGATAGATATTAGCACACCATTATAACATTTATTGCGCCACCACTGACTTTAATTCAAATTCTAGCGGCTGATCCTTTAATAGCACTAAGATTAAATGTTTCGTGTTAACCACTCCTTGAACTTGGCCAAAGTCTAGTTCATAGCCGTTTTTAACGTTTTTGAAATCTAACAACCGTTCACCTAATACACGGCGCAATGCCTGGGCCATCTCTTCATGTCGTTCTGCTTTTTCTACCGCAATACTCAGCGTAAATCCGGAAACGACATAAGACTGAATCATGTGCACCTTCATCAAGGTAAAGTAAGAATATTTTCGATGCTGATGCGTTCCAGCCGCTTGCTCAGAATTAATATACCCCTTCTTCTCCCAATACCGTAATTGGCGCTGGGAAACACCTGTGGCCGTTGCAAGGTCGCCGATACCTAACACAAATTTTTCCCGCTTAACAATTTTCCTGACCCGCTGAATAAAATCAATTTCGCTGTTCATAAGTTAGCCCCTTCTATTTATTTCGTTCATCAAGGTGATTTAGTCATTACCGTAATTTTAATAACAGCCTTTTAGTGCCGATAAAGGTATTTCTGCAGATAAAATTATGTCGTCATAGCTGACATCAATTGTATATTTAATACTATCGTTGTCAAGTAAGTTGACAACATAAAAACAGTGAACTACACTGGAGCCTGAATAAATTATCTTCTACCGAAGGGAAGCCTTATTTTGGGAAACGCAATTGATACAAACGGCAAGCCATATAACCGCACCTTACTTGTGGTGCTCTTGCTCGTCGGAACTTTTTGTACGGTATTAAATCAGACTATTTTGGCGACTGCCTATCCAGCGCTAATGAAAGCTTTTGACATTAATACCTCAACCGTACAGTGGTTAACCACTGGTTTTATGTTAGTCAACGGGATCATGATCCCAATCAGCGCGTGGTTAACAACGCGGATCAACACCAAGATTTTATACGAAAGTGCCATGGTTATTTTTCTAATTGGTACCGTCAATTGTTACATGGCACCAAATTTCGGCACACTACTAACTGGTCGGCTGATCCAAGCCCTCGGTGTTGGTATCACAATGCCATTATTACAGACCTTAATGCTGACGATCTTCCCCGCTAATAGTCGTGGTACTGCCATGGGCTTAGCTGGCTTAGTTATCGGTGTTGCGCCTGCAATTGGGCCAACACTTTCTGGCTGGGTCATTGATACTTACACTTGGCGTGATCTTTTTGGTATGTTGATTCCAGTTGTTTTCTTGGTTATTGTTGCTGGTTTCTGGCTCATGAAGAGCGTCCTACCAACAGAAAAGAAGACCCTCGATTGGCTATCTGCTTTACTATCAACTATTGGTTTCGGTACGCTCCTATATGGCTTCTCTGAAGTCGGTACTAACAGTTGGGGCAGCGCCATTGTCGTTGGTAGCTTAGTCGTTGGTGTCGTCTTTATCTTGCTTTTTGGTTGGCGCCAATTAACCGTGGAAAAACCATTCCTAGAATTACGCGTTTTCAAATATCGCGAATTTTCAATTTCCGCCTTATTAAGCTCTGTTTCCTACATGGCCATGGTCGGTGTCGAAATGGTCTTACCAATGTACCTGCAAATTGTCCGTGGTGATTCAGCCCTAGATTCTGGCTTAACTTTACTTGCCGGTGCCTTAATGATGGGGATTATGAGTCCAATTACTGGCCGCATTTTTGATCGAATCGGCGCCAAACGATTGGCAATCACTGGTATGTTCTTACTGACCGTTGGCACGATTCCATTTGCCTTCATTACTCGCGATACACCAGTTATTTATATTACCACCTTATATGCCGTTCGGATGGCTGGTATCGCAATGTGTATGATGCCCGTTACAACCTCTGGTATGAACGCATTACCTCTAAAATTAATGAGTAACGGGACCGCCGTTAACAACACCTTACGCCAAGTTGCAGCTTCTGTAGCGACTGCCATCTTAGTTAGTGTTTTAACCAACGTCACCAATAATCAAATGCCTGGTAAAAGCCTATTAAAATCAGCACCATTGAGCTATAAAAACCAAGCGCTCAACGCTACTGTTGGCGGTTATCATGCCGCCTTTTGGACCGCAATCGCCTTTTGTATCCTTGGTTTGATCGTCGCCTTCTTCGTTAGTGCGCGTAGTCCAAAAAGTATTAACGCAGATGAAAAATTAGCTGGAGGTGAAGATTAATGATCATTATTGCCATTATTGTTTTAGCGATTTTACTGTTCATCAGTATGGTCAGTCTATCTAAGCCGCTGGTTCGCACAATTGTTAGTTTGATTTTTGCCGCGCTATTAGTGGTTTCAATCTTTTTCCTTACAGCTAATGATCGTGATCACTTTGGCATGAAAAAAGTGTCAACCACCACGACAACCGATTTAGTCTCGGTATCACCTTCTAGTCAAATGAAATTGCTCCTTTACCAAGATGTTGGTACTTCAAGTAAAAACCGCGTGTACATTTATAAAACACACAAGGTTCAAAAGAAGTCGACCACAACTAATCCTGATCCAACGAAAGCGGCTAACACGGTAAAAACAATTACCGGCACGCCAAAAGTAACCACGCGCACCGTCCGTTGGGAATATAAAAACGATAGCTATAAACTGTGGTTTGGTATTGCTAATAACGACCACAAGTTTGTTAAACGTTATAATACGTTCGCCATTAACAAGGATTGGCTAACGTTAAGTAGCCAGCAAGCGAAAAAATTACAAAAATTAGTTACCCAAAATTCCGCAAAAATGAAACAAGATGGCCAAACTTACGTGACTGCTGCTGTTAAAACAGCACTGGCCGCTGGATTAAAACAAGATCCAAGCATGTCGGCCGAACAACAGCAAGCACTAGCAAAAACGACAACCACAAAAGCTACCGCCGCTTATCAAGCTCAAGCGATGGCTAAGTTAGTTGCTCAAGTTAAATAATTTTCTTTGCGCGACTCAATTCAGTAAACAATAAAAATAGCGATAATCAGAAAGAATCTGATTATCGCTATTTTATTTACTATTTTAATTATGCCTTAGCTTGTATCTTAAATTCAGCACGGCCCTCATGGACAACCCCGTAAATGCGTTGACCATCAGCCAAATCGCCAAAATCTAGTGCCATTTCGCCAGCTAGTTCAGTTGTCCCTTCAAAACGCTGCGTGATAAATTGCCGCATTAAGCCATTACGTTGTGCAAAGTCAGCCACTTTTTGAACTGCAGTTGCTAACGTATAGCCTTCATCTAAAAATTGCTTGATCCCGATGATCCGAATGGTCATTTTTAAATTATATTGGCGACTAGCGCCTTCTTTTTCTGGTAGAGAGCTGATGTAACCACGTTTCTCCCAATAACGTAGCTGCCGCGGAGAAATAGCGGTCATTTGGCTAATTTGACTGATACCGAAAATCAATCTATCAATATCGATCCCTAATTTTTTTTGTAAACTCATATGAAAACTCCTCCATAACTAAGAAATCCTACCAATATTATCGCATATTTAACATATCTGTCAAATATGTAGCTAGCAGTGTCAATTTACTTGACAAGTATAAAGCTAAGCGCTATAGTTTTCAACAGTGATTTTTTCATGAAAGAGGGATAACAGCTTGACTAAGACACAACCATTAGATGCCAATGGTCAACCATATAATCGTGGTTTACTATTGGCAACAGTCATCATTGGGACGTTTGCGACGGTATTGACTCAGACCTTACTGGCTACCGCCTATCCAACCTTAATGAAGGCTTTTGATATTTCCACCGCCACTGTCCAGTGGCTCACCACTGGCTTTTTGCTGGTCAATGGGATCATGATCCCAATCAGCGCTTGGCTGCTCAATCGTTTTAATTCTAAGTACCTTTACATCAGTGCCATGACAATTTTCTTCATTGGAACTGCAATTTGTTGGCAAGCACCAAACTTTACCTTTTTACTGATTGGCCGGTTAGTTGAAGCCGTCGGGGTTGGTTTATCGATGCCATTAATGCAGACAATTGCATTATCAATTTTTCCACCTGAAAAACGTGGTGCGGCCATGGGTGCCGTTGGCTTAGCTATCGGCTTGGCACCAGCCATCGGCCCAACACTTTCTGGCTGGGTCATTGACACTTACAACTGGCGTGTCCTGTTCAGCATGATTTTACCAATTGCTGGGATAGTCATCGTCGCTTCTTTCTTTACAATGCGCAAAGTTTTGAAAACGTCTAAGCCATCATTGGATATTTTATCCGCCATTCTGTCAACTATCGGTTTTGGTAGCTTACTGTACGGCTTCTCTGAAGTTGGTACTGAAGGCTGGAATAGCCTGATTGTGATTGCCGGAATCGGTATTGGCGTGATTTTCATTGCCTTATTTGCTTGGCGCCAATTAAAAATGACGCATCCCTTCTTGGAACTACATGTTTTCAAAACACCAGAATTCACCATCGCAACTATTTTAAGTGGTGTTGTTAACATGGCCATGGTCGGTGCCGAAATGGTACTACCCATGTACATTCAAACCGTCCGCGGCGAATCTGCCTTTAACTCTGGCTTAACGCTACTCCCTGGTGCGATTATGATGGGGATCATGAGTCCGATCACTGGGCGTATTTTTGACCGCTTAGGCGCTAAACATTTGGCTGTCACTGGGATGACTTTATTGACTATTGGCACGATTCCATTTATTTTCTTAACTGAATCAACACCTATGATCAACGTCGTTATTTTGTACGCTATCCGTATGTTTGGGATCGCCATGGTCATGATGCCCGTTACAACTGCTGGGATGAACGCTTTACCATTGAATTTGATCAGTCACGGGACTGCCGTCAACAACACGCTACGTCAAGTTGCTAGTTCCGTTGGGACTGCCATTTTGATCAGTGTTTTGACCAACGTTACTAACAACCAAATGCCAGGCAAACACGTTTTACACAATGTACCATTACAATATAAGGCTAAAGCAATGGATGCGGTTGTTTCCGGTTATAAGGCTGCCTTCATCGTTGCGGCGTTATTCTGTATCGCCGGCTTGATCGTTACCTTCTTCGTCCGCGACAAGAAAGCACCTAGTGTTACAGGAGGTGTTAAATAATGTTGATCGTACTCGTTTTATTAAGCGCCTTACTTTTTGTCATCATTACGATTTCCACAAATCAGCGTAGTGCCGGCCGCAACGTCGCAACTGGCGTATTATTACTTGTTTTGATTTGCTCGATCGCTGGCTTATTCTTCAACGATAATCAGCAGTGGGGCATGAAAACTGTCACTACGACCACGGAAAAATCGCTAACCTCGGCTAGTAATATTTCTGGCGCTAAATTATTGTTGTATCAACCTTTAGGCAACGGTAACGAAAAGATTTTTATTTATAAAACCGATAGCCAACAAAAAAAGGTTGCCCATACAACGGCTGATATTAAAACCAAAACTAGCGTAACTAAAAATAACACAAAAAACGCGAAGTTAGTGACTAAAACAACGCGTTATGTGTACCGTAATGGCTTCTACCGCTTCTTGTTTGCCGGCGTTGGCAATAACCATACCTTCAAATCACGACAACAACAATTTAAAGTTGGCAGTGACTGGGTCGTTCTTAGCACCACACAGGCAAAACAATTACAGAAACAAGCTAAGTCGTCAGCGGCTAAAATGAAAGCTGAACTAACAGCAGCCGTCAAAGCTAAAATGACGGCCGCTATCAAGCAAAATCCGCAAATGACCACCGAGCAACAACAAGCTTTGCAAAAACAATATACGACTGCGGCGCAACAACAAGCGCAGCAGCAAGTATTAGCTCAATTGCAAAAGGAATCATTGAAATAAATAACAAGGTCAGCCACTGTGCTGGCTTTTTTATTTACCAAAAGTTGACACGGTGTCACTATCGCGGTATATTAGTGACACCGCGTCACCATTTAACTAAGGAGGAACTCATGGTTTCTACAACATTTAATAATTTACCAGCCGCCAAAAAAGCCCGCATCGAGGCGGCCTTGCTTCAAGAATTCTCCGATTATTCACTCGCGCAAGCACAAGTTGCCCGGATCGTCGTTCAGGCGCAAATTGCTCGCGGCGCCTTTTATAAATATTTTACCGATTTAACCGATGCGTACCAATACCTTTATCGCCAAGCAATGACTGCTATTCACCGCAATGTATCGCGCGACAACACGCCGCATGAATACATGCTACAAGTGCAGCAGTTTACTGAACGCACCGCTAATAGTCAGTATTATCAACTGATCAAGCGCCATGTGACCCAAAATGAAGCGCTCCTACCTGATACAACAAGGTCAGCCATGCCCGCTAACATCCCCAGCTCAGTTTGGGCCGCCGCCATTCTCATTCACGCAACGATCAAACAGATCTTGACTGATCCTAGTAGCGAAACACAGGCGTTACAGCGCTTAGAGCAAGTACTGACTGTTTTACATACCGTGTAGAAAGAAGTTATGATTATGTTTTTAGCCTTAAAAGAAATCAAGCACGAGAAACTACGTTATAGCTTGATCATTGCTATGATTGTTTTGATCAGCTATTTAATTTTTATCCTAACCAGCTTAGCATTAGGCTTAGCGCGCGAAAATACCAACGCCATTGAGTCTTGGAACATCCAACGAATCGCTTTAAGTCAGGACGCCAACGTTAGTTTGAGCCAATCGCTGCTGACTAAGCAGCAAGTCCCCGCTAAATTATCCGGCCACGAAGCCTATATCGGCCAAGTGCCCGTTGTAGCTAAGGCTAGTGGTGAGCCTAAAACCAGCGCTCAATTTATCGGCCTACAAAGCCAACAGTTCATCGCCAAAAATATGCAACTAGCAGCCGGCCACAAACCGACTACCAATCAGGAAGTCGTCGTCGATACTTCATTTAAGAACGCGGGCTACCATTTAGGTCAAAAAATTCGCTTAAGCAGTACTAGCCAACAATTTAAAATCGTTGGCTTCATCAATAACGCCAAAATCAACATCGCCCCAATCGTTTACGGCACGCTAACCGCTTGGCGCAGTTTGAAAAATGTTGGCCCTAATCTGGTTGCCAGCGCGATCGTCAGTCAGACAAGCCACTTCAGCCAGAAAAATGATGATTTAAAATACTATTCCACCAAACAGTTCATTAATAAATTACCCGGCTATTCTGCGCAAAATTCCACCTTTGCTTTCATGATCGGCTTCTTAATGATTATTTCACTGATTGTCATAGCCGTATTCTTATATATTTTAACCGTGCAAAAATTACAAAATTACGCGGTTTTACGAGCACAGGGCATCCCCGCTAAAACATTGGTTGGCGCTACGATCAGTCAAGCCATGATCCTCGTGATCAGCGGCCTAATCATCGGTACCGCTTTGACTGCGCTCACTGCATTAGCCATGCCGGCAAATGTACCAATGACATTTGATCTGCCCATTCTTGGTGCCGTTGCGCTTGGCTTAGTTGTTACCGGTATTATCGGTGCTTTATTCCCAACGCGCATGATTTTACGTGTTGATCCTGTCAGTGTTATTGGAGGTTAGTCATGAGTGCAATTAAATTAACAAACATCAATAAATTTTTTGGTCATAAAGCCAGCCGCGTGCACGTCTTACGCGATATTAATTTTACCGCTGAAGCTGGCGAATTAAGTCTAGTTATCGGCCCTTCTGGTTCTGGTAAAAGTACGTTCTTAACCATTGCTGGCGGCCTACAAACGCCTAACAGCGGCCAAGTCGAATTAGATCAACAACCACTTTACGCGTTAACGGCCAAGCAACGCGATAATCTGCGCCTGAATAAAATTGGCTTCATTTTACAGGCCTATAACCTACTTCCATACCTAACCGTCCGCGAACAATTCAGCCTAGCTGAGCGCGTTAAAAAACAAGGTAATCTAACTTCAAGCGCGCTTGAAACGCTATTAGAACAATTGGGTATCGCCGAGTTTCAGCACCAATACCCCGCTGAACTTTCCGGTGGTCAAAAACAGCGCGTCGCCATCGCCCGCGCCTTGTATACTAACCCAGAAATCGTTCTAGCCGATGAACCCACGGCCGCCTTAGACAGTGAGCGCGTTAAGGAAGTCGGCCAGTTATTGGCTGATTTAGCAAAAAGTCAGCATAAAGCCATTGTCGTTGTCACCCATGATCTGCGGTTGCGCGACTACGCTGACCAAGTTTACGAAATTTTAGATGGTAAAATCAGTAAAACAGCATAGAAAAAATAAAGCAAAGCAGTTGCGCTATAACTTTCTTAGCACAACTGCTTTGCTTTATTTAAATAGTTGATCGATTTGTTGATACTCAGCTTGCGTTAACTCTATTTCTAATGCTTTAGCGTTTGCTGTGACCTGTGCGACTTTTTTGGCACCAGGAATCACCACGCCAATCTGTGGATTTTGGATGTACCATGCTAGCGCAACTTGCGCAATCGTTGCAGCATGCGCGTCTGCCAAAGGCTGTAACTGAGCAACTTGCTTAACGATCGTTGCAAAGCGCTCACCTTGAAAATCTGGATTCTTATGGCGAATATCGTTGGCTGGGAAGGTAACGTCAGCACGATATTTACCGGTCAATAACCCAGAAGCCAATGGAAAATACGGTACAAAGCTGATCTTCTGCTGTTGCAGATAAGGCAACAGTTCCGCTTCTGCATCGCGGTGTAATAAACTATATTGATCCTCAACGACATCAACGTCGCCATCACGATTGGCTTCCTTAACTTGCGCCAAACTGAAATTAGAAACCCCAACGGCCCGAATTTTACCAGCTTGTTTCAAATCATTTAACGCTGACACCGCCTCATCCTTTGGCGTTTGCTGATCGGGAAAATGAATATAAAAAATATCTAGATAGTCGGTTTGTAACCGGCGAAGACTATCATCAACTGCCTGCCGTAAAAATTGTGGTGTGTTATTCAAAACGGCTTCCCCACTGGAAAGATCCTGTGCCGCTTTAGACGCCACCACTACTTGATGCCGATCATAATCTTTTAACACTTGCCCAATTAATTCTTCAGAATGGCCTAAACCATAAGCAAAAGCAGTATCCAATAGCGTCATCCCAGCATCAAGACCAGTATGAACGATTGCTTTGCCGGTACGATCTTCTAGATCTGGAAATAAGTTCGTGCCACCAACCGCATTTGTGCCCAAGCCTAGTGGTACTGCGGTTACTGCCGATTTTCCGATTGTCACTTGTTTTGCCATTAACGATTACCTCCTAATTTGTGACCAACTAATATGCTTTACCGTACCACTTAATTGACACTAGCCGCAAATATTTGACCACACAAAAAAGTCTGCCAGTGATTTTCTACTGACAGACTTTTTCAAGCGCGCTTGGAAGTGCGCTTAACTAGAAACTTTAGCAATTCGACCCTGTTCAATATAAACACTTAAAATAGCAATATCAGCTGGATTGACCCCACTGATTCGTGTTGCTTGAGCAAGTGTTTCTGGTTGAATCTTTTTGAGCTTTTGGTGTGCTTCAGTTGCCAAACCGTTGATAGCATCGTAATCAATGTTAGCCGGAATCTGCTTAGCTTCCATCCGCTTTAACTTTGCAACACGTTCCTCGGCTTTTTTAATGTAGCCGGCGTACTTCATCTGGATTTCAATTTGCTCAATTTCTCGACGATCCAGTGGCGTTGCCGGTGCCGCAATAAACTGTAATGCATCAGCATAATTAACTTCTGGCCGCCGCAAGAACTCGCTGGCCAGCACACCATCTTTTAGTGGCGTTGCGCCTTTAGTAGCTAAGAAAGCATTAACGGCTTCGCTGGGCTTGATTCGAACAGTATTCAAGCGCGCTAATTCATTTTCAATCGCTGCTTTTTTAACAAGAAACTTGTTGTACCGCGCATCGCTGATCAAACCTAGTTCATGTCCGCGTTCAGTTAAACGTAGATCCGCATTATCGTGCCGCAAAATCAAGCGGTATTCAGCGCGGCTTGTTAATAGACGATAAGGTTCGTTAGTCCCCTTAGTCACCAAGTCATCGACCATAACGCCGATATAAGCATCGCTGCGCTTTAAGATAAAGGGTTCTTCAATACCTTTAGCCCGTAAGCCAGCATTGATCCCCGCCAATAAACCTTGGCCAGCAGCTTCTTCATAACCAGAGGTCCCATTCATTTGACCAGCTGTAAATAAGTTCCGTACGAGCTTCGTTTCCAAGGTTGGCCGTAATTGATAAGGTTCAACCACATCGTATTCAATTGCGTAGCCTGGGCGCATCATTTGGGCGTGCTCTAAGCCGGCAACGGTATGGAGCATCTGTTGCTGAACTTCTTCTGGCATTGATGTTGAAAAGCCTTGGACGTACCATTCCTCTGTGTTACGGCCTTCAGGTTCCAAGAATAATTGATGGTGATCTTTATCCGCAAAACGGACAACTTTATCTTCAATTGAAGGGCAATAACGCGGCCCAACACCTTTGATCAAGCCAGAAAACATCGGTGCACGATCCAAGTTATCGCGAATTATTTTATGCGTTGTTGGGTTGGTATAAGTTAGCCAGCAAGAAACTTGATCCTTCAAGTAAATTGAATCAGGCGTATCATAACTAAAATGATTAACTTCCTTGTCCCCAGGCTGTTCTTCAGTGACTGAATAATCAATCGTTGTGCCATCGACCCGTGGCGGTGTCCCTGTTTTAAAACGACGTAACTTAAGGCCTTGATCCATTAAATCTAAGGACAGTTTTGTTGCTGGTTGCGAATTATTGGGGCCTGACGAGTACATTAATTCACCAATAATGATTTTACCGCGGGAAGCTGTGCCGGCAGCTAAAACGACACTTTTAGCATGGTAGCGTGCCCCTGTGTTAGTCACGATCCCCACACAAGCATCATCTTCCATCAATAAACGATCAGCGATCCCCTGACGTAAAGTCAAATGCGCCTGTTTTTCAATCGTATCTTTCATCGCTTGGTGATAGGCATGTTTATCAGCTTGTGCGCGTAATGCCCGAACTGCTGGGCCTTTACCCGTATTCAGCATGCGCATTTGAATATAAGTTTTATCAATATTATGGGCCATTTCGCCGCCTAAAGCATCAATTTCGCGAACCACGATACCTTTAGCTGGACCGCCGACTGACGGATTACAGGGCATAAAAGCAACCATGTCCAAATTGATCGTTAACAGTAAGGTTTCGTTGCCCATACGTGCAGCCGCTAAAGCCGCCTCTGAGCCAGCATGACCGGCGCCGACAACGATCACATCATAATTCTGCGCATCATATTCGCGTACTTCCATCTCTTAGTTTCCCTCCATATATAAAGGTCAAGCGCCGTTTCAAGCGCGCTTAACTTTTTTCACTGTGGCTTATTTACCTAAACAAAACTGGCTAAATAGTTGATTTAATAATTCATCTTGATACGCATCGCCAGTGATTTCACCGAGCAAGTCCCAACAACGCGTCATATCGATTTGAATTAAGTCGACTGGCATCTCTGCCTTGATTCCCGCCAAAACATCGTCTAAGGCCTGTTTAGCTTGATTAAGCAAACCAATTTGGCGCGCATTACTAACTAGGGTCGTGCTCTGACTATTATCAATGCCACCCCAGAATAAGTCAGCGATCCGCTGTTCCAATTGATCAACACCAGTAGCCGTTAAGGCGGAAATCGCAATAATATTTTCTGGCGCCACACTTTGTTGTAGCTCAGCTTCGTCTAGCTCAACCGGTAAGTCAGTTTTATTTAAAATGACTAAGCGCTTTTTAGCGTTAGTTGCGGTTAACAAAGCGCGATCCTCATCCGTTAGTGCCTCGCTATTATCGAGGATCAACAAAACAAGGTCAGCTTGGGTGATTGCTTGGCGTGAGCGCTCAACGCCGATTTTTTCGACCTTATCGTTAGTTTCGCGAATACCAGCCGTATCGATCAGTTTTAAAGGTACATCTCGGACGTTGACGTACTCTTCGATTACATCACGTGTGGTACCGGCAACATCCGTCACAATTGCTTTATCTTCATGCAATAGGTAATTCAATAAGCTGGATTTACCAACGTTGGGCCGGCCAACGATGGCGGTGGCTAAGCCTTCACGTAAAACTTTGCCCTGACTAGCCGTGGCTAAAAGTTGCTCGATCTGTTTTTTAACCGTCGTCGCTTTTTCTAACAGCATTTTCGTCGTCATTGTTTCCACAGCATCGTATTCAGGATAGTCGATATTCACTTCAACCTGGGCCAGCGCATCAAGGATCTCTTGGCGAATATTCTTGATCAAGCGCGATAAATTACCATCTAATTGATCAACGGCAACCTGCATTGCTCGATCAGTTTTGGCGCGGATCAGATCCATTACTGATTCGGCTTGCGTCAAATCAATTCGACCATTAAGAAAAGCGCGCTTGGTAAATTCACCAGGTTCGGCTAGGCGGGCACCGTGACTGAGCAACAACTGCAACACATGATTGGTCGCAACAATACCGCCATGTGTATTGATTTCTACCATTTCTTCGCGCGTGTACGTTTTGGGTGCGCGCAGAACGGAGACCATGACTTCATCAATCGTTTCATCATTATCTGGGTCAACGATATGCCCGTAATTGATCGTATGGCTGGCTACTTTTTGCAAATCATGTCCTTTAAAAATCTTGCCCGCAATCGGCAGCGCATCCTCACCTGACAAGCGTACGATCGAAATCGCACCTTCGCCCGGCGGTGTCGAAATCGCCGCGATCGTGTCAAATTCAGTTGTTGTATTCGCCATGAAATATCGTCCTCCTTATTTTTTTCAACAAAAAAAGCGCCTACACCACGCCCCTTGGTTAACGGGAACGTGACAAAGCACCTTGACTACTTTATCGAACTCATATTATGACTTACTATAAAAGTTACCCTCTGATTTGTCAACGATTTTTTCTTGTAACTTACTTTCAAGCGCGCTCAATCAAAAATGATGTTTAGTCATTTAAGGGGCACCCCAGCTTATCCAACGTGCGGTTTTGGTGCGATCACAACATAACGATGTGGTTCGTCGCCCTCTGAGTAGGTCAAAACATGGGGGCTGTCCGCTAAATGGGCGTGGATTTGTTTACGCTCAAACGCCGGCATTGCTTCCAGCATCGTTGGTTGACCAGTAGCAATTGCTTCACGCGCTGTTTTGTCAGCTAAGCGCGCTAGAATACCGCTACGCCGTTCGCGATAATCACCAACATTCAGTAATAACGCAAATTTTGAATGGGCATGATGATTCAAGTAAACCTGGCCTAAATACTGTAGCGCATTGATCGTCTTACCATGATGACCAATCAGTAAGCCTTCTTTTTGCGTAACCATTTGAATCGTTAGTCGGTTCTTTGATGCACGCTGAACGCTTAACTTAGCTGGCGCATCAATCGCCGCTGCCATCGCCGCTAAGTACGCTTTAAGCGCAGTGACGGCCTGTTCATCATCCCGCTTATGTGCTGGCGTCATTTGCTGCGGCTGCGGGTGTGCTGGGACCACGGCGGCAGCCACAGGCGTAACGTGCTGCGGGGCTGCTGCGGTCACTTTAGGTGGCGTAACTGGTAGTGCCGCTAACGAAACAATCGCGGGTTTGCGTCCGATGCCGAGAAACCCTTTACGTCCTTCCGACACGACCTCAACATTGACCGCATCACGTTTTAAATCTAGATGCGTCAGCCCTTTTTGAATGGCAGCTTGGATCGTACTTCCTTCAAATGTCGGCATAAATAAAAACTCCTTGTCTATTCATTATCTATGGTTCCATTTTACAACAGCGAGACGGCACGGATCAGGGCCTTTCTCAGCTGTGTACTCGTCCATTATAACCTTCTCTAGTCTACACAATTTTGCCACGCAAAACTAGTGGGCAATCGTTGGGTTAATAATAAGTTCAACAAACTAGGTAATAAAAAAGAGCTAAAACCAAACGCAGTTGGCCTTAGCTCGATCAATGATGCATTATTTACGCTTTTTACCGCGGCGTGCCTTAGCGAGTTGCCGCTCTAGGTCACGCTTTTGCTGCTGCTTTGCTTCACGCTCAGCACGTAATTTAAATGGATTCATCAACAATAACGTTTGCCCAACGGAAAAAGCGTTGGTAACTACCCAGTAAACGGCTAAGGCTGAAGGTAAGCTGATCGCCATGAATAAGATCATGATCGGCATCCCCCATAGCATCAGGACGTTCTGGATCCCCGTTTGTTGGACTTGACCCATCATTGTTAATTTCGACGTTGCAAAGGTCAATACCGCCGCCAAAATTGGCAGAATAAAGTATGGATCCGCTTGGCCTAGTTGCATCCATAAAAAGTGGCCTGAGCGTAATACAGAGGTCCGCTGAATACCTTGATATAACGCAATCAAAACGGGCATCTGCACAACCAAGGGCAACATGCTGGCAAAGGGATGAACGCCAGCATCTTTATACAGTTTGGACATTTCACCTTGCAATTTTTGTTGCGTATCGACATCACGTGACGAATACTTACTTTGCAAAGCTTTCATTTGTGGCTGAATATCCATCATTTTTCGCGAACTATTCATCTGATATTGCATTAATGGCAAAATGATGATCCGGATAATAATGGTAAAAACGATAATTCCGACACCGTAGCTACCACCAAATAAGTTAGATAACCACACGATCGCCCGTGAGAAGTTCCAAATAATGTAGTGATCCCAAAAGCCAGTGCTGGTGCTTGTTACCGGCTTAGTGCTACAACCAGATAAGAATAAAACTAAGGTGAAGAGCCCGGCGACACCGAGCACTCGTTTCTTGTTTTTCACACTTATTCCCTCACTTCATCCGTTAGTAAATCAGCTAGAGTTAACACATGCACTAAGTTAGCCTTAGCCTCTACCTGTGTCAATCGATCGGCGTGTGGCCGCGCGATGACCAAAAAATCAACGTCTGTTTTCAATTGTGGTTTTAATTCCTGCAGACCTTGGCGAATCCGTCGCTTCACCTGATTACGGTGCACAGCGTTGCCCACACGCTTCCCTACCGAAATACCAACCCGAAAATGCTTTTGCCCCGGTTTTTCCAGCCGATAAACAATGTAGTTTCGATTAGCTTTGGAATTTCCGGTCTGGAATACGGTTTGGAAATCTGCTTCTTTTTTGACCCGATAAGATTTTCTCATGACGTATTTGATTACTCCAAATCTATGTACTGTGAGTAAACAAGATGCTTACTCACTTAGATATTACACTAAGTTGCGGTGTGGCGTAAACGCGTCCACTCGCAACTAATAAAAAAGACCACTGAGGGTCAGTGGTCTATGCAGACAATACTTTTCTGCCTTTTTGGCGTCTACGTTGTAACACGTTACGACCAGCGCTAGTGCTCATTCGTTTCATAAAACCATGGACACGTTCACGATGGCGTTTCTTTGGTTGGTATGTGCGTTTTGTTGACATATGCGATTAACCTCCTCGCGAAAATAAGTTTAAAACAAGCAATCATATTCAAATCAGTTATTTTCTAGTATAACGAATTTAATAGACTGACGTCAATAGCAATTACCAGAATATAATAGCATATTCCCTCCTTAAATGAAACTACTAAAAAAATAAAGTTATCCACAAAATATAGTGTGTAAGCCGTTTTTTCTGTGGATAGGTTGTTAATTTCAGATTTCAGTTTATACAACAAATCACAGCTATTTCCCCAACTTATCCACAAGATAACAGGCAGGAAAAAAGTAATCCACTTTCAGCCCTCACTTGTGGATAACCCGTGAAACATTCATTACAGCAGTGTTGTTTACGCACAAGCCCTTGTTTATCGTCCGATTTAAAAGACTAGTTATGCACAGCTAACTATTGCTTGTGGATAGTGGTTTTGAACAGCATGTTCATAAGTTTAGCTAACTTTTTTATTCTAGTAAAAGTTGTGGAAAACTTTTTTTGAGAATGCTAAAATGAAGATATGATTTTAAAAAAGGAGGCGTTTTTGTGCCTGAATTGGAAGATTTATGGGCGATAATTCGGGATGAACTCCAGCGTTCGCTTACCCCCGTGGGGTATAAAACCTGGGTCACCACCGCGAAACCGATCGCGTTAAACCAGAATCAGCTCATTATCGAAGTTCCTGAAGATCTGCAAAAAGATTATTGGGAACGCAACCTGGCTACAAAAGTGGTTGAATTCGTTTATCAACATACCGGCGGCGAAATTACACCGATCATTCAGACTGCCACGCATGCTGAAACCCCGCTGACCACTACCATATCGCCAAAAGAAGCAATGGGAGAGCGCAATACTGCAACAATTACACCAACGTTTATGCGCCCAACACATTTAAATAGTCGCTACACCTTTGATACATTTGTCACGGGTAAAGGCAATCAAATGGCGCACGCAGCGGCATTAGTCGTTTCTGAAGAACCTGGCACGATGTACAATCCACTATTTTTCTATGGTGGGGTTGGTCTAGGCAAAACCCATTTAATGCACGCTATTGGCCATCAAATGTTGACGTTACGGCCCGATGCAAAAGTTAAATATGTGACTTCTGAGGCCTTTGCCAATGATTTCATCAATTCGATTCAAACACGGCAGCAAGAACAGTTTCGCCAGGAATATCGCAGTGTCGACCTTCTATTAGTAGATGACATTCAGTTTTTCGCTGATAAGGAAGGGACACAGGAAGAATTTTTCCACACCTTTAACGCACTATATGATGATAAGAAACAAATTGTACTCACATCTGATCGCTTGCCAAATGAGATCCCAAAATTGCAGGAACGTTTGGTTTCCCGCTTTAAATGGGGACTATCAGTGGATATCACGCCACCAGATTTGGAAACCCGGATCGCAATTCTACGGAATAAGGCCGATGCAGAACAATTGCAGATTCCCGATGAGACGCTCAGTTATATTGCTGGCCAAATCGACTCCAATATTCGTGAATTGGAGGGTGCTTTAGTGCGCGTTCAGGCCTACGCTACAATGAAGCATCTGACGATCACCACCAGTTTAGCGGCTGATGCGCTAAAGAATTTAAAATTAGCGGGTAAAAACAATCAACTGTCAATTGCCGATATCCAAAATGAAGTGGCCAAGTATTATGAAGTCTCAGTTGCCGAACTTAAGGGCAAGAAACGCGTCAAAACAATTGTCATGCCGCGCCAAATTGCGATGTACTTGGCGCGTGAGCTTACTGATAACTCATTACCGAAGATCGGTAAGTCATTTGGTGGCAAGGACCACACAACGGTGATCCACGCCCACGAAAAAATTGCTCAAGCCTTAGAACAAAATGAAAGGCTGCAAAATGATGTGCGTGAACTCAAAAATAATTTACGTTCAAATTAAGCACCTGTGGATAAGCTGCTAATTAACCACAGAGATATCCACAGGTTATGCACATGTGGATATCTTTATTACCTAAGCTGTTTTTGAGTTTTCCACAAGATTAACAGCCCCTACTACTATTACTTAAAAATCTTTTATATAATATAACTACTGCTAACCGGAAACGGTTAGTTCGCCGTACCTAAAAAAGGAGGTTCTTTAACCCATGCAATTTTCAATCAAACGGTCGCTATTCGTTAAAAACTTAAACGACGTGCAACGCGCTATTTCATCCAAAACGACTATTCCAATATTAACTGGCTTAAAGTTAGTTCTAACTGAAGCTGGTTTAATGCTCACCGGTAGTGATGCTGATATTTCGATTGAGGCATTCATCTCAGCTGATGATGAAAAGAATGAACTCGAAGTCGGTTCAACGGGCTCAATCGTTTTACCTGCTCGTTTCTTTGGTGAAATCGTTAAGAAATTACCTGAAGACACAATGACCTTAGAAGTTAAAGACAATTTCCAAACTGAATTACGTTCTGGTCCCGCTGCCTTTACGATCAATGGCCTTGACGCCAATAACTACCCTAACTTGCCAGTGATCGATACTGACAAACAAGTTGTGTTGGACGCTGCTGTATTAAAACAATTGATCGCTCAAACGGTGATTGCTGTTTCCAATCAAGAAAGTCGGCCGATTTTAACGGGGATTCATTTAGTCTTAGCTGATCAAGAACTTTTAGCTGTCGCAACTGACAGCCATCGGTTAAGCCAACGCAAAATTCAATTGGATATTGACGCTGCTATTCATTACGATGTGATCATTCCTGGTAAAAGTCTCATCGAACTATCACGTACGCTCGGTGATGATGTGGAAAACGTTGAAATGCGGATCGCGGAAAATCAAGTTTTATTTGTCGCCGGCACAACATCGTTTTATTCACGTCTGCTGGAAGGCAATTATCCAGAAACCTCACGCTTGATTCCAACGAGCTCATCAACGCAGGTTGAATTTAACGCACCACAATTGTTGTCAGCCATTGAACGGGCATCTTTGTTGTCCCATGAAAGTCACAACAACGTGGTTAAATTAGCGCTAGATCCAGCAACGAACCAAGTGACGATCTATGGTAATTCGCCTGACGTTGGTAACGTAGAAGAAACGTTAGCCGGTAAGAATCTGACTGGTGACGAATTGGAAATCTCGTTTAATCCTGATTATATGAAGGATGCCTTGCATTCATTTGGGCAAACGGAGATCCGTATCGCCTTTACCTCAGCGCTGCGGCCGTTCACGTTAGTCCCAACTGAAGATGCCGATCATTTTATTCAATTGATCACCCCAGTTCGTACGTTCTAAACTTGTTATAAATTTAGCGTTGCCCGCAATTCTGGGCGACGCTTTTTTTGTATGAAAAGCACGTGAGGATCTTTGAGTGATTTTAAGCAGCAAAAATTTGGAAAAAAACCGGTGAAGTGGCTGATATGTGCATATTTTTTATTTTTAGCCATTTTTAGTCCAATTAGTGTCTTTTGCTTATTTTAAATTAAATTGCGTTAAACGGCTTAAATTGGCTGATTCGTTTGTGTTTCCACTAATAAACGGGTATAATATAAGGAGTAAGAAAACGGTCAATCGCCGTTTTATAGCCTATGAGCAGGGCGGCACAGTGATGTTGGCGGCCTATTTCATAATGGAAGCGTGGGGAATATTATTTTGAAGAAAATTGTCTACCTCGAGACAGCTTATTTAACGTTAGGACAACTACTGAAGGAACAAGCTTTAGTTCAATCTGGCGGCCAAGCTAAGTGGTTTTTGCGTGAGCAGACTGTTTTTGTAAATGGAATACCAGAAGATCGGCGCGGCCGTAAGTTAGTGGCTGGCGACGCGGTGGAGATTCCAGATACAGGCAGCTTTTTTTTACGGGCAGCAACGGCGGATAAGGCTGATGACTAATGTACCTCGATCATTTGCAATTAACGGATTATCGTAATTATGGTCATTTGACCGTCGATTTTTCGCCAGGAGTTAATGTGATGCTAGGCGAGAATGCCCAAGGTAAAACGAACTTGCTGGAAGCTATTTATGTATTGGCCTTGACTAAAAGCCACCGCACGCATAACGAAAAGGATTTTATTCGTTGGCAAACGGATTTTGCTAAAATTACTGGCTTAGTGCAAAAAAGTAGTGGCAAAGTGCCACTAGAATTGGTGATCAGCAAAAAAGGTAAAACGGTTAAGGTCAACCATTTAAAGCAGGCGAAGTTGTCGCAATATATTGGCCAGTTGAACGTCATTTTATTTGCGCCTGAGGATCTATCCTTGGTAAAAGGTGCCCCCGCAGTTCGGCGGCGGTTTATCGACATGGAGTTTGGCCAAATGAGTCCTAGTTATCTGTACAATAGCAGTGAATATAAAAAGGCTTTGCGCCAACGCAATCAATATTTAAAACAATTAAAGTATAAACAAGCGACTGATCGTCTGTATTTGGAAGTGTTATCCGATCAATTGGCTGAATATGGGAGTGCCATTATTAAGCAGCGGCTAGATTTTCTGACTAAGTTGGAAGGTTGGGCCCAAGTGTTGCATCATGATATCAGTAAAGGCCGCGAGCAACTGACCTTTGAATACGTCAGCCAACTCAAGGGCGATACCACGTTGCAGCAAGCTTTGCACGCTGATGTTGAGCATGAGATCGAGCAAGGCACAACGTTGATTGGACCACATCGGGATGATGTGCGTTTTTTAGTCAACGGCAAAAACGTGCAAACATTCGGTTCCCAAGGTCAGCAGCGAACGACAGCCTTGTCGGTTAAGCTGGCAGAAATCGATTTGATGAAGGAACAAACGGGCGAGTATCCCGTTTTACTACTGGACGATGTGTTGTCCGAATTAGACGATACGCGCCAGACGCATTTGCTCAAAGCAATTCAGCATAAGGTGCAAACTTTTTTGACCACGACTAGCTTAAGCGGTGTGGCTGAAACGATGATTGAAGCGCCGCGCGTTTTTCAAATCACGCACGGTGAATTGCAACAAACGACAGACTAATTAATGAACTTAGGAGGAATTTACTTGACGGATGCAGAGAAAAAAGAAGAACGCTTAGAAGAACTAGCTAAGTCCTATGACGCCAGCCAGATTCAGGTTCTTGAAGGCCTAGAAGCCGTACGTAAACGGCCAGGGATGTATATTGGGACCACTTCTTCCCAAGGGTTGCATCATTTGGTTTGGGAAATCGTCGATAATGGTATCGATGAAGCTTTAGCTGGTTTTGCTAACGAGATCAACGTAACCGTGGAAAAAGACAATTCGGTTCGCGTCACTGATAATGGTCGTGGTATTCCAGTTGATTTACAGCAAAAAACTGGGCGTCCTGCAGTGGAAACGATTTTCACCATTCTGCATGCCGGCGGTAAATTCGGCGGTGGCGGCTACAAAGTTTCTGGTGGGTTGCATGGTGTTGGTGCTTCCGTTGTTAATGCGCTGTCCTCTAAATTGACTGTTGAAGTCATCAAGGAAGGTCACCGTTATTACATGGACTTCAAGCGGGGCAAAGTGGCAACACAATTGAAAGATATCGGACCAGCGCCTGAACATGAACATGGTACGATCGTGCGTTTCTGGCCAGATCATGATATTTTCCAGGAAACGACTGTTTATGATATTAAAATTTTGACTACGCGGATTCGTGAATTGGCGTTCTTAAACAAGGGCTTGCGGATCACAATTGAAGATTTGCGGCCAGAAAAACCAACCCGCGAAGAATTCCACTACGAAGGTGGGATCAAGAGCTACGTTGAGTTCCTCGACAATGGCAAGCAAGATTTGTTCCCTGAACCAATTTATGTTGAAGGTATTGAAAAAGGCATCACAGTGGAAGTTGCATTGCAATATACCGAAGACTACCACACCAACCTAATGACCTTTACCAACAATATTCATACCTATGAAGGTGGCACCCATGAAGCTGGTTTTAAAACAGCCTTAACCCGGGTGATCAATGATTATGCCCATAAAAATGGCTTAATGAAGGATAATGAAGCCAATTTATCTGGTGAAGATGTTCGTGAAGGGATGACGGCGGTTGTTAGTATCAAACATCCGGATCCTCAATTCGAAGGACAAACTAAGACTAAATTAGGTAACTCCGATGCACGGACGGTTACAGATCATACTTTTTCTGAAACTTTCTCGCGTTATTTGATGGAAAATCCCAAAATTGCGCGCCAAGTCGTCGATAAAGGCTTATTGGCCTCAAAGGCACGTTTGGCGGCAAAACGGGCACGTGAAGTAACACGGAAAAAATCAGGTTTGGAAATCAGTAACTTACCTGGTAAATTAGCTGATAATTCCAGTAAAGACCCAGAGATTTCAGAATTGTTTATCGTCGAAGGGGATTCTGCCGGTGGTTCCGCTAAGCAAGGCCGTTCCCGCTTGACCCAAGCTATTTTGCCAATTCGTGGTAAGATTTTGAACGTCGAAAAAGCAACGATCGATCGTATTTTGGCCAATGAAGAAATTCGGACCTTGTTTACCGCAATGGGAACAGGTTTTGGTGATGAATTTGATTTGTCCAAGGCGCGTTACCATAAATTGATCATCATGACCGATGCCGATGTCGATGGTGCGCATATTCGCACCTTGCTACTGACCTTGTTCTATCGCTTTATGCGGCCAGTAGTTGAAGCAGGCTACGTTTATATTGCCCAGCCACCGTTGTATCAGGTGCGCCAAGGTAAGATGCAGCGCTATATTGATTCCGAGGAAGAGTTAAATCAGATTCTCGGCACTTTGCAACCAAGCCCTAAGCCTGTTATTCAGCGTTATAAAGGTCTTGGTGAAATGGATGCATCACAATTGTGGGAAACGACTATGGATCCAGATTATCGCCGTTTGTTGCGGGTTGATGTCACCGATGCTAAGGAAGCTGATGAAGTTTTCTCAATGTTGATGGGCGATAAAGTTGAGCCGCGCCGGAAATTTATTGAAGATAACGCCCATTATGTTGAAAACTTGGACGTATAAAAAGTGTCGCTTATATATTTAGCGTTCAAATTTTGAACACGTTTTTGAAGGGAGCAAATTAGTTAATGGCAGATGAACCACAAAATCAGCGTATTCAAAACGTCAATTTAGCCAAAACCATGCGGACCTCATTTCTAGATTATGCGATGAGTGTTATTGTGGCGCGGGCTTTGCCTGACGTTCGTGATGGCTTGAAACCAGTCCATCGGCGTATTCTTTACGGGATGAGTGAACTAGGTGTCACTCCAGATAAGCCATATAAGAAGTCTGCCCGGATCGTCGGTGATGTTATGGGTAAATTTCATCCGCATGGTGATTCAGCAATTTATGAATCAATGGTACGGATGGCCCAGGACTTTAGTTATCGCTACATGTTAGTTGATGGACACGGGAACTTCGGCTCAGTCGATGGGGATGGCGCTGCCGCAATGCGGTATACCGAAGCACGGATGAGCAAAATCGCTACTGAAATGTTACGTGATATCAATAAAGATACCATCGATTATCAAGACAACTATGACGGTAGTGAAAAAGAACCAGTTGTTTTACCAGCGCGTTTCCCTAACTTATTAGTTAATGGGGCAACTGGAATCGCCGTTGGGATGACGACCAATATTCCACCGCATAACTTAGCTGAAGTAATCAGTGGCTTACACATGTTGATGGATAATCCTGATGTGACAACAGCTGATTTGATGGAGGCTATTCCAGGGCCTGATTTTCCAACTGGTGGCTTAGTGATGGGCAAGTCGGGTATTCGCCGGGCTTACGAAACTGGTAAAGGGACGATTACTTTACGGGCCAAAACTGAGATTCAGGAAGAAAAGAACGGCAAGGAACGGATCATCGTAACCGAGATTCCGTATATGGTCAACAAGGCGAAATTAGTTGAACGGATTGCTGAATTAGCGCGCGACAAACGTTTAGAAGGAATCACGGACCTTAACGATGAATCTGATCGTGACGGGATGCGAATCGTTATCGATGTTCGTCGTGATATGTCGGCATCGGTTGTTTTAAATAATCTATACAAATTAACTTTGATGCAGACTTCGTTTGGCTTTAATATGCTAGCCATCGTTGATAACGCACCACGCTTATTATCGCTGAAGGAAATTTTACAATATTACCTGAAGCATCAAGAAGAAGTTATTCATCGCCGGACTGCCTTTGATTTACGTAAAGCACAGGCGCGGGCGCACATTTTAGCTGGTTTGCGGACTGCCTTAGATCATATCGATGAAATTATTCGGATCATCCGCAGTTCAAAAACAGGTGAAGTGGCAAAGGCCTTATTGATCGAACACTATGAATTAGACGATAAACAAGCACAAGCTATTTTGGATATGCGCTTGGTTCGTTTAACTGGTTTGGAACGCGATAAAGTCGAAGCTGAATACGCCGAATTGATGAAGAAGATTGCGGATTACGAGGATATTTTGGCTAAGCCAGAACGTATCCACAATATTATTTATCAAGAATTATTAGAGATCCAGAATAAGTTTGGTGACAAACGGCGGACGGAATTATTGGTTGGCGAAGTTCTTAGTCTAGAAGACGAAGACTTGATCGAAGAAGAAGACGTTGTGATCACTTTGACGCACAATGGCTATATCAAGCGGTTGCCAGCATCAGAATTTAAGACGCAAAATCGTGGTGGCCGTGGGATCCAGGGTATGGGGATCCACGATGATGATTTCATTGAGCATCTCGTCTTTACTTCCACCCATGATATGTTGCTGTTCTTCACCAATACCGGTAAAGTTTACCAAGCCAAAGGTTATGAAATTCCTGAATATGGCCGCACAGCTAAGGGGATTCCAGTGATCAACTTGTTAGGCATTGATTCCGGTGAACGGATTCAAACCGTTGTCAATGTAGCGGCCGACGCAGACGATAATTATTTATTGTTTACGACGCTTCAAGGGGTTACGAAACGGACGGCTGTCAGTGAGTTCCGCAATATTCGTAGCAATGGCCTTAAAGCAATCACGCTAAAAGATAGCGATGAGCTGATCAACGTTTGCCTAACCGATGGTAAGCAAAATATTATTATCGGCACGCATTTAGGTTACGCTGTTAGCTTTGCTGAAACCGCAGTTCGTTCCATGGGGCGCTCCGCAACTGGGGTCCGTGGGATCCGGTTACGTGAAGGTGACTATGTGGTCGGTTCCGATATTTTGGAATCAGACAGTGAAGTCTTGATTATTTCCGAAAAAGGCTACGGTAAGCGCACGCCTGCTGCACAGTACCCAATCAAGGGTCGTGGCGGTAAAGGGATCAAGACGGTCAACGTTAGCGCTAAAAATGGCCCATTAGCTGGGTTAGCGACGGTCAAAGGTGACGAAGATATTATGCTGATCACCAATACTGGTGTCGTGATTCGTTTCCATGTGGCCAATGTGTCACAAACTGGCCGTGCCACACTAGGTGTACGGCTGATCCGAGTTGACGATGATGCCGCTGTTGCAACGATGGCTAAAGTTGCTGCTGAGGACGAAACGGAGCCAGTGGCAGATGCTGCCACTAGTGACGCTGCCACAGTAGCACCAGAAGCGACAGCACCAACAACTGATCAAGCTTCAGCCCAAGTTGACGAATTAGTTCGCCGCGCTGAAACTGATCAGGATGATGATCAAGAATAAATTTAACTTAATTTAAAGTAACTCAAAGCATTTTCGCGTAGTTTATATATAGACGACGAGGAAATGCTTTTTGTGTTGAGTGTTGTTGATTGAAGGAGGCTGAATGAAAAACGCGTTATCTGAGCTTTACTTTATTGTTGTGTGTTTAAAAGTAGATTATTTTCTATAGTCAGAGTTGCCGGTTAAGGTGACATGAAGTGAGTGTAGCAGATGCAATGAACTGAATGAGTTTTTAAATACTCGTTTAAAAAAAGAAAACAAAGTTGAAACTTCAGACGGCGCATGCTATAATTTTACTTTGTGAGTATCTAAGATTTTAGATTCTCCTTGTTCTTACATTGAGTAAGGACCTTAAAGACCATAAGGAGGTGAACAGTCATGGCTCAATCAAAGAAATATGAAATTCTTTACATCGTGCGTACTGATATTGATGACGACGCTAAAACAGCTTTAGTCGAACGTTTTGATAGTATTTTACGCGATAACGGTGCTGAAGTGGTTGAATCAAAGGACTGGTCGAAACGGCGCTTAGCGTATGAAATCAAAAACTATCGCGAAGGTTTATACCATTTAATTAAGGTAACAACTGACGATGATACAGCGCTTAACGAATTCGACCGTCTGGCTAAGATCAATGACGAAATTTTACGTCATATGATCACACGCGTAGAAGAATAAGCATTTAAATCGAATAAATAAACATTAAAATTTTTAGAGAGGGGAGCGATTGGATGATCAATCGAGTAGTCCTAATTGGACGTTTGACCCGTGATGCTGAATTACGTTATACCAGTGGTGGTGCAGCAGTTGCTTCATTCACTTTAGCTGTTAATCGTCAATTCACTAACCGTAATGGGGAACGTGAAGCTGACTTTATTAACTGTGTGATGTGGCGTAAGTCAGCTGAGAACTTTACTAATTTCACCCATAAAGGGTCATTAGTGGGTATCGAAGGCCGAATTCAGACGCGGAATTATGATAACGCTGAAGGTCAACGAGTTTATGTGACCGAAGTTGTTGCCGATAATTTCTCGCTACTGGAATCACGTTCTGCTGATGAACACCGCCAACAAAATAGCGGTGGCCAAAGTACTGGTGGTTATAACAATAATAACCAAACTAGCAACTTTAACAACAATAACAACAGCAGTAGCGCATTCAACCAAGCTCCTCAATCAACAACTAATCCAGCACCTAGTAACGGTCCAGCCAGCAGCGCGAATAGCAATCCGAATGACCCATTTGCAAATAATGGTGATTCGATTGATATTTCCGATGATGACTTGCCATTCTAAGCACTGGTAATTTGAGGGAGGAATAAGCTATGGCTCAACAACGTAGAGGCGGACGTCGTCGTCGTAAAGTTGATTTTATCGCTGCTAATCATATTGAACATATCGATTACAAAGATACAGACTTATTACGTCGTTTTATTTCAGAACGCGGTAAGATTTTGCCACGTCGGGTAACTGGCACAAGTGCTAAGAACCAACGTAAAATCACCATCGCTATCAAACGCGCACGTATTATGGCATTACTACCATTCGTCGCAGAAGATACTGGGATGTAAACTTAAAATCCAGGGTAACCTGGTTTTTTTTTACCCAAAAATAGTGTTTCCTGTGAAACAAATGGTAAAAACTAATGATCAACTATTGGGAAAATTCGGTAAATCTGTTAAGGTTAAGGGGTTAAAACAAGACGTGGTTAGGCGTTGAAAAAGTTGAGGTTGAGATGAATCATGACGCTCGTTAGTAATATTACAATGTTAGTGATCGAGTTATTAGTCACATTAGGTGTCGTTTTTGGCTTTCAATTGATTGCTGATTATTATACGACCAAATACTCAAATGAAGTGGTTTGGATCGGTAATATGAATTGGCAAATGAAGTTAAGTGCCATTATTTACTTTTCGATTGTTGGGATTTCGCTATCGATCATTGAACATTTGTATTTCTACAATACAATGGAATTGATCAATTTACGGATCATGGCGGTTTTATTGATGGTCATTTTTCTGGGCACGCCGATTGCTACGGTAGTGCTCGTTGTAGCGAGTACGGCTTACTTTTTATTTTGGGGCATCCATACTTACATTATCATTTATTCCGCGTTGTACATTGGCTTATTCATTGTTATCTCAATGATCAATCATAGTAAACGGCTAAGCTTTTTGAGTCAATATGGCTTATTTTGTATTGTTGCCATGCTGTTTTGGATGGGGACTTATTTGTATAAGAATGAGGCGGCTGGCGGGGGCATGTCAGTGGCAGCATTGATCACGCATATTTTGGAAATGGTATTTCTCTGTGGGGCACCGATACTGATGATCCGGTTACTTGAACAAAATCAGTTAATGATCTCTGAGCAAACATTAGGCGCGTATATTGATGAATTGACTCAGCTCTATAACTACCATTCGTTTAGTTTGAATTTTGAACGAGCTTTTCAAAAAGCGCAACAAATACGTAAACCGCTGAGTTTGATGATTATGGATCTCGATGGCTTTAAACAGGTTAATGATACTTATGGCCATTTAGCGGGTAACCATGTTTTACGTGGTTTTAGCAAAATGTTGGCCAATGTATCTGAGGCTAATATTGTCGCTTACCGAATTGGTGGTGAGGAGATGGCTTTGGTGTTTAATGGGATCGAGGCCAAACAAGCCACGGTCGTTGCTAATCAGCTATTAGAAACGTTGCAACAACATGAATTCCACTATGAGGGCAGCCATATTAAACTTACCTTCTCTGCCGGATTAAGTCAGATCAAGGTTACCGACGAAACTTCCCGGGATTTCTTCCGCCGCTCGGACCATTTAACCTATACGGCCAAACGGGCTGGTGGAAATAGAGTGGCGGTTGTTACTGACTAAACTTACATCAGGAAATGCAATCTTTTTGTGTTATGGCAAGCCTTTCATGAATAGGCACCAGTAAGTATGGTATTAAATGTATTTAATTTGAGTACAATTTAATTGTTCATTTAATTAGGCGTGTGCTATAATTACAACTGAAGCTTAAGCAGAACTGTAAATAAAACTAAATGTTATTGATTGCTCAACTCTATTTGTTAAGACGGAACTAAATCGGTTTTGTCATGAATAGAGATACGACCCGCACTTGAGAGAGACAAGTTGCGGGCCTTTTTTATTTCTGGAAGGGGTAAGTCGCTATGTATAAGTATTTTGTCCAACCAATTTTGAACAAATATAATCAGACTTTAATTGGTTATGAACTCTTATTAAAACAAAAAACAGAAAATGGTTGGCGGCCGCCGGCTTCATTTACCGATATTCCACCTAAGATCGTTGCGGGCCTATTGTTTGAAACAACAAGCCAGCTGAAGTTAAAAATCGGTTCGTTATCATTAAATTTGAATCGCAGCCAAATGATCAATCCTGATATTGTAGCGGCTTTACTGGCGGCGCAAGATCAATTACGGCCAGTCAGAATTAAGATTGAAATTACTGAAGAAAAAACGGACGCTTCAATCACAAATCAACAGTTGATTCCTATTTTGCGTCAATTTTCTGATCATGGTATGGAGATTTCTTTGGACGATGTCGGTAGTGGGCGTAACTTGTTAGCGCAAATTAAGCAATTATTGCCTTATGCCCATGAAATCAAGTTTGCTTTACAAAACTTTGACGGCACGATCCATGATCCGTTGATGCAGGCTGAAGTTATCTTTTGGCGGAACTTTGCCGATCAACATCGGTTACGTTTTATTCTAGAAGGTATTGAAAATCAGGATGATGACGAGCTAGTCGATGATATGAAAATCGATTTACGCCAAGGCTACTATTATGGCAAGCCACATCCATTAGCAGTTTAGTCTTATTTATTTTAAATTAGCGGTCAGGTGCAACTGCTTTTTAGTTGACTGACCGTTAAAATTTGAGCTTGATTAGCTTATTTAAAGGTAATCAATAACTATTAATTGTGAAGTAGGGAGGTGCGGCTTTTGAAAGTTATTGTCGTTGGCTGTACACACGCAGGTGCGACTGTGATCACAGAAATCATGAAGCAGCATCCAGATACAGATGTTACCGTTTATGAACGTAATGATAATGTTTCATTTTTGTCTTGTGGTATTGCACTATATTTGCAGGATACTGTTGATCGTTTGGAAGATATGTTTTACGAAACGCCGGAACATTTGGCCGAATTAGGGGTCAATGTGAAGATTCGCCATGATGTTTTAAAAATAAATGCGAAGCAGCACCAAGTCACGGTTCAAGATTTAGAGTCGAAACGTATTTTTACGGATACTTACGATCGCTTGGTAATGACTACTGGTTCATCAGCGTCAGTGCCACCATTACGTGGTGTTGATAGTAGCAAGGTATTGGTTTGTAAGGACTACCATCAAGCTCAAGCGATTAAGAAAAGCGCCGAAACAAGCCGGCAGGTAACCATCGTTGGTGCTGGTTATTCTGGTATTGAATTAGCTGAAGCGTACGCAAATACTGACCACGAAGTTACCTTGTTACAAGGCGACAATCAGGTATTAGCTAACTATATTGATGCTAATATGTCTAAAGAAATTGTGGCGTTATTGCGGAAACATGGTGTTACTGTGCAGCTGAATACACACGTTAATGCTTTTCACACCGAGGGTCCTGATAATCCTGTACAAATTGAAACATCGCAAGGTGATTTCCAATCTGATCTTGTAGTTGTCTGCACAGGCTTTATTCCTAATACTGATTTATTAGAAGGGCAAGTGACGATTGATCGCCACGGCGCAATTGTGACTAATCAATGGCTAGAAACCTCTGATCCTACGATTTTCGCAGCGGGGGATGCTTGTGCCGCTAAATTTAACCCAACGGATGTTCCAACTTTTATTCCGTTGGCGACTAATGCAGTTCAACAAGGTCGAATCATTGCTAAAAATTTGTTTGGCCACGTGCAGCATTATCCAGGCACTCAAGCGACCACAGCATTACGCTTGTTTGATCAAACGTTAGCGACAACCGGCGTTACTTTGAAAAAAGCTTTGGCCAGCGGGGCTGATGCTGCTAGTGCAACCTACATTGGTCCCTATCGGCCACTGTTCATGCCAAAGACCAGTGAGGTTATGATCGAATTAGTTTATAGCAAAGTTGATCACCGCATTTTAGGGGCACAATTTTATGGTGAGTATGATCTCACCCAGTCGGCTAATGCTGTTTCGATCAGTATTCAAAATCATAATACGATTGAGGACCTAGCGTTTACCGATATGTTGTTCAATCCATTCTATGATCAGCCAGTTAATTATTTAAATCAGGTTGCACAAATGGCAATCGATCAAGAAGCATAAATAGAATTTATTTTGCAGAGACTGTGACGGTAAGCTTAGTCACAGCCTTCTTTTTATTTTCAACCAAGGATTACGAATAGTCGGCTAATGCTTATTAGCTAGGCGTCTTAGGGTGTACGCTGTACTTTTCGCTGTATCAGGAAAGCGATTGTGATAAAATAAGGATATTATGTAGGATCTCGGTCAAAAGGAGCTACTATGAAAAAATTGTTTTCAAGGGACCATTTGCCAGCGTTTTTACAAAATGATCGGTTACGCTTAATTGCAGTTGGTCTGATTGCCTTTGCTGCGCTGGGCGTTATCCTAGCCTTCTTCATTAAATTTATTTTAGGTATTTTTTTGTTAGTGTTGTTTGCGGCACTGGTTGGGACTGTTTTTTTTGCTTTAGAGACAGTAACAACGAATACGAACAAATATATTTCTGATCTGTCATATCGCATCAAGCGCGGCGAACAAGAAGCGCTGATCAAAATGCCAATCGGAATTTTATTGTATAGTGAAGATAACGAAATTGAATGGACCAATCCATATTTACAGGAATATTTAGGTAAAAAAGAAGTGTTGGGGGAAAAGATTGCAACAATCGACCCTGAGTTAGCTAAATTAATTACCGAAAATGAAGCGACTAATGAGCCAAAAACGGTGCGTTGGGGCGATAATCAGTTTGAAATCATTATTCAAGAGGGTATTCGGGTCGTTTATTTATTGGATATTACCCGCTATGCCAAAATTGAGGAACGGTATAATGACGAACAGCTTGCCATTGGCCAGGTTTTCCTTGATAATTATGATGAGATCACGCAGACGATGACCGACAAGAATATTGCTAACTTAAATAATTATGTGACTAATGAATTAAGTAATTGGGCGCGTCATTATGGGATGTTCTTGAAGCGAGTTGATGATGATCACTTTTTCGTGATGATTTACGCGCAAGCTTTGCAGAAAATTGAAGCTGATAACTTTAAAATTCTTGATCGGATTCGCGAGCGGACGTCGAAGCAAAATTATCCGTTGACCTTATCGTTGGGGATTGCGTACGGCAATACAGATCTGGCCAAGTTAGCAACACTTTCGCAAAGCAACCTTGATTTAGCTTTAGGCCGTGGCGGTGATCAAGTTGTCGTTAAGGCTGAAAATGAGCAAGCACGTTTTTATGGTGGTAAAACTAATCCGATGGAGAAGCGGACACGAGTGCGGGCACGGATGATCAGTCAAGCTTTGCAAGAAGTCATGAGTCAAGTCGATCGGATCTTCGTTATGGGTCACGCACAGCCAGATATGGACTCGTTAGGCGCTTGCTTAGGGATTCGCCGGATCGCTGCGATGAACGGTAAGAAATGCTCGATCGTCGTTAATCAAGAACATGTGCACACCGATATTCAGCGATTAATGGCTCAGTTAAAGGCTGACCCTAATATTGGCCCTGATATTTTAACACCAGATCAGGCACCAGAATTAGCGACTGATCATAGTTTACTGGTCATGGTGGATCATTCGAAACCATCGATCTCAACCAGTCCAATTTTATACCAGCGGTTAGCTAATCGGACGATCATCATCGACCATCATCGGCGTGGTGAAGAGTTTCCAGAAAATCCGATGTTGGTTTACATCGAACCTTATGCGTCATCAACTTGTGAGCTGATCACAGAAATGTTTGAGTATCAGCCGAAGGAAACTGAGGCAATCAATAAGCTTGAAGCCACGGCGATGTTGGCTGGGATAACAGTTGATACAAAGTCGTTCTCGTTGCGAACTGGGACGCGGACTTTTGATGCGGCCAGTTACTTACGTTCCGTTGGTGCGGATGCCATCATGGTGCAGCGCTTGTTGAAAGAGAACGTGGATAATTATATTCAAAAGAATCATTTGATCGAATCGATTGAATTTATTCAACCAAATGTGGCATTATGTTTAGGTGAGGAAGACGAAAGCTATGATCCAGTAATTGCTGCACAGGCTGCGGATACGTTGTTGTCGTTATCCGGCATTGATGCGTCGTTTGTCATTATTCGGCGGCCTAGTGGCGATGTTGGTATTTCTGCCCGCAGTCTCGGTAACGTGAACGTGCAGGTGATCATGGAACAACTCGGTGGCGGTGGTCATTTATCCAATGCCGCAACGCAGCTGGAAGATACAACGGTGGCTGCAGCGCGCGAACAACTGGAGCAAGTGTTAGCTAAGGCCGAGCAAGATACCGCCGAATAAGGCACAACTCAAGAGGGGGATTTAGCAATGAAAGTTATTTTCTTAGAAGATGTACGTGGTAAAGGCAAACGTGGGGAGATCAAGGAAGTCCCTGATGGTTATGCGCAAAACTTTTTAATCAAAAATGGCAAAGCTAAGTCGGCCACTAAGCAAGCAATGAGCCAATTGCACGGTCAACAACGGGCTGAAGAACGGCGCGCTGAAGAAGAACTAGCTGAAGCTAAAAAATTGAAAAAAGTGATCGAAGCAGATGATACTGTCGTTATTATCAAGTCTAAAGCAGGCGCTGATAGTCGTTTATTCGGTTCCGTACCTAGTAAACAGATTGCGCAAGCCTTGAAGCAGCAATATCAAATTGAGGTCGACAAGCGCAAAATTGAATTACCAGAACCAATTCGTGCGTTGGGCTATCGTAATGTACCAGTTAAATTATACGGTGATGTAACGGCAAAAATTCGGGTACATATTACCGAAAAATAAGCAGGTAAGTAATAGGGACAATCAGCGTTTAGCGGTACTAGCAAACGTTTGACGGTCCTTTTTAATTGCAGTTATTGTTGATTGCTACTACGCGCGGAACAACGTATAATAATGGCAGTATTTTATCGTTTGATGTCAGTTAGTTAGGTTTTTAAGAGAGGATTTTTTGCGTGAATGAATTGATCGATCAAACACCGCCACAGAATATTGAGGCCGAACAAGCGGTTCTCGGCGCGGTTTTTTTAAATCCTGATGCGTTGGTTGAAGCGATGGAATTTGTTACGCCGGATGATTTTTATCGGCGCGCTCATCAAGTGATTTTCCAAGCAATGGTGGATTTAAATGATGCTTCCGAAGCGATTGATGTGGTGACGCTAAAGGACCGCTTAGATGGGCAAAACCAGCTGGAAGATATCGGCGGTTTGCCTTATTTAGCCGACTTAGCAGTGGCCGTACCAACAGCAGCTAACGTGGCCCATTATGCCAAAATTGTGCAGGAAAAGTCGATTTTACGGCGCTTGATCAAGGCAGCGACGAATATCGTTACTAAAAGCTACACTGAAGACGACGTTACGGCGATTTTGGACGAAGCGGAACAAGACATCATGAACGTCTCCGAACAGCGAAATTCGACTGGTTTTAAGTCGATTTCAGACGTTTTAAATAGTACGATCGAACAAATTGATCAGTTGTATCAAAATAATGACGATATTACTGGTTTACCAACAGGCTATCGTGATTTAGACAAAATGACTGCTGGCTTGCAGGAAGACGAATTAATTATTTTAGCTGCGCGGCCAGCCGTTGGTAAAACAGCCTTTGCGCTAAATATTGCCCAGAATGTAGGTACTAAAACTGACAAAACAGTGGCTATTTTTAGTTTGGAAATGAGTGCTGAGTCGTTGGTCAACCGGATGTTGTGCGCAGAAGGCAGTATCGATGCGAGTCATTTGCGAACAGGTCAGTTATCCGAAGAGGAATGGCAAAACTTGATCATCGCCATGGGTAGCTTGTCCAAGGCATCGATCTATATTGACGATACGCCAGGCAATAAAATGTCCGAGATCCGCGCTAAATGCCGCCGCTTGGCTAAGGAAAAGGGTAATCTAGGCTTAGTTGTGGTCGATTATTTACAGCTGATCGAAGGTAGCAATAAAGAAAGCCGGCAACAAGAAGTGTCTGGTATTTCGCGGCAACTTAAAAAATTAGCCAAAGAGTTACGAGTGCCAGTAATTGCGTTATCACAGCTTTCCCGTGGTGTTGAACAGCGGCAAGATAAGCGGCCAGTGCTGTCTGATATTCGTGAATCAGGGTCGATCGAACAGGATGCTGATATCGTTGCTTTCTTGTATCGTGAAGATTATTATCGTGATGAAGATGGTGGCGATGACGACGACAATAGTAAATTCGCCCAAAATAGTGCCGCTGGTGGTCAGCGTGACGAGGATCAAGAAGTTGGCGAAGTTGAAATCATTATTGAGAAAAACCGAAGTGGCGCGCGCGGTACGGTAAAATTATTATTCGTGAAGCAATATAATAAATTTTCCTCGATTGCTTACGTGCCGGAAGCGCAATAGGTGACGTTATGAAAGAAAAATTGAAAGAACGCTTGGACGTTTTTAGTGATGCGATCATTGCCATTTTGATCACAATTATGGTCTTAGAATTACCAGTGGAAATTCAGGGACAAAGTGTTCATTATGCGCAGTTATTTCATGCAGTTGGGATTTAAAGATGGAAACAGTTCGAAATAAGCCTGCGATCTAGTTTTAGGTCACACGCTTATTTTTTTTCGCTTAAAACAGATACCAACGCAATTATCGAGTGATCTATTGCCTATGAATTAAACAAAGCTTGAGTTATTTTAATAAATTAGTTATTATGAAAGTATAAAAAAAGCCTTTTAAATCAAGCGGAGGACAAAAAATGAATAAAAAACAAATTGTTGGGGCAACAATTGCGAGTGCTTTATTGTTTGCACCGCTCATTGCGCAAACAACAACTGTATTGGCCGATAGTTTCTATGCTAATCAGACGAATGCTGAGCGAGCTGATATTACCAATTGGGTAGCTAATACATCAGAACAAATTAGCAGTAATATTAGTGCACAGCACATCGACGTCAATAATTTAAATCAAAGCGATCAGAATAAATACGTGATCCAGTGGGGCGATACATTATCAGGTATCTCTGCGGCAACTGGTATTTCTGTGCGCCAATTAGCGTATGACAACAATATTCGGAATATTGATTTGATTTATGCAGGTGACACTTTAATGCTGAATCGCGATGGCTATGTACCAACTGATTGGTATTACTATGGTGATGGGTGGCAAGTTGCGAATACCAAGGTCACCATCAATAATTTTACCGAAAATTCTGATAATTCGACCCATATTGATGTATCACCAGTGAGCGTTGATGATCACAGTAAGACGACGAATAATTATCAATCACCTGCTGATGAGTCTAGTTCAGGGAAAACAGCAACTGGTACTAGCGAGGCTGATGAAACTGATAATGATTCGACTGCACTAAGTGATTCCGCAGCGACAACAAGTACAAGTTCTACAACTAAGGAAGCTGATAGCACTTCATCTGACAAAGAAACTAACAGTACGACAACAACTAATCGCTTAGATGAAGATGAATTCGGCGAAGCAATCAATGATAAATTAGCGACCAAATTAGATCTTGATGACGAGACAACTGATAAGCTGACGGTTGATTTTACAGCGGCTACTGATGATGATGCCACCACTGATACTGAAAGTAATGATGATGCTGAATCGACTGTTACGGACGACGACGCAGCTGCTAGTGATGAAGACACCGATACTGATACTGAGGATAATGATACCCAAACGGTTTATACTGAAGATCAGACGATCACGACTAATAGCACGACTTTGACGACGAAAAATGCGAACAAGGTTGCTAAGAAAATCTATAAGCAATTAAAGGCTGACGATAAACTAAGTGATTTGGATGCTGCTGACGAAATCGAAGTGACGGTCACTGCAACTGCTGATGGCTTTGATTTTAACGTAACATTAACGACTGAAGCAGCGGCTGATAACGATAGCTCAGAAAGTACAACCGATGCTGATGAAGCTAGTGATTCAAATACAGATTCTGAATCAGAATCAGATTCAGATTCCACTTCTAGTGAAGACGAAGACAGTAATGATAGTGTGACTACTGATTCAGAGACCACTGTTAATACGACAGATGTTGACGAATAATTGAGGGAGTTGGCAAACTAATGCGGACAACAAAAAAGGCGAGCCATAAAAAGCGCTGGGCAATCATCGGTGTGTTGATCGTGATTATCTTGGCCGTTGGTGGCGGTTATTATTGGAATATGGGTCATTCTGTGGCCAAACGTATTCCAGGTAATACTTATCGGTATCAGAGTACCGCTAATGATAAATCACTTTATCTGACTTTTTCGAAAAATGACAATAAAGTAGTTGTTAATCAAAATAAAACAATTGCACTAGATGCTGCGCAAAGTCAGAGTGCCTTTGATAAAGAATACACAACGCAGTCAAAGACGATCAACTGGAGCTACAAAGCTGAAGGTGGTACGTTAACGTTGGCGCAACTTAAGGCGAACAAGGTTTCGCAATGGCAATATAATAAGATTCTAGCCACTAGTAACAAATTCACGGCGCGAAGCTTTACTTATCAAATTGCGCAAGCTGGTCAGGGACAAGTCAAAGGAAAAGCCGTTTTTGAAAAAGTAAATTAAGCGTAAATTAAAAAAGTCTAGCGATTTAATCGCTAGACTTTTTTGTCATTCGTTTCTGGGTCATTGGTTCATTTTGCCGCCATAAGTAGCGGAGATAACGTAACGAAATACAGCCAACAACGACTAAGGCAATTAAGCTTTCACCACGAGCCGCCATTTGTAGCCAGATAACGTGCTGACCGCCTTTTTGCAAGTAGTCGACTAAGTAGGTCATGGCTAAGGCACTGATCACCAGTGGGAAGGTGAAGGCCGCATAGCTGGGGTAAAATGGAACCTGAGCTAGCCGTGGCATTAAAAATAGGACAAGCAAGTAAGCAGATTGCGCCAAAATAACCAGAGCTAATAGTAAGCCAGCTTGTGGATGAGCGAAGTCGCGTAGGTACCCAGCTAGGCATAGGGAACCAGGGGCCGCGATAACTGTAATCAGTGGTAACGTAGCTTCCGGCATTTGATGCATAAATAAAACGCGCCACAAAACCAGCGGTAGTAAGACTAAATAAGCACTTAAAGCCAACCAAAATGTAATTTGGCCCACTAGTGGATTAAAGTTAGCGGCGGTCAGCGGAATAACGCCAATACCGACATAAACGATAAACCAACTGGGATAAATTTGCGCTAACTTTAAATGGCGGTTGCTAACAAAGTGCCAGGTGAAATAAATCAATAAGCCGTACTGCAAGCCAACGCCAATGTACCAAATACTATTGGCTAGTAGTGGATAAGCGGTGAAAAAAGTAGCCGTAACCAGCAGCGCCATTGGCAAATTAGGCGCGACGGACGCAATAATTGGATCCTGCAGATCAGTTAAGGTTGTTTGTGGTGCACTAATAATTTTTAACACGATAATAATAATTAAAACGGTTCCAATAGCACCTAAAAAATCGCCGATAATTAAGTGTTGATAGTCTTTAAACAGATTACCTAACGAAACGATCGCTAAAATTAGGCCACAAATTGGCAACGGAATTGATTTCAAAAATCTAGACAAATTTGAAGCCTCCTACTTAAAAATGAAACTGATATTATTTTACGTAAGTTTGGTAATTTTTACAACCAAATAGTGATATTTAATTAATGTTCGGATTTTAGTTAATAATTTGCAAATTTAAATAATTTCATTCGGATTTAACTTGAAGTGACACGCTTTTCTTGTTAGAATGAGTCTTGGTGTGTTGTTGCAATGCAGCAAGGCATACACTAATTCAATGAGGTGTTATCATATGGCATCAGTTGTTGTAGTAGGATCCCAATGGGGCGATGAAGGAAAAGGGAAAATCACCGATTTCTTGGGCGAAAACGCCGACATTATTGCTCGGTCACAAGGCGGCGACAACGCGGGGCATACAATCCACGGGCTAGGCAAAGTCTTGAAACTTCGCTTAATTCCATCCGGTATTCTGTATCCCAATAAAATCTCGATCATCGGTAACGGTGTGGTGGTCAATCCAGAATCGTTGGTAGCAGAATTGGACTACTTAGCTGAGAATGGGGTAACGGCGGATAATCTACGGATTTCCGACCGCGCCCACGTAATTTTACCCTACCATATCGAACTTGACCGCTTGCAAGAAGCAAGTAAAGGCGATCAAAAAATCGGTACCACCAATCGCGGTATTGGCCCAGCTTATATGGATAAAGCAGCCCGTACTGGGATTCGGATGGTCGATCTACTCGATAAGGATGTTTTTGCAAAGAAATTACGTGAAAATCTCGACTTTAAGAATCAATTATTTACTAAAATCTATGGCGGTTCAGCGCTGAAATTTGACGATATTTTCGACACTTATTACGCTTATGGACAACGCCTAAAACAATTTGTTGCGGATACATCAGTTATTTTAAACGATGCTTTAGACGCTGGTAAAAATGTTTTATTTGAAGGTGCTCAAGGGGTCATGTTGGATATCGACCAAGGTACGTATCCTTTTGTTACTTCTTCAAATCCTGTTGCTGGCGGTGTCACAGTCGGTAATGGCGTTGGGCCAACCCATATCAATCGTGTTGTTGGTGTCTGCAAGGCTTACACCTCACGGGTTGGCGATGGGCCATTCCCAACTGAATTATTGAACGAAACCGGCGATTTCTTACGTGAAGCGGGCCACGAATATGGTACCGTAACGAAGCGGCCACGGCGGATCGGCTGGTTTGATTCCGTTGTTATGCGCCATGCCAAGCGTGTTTCGGGCTTGACTGACCTTTGCTTGAATTCAATCGACGTTTTAACGGGCCTAGACACGGTTAAGATTTGTACTGCCTATGACCGTGATGGCGAAACGATTTATCATTATCCTGCTAGTCTAGATGAATTGGCTAAATGCAAACCAATTTACGAAGAAATGCCTGGTTGGAAGGAAGATATCACTGGTGTTAAAACATTAGCTGAACTTCCAGAAAACGCGCGCCATTATGTTGAACGAGTAGCTGCCTTAGTTGGCGTCGATATCGCCACTTTCTCAGTTGGTCCTGATCGTGATCAAACCAATGTATTAACTGAAATCTGGAATGAAGCTTAGTGAGATAAAGTGTCAAAAAAATAGCCGCAATTGCGGCTATTTTTGTACATTCGATCAACGTTCCAACGCTAAAATATTATCAGTAAAAGCCGTAATTTCGTCGCGGCGATGAGAAACAATGATAACTTGAGTCCCTGGTGTTTTGGCCAATACGTTTTTAGTGAGGTCAATTGCTCGCTGCCGTAATTGATCATCCAGACCAGTAAATGGTTCATCTAGTAGTAATAATTGTGGTCGTGAAATCAATGCCCGACACAACGCAACTCGTTGCCGCTGACCACCAGAAAGTTGGGTTACTGGCCGCGTTAAATATGCCTCTAATTCAAGTTCAGTGATCAATTGTTGCTCAAATTCAGTATCGACTTGGCGCGGTTGAGCCTTTAAACGCCGATAAAATTCAATATTAGCCTGGGCGGTTAAATGGGGAAATAATGCCAAATCTTGAAACATGAAGCCAAGTCGGCGTGTTTTTGGTGGTAAATTGATTTTTTGTGCAGCGTCAAACCATACTTGCTCTTGGCAAGTGATTCGGCCAGTTTCAGCGGTGGTTAGGCCAGCAATGATCCGTAGTAACGTCGTTTTACCAACGCCAGATGGTCCCATTAAGCCATAGATCTGTTCAGTGAGCGTAGCGGTAAAATTCAGCTGGCGCGCATTCATTTGCTTGTGGATCGCGATAGCTAGCGTCATAATTGCTGCTTCTTCCTTTCAATTTGTTGATTAAGTAAGTGGATCAGTAGCAAGGCGCAAACGCCAATCAAAATATTGACGCCACTTAATAGCAGAGCCGTTGACGTGTCACCACCTTGAATCGAAAAATAAATACTAGTTGCGATGGTGTCCGTTTTCCCTTCAATATAACCGGCGACCATCAAGGATGCGCCAAATTCACCTAGCCCCCGACAAAAAGTCAGTAGTAGGCCGATAATCAAGCCTTGATAAGCATTGGGTATAACGACTAGGCGTAGTGTTTCAAATGGTGTGGCGCCCATTACAGTAGCCGCCTCGATTAAGTTGCTGTCAACACTGAGTAACGCCGCCTTCAGGGCTTGATACATGATCGGTAAAACAACAATAATTGTAGCCAAGACCGCACCACTAAGTGTGAAAATAAGGCTATAGTTATGAAATAAAGCTAAAAAACGGCCACCAAAGCCGAATTTACCAAATAATTGCAAGAGAAATAAACCGACCACAGTTGGCGGTAAGACCAGTGGTAATAGCAATAAGCTTTCTAATACCCAACCAAAATGAGTATGCCGGCGGATTAAAAAGTAGGCCACTGGTAATGCGACTAAAAAGGTGATCAGTGTAGCGCTGATCGCGATAATTAAAGAATGAATAATTGGCATGACGGCACCTCATTAACAACGATTAATTGGCCATTTTAAAACCGGCTTGCTTGAAAATTTTCTGTGCAGGCTTACCGGTTAAATAGTGGTTAAACTGTTGTGTCGCTTGTTGTTTTGCTTTGTCAGTGGCGCTAACGCCGACGTAATAGCGAATTGGACTATGCGTTTTGGCTGGCACTTTAGCGCTAATGCGGACTTTATCACTAATTTTAGCATCAGTGCGATAAACAAAGCCAATTTCAGCATTACCACTAGCGACGAAGGCTAGAACTTGGCGAACGTCGTTGGCGTAAACAAATTTATCTTTCAATTGTAAGTTCAAGCTCGCTAAACTTTCCATGGCATAATTACCAGCAGGGACTAATTTAGGCTCGCCGAGGGCAATTTTATTGGCGGCCGTTAATTGTTGCTTCAACGTACCTTTCAATTGCGGCGCTTGTTTATTTTGAATCACCACCAAGTCATTTTTTAATAAAATTTGGCTGTGAGTGGCTTTATCGGTTTTAGTTAGTGCCTGCATATCAGTCTTGCTGGCAGTCAGTACCCCATCGATTGGGGCGCCGCTGAGGACTTTTTGTTTGATTTGACCAGAACCAGCGAAATCTAGCTCAATATCAGTATTGTGATGGGTTTTTTGATAGTTTTGGGCAAGCTCAGTTAATGTATCTTTGAGGCTAGCGGCGGCGGAGTAGTGGATCGTGACAGCATGTGCGGCGGTTGGGAGTGTGAGTAAACCAATAACAGTAATTAGGAATACGCTTACAAAAAGTGGCAACTTCTTAATCAAACTGATCAGCTCCAGATACAAATTTAGCTACAACTGTATTATAACAAAAAGAAAGCCAAAGAAAAAAGGTTATCCAAAGTATTCTTTGGGATAACCTTCGCCAATTTTATGCACGATTTTTAATGGCTGTTGTGGTGCTTGAGTCGCTAATTTTTCACTGCGCTGAATGAAGTCTTTGAAGAGACCTTGCATTTCAACGTAATGCTTATACATATTCTCGGGATGCCATTGAACAGCTAGAATTTGTTCGCTGTCGATTGATTCAATTGCTTCGATCACGTGATCATCGGCGTAGGCAACGCTACGTAAACTCGGCGCCAGTTCCTTAACTGCTTCATGGTGGCGGGAGTTAACGTAGGGGCGTTCACCGAGAATTGAACGCAAGTGTGAATCAGGTTCTACCGTGATGTGATGCGTTGGTAAATTGCCTGGTGATGTTTGCGCATGCTTCATTTTTGCGGCGGGATCTTCGGATAGATCCTGATACAACGTACCACCTAAGGCGACGTTGATCACTTGCATACCACGACAAATACCGAAAATACTTTTACCAGCTAACAAAGACTGCTTAACTAATTCAATTTCAAATTGATCACGGGGGATGTAAGTTTGACCCAAGTCCATATGTGGCTCTTCATGATAGAAAGTGGGATCAACATCGAAGCCACCGAGAAATAAAACACCGTCAAACGTATCAATATAGTCAGTTACGTTTTCAGGAGCACTATTTGGTAAAATTATCGGGATACCACCGGATTTTAGAATCGCATTAACCGCCATTCGTGGCGCAAAGTCAGCGTTTCGTTCGTTGATCACCTTAGTAGCTTCGGTTAATGTATCGGCAGGTATTGCGATTCTTGGTCTCATGAATGAGTCCCCTCTCATTTAAATTTAATAATAGGCACACTATAAAGCAAATAATTTAATATAGCAAGCGAGTTGTTCAATTACTTAAGAAAGCTTAAAAGGTCGCCTGATTGGGCAGTTGACAGTTACATTTCTGGACAGGTATGGTAAACTAATTGTCTTAGTTAGGTAATAAAAAAATACCTCAACTCACTAAGTGAATTAAGGTATTTACTAAGATGGAGCGCCAGGGGATCGAACCCTGGACCCACGGATTAAGAGTCCGTTGCTCTGCCAGCTGAGCTAGCGCTCCATGTCATCAACGAATAATAGTATATCAAAAATACGCATGCTGCGCAATGGTTTTTTGAGAAAAAATTTTAATTAGCGATTTTTAAGGTAATTGTTGCTGACGCACACGTTTTCACAGTGGTCTTTGCCAATTTTGTTCGGAATGAGTATAATTGAAACGAAGCACATCGCGTGCGATGTCGAATTCAGAATCGATCAGCTCGAATGGCAAAAATGCTAAAGTAAAGCAGGTTCTATGAACATGGTAATTTAGTGGCGGTAAAAAGTTATGCACCGCGGGCTAAAATATGAATGAGTCAGTGAAGTTTTAAACATGACTTCACGAGGGAGGAACGACCGATTTATGGCAAAAAAAATATTAGTTGTAGATGACGAAAAACCGATTTCGGATATCGTTAAATTTAATCTGAACAAGGAAGGCTATGACGTGGTAACCGCCTATGATGGCGAGGAAGCGTTGGCTAAAGTTAATGATGAAAAGCCAGATTTAATTGTATTGGATCTCATGTTACCAAAAATTGATGGTTTGGAAGTTGCGCGTGAAGTGCGCAAAGATCATGATATGCCAATTATTATGTTGACGGCCAAGGACTCAGAAATCGATAAAGTCTTGGGTCTAGAGATGGGCGCTGATGATTATGTTACTAAGCCTTTCTCTAATCGTGAGCTAGTGGCACGGGTCAAGGCTAATCTTCGGCGCCAGGGGACGATCAACAGTGCGCAAAATGAAGCTGATGAAAACAGTGAAATTGAAATTGGTGATTTAACGATCCATCCAGATGCTTATATTGTGTCTAAGCGTGGCGACAAAATCGAATTGACTCACCGTGAGTTTGAGTTGTTGCACTATTTAGCCCAACACATTGGCCAAGTTATGACCCGTGAGCATTTACTGCAGACGGTGTGGGGCTATGATTATTTTGGTGATGTGCGGACCGTGGACGTGACTGTACGTCGTTTACGGGAAAAAATCGAAGATAACCCAAGTCACCCTGAATGGTTAGTAACGCGGCGTGGTGTTGGTTATTATCTGCGCAATCCTGATCAAGATTAGTCGTTAAACGTCCGCCACATGCCAGTATTGAACCGAGTTCGTGACTTTAGCCGGACTCGGTTTTCTATATCACTGAGCAGCTGGCTGGCTATTAAATAAATGCGCTATTTTTAAAGTGATTTGGGGATATTATGTAATGAATAAAAAAATTCATTTCTTTCAATCGATTAATTTTAAAATCGCGATCGTTTTTATTTTATTATTGATGATCACGTTGGAGATTATTGGTGCTTATTTCGTTAAGCAATTGGAAGAACAGAATATTGAAACGTTTAAACAACAGGTGCAGACACCAGTTTATGTTGATAATCAGTTGAGTAGTCAATTATTAAAAAGCGATACGGCGGCGGCTAATAAGGCAATCGCTAATATTTTGACGGACTTAAATAATTCTGCTGATATTCGGGTCGTTGATAGTAAAGGGACTGTTCGTGGAACCAGTGATCTAAATGATCAACGCGTGATTGGGCAGAAGACAGCTGATAACAACATTAAGAGCGTGCTGTACAATAATCGTTCGTACGAAACGTTATCATACGATGAAAAAAACCACGCCAGTTATTATGTTAGCGTCGTACCGTTAGTCAATCCTAACAGCGATAGTAGCAGTATTGTTGGGGTTATTTATGTGCGGGCAAATATGCAAAGTGTTTACCGCAATATCAATAATATTACGCTGATTTTCTTGACGGCATCACTGGTGGCGGCATTATTCTCATCCATTATTGCGGTGGTTATTTCGCGGGCGATCACGCGACCAATTGATGAAATGAAAAAGCAAGCCATTCGAATGGCGCGCGGCGATTACTCGGGTCAGGTGCGCATTTATGGGCGTGATGAATTAGGTCAATTAGCGGTCGCAGTCAATAACTTATCAGTGCGAGTTGAAGAAGCACAGGAGGCCTCTGAAGCTGAGCGGCGGCGGTTGGACAGTGTCTTATCCCATATGACTGATGGCGTGATCTCAACGGATCGGCGCGGTAATGTGATCATTATCAATGAAGCAGCGGCAGAATTTTTAAACCTCAACGATGAAGAAGTGATTGGGCAGTCAATTTTGAAAATCTTGAAAATTGAGGATAAGCATACAATTCGTGATTTATTAGAAAACCAAACTGAGCTCATGCTAGACTTTTCGGCGCCAGAACATAATTTGATTTTACATGCCGAATTTTCGCTGATTCAACGCGAAACTGGATTTATCAGTGGGATCGTTTGTGTCTTGCATGATGTCACTGAACAGCAGAAAAATGAACGTGAACGGCGCCAGTTTGTTTCCAACGTGTCGCATGAGTTGCGGACACCACTGACTTCAATGCGCAGTTATTTGGAAGCTTTGACCGATGGTGCCTGGAAAGATCCTGAAGTGGCGCCAAACTTCTTGAATGTTACACAAGAAGAGACGGAGCGGATGATTCGGATGATCAACGACTTACTCAGCTTGTCACGAATGGATTCTGGCACAGCAAAGTTAGATATGGAATTAGTTAACTTGAATGAGTTATTTAATTACACATTGAATCGTTTCGACATGATGATCAAGTCAGAGGCTGATGCTACGGCAGGCGATAATAATCGGACTGAAACCACTACGCCGAAGCAATATTCAATCAAGCGGGAATTTACTAAGCGTGATCTCTGGGTGGAAATCGACACGGATAAGTTCATGCAGGTGGTGGATAACATTATCAATAATGCCATCAAATATTCACCGGATGGCGGTGTGATCACCTGTCGGCTGCTTGAAACTAATAACCATGTGATCCTCAGTATTTCTGATCAAGGCTTGGGAATTCCTAAAAAGGACTTACCGCATGTCTTTGATCGTTTCTACCGCGTGGACAAAGCACGGTCGCGGGCGCAAGGTGGTACTGGGCTTGGCTTAGCTATATCTAAAGAAGTCATTGAAAAACTCAATGGTCGAATCTGGGCGGACAGTAAAGAAGGTAAAGGCTCAACGTTCTATATTTCCTTACCGTATCAAGAAGCCTACGAGGAGGATGATCTTTGGGATGAAAATTAGTCATTTATTACTAAAAATCAGCTTGTTGGCAATGATTGCGGTCAGCCTTGTTTTGTCGTGGCTAATTTGGACCAATAATGCGCGTTTTCAGCGTAATACCACGGATGCGACCACGTCGACAACACAAACGGAGACTAAGAACACCGAGGATGTTTATTTACCGACGCAGATCTTGACCAGCGATGCTAACGGTAATCAATATATGGTGTATAACAATAAAGAAAATATCGTTGATGCGCTGCATAAACAATTATCTAAATGGCAGCTATCTGGCTTAAAGAAAATGCCACTCACGAGTAAAAACTATTTAACTACGATTAATCAAAAAAGCGCGCTGAGTTTAGTTTATCCGCGGAACATTACCTATGCGGTGTTCGCAAAAACGTTTAAGCAAAAGGTGACTAAAGCTAATCGGCAGCGTTTCTTTAACCGAATCATTATTCCAACTAAGAAGTCAGGGACAATTTATTTTTTAGATGATCAACGTAAAACAGGCTTTAGTGCTAAGGCGAGTCATGCTGATCTAGCGGCGCTTCAAGCGCGCTTGAAGAAGACAACAATTCAGTTGCCCGTGACCGAAAAGCTCTTTAATAATCAACCGGAGCTCTATTACACTAGTAATGTAAAGGTCACGCAGTATAGTTATTTGGTCACTAAACAGAATCCAACTGACTTTGTAACGTCATTATTAAGCGGCACTGATCCAAGCGCGCTTGAGACAAAAGAGCAAAATCACATTACGACTTATAATGATGGCACGTATAAGAGTCTGCAGGTTGATCATCAAAATTCAACGATTGAATTTGAAGACTATTCCAGTGATGTTTCCAGTACGACACCAACTAAGATCCTAAATGGTGCTTATAAAACATTGGCAAAAATTGGTAGCGCCCCAGGGAATATGCGTTATTTTGACTATGAGCATAAAACGCGGACAGTCATTTATCGGAGCTATGTTGAAGGGTTACCGGTGTTTAACCAAACTGATTTTGGCGCGGTCAAAGTCCAACTATTGACCACTGGTGTTAAGTTGAATTTCTCAGTTTATACGTTACAAGTACCGCTACCAGCCAGCAGTACCGCGACACCGTTGCCGACAACGCAAACTGCGCTAGACAACTTGGCGGCGGCAGGCTACGATATGGCAGATATTGGTTCATTTAAGTTGGGCTATCATTGGGCAGTTAATTCCAGCTCTTCTTCAGTGATCGACCTAACGCCGACCTATTATTTTAAATATAATGGTAAATGGTTGAGTTATCAGCAAATGTTAGACACCACGCCAAATGCGAATGAGGGGAGTGCAAGCTAATGGATTTTAAACGGATCGAAGTTATTTTCTTGATCGTTTTTGTCTGTTTGAACATTTTCCTATTTACATCGTACAAGCAAAATCAGCACGTAGAGACGGTCAACAACGATGACGTCAGCCAAAGTACGCTGGCTTTGCAGGAAATGCATGACGATCAAATTACGGTACCTAAGAAGTTATCGACTAAAGTACTATCAGGTTATTATTTATCTAGCCAAGCGAATCAGGCCTTACAAACAGCTAGTCAGCGTTTGGAAAACCAACGTTACAGCTTCAGTGACCAACGCTTGTACAGTCGCTTAGTGCGGCCGCTCAGTGCTAAAAATGGGAAATATACGACTGCTATAAAAGAGATTATCGATAATCCCCGCATGGTCGCGCTAGGCAAACATTATCGCTACTCTAAGTTATTTTCGACGACTGACCGTATTGTGTATACGCAAAAATTACCTGAAGGCGATCTATATGATGCTCAAGGTGAAATTATTTTCCAAGTTACTAATAAGCAAATCGTCAGCTACGAACAAACTTATATTAATAAGGTCACCACATTACGTGAAAAAGAGCCAACGATTACCGAGAAGCAAGCTGTTTTAGCTTTGTATAGCAATAATGCACTTGCGAATGGTGCGACGATCAAATGGACTACGTTGGGTTACTCGCGGTTGCTAGATGCGAATAATAGTTCAGTGTATATTCCGACTTGGTTTATTGCTGTTGAAAATAAAAATAGCGGTAATATTCAGATCAAACGCATCAATGCTTTTTCCAGTGTCTTGATGAAAGCCAGTGATGACGCGAATTTATCTAGCTCAACGAGTAGCTAGGAACAGCAGTGCGTGCATTGTTGGCCAAACTAAGTATAATAGACTTGATATAAGCTTTTAGTGAGAATGGAGAACAAGCATGGTGCAAAATGACGATCATATGAAGATCAGTATTTTGAGTAGCGGTAGTACAGGCAACGTAACATACATTGAAACGCCAAAGCGCAAGGTGTTAGTTGATGCCGGCTTAAGTGGTAAAAAAATTGAAGGCTTGATACAGTCAATTGGTCACGATATGACTGAGGTTGATGATTTATTGGTGACCCATGAACACACGGATCATATTAAAAGTGTTGGTATTTTAGCGCGCCGTTATCCGCAGCTCAACGTTTACGCAAATCAGCCAACTTGGGATGCTATGTTACCAAAAATCGGTAAAGTACCGGTAGCGCAACAACATATTTTTGAAATGGGTGCGCTAAAAAGCTTTGCTGACCTTGATATTCAGAGTTTTGGCGTTTCCCATGATGCTGCGGCACCGCAGTTTTATGAATTTCAGCATAATGGCAAAACCTTTGTCATTTTAACTGATACTGGCTACGTTTCTGAACGGTTAAGCGCGCAGATCAGCGATGCCGATGCTTACTTATTCGAGTGTAATCATGATGTCGAAATGTTGCGGATGGGCATGTACCCATGGCCGCTAAAACAGCGGATCCTTGGCGATAAAGGCCATTTAAGCAACGAAGCAGGTGCCGATGGCTTAATGGATGTGATCGGCAACCGTACGAAAAACGTTTTTCTGGGCCATCGCAGTTTGCATAATAACATGAAGGAACTCTGCCATTTAACGGTGGCTTCAATGTTGAAAGAGCACGATTTTGGTGTCGGTCATGACTTCAACTTATACGATACTGAGCCAGATGCGGCATTACCATTACTAAGCCTCTAGGGTGAAATGGATGCTTGCGCTTGAAAAAACGTGCCGATTTCACTTTGCAATAAGCCACTATTACTGTGGAAGTAAGTTGCGTTTAGGCTAAATTTATTATGATTTAATCGCAACTTGTTCAATAATTTTTCAAAATTTTGCGCTATTCTAATAACATAAGCAAGTTCTGAAAAAACTGGAGGTTTGTTATGAAACAATCAAATAGTTTAGTTAAGACTGCAGTTGTCGCGCTAGTGGCAGCCGTTGTGGGTGGGGGCGTAGTCTACGGTGGCGTTAACCTTTTGGACAATGGTAGTAGTTCGAATGGTAGCGTTGTTAATACCACTAAAGCAGGTACCACTCAAGTCAGCAATGTAAAAGTGAGCACTAATTCACAGGTTTCCAATGTGTTTAAACATACAAAGAATGCTGTTGTTTCGGTAATTAACCTACAAAATCAAAGTAGTAGTGACGATAGTGGCTTAAGTGAGTTTTTTGGCGGTAGTTCTGATTCGTCATCCGATTCATCAGGTAGTTCTAGTAGCAGTAGCCTTGAAGAATATAGTGAAGGCTCCGGCGTGATTTATAAAAAAGCAGACGGTAAAGCCTACATCGTAACGAATAATCACGTGGTTACCGGCTCGGCCAAGCTAGAAGTTATTCTTAGCGACGGTACGAAGTTAACCGCTAAAAAAGTTGGGACTGACTCAGTTACTGATTTGGCCGTTTTGAGTATTAGCGCGGATAAAGTGACACAGGTAGCCAGTTTCGGTAATTCCGACAGTATTAAAGTTGGCGAACCAGCAATTGCAATTGGGTCACCATTAGGTTCTGAGTACGCTACATCAGTTACTCAAGGAATTATTTCCGCGAAGAATCGGACAGTAGCAGTTACTGATGAAACCACTGGGCAAGAAACCGGTGAAGCAACGGTTATCCAGACGGATGCAGCAATTAACTCTGGTAATTCTGGTGGTCCTTTGCTCAATATTCAAGGGCAGGTTATTGGGATCAATTCAATGAAATTAAGTAGCTCTGGCAGTTCCAGCACGGCAACAGTTGAAGGTATGGGCTTTGCCATCCCAAGTAATGAAGTTGTTAAAATCATCGACCAGTTGGTCAGCAATGGTAAAATCGTTCGACCAGCGTTAGGTGTTTCGATGGCTGATCTATCCAATATTTCTGCAACACAGCAGAAATCAATTTTAGATCTACCTGCTAGCGTTACCGGTGGTGTGGTGCTGATGTCAGTTAAAAGTAGTTCACCAGCAGCTAATGCTGGGTTAAAGAAGTACGATGTGATTACATCACTTGGTGGTAAGAAAGTCACTAACAGTGCTGATCTACGGACTGAGTTATATAATCACAGTGTTGGCGATAAGGTAGCGGTTAGCTATTACCGTGGTGGCACCAAGAAGTCAGGAACAATTACCTTAAGCGAAAACACGACCCAATTAAACGTAACTGAATAGTTACTGTCAATAAGACCTACTGAAATCAGTGGGCCTTATTTTTTTGCACTAAATCAAGCGCGAAGATTCAGCGTAGCACGGATCAATTCAAGCGCGGAGAATCTGAACGTTCGGTAACTGGTTAACTGGTCTAGGAAAACGTAAGCGGATAAGTTCCCGTAAAATACCGTAGCAATAGGAATTAAAAGTAAACCAAAATAGTGGCGCAATGTTAAGAAATAGATTTGTCAATGTTCATAAAAGTTGTGAACAGTCTTTTACACAGCTGTGGATAACTTTAAACTGCTTAAACAAGGCGAAAATAGCATGCAAAGTTATCCACATGTTGAAAAACGTTCTGTGCGTAACTTTATTAATTTAACGAATTAAATTCACGCTAAGTCTGATATAATAGGGGTTATAGCTAATTAAGCGCGCTTTGACGAACGATAAATAAACTGTGGATAACTATTAAACAAAAAAGTTTAGCTTTTTTTGAGTTACATGATTTAGTACGCGAAAAAAAGTTCGCCCCTACATTTAGTTTAACAAGTTGTCAACATGTTGATAACTCTTGTGGACAACTTGTGCATGTTGGTGACTTTCTAGCAGCAGTTCTTCATCATTCAGCGCGCTAAAAGATAACGGAGGAATAATATGCTGAATATCAAAATTATCGGTGTCGGTAAATTAAAGGAAAAATATTTGAAACAAGGTATTGCGGAGTACGCTAAGCGGCTGGATACCTTTTGTAAGCTGGAATTAGTTGAAGTTGCGGACGAAAAGGCGCCAGAAAAGTTAAGCGCCGCTGAAATGGCAACAGTAAAGGAAAAAGAAGGGACGCGCATCCTAGCAAAAATCAAGGAGCGTGAGTACGTTTATGCGCTGGCAATTGAAGGTAAACAGCGCGCCTCCGAAGAATTTGCTGCAGAGCTGGATCATTTAGCAACGTATGGTCATTCAGCAATCACGTTTGTTATCGGCGGATCACTTGGTCTGTCGCCAGCCGTCATGAAGCGCAGTGACGATCAGTTAAGCTTTGGTAAACTAACGCTACCACATCAGTTAATGCGGCTAGTGCTGATTGAGCAGGTTTATCGTGGATTTATGATCAATGCAGGTAGTCCATATCATAAGTGAAATAGCGAATGGAGAATCAGTAAGGTATCATCAATGCCAATATACTAACACTAAATAAATTTGATTTAGTGTTTTGCTTTGTATAAAAATAGTTCCGTGACATGTTAACTAATAATTAGAAGAAAAAATACTTTAGAGTGTATCCTTGGGCATGGAGTTACTTTATGAGTATCTTCAGCAATATCTTTGACAGAGCTTGCTACAAAAGTATATTAATTAGGTAACTAAAGAAATACAATGAGGGATCCTAGTGATCATTTCAAAACGACATTGAAAAATCAATTTTCTTAATTAGTAAATATGACAAACAGAGTAGAAAAGAGGAGTGGTACATGACAAAGCACATTGTAGCAGGTATTATCGCCCATGTTGATGCGGGAAAAACGACATTATCTGAAGCATTACTTTATCGTTCAGGTGAACTGCGGCAGCTCGGGCGAGTTGATAATGGGGATGCTTTTCTTGATCCTGATGATTTAGAAAAGCAGCGCGGCATCACGATTTTTTCACACCAAGCAAGTTTGCAATATCAGGCGCTTGATTTAACGCTGCTGGATACACCGGGACACGTGGATTTTGCTAGTCAAACGGAACAGGTGTTAAGCGTGCTCGATTATGCGGTGCTGGTGGTTTCAGCGCTGGATGGTGTGCAAGGTTATACGCGGACGTTGTGGCGCTTACTTGAGCGATATCACGTGCCGACATTTATTTTCGTGAATAAAATGGATGCACCCGGTACTGAGCGGCAGCAGGTACTTGATCAATTGCAAAGTCAGCTTGCGGAAGGTTGTCTGGCCTTTGATACCGAGCAAATTGCTGACGCCTATGAGGAAATTGCTTTAAATGATGATACTGTACTAGCGGATTTTTTGGCAACTGGTACTATAACCGATGATACAGTACGGCAAATGATTCAGCGGCGCAAAATTTTTCCCTGCTATTTTGGCGCGGCACTGAAGTTGGATGGTGTGGCTACATTACTAAATGGCTTAGAACGCTGGACAGTGGCAACTACCTATCAGTCTGATTTTGGGGCACAAGTTTTTAAAATTTCTTATGATGAAAAAGGTGAACGATTAACTTGGCTACGGGTAACTGGAGGTATTTTGCGGACGAAAGATGTGTTGTTGGATGACCAAAAAGTTAATCAATTGCGCATTTATAATGGCACTAAATTTACGATTAGTTCAGAAATTTCTGCTGGTGAAGTTTGTGCGATTCCTGGATTAACGGGTACACATCCTGGTCAAGGACTAGGCAAGGCTGTGGCTGCGGCGACACCGCTGATTCAGCCGGTGCTTAATTATACGCTTGATCCTGACGGCAATGAGCTGCACACTTGTTTAACGGCTTTGCGACAATTGGAAGACGAGGATCCGCAGCTACACGTTGTTTGGTCCAAGGAGTTACAGGAAATTCGCGTTCAGCTTATGGGAACTGTTCAGTTGGAAATTTTGCAGCAATTACTAGCAACGCGGTTTAATTTGGATGTTACTTTTGGCGTCGGCAGTATTTTGTACAAAGAAACGATCACACAAGCAGTGGAAGGTGTCGGCCATTTTGAACCGCTGCGACATTATGCTGAGGTGCACTTGTTACTGCAACCAGCGCCGCGCGGGAGTGGCTTGACCTTCGCTGCTGACTGTCCAATCGATGTATTAGGTCGTAATTGGCAGCATCAAGTGTTGGCAAATTTACAGGCCAAAGAACAGCTTGGCGTGTTGGTCGGCGCGCCAATTACGGATATGCGGATCACGTTAGTTGGTGGTAAAGCTAGCAATGTCCACACGGTCGGCGGTGACTTTCGTGAAGCAACTTGGCGGGCATTGCGGCAAGGATTGATGACACTTAAAGCGCAGGCTGGTTGCCAGTTATTGGAGCCGTGGTATCAATTTCGTTTAGAAGTTGGTCAAGAACAAATTGGGCGTGCAATGACGGATATTCAACAGATGAGTGGTCATTTTGATGCACCAGTCACCACAGCTACTGGCGCACGCTTAACTGGGACCGCGCCAGTTTCTGAAATGCAGGGTTACGCGCAGACGGTTTACGCCTATACCCATGGCCAAGGGCAGTTGGAGTGCATCATTGATGGCTATCGGCCGTGCCACGATGAAGCAAAAGTGGTCGCCGCGGCGCAATATGATCCAGTCGCTGATGTGGCTAATGCGCCAGGTTCCGTTTTCTGTGCACATGGTGCCGGCTATCCAGTGCCTTGGGATCAAGTACCGCAAACAGCGCACGTACCATATGTTTATTCAGCGACTGACTTAGCAAAATTCAAATGAACGATTGCTTCAATTAGGCGTACAATTGAACTTAACAACACTATAAAAGGACTTGAATTGCTGATGAAAATTGAAGAAGGTTACATGCCGTTTCGCGGTTTCAAAACGTACTATCGTATCGTTGGCGAGGCTAATCCAGATAAGGCGCCGCTACTTTTGATCCATGGCGGTCCTGGTTCCTCACATAATTATTTTGAATTGCTCGATGATTATGCTGATACTGGCCGACAATTAATTATGTATGACCAAGTTGGCTGCGGTAAATCCTCCCTACCTGAGGATCCAGCACTTTATGTTGAAGAAACTTGGACGGCGGAGTTAATCGCTTTACGCAAATATCTGCATTTGGATCAAGTCCACATGCTTGGCCAATCTTGGGGCGGCATGCTGGAAATGTATTATTTGACTCATTACGAGACGCCGGGAATTAAAAGTGTCATGATCGACGGTTCGCCAGCTTCAATTAAATTGTGGACGCAAGAACAACATCGCTTGATTTCGTATTTAAGCTACGAAGATCGGGAAGCAATCGCCGAAGCTGAACGTACTGGTGACTTTAGTGGGCCTAAATATTTAGCGGCGAATGATCGTTATATGGAGCGTTATTGCTGGGATGATCCGGATGAAAACTCACCGGAACCATTGCGCCGGCCAACGAATGGTAAGCGCGCTAGCTTAATTGCTGAAGGACCAAATGAGTTTACTGAAAACGGTACGATCAGTGATTTTGACGTCACCGATCAGCTAAAAAACGTGCACGTACCTGTATTAGTGACCAGCGGAACTGATGATTTATGTACACCGCTAGTTGCCAAATCCGTTTATGATCATATTCCAGGTGTTAAGTGGCATTTATTTGCGAACAGTCGACATCTAGCGTTATTGGATCAGCACGATGAATTTATTGATGTGCTGGATCACTGGTTAACAGCTAACGACTAAAATTCAAAGCTGATATTAATTTTAAAAATTAATATCAGCTTTTTACTTATAACTTGGAAAATGAACCTACGCGCACTAATTATTTTTATCAATAAAAAAATGCAGTGTGGGCCGTTTGGTTTGTATGATATACTTTTAGGACTAAATTAATTAGGGGCGTGCATCTACATGGCAAAATTAAAGTTCACTTTAACTGCTGATCCTAGTAACGCTCCAGCAATGGCGCGCTACATGAAAAATAAATTCATGTTCCTCGGTGTTAAGTCGGTAGCCAGAAGAGAACAGAGCAAGCCACTGATGCAAGCCAGTCGCCAACTAGATTCTGCTACGCTCCATAATTGGATCGCGGAACTTTATGTACGGGAACCACGTGAATACCAGTATGTCGCACTGGATCTAGCGGAACGGAACGTCAGAAAATGGCAATTAGCCGATATTGTCATTTTTAAGCAATTTGTAACTCAAAAAAGTTGGTGGGATAGCGTTGATCATTGGTGTACTGTGTTTGGCAAATACATCCAGCTACATCCTGAGGAAAAACAAGCTGTTTTTCAACTTTTTTTCGGCAGTTCCAATATGTGGGAACGGCGCATCGCTATCACATTACAGCTAAAAGAAAAGGATGCTGTCGATATCGATTTGTTAGTGCAAGCAATCTTGTATGATCAATACACCGCTGAGTTTTTCATCCAAAAGGCGATTGGGTGGGCGCTGCGGCAATATAGCAAGTTCAATCCGAGTTGGGTGATGCAATTTTTAAATGCGCAGCAACTTAGCCCACTGGCGGTGCGCGAGGCTAGCAAATACTTATAATTTCTAATGCTACTTTTAGTTATTTGAGCTAGTAAACCGTTTTTTTCAGAAAATTTGGAAATAACCAATCATATATATTGAAATATTCATGAAAACAGCTTAGGATTAGGCTGTAAATGAATAATACAAGACAACTAATGTGACGACAGCCAGTTTTTATACTGATTACAAGTTGGTTAACTTAGTAAAATAACTTTTTAAAAGATCGGAGGTGCAAATGATGCACTTGAAAAATTGGTGGATCATGAACGGCTTTGGGTTAGTGTTATTTTTAAGTAGCCTGTTCCTAGTGTCATTACGTCGTGTTGATGGCGCTGGTGTGCAACAAACGCCGCTGGCAAAAATGATTGCTTTTACGGTAGTCGTTGTCTTCTTTTTAGTTGGACTTATCGTGCAGTTAAGCCGATATCGCCGCTTGCGTAGTCAACAATATAATTGATAATAAGTAGACAACTTCATAACGAGGTTGTCTATTTCTTTGTCCTTGTATTGAAAACGCTGATATCCTAAAATTAGGTTAGCTTCATACTATAAGTGAGTAGGGAAGGGTTGTTTCATGCAAAGTGCGACACAGATTTTTAAGGCAATTCAAGCCGATCCACAAAATCAGGAATTTACGGCGCAGGGAATTCAGCCGTTGTATAATGTTATTCCCACAGCCGAGATTTTGATCATTAGTCAAGCACCTAGTCGTAAAGCCCAGGAATCAATGATTTTTTGGAATGACCCCAGTGGCGATCGGCTACGCGAGTGGATGGGAGTAACCAAGGACGAGTTCTATCATTCTGGTAAAATTGGTGTTGTGCCATTAGATTTTTATTACCCTGGTAAGGGTCCGCACGGTGATTTACCACCACGTAAAGGCTTTGCTGAAAAGTGGCATGAACCGTTACTAGAGTTAATGCCGAAAGTCCAATTAACATTATTGATTGGCCAATATGCACAGAAGTATTATCTACAGAAAACGCGGCAAAAAACGTTAACGGAAACGGTGCGCCATTATGCCGATTATTTGCCAAACTATTTTCCATTGGTCCATCCCTCGCCATTGAATTATGGGTGGATGCACCGCAATGAATGGTTTGCGGAACAAGTGGTGCCAGCGCTACAGCGGGATATACGGCGGATTTTGAATTAGCGACCAGGTGGGCACATGGACTAATGCAGCAAAAATAATGGCCTGGGGTACGATTAATAGGCGCGCTATAATGGTGTGGGCAAACTAAATCTGCTTCAATTAGTGACGTAGCCGACCTAAGGTGATTTCAGCCAACCGAAAATAAGGACCTAACAGCTGGCTTTAAAAATATTGTTAAAGAGCAATTGAAACGTTGCTGAATAAACTTTCAAGCGCGATGTTAAGCGCGCTTGAAAATAAATAACTTGATTTTTTAATTGCTATCGGAAAACTATTTTCATATAATGAAACCGCCAACAGTAATTGCTGGCGGTTTTTAATTTTTGTGCACGTAAGCGGGGGCTAGTTATGGACTTTATGATTGGTGTGGACATTGGCACCACTAGTACGAAAGTTGTGTTATTCGATTTAAAAGGGCAAATGCAGGCGGTTAGCCGGCAGTTATATCCGTTATATCATGATCAGCCAGATTTTGCGGAAGAGGATCCAAATGAAATTTTTACCGCTGTTGTCACGGGATTGATTGAAGTCATTCAAAAGCAGCAACTGTTGCCAGCAGATATCAAAGGAATCGCATTTTCCAGCGCAATGCATAGCGTGATCTTAATGGATCAAGCTGATCAGCCGTTGACGCGGGTGTTGACCTGTGCTGATAATCGTGCCGAAAAGGAAGCTGAACAGCTAAAGACAGCAACACAAGCGAATGCGTTATTTACCCGAACTGGTGTACCAATTCATCCGATGTCCCCGCTGACTAAATTGATGTGGTTTAAACAAAATCAGCCGCAATTATTGGCGCAAGCTAAACAGATTATTGGCATCAAGGAGTACGTGTTGTGGCGTTTATTTGGTCGCTACGTGGAGGATTATTCAATTGCCAACGCCACCGGCTTATTTAACCTCAACACCTTGGATTGGGACGAGCCAGCCTTGGCGCTAGCTGGTATCAAGCGTGCTCAACTTCCACAGTTGGTCGATACTGACTATCAGCTAAAGGGAATGAACCCAGCAATTGCTACTAAAATTGGCCTAGCTATGGATACGCCAGTTATTATCGGCGCAAGTGATGGGACACTGAGTAATTTAGGGTTAAATGCGATTCAACCTGGCGCAGTGGCCGTTACGATTGGTACTTCTGGTGCCGTGCGTATGGTTGCACCAACGCCTCAAGTTGACCCAGCCGGCCGGTTATTCACTTATTATTTAGATCGCACGCATTGGGTGATCGGCGGCCCTGTGAATAATGGTGGTGTTGTATTTCAATGGGTACGTGATCAGCTATTTCCTGCCGAACAGGCACAAGCACAACGTGATGGTACCGATTTGTATGAAAAATTGACCCAGCTGGCAGCAGCGATTCCTGCCGGTTCTAATGGCCTACTTTGTCAGCCATACTTTGGTGGTGAACGGGCGCCATTATGGAACGCCGCTGCGCGTGGCAGCTATTTTGGCTTAACGCAAAGTCATACGCGCGCGCACATTGTACGCGCAACACTAGAAGGCATCGTTTATAATTTGAATGCGGTATTGCAATTGCTACAGGCATTGACTGACATGCCCTTAACGATCCAAGCTAGTGGTGGCTTTGCCCACAGCCAGCTATGGTGTCAAATCTTAGCTGACGTCTTTGGGCAGCCGATCAACATTCCCGCTAGTATTGAAAGTTCGGCGTTAGGCGCGGTAATTGTGGGGATGAAAAGTCTAGGTTATATCGATAGCTTAGACGAAGTAAAGACGTTAGTGACCACGACACGGCAAGTGCAGCCGCTTGCTGCTAATGTCGCGGTTTATCAGAAAATCATGCCGCTGTGGGCTGAAGTGACTGAAAAACTAACCGCGGAGTATGCGAAGATTGCGGCGTTACAACAAGAACTATCACGCAAATAGTAGATATATTTTATATAAAGGAGTTCAGAATGTATAACAAAATACTTTATTGGATTCGACGATTGTTAACGGCCTGGGGAGTAAAAATTAAATCTGTGTATTTTTTAAATTCGGTATTGCTTATGGCCTCTGCTGTAGTATATATTGCATTTCTGATGATGACTGCAACGTATAATAAAACAGATTTTAATACACTGCTACAGTCAAATTTAGAATTTCCGATCATGATAATTCTAGTTTCAATGAACTTTATAAGTGGGGCTACTTTGTTATATTACAGACAACGATTGTTGAATAATCGTTACGGATTGAAAATTATTCTAATCATGCAACTTATTCAGCAAGCTTTATCCTTAAATCCCATTTTGTTTATTATTGGTGGTCTAGAATTGGTTGTATTGACAGAAGAGCCCATCAAATATCAACAGCAAAAACTGATGTTTAAATTCGCTTTACTCGTGATAGCTCTTATATACTTGATATGTGGTATGGTTAACTTTATTTTTCTTACTTAGGAGAGGATGGTTTAGTATGTTTAAATTATTTGGTAAAAAAACGCCAACAGAGGTATTTGTTGCCCCAGTTACTGGTCAGCTCATCCCTATAGAAAAAGTTGATGATGAAGTATTCTCGCAAAAGATAATGGGAGAAGGTTTCGCTGTTGTTCCTACAGAAAATCAAATTTATTCACCTGTAGCAGGCACTGTTAAATCTATTTTTCCAACTAAGCATGCACTCGGTATCACGACCAAAAATGGTTTAGAAGTTTTAGTTCATATGGGGCTTGATACAGTTGAATTAGAAGGGAAAGCCTTTTCTGAATTAGTGGAGGAAGGGGATCAAGTAGAGGCTGGTCAACCTTTAATGCAAATGGATCTTGATACGGTCAAGCAGATGGGGAAGCCAACCACAATTGTGATAGTGATTACTGATTCTGATAAATTACAGGATATACCAACGATCACAGAAAAAGAGATTACACACGGTGATCAAGTTGGCCAATTTTCGTTGCATAAATAAGTTGATTTAAATATTTAAGCTAGATTGTAGAACTGATGTCAGACTATTAGTATGATATCAATAATGCTACAATTTAGTTTTTTTATTTGGCTGAAAAACACCTTGGAGGAATTTAAATGCAAATTAATAAATTGACTGCTGGAAAAAAATTAACGGTAACAGAAACTGAAGTATTGAACTATATTATTAAGAATATCGATTCTGTTTTAGAACTTGGCGTGCGCGGTGTAGCAAAAAAGAATTTCACATCAACGTCAACAGTTATGCGTCTGGCCCATAAAATGGGCTTTCGGGGATTTGTAGAATTACAATACAAACTATCGACAATGATAGAGAACCCAGTTAATGCAATGAATCAAGCCAATTTTATGAATGATGATCAGATACAAACACTATTCCAATACAATTCTAAAGCTACATTTGAGGAAGCAGCCAAGATTCTAAACGATTGCGAAGAGAAGATAATTTTTATTTACGCAGCAGGATTTTCGTCGGTAATCGCGAATTATATTTACAAAAAGATGCTCGTGTTAGGTAAGCGCTGTCTATTGGCAACACCCTCAGACTCAGTTGGCGTTTTAGAGAATAATTTAGATATGATGGGCGTTTTTATAACAGTATCTAAATCAGGTGAAACCCAAGCGGTAATCGATAAAATTAATATGCTTAAAGATGAACCGGTTAACATTATCAGCTTTACTAGTGAGATTATCAATACCGTTGCTAAGACTGCAGATTGTGCAATAAAAATTGAAGATAGATATAAATTAGATGAGTATAATCAACATGCTAATAATTTCTTCCCCCAAGTTTTGGAAGCATTTGAATACGTTATTGCTTGTTATGAAAAAATGCAAAATGAATCTACTAATATCTAAAACAGGTTACTAATTAGAGTAATCTGTTTTCAAATATGATGAAACCGTTAACAAGAAGATGATTTTCTGATAGATTTAGTTCAACAAGAAAAAAGAGGTGAACATGTGATGAAGGAAAAAGTAATGGATGGCCTTCAACGTTTTTCAAAAGCAATGTTCGTACCGGTACTTATTTTACCGATTGCCGGTATTTTAATTGCTGTAGGAAATATATTTACTAATCAACGTTTATTAGAAGTTGTCCCTTTTATGGACAATCCGATTACAACCGGTTTTGGAACGATACTTTCTGGATCGCTAGTTTCGATTTTAACTAACCTGGGAGTGATTTTCTGTGTTGGTTTAGCGGTTGGTTTGGCTAAAAAGAAAAAGGCTGAAGCTGGTTTTACAGCTTTGTTAGCATTTCTGGTTTTCATTAATGCCATGAATAAGTTTTTGGAACTTAGAGGAATGCTGGTCAAAGCAGAGGATTTACAAGGAACTGGCCAGGCAAGTGTTTTAGGCATTCAAATTCTTGATATGGGCGTTTTCCTAGGTATTATTCTTGGTATCACTGTAGGGGTAGTACACAATAGATTTGTTGATACTGAATTTCATAGTGCTTTTCAAATTTATGGTGGTAGTCGTTTTGTATTTATTGTTCTTATTCCTGTTACTGTGTTATTGGCAATTATTCTAACTTCTGTATGGCCATTTATCCAATCTGGAATCACCAGTCTAGGCCATTTTATCAATCAATCTGGTAACTTTGGTCTGTTCCTCTATGGTGCGTTGGAACGGTTACTTATTCCTACAGGGCTACATCATTTAGTTTATACACCGTTCTTATACACTTCTCTTGGTGGTGTAGAAACTATTGGTGGTCATGTTTATGAAGGAGCCCGTAACATCTACTACGCAGAAATGGCGGATCCTAATATTCATTTACTATCTCGTTCAGTTATCTGGGATGCTCGTGGAATCTCTAAGATGTTTGGCTTGATTGGTGCCTGCTTAGCTATGTATCAAACTGCAAAACCAGAAAATAAAGCTAAAGTTAAAGCAATTTTGATTCCTGCAGTGGTTACTTCATTTGTGGCGGGAGTCACTGAACCAATTGAATTCTCCTTTATGTTCTTAGCACCTGTATTGTTCGTTTTACATGCAGGATTAAGCGGACTAAGTATGGTTGCTTTAAATGTTTTGAACGTTCGTGCTATTGGACCAAATGGATTCCTAGATTTTCTACTTTATAATGTGCCATTGGGTATTGCCAAGACACATTGGCCAATGTATATCGTTGTCGGCATAGCATTTTTCTTTATCTATTTTGTCCTGTTCAGGTTCTTAATTCTTCGTTTTAATTTAAAAACAGTTGGTCGTGAAGATAGCTCGGAAGAAACTCGTCTATATTCTAAAAAAGATCTCAAAGAGAAAGAAGTTGTTAAGGAGGATCAGAAGCGCGGTAAGGCTGGAGATGCAGTTCCTGTTGCTACAATTATTGAAGCGATGGGTGGGGCTGATAACTTTGAAAGTGTAACTAATTGTTATACCAGATTACGTACTGTTTTAAAGGATCCTTCAGTGGTTGATGAAACAACATTAAAGAATGAGACAGGTGCTAATGCCGTCATTATTAATGGCAAGAATGTCCATGTTGTTTATGGACTTAAAGTAACTGCGGTGCGTAATGCAGTTGATGAAGCATTAGGATTTGATAATTCTGAGTTAGAATAAGGGAGGATTTAGATGATGACAAATTTAGAGAAAAAACATTCGATTATAATTGCAGGTGGTGGCAGTACTTATACTGCTGGAATCGTTATGATGTTGTTAGAAAATCAAGAACGGTTTCCGTTGCGGGCGCTTAAACTTTACGATAACGATGGCGAACGTCAGGCAATAATCGGTAAGGCTATTGCAATTGAATTACAGGAAAAAGCACCAGAAATTAAATTTGAATATACGACAGATCCAGTTGAAGCGTTCACTGATGTTGATTTCTGTTTTGCACATATCCGTTCTGGTGGTTATGAAATGCGCGAACAGGATGAAAAAATTCCATTGGCACATCACGTAGTTGGTCAAGAGACATGTGGCCCAGGAGGTATTGCGTATGGGATGCGGAGTATCGGCGATATCATTGAGTTGATTGATTTTATGGAGAAGTATTCTCCTAATTGCTGGATGCTAAATTATTCTAATCCTGCTTCAATTGTAGCTGAAGCTTGCCGGCGTTTGCGTCCAAATTCAAAAATCTTAAATATCTGTGATATGCCAGTTGGGACGCAACGGCGGATGTCACAAATTATTGGTTTAGATCCTAAAGATTTAGAAGTTCGTTATTTTGGGATGAACCATTTTGGCTGGTGGACCAGCGTTAAGGATAAGGCAGGCCATGAGTATCTGCCTGAGATTCGTGATTATGTGGCTAAAAATGGCTACTTGACTCAAGTTGAAGTTGATACGCAACATATGGATGCTAGTTGGCAAGCAACGCATAAGAAAGCACAGGATTTATTAGCAGTTGATCCTAACTATTTACCAAATACGTATCTAAAATATTATTTATATCCTGATTATGTCGTTGAACATTCTGATCCCAATTACACGCGTGCTAATGAGGTAGAAGATGGTCGTGAAAAGCGCGTTTTTGCGGCTGCGCGTAAAATTATTGAAGCAGGGACCTCTAAAGTTGGTGAATTTCCAATTGATAGTCACGCCTCGTTTATTGTTGATTTAGCATGTGCGATTGCATATAACACCCACGAACGGATGTTATTGATTGTTGAAAATAATGGGGCAATTGCTAACATTGATGATGATATTATGGTCGAAGTTCCATGTATTGTTGGTAATGATGGTCCTGAACCAATAACGCAAGGTAAGATTCCACTATTTCAACGTGGCATGATCTTAGAACAGGCAATGGTAGAGAAGCTGGTTGTTAGTGCATGGATCGATCATGATTATCAGCAATTATGGCAAGCGCTAACGTTATCTAAAACATTACCAAGTGCGCAAGTGGCTAAGGAAGTCTTAGATGATTTAATTGAAGCTAATAAAGAATATTGGCCAGAATTAAAGCAATCGCCGCTACATGTAAATTTAATTAGCGAAACACCAGTTGAAAGTCTAGCGTAGTTAAGAAAGTATCGTACAAAGCGTTAGTAGCATTGAATTTACCTGTTGTCGCGTTTGAAGCTGCAATATCTTGAATTGAACCAGCACGCCAAGTTAATTAACCGTATAAAAATAAGCCCGTCAACCATTCTGGTTGGCGAGCTTATTTTGGTTAATGCTTACGTTTCTTAATATTGTCGTTCAACTTATCTTTTAACGGATAAGTGAGATGGATCAAGCTGGAAATCACAACCGGCAAGATAATCACTAGGATGATCAGTCCGATGATGACAGCTAACGCGACTTGAATCAGCGTTAACACACCTGATGGAATCAATGCGGCGAAGGTTCCGCTTAAGATGATTGCAGCGGAGATCACTACGGCACCGATCACACCTGAAGCAGCAATGATGCGGGCACTTGGAGTACCTTCTGTGAGCCCAAACTCACGATACTTCATCATCAGGAAGATACTGTAGTCAACACCTAGGGCTACTAACATGACAAAGGCGAAGAATGGTGTGTTCCAAGTTAGCATATTCTCACCGAGCACTGCGGTACTGACCCAGCGCGTCAAGCTTAATGACGTGACATAGGCTAATAACAAAGTACCTAAAATGTAGAACGGCTGTAGAATTGAACGTGTGATCACGATCAAAGCTAACAAGATACCAATCAACATGATTGCCGCTGTCCGTGTAAAGTCGCTGCTGGCAATATGATGCGTATCAGAGATCGAAGCTGTTTGGCCACCGATTGCGACTTTGGCGCCAGATAATGGGGTGCCTTTCAATTCGTTTTGAACTTCGGTTTGCAAATTATCGATCCGTGCCATTGATTTAGCTGAACTTGGATTGGAATCCAATACGATCGTCAACTTAGTCGTGTGTTTATTGGCAGACATGTAAGTCTTGATTGCAGCGGCGAACGTTTTACCGTGCAAGACATTTGCAGGGATATAGAAGTTTTTAGCTGCAGCTGAGTTTTTCAGGCCGGTTAAGTAATCATCGGCACTGGAAACGCCAGTATTAACTTTGGTAATCCCACCGCTGGCATCGACTAAGCCATTATGCAAGGTCTGCATTTGACTAACTAGGCCTTGTAGCGTGGTGTACATCGTACGTTGGCCGTTGTCGACTTTAATCAAGCCGGCAGTTAATTGTGGTGTTTGTGCGTTCAACTGATTGGCACCACTAGCTAATTGCGTTGCACCGCTGTTTAATTGATTGACGCCGCTGGTCAAAGCAGGTACCTTGCTACTTAATGTACCGAGCCCACCAGCTAATTGACTGGTACCGCTAGTTAATGCGGCTGAATTAGCATTTAATTGACTAGCACCGCTGGCAGCAGAATCAACCCCGCCAGTATATTGTTGTAAGCCGGCTGCCAATTGGTTGATCTGACTTAGCATTTGCGATTGACCGATTGTAGCGTTGATCGTGCTTTGGCTCGTCGTATCGACACCACTACCATTGACGCCAGCATTTAATTGCGTAGCGACGCTGGAAGCTTGATTAGCGGCAGTTTGTAACTGAGCCAACGACTGCGTTAAGGTAGTCATTTGGCTTTGTAAGTCGCTGAGGCCGCTGGTAGCGCTGGCTAAATTATCGGTTTCACTTAATAACGAATCAGCATTATTGAGCATGGTTTGCATGCCGGATAATTGACTCTTTAAGCTACTAATGTCGCTGTCACTTGGTAATTGATCAGCCAAGGTCGTTAAGCCAGATAAATCAGGTAGCTGGGTTGAGCTAGCTTGTTGCTGTAACTTCGTTAATGTTGTGCCATTAGCGGATAAGTTGTTAGTCAAGCTTGCACTAGCCGTTTTAATGATCGTTTGCGCTTGAGCCTTTGAATCAGCTGTCGCGGTGGTATCATCAACTATTTTTTGTGCTGCGGCGATGACAGCTTTATCAGCTGTTGCTGCGGCGGTATCGTTGGTGCCGATCTGTTGTAACGAACTCTTTAAAGTACTTTGTGTTGTTGCCAGCGTACTTGCTTGCGTTTGTAGCGCGCTAATTTGCGATTTTGCGTCCTGTAAACTATCAAGTAGCGTGAGCATTTTCGTCAATTGTGGTTCGATTGTCTTAGCTTGGGCGACTTCTTTTTTCAAAGTCGCACTCTGGCTGCTAAGGCTTTGTAACTGACTTTGCGCACTGCTCAAGGCTGCTAATTTCGATTGATTAGCAGTTAGTGCGCTATTGATCTGGTTCACGCCACTAGCAATGCCACTATTATAGGCAGTCAAACCAGCGACAGCTAATGGTAGCTGGCTACTTTGACTAACTAAACTTTGCACACCACTAGTAACTTGGTCAGAACTACCAGCCAGCTTAGATAAGCCGCTATTTAGCTGACTAACGCCAGTTGTGTATTGGCCGAGACCATTTTGTAGGACGTAAGCGCCACTGGTTAACTGATTTACACCACTAGCTAGCGTCCCAGTTGAACTGCTCAAGGTACCGAGACCGTTGCTCAAAGTATTCGCACCACTGGCTAGTTGGCCAGTACCACTACTAAGTTGCTGGCTGCCATCAACCAGTTGATCGGTACCGCTGATCAACTGTTGCACGCTACCTAAGCCACTACTCATATTGCTTTGGCCGAGTTTGGTGCTGGCTTGATTTAAGCCACTATTGATCGTTTTGAGTCCTTTACCAGCAGTTTTCATACCGCTAGTAACCGTTCCTAACTGTTGATTTGCGTACAGTGCCTTGATTTTACTACCACCAGGTTGCGTCACCGAAGCGACAGTTTTGACACCTTTTTCTTTTTGTAATTTACGTGTGACTTGATCAATTAACTTCAGATACTGTTCTTGATCCAGTTTTTTATTAGTTTGAATGTAAAGCGTCGATGGTTCTGCAGTACCCTTAGAGAAATGATCCTGCACTACTTTGAACCCTTGCTTGGCCGGTAAACTATCACTTAACTCGGCCAGTGTATCGTAGTTAAGCTTGTTATTGTAAGTGAACAAAAACGGTAACGTCACCAACAACACGAGACCTAATGCGATGAAAGGATGTAAAACGGAATGTTTAGACAAACCGTGCCACAACTTACTATTACTAGCGCCATCAAAGGATTTGATCGGCCAGAACATCCGCTGACCTAAGGTTGCCATGAAAAAGGGGTTCAGCGTTAAGAGAACCAATAATAAGACTGCGACCCCAACGGCGACCCCGACGGCTGAACGGTAGACTGAAAACTTGGCTAGGCCCAACGCCGTAAAGCCGATGAGAATTGTCGAGCCACTATACAGAATTGTTCGACCGGCGATTCGCCGAGCATTCTTAGTCGCCGCCACCGAATCGAGTCCCTGACTCAGCTCGGCCTTGAATTGATCGTACAGCAGAATGTTATAGTCGGTCCCAATCCCGAACAACACCACAACCATAAAGACCTGTGTGAATGAAGATAAGGGGAAGTTAAAGTAATTGACTAGGTTCATGACGATACTAAGCGAGGTTACCACAGAAACCCCAACAGTTAATAGAGAGACAATCGGCACAATTGGTGAACGGAACACGAGAATCAAAACGATGAAAATGAATATCGCGGCGATAACCTCTGTTTTTTTGATACCTTCTTCAGTTGCTTGACTGAAAGCATCAGTTAGAATATCACTACCAGTCACATATGTTTTGACCCCAGCAGTTTTAGCTGCTTTAGTGATATCGATATTCATTTTACGAACGGTCGATTTCTTGCTGACCATTAATTGAACCAACTGTGTTGACTTATCTTTAGAAATCAGTTGTTTGCGCGTCGCAGCATTATCGTTGGCGGCGGTGACTGATTTAACATGGTACTGCTGCTTATTGGTGCGTAATTTATGCACTGTCTGGGCAACATTGTCCTTTTGTGTAGCGGTTAATTTATGATTGCCATTGCTGAAAACAACAACAACTTGCCGCGTATTACCCTGTCCACGGCCCCAACTGTCTTGCATGACGCTGGCTACTTGGCTTTGCGCTGATGCAGGAATCTTGGTTTGACCATATTCACGAATTAATCGTGTCGTATTGGGCATGGCAACTAGGGCGATAATAACCACCACTAGCCAAGCCACCAACGCCCCAACATGGCGTTCCAAAAAACGTTTCACTCGACTCATCTCTCTCACTAATTTTTACTAAATGAAAATACCCACTGAAACCACCAATTCTACAATGTTTGTATGCAACTATCTTACTCATTTTTTTATGTTTGTCAATTACTTTGGATGTCCATTATAGACTTTTATTACCGTGCGAGCCTTTACAAATGCTTATAGATAGACACTTGTTGCATTTCAAAATTAATGCTGCGGACGTATAAAATAACGTCAGTGTTGGGATTTTAGTGTGTGGTTTGTGGCGGTTAAACTTACTACAGTGATCAGTCATTGGCACAACTTTTTGTGGCAGGCATGAATGAAAGTTAACGGCAACTCGAATATTTGTTGCAACGCTGAAGTTTTATAAAGTTAAGCGCGCTGAGCAAATAAAAAAGACTAAACGTATGTAGTTTAGTCAAGAAAAACTAATTTAGTTGGTGTCGATAAGTCAGGCATATAATGGTAGCTTAAATGTGTGAATTCGTGTAATTCAGTGAGTTGTTGAACCTTGTTTTCCGCCATAAAACGAACCATTTCGCCGCGCGCCATTTTAGCTAAGGTGGCGCGCGTTTTGATTTTACCATCGATCCAGTGACCGAAAATGATATCGACCATTTCAGTGTTTGGTTGCAGATAACGGCGAATAATTTTAGCATATTCTTGTGAGGCTAAATTAACGATGGGTTCTGGCTGGGTTTGTAGTGCCTGATAGGGTTTCGCACCCCAAAAATCATATAGGTTGACGCTTTGACCGACAGTTAAGCGCGCTTGCATTTCTAAACGATAGGGAACGACACCGTCAAAGGGCCGCAAAATACCATAAAAACCGGAGAGAATCCGTAAATTAGCTTGAACGTAAGCTAATGCTGGCGCGGAAAAAACATCTGGGGCCATGTACTGATATTGAATACCACTAAAAGCGATCAGCGCTGGTGTTAGTTGTTGCTGGAGATCAAGTTGTTGCAGCCAATCATAGTTACTGTGGGCTAATTTGTCATTGCATTGCCATAACGTTTGTAATTCAGCGAAAGAGCGCTGGCGCATGCTGGCTAAGATTTGCTGCGTGGCAGCTAAATATTGGGGTAAGGCCGCGATAGCAAATGAGTCAGTGTCAATTTTCATTTTCTTAGCTGGGGCGATAATGATTTTCATGAGTAAACCCCGCATTTAGTAATTATCTTTATTTTAGCAAAGATTATGCCTGCAAAACTAGTTTGTCAAACGAATTTGCGAGGTAAATAGAGGATAGCTTTATATACTTAGATTGTGAACATGAGGCGGGATGCTAATGATTATTGGTGAGCAGTTGCAGCAATGTCGCCAGCAGCAGAATTTAACACAAGCGGCTATTGCTGTGAAATTAAATGTGTCGCGGCAGGCAATTTCTAATTGGGAAAATTCACGAAGCTATCTGGATATTGAACGCAGTATTCATTTGGCTGACTAGTTTGTTTGCCGATATTATTTTGCGCCGGCACCACCTGATTGTGCCAGAATTAGATGACCCACTTAGCCGATATCAGCTTAAATTACGTTTGACCGCTAGTTTTATTGTAACTGTCGGCTTATTTAGTGCCTTAGTGATTTATTTATTATTATGGTTAATCGCTTAAATTAAGCTTAACAAAGCCCTGATTCAACTTACGGCTTCTGGTGAATATGGTATCATGAAGTATATCGTTAAGAGGGGTTAACTTCATGAAAAAGCGCACCAAAATTCTGCTCGGGGTCGTTGTAGCATTGTTAGTTTTGTTGTCTGGTGGCTGGTTTTATTTGCGTAGTCAAATTCATCAGCCCCAGCCAGCCGCTGAAACAGCTGCTAAACAGGCCAGTACGACGCAGCCAGAATTAATTTTCAAAAGTAAATTAACAACAACACCAATGGTCGTTTTTTATCCTGGTGCATTAGTAGAACCAGCTAGTTATAGTGTTTGGGCTAAGCAAGTAGCCGCCGCGGGTTATCCGGTTTATATCGTGCGCTTTCCCATGGATCTTGCCGTGTTGGCACCCAACAAGGCTGATCACGTGTTGAAGGAATCTAAGCGTGATTACGTGATTGGCGGTCATTCGCTCGGCGGTGTTATTGCTAGTCGCTATGCGCAACAAAATCAAGAGCGCCTAAAGGGTGTCTTCTTCCTTGCCAGCTATCCGGATGCGAAGGGTAGCCTGCGTTCGACGGTTCTACCAGTTTTATCGATCACAGCTAGTCGGGATGGTGTATTGGACCAATCCGCTTACCGCAAAGCAAAGCGCAATTTACCTAAGCAGACTAAGTATGTGCAGATCAAAGGTGGTAATCACGCTGGTTTTGGTAATTATGGTAAACAAAAAGGCGATCACACCGCCACAATCAGTAATCAAGCACAACAAAAACAAGTTGCCCAAAATCTGATCAAGTGGCTTAAAGGTATTAATAAAAAAGAAAATCCCATGTAATGGGATTTTTTTAGTCAAACTATTTCCGTGGTGTGACTTCATCTTGTAGGCTGCCATCTTTACGATAAATTTTGATCGCTGAATCTTTATTGCGGGCAATCTCGCGGGCACGCTTAATGGCTGCTTCCTTGCTGGCAAGCACTTCACTGGCTTGTTTTGCGCCTTCTGCCATTACCGCCCAGCCGTCTTCTTGATGACGGACGATTTCATTAGCATCAATTAGTTCTGGATTACTACGTTGTTCGTGTTGGTCATGTTTTGCTGGGTTTGCTTCTTTGCGGTAGGCCGCTTTTTCTTGATTGCTAGCATTATCGTGCCACTTTTCGGCTTGACTGATGGCGATAGGGATCGCGCGCTCATCAGGATAACCGCTTGCTAAAAGGGCATTGCCGATATCGATTGCTTTTTTACGGACCAATTCAGGCAAGTTTTTCATTGAGGTAGGGTAGTCGCGCATATTCCAAGGCATAGTTGGAACCTCCTTAATCGTTGTTCTAATCCAAGTTTAAGCGAGATCAACGATGTAAAGAAAGAAATATGCACACTGGCGATTACGTTTGCGTATTTGTTATTATTTAGTAATTTTCAAATTAATCTTGTTATTTCGTCACGTATTATTCATATTCTGTGGGTATAGTAGTCCATATAGAGATGAAGGACCCCACCTGATTCCCTAACCCAAAACTTAATTTTTCATTATTTCCCCAAAATGATGAAAACCCAACTCCTTTTCCAGCGTAAGCCCATACGCTGGTTTTTTATTTGCTTCAATGTGAAGCTTTACTTTTCTATAAGCATTTTTTCAATTTAATACACTGATTTCATCACGCATTATTCATATTCTGTGGGTATAGTAGTCTACATAGAGATGAAGGACCCCACCTAAATCCCTAACCCAAAACTTAATTTTTCATCATTTCCCCAAAGTGATGAGAACCCAACTCCTTTTCCAGCGTAAGCCCATACGCTGGTTTTTTATTTGTTTCAACGTGAAGCTTTACTTTTCTATAAGCATTTTTTCAATTTAATACACTGATTTCATCACGCATTATTCATATTCTGTGGGTATAGTAGTCTACATAGAGATGAAGGACCCCACCTAAATCCCTAACCCAAAACTTAATTTTTCATCATTTCCCCAAAGTGATGAGAACCCAACTCCTTTTCCAGCGTAAGCCCATACGCTGGTTTTTTATTTGCTTCAATGTGAAGCTTTACTTTTCTATAAGCATTTTTTCAATTTAATACACTGATTTCATCACGCATTATTCATATTCTGTGGGTATAGTAGTCTACATAGAGATGAAGGACCCCACCTAAATCCCTAACCCAAAACTTAATTTTTCATCATTTCCCCAAAGTGATGAAAACCCAACTCCTTTTTCCAGCGTAAGCCCATACGCTGGTTTTTTTGTGCCATGCTATACTGGGAATTATTCAGAAAGGAATGACGAGCAATGCAGGCTTTATATTTTGAGCAATTCGGTGGGGTGGAACAGCTGAAGTACGGTGAGCTACCGCAACCGCAGCCACACGATGATCAAGTTTTAATTAGGATCAAGGCCTGTGGCTTAAACTTTGCCGATATTTATCGCTTGCGTGGCAATTATCATATTGCGCCGCATACCCCTTATATTAATGGTTACGAGGGTGCTGGGGTGATTGCTGCAGTTGGGACGGCTGTAACTGAGTATCAGGTTGGGCAGCGGGTTTTCTTTGCTGACGTGCCGTTGGCGCAGGCAGAATATGTCGTTACACAGCCAGAAAAATTAATTCCGTTACCAGATACAATCAGTTTTAAATTAGCGGCTAGCATCGCCTTACAGGGCCTAACTGCTGATTTCTTAGCCCATGATCTAGGTTGTGATCAGCCGGGGACCACTGTTTTTGTACATGGTTTAACTGGTGGTGTGGGCCAAATATTAGCGCAAATGTTGACTGCTGATGGCATTAATGTGGTTGGCGTTACCGGTAGCGAAACGAAACGACAACTGGCATTAAAACAAGGCGCGCAACAAGTTTTCTTGCGAACAGACGACTGGATAAAACAGGTCCAAGTTGGAACGCCGATCATGACGGTATATGACGGTGTAGGCGCAACCTTAGCGGATAGTTTAGCTATCGTACAACCACGCGGTAAAGTTGTTTTCTTCGGTATGGCCGCTGGTGACCCAGCACCACTTGATCCAGTGAAAATGTTAAATAGTTCTAAAAGTCTACTGACAGGCGATTTATGGGATTATTTAGATAGTGGTCAAGCGCGCTTGAAACGCAGCCAGCGCCTATTTAGTTATTTTCAAGCTGGTAAAATTCAGTTAACAGCTGCACAACAATTTTCCTTAGCGGATGGCCGTGCAGCCTATCAGGCCTTACTAAATGAACATACCGGTAAAATCATTTTGACGCTGTAAAATAAATAGCGTGATGTAATGCGCAGCGGGGATTAAACGCATGCTGGCAAAAAGGGCACGCGCCAGTTTGGTATTGCCTCCAGGTCAGTTCGTGTTGACAATTACCGCAGCAAACGACTTTTCCGGTGGTCGTAGTTGGTAGCGGCACAAAATGATGATCACGCAAAGCATCGTGACAGTGGTAACAGGCAAAGTATTGCTGACACTGTGCACATTTGTTAGCCACGATGTCATTATCAGTGTGATAATGTTGGCAACGGCCAGCTGCGTCCAGCGCTAGACCATAAATCAGCGCGCTCAACTTTCTGGCACCATATTTAATTGCCGTAAGCGCCGGTGTAGTGCAATTGCTACGCCTGATTTTAACAAGTCACCAGGAATGAAGACTAAGCCCGCTAATATCGCTTTGGGTAACGCTAAATTGGTTGTGAAGCTGAGCCAAAGTACACCGCAGAGATTGATAAATAAAACGCCGATCAAAATGGTGGCACCAATTTCCCAACCTAAATAGTGATGGCCGCGCAACAAGGTTCCTAATAGGAAAGGTGTCACCAACCAAGCGTAGATGTAGCCAGCAGTGGGGCCAACAAAAACGGCTGCACCGCCGTGGCCACCGGATAATACGGGGAAGCCGATAAAGGCGAGCACGACGAACAAACCAACGGCGAAGCTACCATTTTTACGACCTAATAACAAACTGGCTAAAATAATACCCATATTTTGTAAGACCAAGGGTACAGGAATTAGGCCGATTGGAATTGGTGGAATATAACCAAGAATAATGATTACCGCAATTGTGATCGCTATGTAAGTAATATCGTGCGTTTTGATGTGCATAAGAGGCACTCCTTTTTCGTTAACCTGTTTATTTTTACGGTTAACGTTAGCTATAAAATACCACGTATAGTAATTTTTTCCAAGTAAAAGATTAAATTTGTTAAAAAGTTACAGCTATACCGATTAAAAACGGTTAAACTAATGATGATGTGACTTTAATATAAGGTAGGTTAGGGGAAAATGGATCAGCAAACACGGCGTGATCAGCACGGCAATAAAAAACGCAAACATTTAGGTTTGAAAATTACATTGACGATCGTTGCATTGTTAGTCATTGGGGTTGGTGCAGTTTTTGGTATGATGTGGCACCAAACACAGTCAACGTTTAATAAGATTTATGACAATAATGGTGCCAAGCATGATACGACAATTAAGCAGAAAAAGCCATTTTCAATTTTGCTGCTAGGTGCCGATACGGGCGCTGATGGCCGTATCAGTCGTGGTAATTCCGATACGATCATGGTGGTTACGATAAATCCGAACACACACAAGACATTAGTTTATAGTGTGGCCCGCGATACGATGGCAGAGATGGTTGGTACTAAGTCATTAAACGTTCAAAAGTTAAATGCAGCTTACAATATTGGCGAGTCAAAAATGGCTAAAGCTAGTGTTAAAAAATTAGTAAATGTACCAATTAATTATTATGCGGCGATCAACATGGGCGGATTAGAGAAAATTGTTGACGCCGTTGATGGCATAACGATCACAACGTCAATTGATGTCACATTTGACGGCACGACGATCACAAAAGGCAAGCACCATTTAAACGGGAAGCAAGCTTTGGCCTATTCACGGATGCGTTATCAAGATCCACGTGGTGACTATGGCCGGCAATTACGCCAGCAACAAGTAATGATGGCTGTTTTGAAAAAATTGGCGACACCAAGCGGCATTACTAAGTACAATACGTTAATGAAGGAATTGGAACCTTATTTACGTACGGATATTACGTTAGATGACGCAGTAAAATTAGCAACTGATTATCGCGGTAATTTAGATAATGTGACTTCAAAGCAATTGGAAGAAAAATCGGCAACGATTAACGGGAGTTCTTATCAAGTACCATCGACGGAAACCTTGCAGTCAGTTTCTGATGAATTACGAACTCAGTTAGGCTTATCTAAGGAAACGTTGAGTAATCAAAATACACGTTTGAACAAATTAAATGCTGCTTTCTTTAACGATGATAACAGCACGAGTTACGACACAGATGGTGCTGTGACGCAGTATTACACCAATACAACGTATTAACAGTAAGGCGCTAAAACGAATTTTGTTGCGGCGTCTTATTTTATTGCGTTATTTTAATATTACGATTAAATAAAAAATAATTGCACAACACCCCATATTTAGCGTAAGCTAGTTAAGGGTCAATTTTGGCCAAAGTTAGTGTGTATCAGAAATTAGTTCACGCAATATTTGTATATAAAAGTATAGAGTGCGCTAAAAATGGACACACACTAGTTAGACGGAGGAAAAACATGCAACACGTTAAAAAAATTGTGCAAGTAATCTTGATTGCGCTAGGCTGGTTTATTTTGGCGCAATTACTGACGCTACTACTCCAGTACCTACTTTTACGGCACATAGCAGTGTTAAATCAAGGTTTAGGTGCGGTAGCAACACAATTATTCAGTACAGGTATTTTAGTGCTATTACTATATTTCTATTATCGGCGCCGCGATCCACAAGTCTTGCCACTACCACGGCAAAAATGGTTTCGCTACTGTGGCTTGGGTTATCTTGCTGGCTTATTCTTCTTTACCTTAGTTTGGTTGGGAACTTTAGGTCTCAATGCAGCGTCAGTTCATGTCGTTTTACACACTCAAGCTTGGTTTTGGTTATTAATTTTATTTGTTGGTTACGTGATTCAGGCGATTAGTGAAGAATTACTAACTCGCGGCTATATGGTCGGTAAATTATTAAAAACTGAGCGTGTCTATGTTGTGATCATTATTAATTCACTGGTTTTTGCCGGTTTACATTTAATGAATACTGGTATTAACGGATTGGCGTTTATCAATATTTTAGCCTTTAGTATTCTGCTAACGCTGTTACGGCTGCGTTTTGATAACCTATGGGTCGCCATCGCTTTTCATAGTGCTTGGAATTTTGCGGAAGGGCCACTGTTTGGTGTGCCTGTTTCTGGCGGGGTTAGTGATGCACTAGTGCTGAAGACCACATCACATTTAGGCTTTGACTTAGTTAACGGTGGTAGCTTCGGTTTCGAAGGCGGCTTCGTCATTTTATTGGTGCTGCTGATCGCCATCGCCGGGTTAGTTTGGTGGGAAATTCAGCGGCCGAAAATTAATGATTGATAGGCAACTATAGGGATTATAAATAGCACTATTTTGTCATTTTGGTTAAAGGCATCATTCACAATACAGCCGGCACACAATGGAATTACAAATAGATGTACATTAAGTGGAATTCTTGATTTCAATCAATTTTTTTATTTTAGTTTGGGACTATAATAGAACTAAAATATAAATGGAGGCGGAAATCATGGTACACGATGCAGATCATGCAGAACAGTGCATAAAATTAGTTCCGATCTTTCAAACGTTGTCTGACGCTGAGCGCGCACAAATTGCGCCACTAGTACAGCATCGCCACTACGCATCAGGGGAAAGTGTCTTTGCGGCTGGTGACATTGTGGGCTCACTGATGATCGTTGCGCACGGACAAGTAAAAATCACGCAAATTGCGGCAAATGGGAAAGAACAGCTACTGTATCTGCTGAATCCTGGCGATTTCGATGGTGAAGCGGCGCTGTTTACTGCGAGTACGCGCCAAAACTTTGGCACAGCGTTAGCAGCAACGGATGTCTGCATGATTCGGCGTCAAGATTTCCAAAAACAACTCCAAACCTCGCCCCAATTAGCTTTGAATATTTTGAATGCCTTTGGCCAACGATTGGCTAGTGTAGCCGAACAATCAACCCAAGCAACCACTGCTTCGATTGAAGAACGTTTAGCCAACTACTTACTGGAAACAGCAGGGGATCAAACTGATGAATTCAAATTACCAATGAAGAAAAAAGATATTGCCAGTTATTTAGGCACTACACCAGAAACAATCAGTCGCAAGTTCCGCGACTTTACTGATGCTGGTTTGATCGAAAAATTAGCGGTCAACCGTTTCCGCATTTTAGACGCTGACGGATTAGCGTTAATTGAATAATAAAAACGAGAGTGTGCCATAAGACGGTTAGCTCCTGAGCATTAGCATAGATTGACGAATAATCCATGTAGTGGATTATTTGGCGATCGTAGCTAAGCGGAAGGAGCTGTCTTATGGCACACGTTTTGACTATAATGTTCGGCAATAAAAAAGCGAGAGTGCGATCTAAGTTTACTTAGGTCGCACTCTCGCTTTTTTTAGCGGGCAGGATTTTCTTTAAGTCCATCTGCTTCGGTGAAATCAATCAAGCCAAGATTATTGTCGATTAATCCGCCATCACCAGAGAGACTAAGTGTGTTTAAGTGAGTGTTTAAATGGACCACCATATTTTCGTCGAGACTATCCATCGAATAGCCCTTAACTAGTAGATCGCCGATATTACTGGTAATTGTTTGATCGTAACCAGTAATGTCCATGTCGTCAGTAATAATGTTGATTGAGAATTGAACTTGCATGTGGATCATTGCGTGCTGCGAATACGGGCCAACACCATCTTCAAAGGTAAATAAAAGTTTTTTGCCGGGGACTAAATGCTGTTGTAACTTAGCCACTGCGGCGTCATCAAAACGGATTTGCATGCGTCTCACCTCGTTTTTATTTAGAAGTGGCTTAAGTATAGAGCGTTTAGCCGATACTGGCAATTTATTTAGCTTGAACGAGAGTGTGGCATAAGACGGTTAAACTATAATATTTGGCAATAAAAATGAGACTGCGACATAATTTTATTTATATCACAGTCTCTAAAGTTAGATGATAAAGGTTGTTGCACGCGGATTAACAATACCACGGTCGTAGCGACCAGTTAATAAGTATGGAACAACTTCATCGGCGTCAGCAGCTTCCAAATCAATTGTGTTATGCATTACGGAGGAAGCCACATGATACCAGGCGGCCCCTAGTGGTTTAACTACTTTTAATTCGCCATAAGGGTCATCGGCAGAGGAGGCTACTTTGATTTCTAGACTACCTGGTTCCAAACGGTCAGTAATGACGGCTTGTTGTGTGCTGACTAATTTAGCATCATGGAATGTATTAGTGCCGTCTGGGGCTTGATCTAGTTGATATTTATAGAATAAGCTAGCTTGCTCAACTTGACTGTTTAGCTTCAGTTGACTAAAAACCTGTTGCGCTGTTTGCGGATCATTTGGTGTGCCTGCAGTCCAATTGACTTCCAATAAACGAACACCGTGCCGTTCAACGATAGCTGTCGCTGATTGGTCATTGCGGCGAATCTCCATATGGTCGGCGAACTTTTTAGGGATGCCGGCACCCTCGCGGCCAGAAATAATACCTGTTTCTGCACCTGGGCCGTGAAGCATTAAATTAAATGGATAAGCGCCAACGACTTTATCACGGTAATTGGCTAAAACGTAGAGTACCGATTCCAGATAGGGGCCACCGAAGCTGGGTTTGCCCATTTGTACGACATAGCCACAGACCATAGGAGCAACTAACTTTAATGGCGGTGGTAATAACTTGGCTAAGACTTCAGCTGGTGCTGCATAGGCAAACATGATACCTTCTTGATCATCAAGCCGTGGCCGTACCAGAAACTGTTTCATTTCACTAGGATCAACGCGAAAACTACTCATTATTGGAACCTCCTTTTAGGCTACATTAAACCGTCCATAACCGAAACATCAGGGCCGTCACCATTAACGATACGTTTAACACGATCGCCAATTAATGTGTTGAAAACAGGGTGAGTTAGAATATAAAACTCGTCATCTTCAATTGCTTGGAATACGGTTAGTGCAATTGAGTCGATTGGCATGCCACTTTCGATAACGTATTTAGCGAATTGCTGGCCACCCTTAAAGATATCACTTTGATAGTAAGGATCATCTGGGGCTTGATAACGTTCGGGCCGGCGATCTTCGGTATGATAGAGATCAGTTTGGACAAAGCCAGGGCACATAACGGATAGTTTGATGTTTGCGCCGGCCCGTTGTAGATCATAGGCGGTGGCTTCCGTTAAACCGACACTGGCGAATTTGCTAGCGTGATACGCAGGCATTCCTGGTGTGTCGATCAAACCAGCAATCGAAGCGACGTTGACAATATGACAGGCTGTTTTTTGCTTCAACATAATTGGGATCACGCGTTGTAGCGCGTAAACTTGGCTCATTAAGTTGATGTGCATGATCCATTCCCAGTCGCGGGAAGGTAACTGCCAAACAGTCCCCGGCAAGGCGATTCCTGCGTCATTGATCAGCAAATCGATTTGGCCAAAACGCGCCATAGCGGCTTTAACCATTTTATCGACGTCTTCTTCTAATGAAACATCAACGGTAATGCTTTCCACTTGGGCGCCTAGATCAGCGACTTGTTGAACGGACCGTTTTAAAGCTGGTTCATCGATATCTGCTAAGACTAACTTCATGCCGCGGCGCGCTGCTTCTTGGGCTAATTCAGCACCGAAACCATGGGCTGCACCAGTGATCAGCGCAACGCGATCTTTGAAATCTTTCATGTTATAAACTCCTCCCATTAAGGCTTAATTAATCGTTATCAAAAACGTAAGCTTTCGTGTAGCCGTCGCGCATCGCTTCGGCAATTCTGCCACTAGCTTGTGCGTCACCAATCACTTTTGTTTGCTCAAAAGCTTCGGTGAATGGTGCACTAACGCTGGTATCAGGTGTAACGCCTAAAGCGAGAACAACGGTATCGGCAGCAATATCTGACATGCCATGATTGATCATGTCGAGCACCTTAATTCCATGTTCACCAGCCCCAACTAGTCGTTTACCAGTTAAAATTGTTGGTTGATATTTATTCAATCGTTGCATTAAGTCGATTAAAATGGTTGCATTAACGCCGACACCGACTTTAGCCTGCATTTCTACAATTGTGACTTCATGACCTTCACTGGCGAGTTTTTCCGCAGTTTCTAAACCAGTCATACTACCGCCGATTACGGCCACTTTACCGGTGACAGGTGCTTTACCCGCCAAATAAGCGCCAGCAATAACGACATTTTTACCGGCCATACCTGGGACTTGTGGGACGATTGGTTTCGCGCCACTAGCGATGAAGACGCCGGCTGGCTTCAAGGCTTGAACCTTTTCAACCGTCGCTTTTTCGTTTAAATGAATGTCAATATTTGAATTAGCCTCAACTTGATTGATCAACTGATGATCTAATAAAGTAATTTTATCTTTGAGTGGTGTTTTATCGGCAATATTTAACGTACCACCTAAGACTTTGCGCTGTTCAAATAGTGCTACCTTGAAGCCACGTTCAGCTAATGTTTTAGCTGCAGTCATGCCACCAGGGCCACCACCGATAACGGCGACGGACCGTTGCGCACCATTTTTATTCAAGCAGGCAAATTCACGTTCACGACCTAAACGTGGATTGACGGCACAGATAATATGTTGGCCAGCTTGTAAAGCGCCAAAGCAGAGTAGGCAGCCGATACAAGTTGTGATCTGATCACTATGACCAGTTTCAGCTTTACGCGCCCAATCTGGATCAGCTAAAGTTGCCCGCGCTACACCGATGTAGTCACAAACAGCGGTATCAAGCAGCTGCTCAGCAACTTCTGGGGTTTTAATGTTGTTGACGGCGATGACTGGAATTTTCACATTAGCTTTAATTGTCTTGGCCAGATTTTGTTTCCATCCTTGAGCGTATGAACCAGGCTCGACAATGGTTGGGGCACTTTCATAAATCCCGCTGGAAACGTTGATGGCGTCGATACCATAGCTTTCCAGAGTACGTGCAATTTTTACGCTATCGGCGATTTTCAAACCGCCAGCGACAAATTCATCGGCGCTAATGCGGACGCTAATTGGAAAATCAGCACCGCACATGTATTTGATACCGGTGATAATTTCTTGAAGGATGCGGAGACGATTGTGGAAACTACCACCATAGCGATCCGTTCGGTGATTGGAATAAGGTGAAAGAAATTCGTTGATCAAGTAACCATGAGCAGCATGGATTTCAATGCCGTCAATACCTGCAGTTTTCGCAATCACAGCCCCTTTAATGTAGGCCTTAATTAGTGCTTGCACTTCATCAGTGGTCAAAGCACGCGGCACTTCTTTAACGGTTTTATCGGCAATTGCTGACGGCGCAACAATTTGTTGACCGTTGATCAGTTGAGCGGTAGTTTCGCGACCAGGATGATGTAATTGAACAAAAATTTTTGTATCGTATTTATGCACAGCATCAGCTAAGCGTTGTAGTTGGGGAATTTGTTTTGGATCAGTGACGGCTAATTGTTTGTAGGTTGCTACGCCGTATTTATCGTCAATTCGAGTCACTTCAGTAATGATCAAACCAACACCGCCACGTGCACGTTCAGCATAGTAGCGAATAATATCATCACTTGCTTCACCATTGGTACGCGCCAGTGATACGCCCATTGCTGGCATGACGACGTGATTTTTCAAGGCTAATTTACCAATTCTTCCAGATTGAAAAAGTTTTGGAAAGACAGTCATTAAGAAAACCTCCTTAAATTGTGAAAAAATGAACTTGATTATTTAATCTTTTTTGAATACATCTTCACAATAGCACAGTGAATTGCTATGATTAAGGTACAGTTAGTCCAGTCTTTATTAAAGTGAACTGTGCAAGTTGCCTAGGTTGCTAGAACTGATAAGGGGTATGGGATATGAAATATAGCGAATTATTACACAAACTGGCAAAAAAATTTATTTTGACTAAAATTCAAGTGGCCCAAGATAATGAAATCAACATGATACAAATTGGTACAGGTAATCAAAATCATATATTGTATATCGAACAATCGGCGACTGGCGCATTGAAATTAGTTAGTTCAGGTGGTGATCGTGCGCTAGTGCGGTGTCCATGTGGTGGTCAAGCGTCAACTAATTTGAGTAATCAAGCAGTGGTAGTGCTATTTAATGAGGCCAATCAACTTTTAGCCGTTGAGCAGCAACAAGAAGTGCAATTTACTGAAGTTTTGCAGCGGAGTTTGACCCACGATTATCAGGATGTGATCGACTTTGTAGCTAAACAGCTAAAGAATACTTTGATGATCATTGATGATAATTATCGCGTATTAGCCTATTCGCGTACATTTCCTTTTCCGGATCCGTTGTGGCAGCAAAATATTGATCAAGGTTATTCGAAGTTAGATTTTATCCGCGGCATTAAAAAGATGTTGGTTCAAACTGAAACTTCAGCACAGGGTAGTTATCGGTTTCCCTGTCCAGCGTCAACTTATCAACGCCTAGTAGCCCGCTTGTATTTTCAACATGAATTGGTTGGTTATATTGTGATGTTTAATGACCAACAAGAATTTTCCCTTAACCAGCGCCAACTATTACCGCGAGTTGGTCAGGTTTTAAGCAATATGTTAGGTAAGGCGGCTGCGTTTAAAGATTATCAAGTCTCAGTCAAAGCACAATTATTAAATGATTTATTGGAAGGCATCAATATCAACGCTATAAAGGTTAATACGCAGGTCATTAATTATCAGGTGCCGAGTAGTATGTGCCTAGTTGTGCTTAAGGCCCAGCAGCATTTAACCCAACTATGTCAAAAAATGCGGACACAGTTTCCAGCGGCACTAGTTGTGGTTTATCAGGAGCGCGTTGTAGCCCTAGTTCCCGGTGAATTACCGACATTAAAAAAGACTACTTGGCTGCAGTTACAACAACAGCTGCAATGCCAAGTAATCGTTTCTAATTGTTATCGTGATTTCTTTGCGACCAAAGCGCAGTATGTGATTGCCCGGCACGCTGAAAAATTAAGTTTGCAACTCCAGGATCAAGCGCAACTACTTTTTTGTCGTGATTATTACTTTGCAATCATGCTAGATCGGATCAAGCAGCGTGATGTGTTAACGGCGTTCATTGATCCTAGCGTACAGCAATTACACGAATACGATCTAGTTAATCAAACTGAATTGATGGCTACGCTGGCGCAATTCATTAATTGCGGCGGCAACCAAACTATAACGGCTGAGCGTTTGTTTATTCATCGCAATACGCTGCTAAATCGATTGAACAAAATCAAGCTTTTAACAGGTTTGGATCTGAAGGACAGCCAATTATGGTTCCAGTTAGAGTGCAGCCTGCAGATGCAGCAATTACTTGCTAGTTTTCATGATAAAGCAAGCGTAATTCACTAAGCTTGTTGCCGAATATAGGTTGCCATTACGCCCGGACCGAAAACAGTGGTTGATTTTAGTTGTAAAAGTAATGGCTGAGGTCGGTGACCAAATAAAGGCACACCTTGGCCAAGAATAACGGGTGCAGTGAATAGTTGGTATTCATCGATCAAGTCAGCCGCAATCAACGGTTGAATCACGGAACCACCACCAAAGATCCAAATGGCTTTGCCACTACCTTGTCGTAAGTTACGGACTAGGTCAGTGACTGAACCATTGACGAAATGGCGCTTAGTCTGATCAGGTTGTGGGTGGTGGGTCAAAATATAATTTTCTTGTTCGGCGTAAGGGTAGGTGGGGCTCATTTTCAAAGCCGCGTGGTATGAGGTGGCGCCCATAACAATAGTGTCGATACCAGCGATAAATTGATCGTAACCCCAGTCGAGGTCAAAGCCAACTGTTGCATCGATCCAATCAACGCTGCCATTTTGATCGGCAATATAGCCATCGATAGTCATCGCTAGTTGGAGAATAACTTTTTTAGGCATCGTTAGGACTCCTTGTATTTTGAGATAGAAAAACGATCTGTCGCAAGGGCAGATCGTTAGTAGCGCTTTATTTGTCAGTTGCGTTAATGACTAAGTGTTCATTAACGAAGGCATTAAGGCCAAGATCGCTTAATTCACGGCCATAACCAGAGTTCTTGACGCCACCAAATGGTAATTCTGGTAAGGATAACCAGCTTGAATTGACGAAGGACATCCCAGTTTCTACACGTTCGGAAATATAAGCGGCATGCTTAGGGTTCTTCGAGAAGACAGAACCACCTAGGCCATAACTAGAATCATTGGCTAAAGCAACTGCTTCGTCTTCGTTGTCGACCTTATAAACGGTGGCAACTGGACCAAACATTTCTTCGTTGTAAATTGGGTTATCTTTAGCGATGTCAGTTAAAATCGTTGGTGGGAAGAATTGACCAGGTAAGTCAATTGGTTCATTGCCAAAGTAGACATTAGCGCCACCGTCGACGGCTTTTTTAACTTGGCCGACTAATTTTTCTTTAGCGCGCTTAGAAGATAATGGGGCTAAAGTTGTGTCCTTAGCTAAGGGATCGCCTGGTTTAACTGCAGCAAAGCCAGCCTTTAAGTTCTTCAAGAATTCATCGTAATGTTCTGCTAAAACGATGAACCGTTTGGATGAAGTGCAGACTTGGCCAGCGTTAAACAACCGCGCTTGGGTTGAGACTTTATTAACTAGATCGAGATCAGCGTCATTGAGCACGATAAAGGCATCATTACCGCCTAACTCCATGGTTGATTTCTTCAAGTTAGCGCCAGCTTCTTTAGCGACTGAGCTACCGCCACGTTCGGAACCAGTTAAAGCAACACCAGAGACCCGCGGATCTGCAATGGCTTTAGAAACTTGATCATAGTTAACGAATAAGTTCTTGAAGCTGCCAGCAGGTGCACCAGCTTTTTGAACTAATTTATCGAACGCATCAGCTGAGCCTGGAGTGTTGGAAGCGTGCTTGAGAATCATTGGGTTACCAACCATAAAGTTTGGTGCGAAAACACGCACGATTTGATATAGTGGGAAATTCCATGGTTCAACTGCAAAAATAACCCCAGTCGCTTGCTTAGCGTAGTAAGCAGCACCAGCATCAGTCTTTAATGGAACTGGTTTTAAAAGTGCTACTGCATGGTCTGCGTAGTAATCTACAATATCGGCACAAAGATCAACTTCAGCGTTAGCCTCGCTGATCAATTTGCCCATTTCTTTGGTCATAATAGTCGCTAATTCTTGTTTTTCCGCCCGTAACAGTTCAGCGACTTTCTTCAAATAAGGTGCCCGTGATGAAACTGCATCATTACGCCATTGGTGATATAATTTATCTCCAGCAGCCAACGCTTGTTCAAGATCAGCGTCAGTTGCGTCAGGGTATGATTTCAAAACTTCATTCGAGTAAGGATTAATTGATTGATATGCCATTGTGTAACCTCCCTTTCATGTACCTTCGATTATAGCGGTTACAGAAAGCGAATTCAATCATTTTAACTAATTAATTTTAAATGGTATAGTTAATCATTTCACATATATACGCCTTTTTGACCGGAATAATTTATTTAATTTCCAAATATTGGTCTACCTAGTACGTAGGTGGTAATCTTTCATAATATCGGTTACAATTGTGATGCTTAACGCATGACTAACAAGAAAAAAATAGCATTAGGATGTGATTAAATGAAAATCTCTCATGTAGCGGTATATGTTAATGATTTAGAAAATACGCGTGAATTCTACGAAACTTATTTTGGGGCGCAGGCTAACACGAAATACTTTAATTCGCACACTGGCTTAGCAACTTATTTCCTTAGTTTTGGTGATCAAGCGCGCTTGGAAATTATGCAGCGCCCGGATGTGACTGAACACCCAACTCAATTAGTGCAAGGTTATACGCATTTGGCGTTTAGCGTTGGGGATTCAGCAGCAGTCGATGCACTGACGACTAAGTTAGCGGCTGCCGATTATCAAGTCATCAGCGGGCCTAGAACTACCGGTGACGGTTACTACGAAAGCGTTGTACTCGATCCTGAAGGCAATCAAATTGAGATCACGATTTAAAAAAAGCCTCATTCAGCGGCAGTTAAGCGCGCTTGAATGAGGCTTTTTTATCGTTATTATTTGATGACGATATCCTTAGCGGTAACGTCAGAACCAAAGTATGGCTTCAAATTATTAGTGTAGTTCTTGTCAAAGAAACCATTGTTATTTAACTTAGTAATTTCTTTGTTGGTCCACTTCAACAAGCTCTTGTTGCCTTTTTTGATCCCTGGTGCGATGTATTGGTTGGGACCTAAATGCTTGATGCCAACGGTGTATTTAGGATTATCTTTGACCCAAGCATACAAGTAGGAATTATCATCAGCTAAAGCAGCCGCACGACCATTTTTCAAAGCGTTAAATTGCTGCGTTTTTGAATCGTACTTTTGTAATGTGGCACCCTTAGAATCTTTGGTGAAGTATTGTTCTGCTGTAGTGCCTTTATTGACGATCAAATTTTTACCTTTTAATTGGCTAACCTTAGTAATGGGTTTGCTCTTAGGTGAAATAACCCCGATCGAGACTTTCATGTAAGGTTTAGCAAACGAAATTACTTGTTTGCGTTCAGGTGTAACGGTGAAGTTGGCTAAGACTAAATCAACTTTGTTAGAGTTAAGGGCGTCGACCCGGCTGTCAGCGTTGACTTGAACGTATTTAACTTTAACGCCAAGATCTTTACCAACTTGTTTAGCTAAGGCAATATCGTAGCCTTGGCGCTTACCGTTTTTGTCGACCCAGCCATAAGGTGGCAAGTCGCCGAAAACGGCAATTTTGATTGTGCCGCGTTTCTTGATCGCGCTGACGCTAGTTGTTTCTGCTGCCTGTGCTGGTTGTGCAAACCCAGCGAATAAACCGAATAATGTTACTACTGCTAAGAAAGCAGCAATCAAACGTGTGTGTTTCTTCATTATAAGTTCCCCCCAAATTAAGTGTAACCAAAATTAGTGCTGATATAAACGGGTTTAAAAAGACCAGTTAGTTGCGCGCCAAAAGATCATTGCGGATCGTTTATTGGCGCGCTGACTAACTTAGGTGCTTTTTAAAATACAATACTAAAAGTCCATACTATTCAGAAATATCTGCGCCCGTTCTGTTTGTGGATTTTCGAAAAATTGCTTGCCCGGTGTGACCTCTAGAATGTGACCTTCTTCTAAGAAAACAACTTGGTCCGCGATTTCACGGGCAAAGTTCATTTCGTGGGTGACAACTAACATGGTCATTTTTTGCTGAGCTAAGTTGCGTAAAACTTCCAACACGCCGCGGACCATTTCTGGATCTAATGATGCCGTCACTTCGTCGAATAACATAAAGTCAGGATTTAATGCTAGTGCGCGCACGATGGCGATCCGTTGTTTTTGGCCCCCGGATAGTTGGCGTGGATAGGAATCTTGGTAATCAGCAAGCCCCACCTCCTTTAATAATTTAATTGCTTGTTCTTTAGCTTCTGCTTTAGCGCGATGCTGCACTTTTAGTGGCCCTAGTAAAATATTATCGAGTACAGTCAAATTGGGAAATAAATCGTAACTTTGAAAAACCATACCGATTTTTTGCCGTAACTTTTGCCATACTTTTGGACTAGGAGTGACTGGCTCACCGGAAAAGGTCAGTTGCCCACTTTGGAAATCCTCTAGGCCATTAAGACAGCGGATCAATGTGCTTTTACCAGAACCAGATGGCCCAAGTAAAACAGTGACGCTGCCAGTGGCAACCGTTAAATTAATATCGTGTAAAATGTGGACATCGCCGTATGATTTTTCGAGATGTTCCACTTGTAATAATGGCGTGGCCATAGTAATTAACTCCTTTATGCATTATTGTCTTGCTGCCGCTCCAGATGGCGCGCCCAAGCGGAAAGGGGATAGCACAGCAGAAAATATAAAATGAAAATCAGTCCGTACACCCAGAAAGCACCGTCGGGATGAGTTTGACGGTTGGCTTCGATGATCTGTTGACCGATATTAATAACATCCATAACGCTGATCAGTAAGAGTAGCGAAGTCGTTTTGATCACCCGCGTCATTAAATTGATTGTTGCCGGAATCATCAGTCCGATTGCTTGCGGCAATAAAACATAACGAAATAACTGGGGACCGTTTAAGCCAATAGCGATGCCGGCTTCACACTGATGCTGCGGAACAGAGATCAAGGCGCCACGAACAATATCGCTCATTTCGGCGCCGACCCACAAGGCGAAGACCAACATGGCCACGGCTTGGGCGTTTAAATTAACGTTGAAATTTTTCGGTAGAATATAATAGAATAAAAATAGTAAGACAACGGTTGGCACAATGCGGAAGAATTCCAAATATAAGCGTAAGATCACGCGTAAAATAGGGTTCTTTACTGTTCGTAATGCCCCAAGTAAAATGCCGAGGGCGATACCGATGACTAGTGAAACGATCGAGATCTTAGCTGAGATCCAGAGCCCACCGAGTAAGCGACTGAAATTTTGACCAGCAAATAAAATACTAATTCCCGAATGCACCACGACGCGCCCTCCTTTCTAACCAAGTCAGTATTAACGACAATGGAATTAAGATGATTGCGTAGGCAATGACCAAGACGAACAATGATTCGTCGGTATGATAGTACAAGCCGATTTGATCCAGCGCGGTATTAGTTAGCTCTGGAATCGCGATAACGGTAAAAATTGACGTTTCTTTGATCAGAAAAATCACGTTAGCGGCAATTGCGGGAACACTTAAGGTCAAGCCTTGTGGGAACACCACGTAGCGTGCTAATTGCCAACGACTCAGCCCAATGGCTAAGCCTGATTCGACTTGAATTTTAGCGACGCCTTTTAGTCCACCGAAAATTGCTTCAGCCATATAGCTACCACCCAGGAAAATCAAGCCACTAATGCCGGCCGCGGTGGCAGACATTTTTATCCCAATTTCTGGAAAGGCATAATAAATAAAAAATAATTGGATCAATAATGGCGTGTTCCGCGAAACTTCTGTGTACACCGCGCTGATTTGTCTGAGTACGGGAACCTTGAAATAGCGTAGAAAACTGGCGATCAGGCCCAAGATAATGGCGCCGATAATACCATAAAATGACAGCTTTAGTGTTAGCCAGAAAGCCTGCGCAAAAACTGGAACACTTTGTTGGATAACGATCCAACTCATAAAGACACCTCCAAATAAAAAACCGACACCGCAAAAAGCAGTGCCGGGACGTTTGACGTGTTACCACCCTGATTTTGTTCAAACCTCGCGATTTGAACCTCATTCAGTCTTAGACTGTGCAGTATAACGCCTGCAACGACTGTGCTACTTCTAGCCAGTAAAGCTCCAAGTTCATCTTCGCTTACCAAATGACGCTTCATCACACCGAATAGAAGCTCGCTGGGACATTTCGTAAGTTACTCTTCTCTTCATAGCTTAATGTTTCTAACTTAATTTTAATACTACACTATTTTTTTGTGCTGTCAACGGGCGGATTTTACAAGCTCAGATAAAATCGGTAAACTAAACTATAATATATTATAGTAGTCTTTGTGGAGGAAAACATGGTTCAATCAAAAATTACAGCGCCACGCTTAGTACCTAACTTACCTAACGATACATTAAAATTAGTCGATGAAGCGTTCGTGCAGGATACGCAGTTTCAGCAGCAACAAGTTAGTGACGGTGATTTTACTGGCGTCTACTTTAAAGGGGTACAGTTTGATCATGTGACCTTTGACCAAATGATTTTTGAACGCTTTGAGCTGCAAGATGTTAGTTTTAATCATTGCACTTTTTTAAATTCAGAAATGATCGAAGCTAGCTTCAAACGGGTGGCCTTTAATGATTGTAAATTGACTGGTAGTAACTTTGCCGGCTCAGTATTTAATGAGCTCAGCTTCACTAATTGTAAGGCTGATTATTTAAGCTTAGCTGGTGCGCGCTTAAAGCATGTTTTTTTTGAGCAAACCGATTTAAGTGAACTTGATTTTAGCGAGGTCAATTGGCAAGCACTAAAATTCGTGGATTGTCAGCTAGCCCGCGCTAATTTTTTGCATACGCGCTTAAAGGGACTCGATTTCAGTCATAATGAAACTAACGGTATTAATTATAGTTTAGACTTGTTACGTGGGATGATCATTTCACCACAGCAAGCGTTGGATCTGGCGTTAGCGCTGGGGGTGACGATCAATGATGCGCCTTGAGCCTTGGCGTAAAAAAGACTATAATTCTGATATATCACAATAAGTTATGAAAGGACTTAGAGATGCCATTACCTAAAAAAACGCCAAATTCACCTGAATTAAATGCTAAGGATCGTGTTTATCAACAACTCCGTAGCTGGATCATTACTGGCACCTTAGCACCAAAAGAGAAGATTTCAGACCAAGCAATTGCTGCTTTATTTGGTGTCAGTCGGACGCCGGTGCGTGAAGCGTTGCAATTATTAGCCACGCAAGAATTCGTGGAAATGATTCCGCGCAGTGCTACCCGCGTTACCGCTGTTGCTACCGATCGAATCAGTACGATTTATCGTCCATTGGCTGCGTTACAAGGCTTAGCTGCAGAATTAGCGGCTGAAACGATCACGACTGCTGAAGTGGAACAACTCAATGTGTTAAATCAACGCTATGAGCAAGCGCAACAACAAAATCAGCCTCAAGCCGTCTTGCTAGCGGATAATGCTTTTCATGATTATATTTTGAAAATTGCCGCTAATCCGTACGTTAACGAATTCTCGCAATTAGTCGATGCCCACGCACAACGGATTGAGAATTTCTACCTTGCTCAATTGAACGTGCAACAGCCAGATGCAGTTCGCGAGCATAACGAAATTATTACCGCAATTGCAGCCGATGATGCTGTTGCTGCTCGTGAGCGGATGACCCAAAATTGGTTGCGTTCAATGCATCTATTACAAGCTTGCGTCGATCGCGCTAATTAAAAAGCATCTAGCAAATTCAGTTAAATTTGCTAGATGCTTTTTTTAGTGGCTTACGGGAATACGTAATTCAACCACGGCATCAGTAGGATTGCCATTTAATAGTGCTTCAATGACGAAGCTGTCTTTTGGATATAAGTGAGGATCAGCTGGTAAAATAGTGCCAAAAAACTGACTAATTAGTTGATCGAATAATTGTCGGCTAGGACCACCTTGACCTTTTAGCACGATGTAATCACCGGCTGGTAAGGTACGAGTTGTCGTGTCGGCTGGCGTAGCTGTTGTATTGGCACCGGCAAAATATTCCAAGTAATCGTCCGTCGCGCCACTAAGTGCGTAGCCGATTTTGTCGCGACTGGCTTGCATTAAGGTGGGAAATTGACCACTTTGGCCGATAGTCATGAAATGGTGACTTTTTTGTGCAGAGACTTCCTTAAGGTTGTCCATCGTTGGTAATGGCAGTTTAGCGGCATAACCAGTGATTGTCAGTTCGGGGAAGTTTTGGATTTTGTAAGTTTGTGTCATATGGATTCCTTCTTTCAGTTGATGATAGTAGAATAACAGATAATACCTGACAAAGAGCTGTCATGTTTTAAGGAAAAGAGGGAAAAAGATGCGGATTGCTCGCTTGATCAATATAATGCTGATTTTGTTACGCAAAGACTTGGTGTCAGCACGTGAACTGGCAGTTTTACTGGAAGTCACTGAGCGTACAATTTACCGTGATGTAGAGGCGTTGAGTCTAGCTGGTTTACCAATTTATACAGTTCAAGGTCGGCAGGGCGGTATTGGCTTGTTGCCTAATTATAAGATTGCCCAAAACTTTTTAACGGCGACCGATGTACGTAATTTGTTGACGGCATTGGCCAGTGTACAGGCGTTGATTGAAACACCGGAAATCAAAGCGACGGTGCAAAAATTGCAGGCAATGTTTGCTACTGATCCTGAGGCGACGGATTTATTGATCGAGGATGTTAATTGGCAGGGCGCAGCAGAAATTAAAGTGCTGGCGCAGCAATTTAGTCAGGCGATTAAGCAGCATCGGTTGGTGACTTTTATGTATAGTGACCGCACAGGTGCGCTTAGTCAGCGGCGGGTTGAACCTTATCGTTTAGCCTATAAAGGCGATCGCTGGTACTTACAAGCTTATAGCCGCGAACGGCAGGACTTTCGAACGTTTCGCTTAGCGCGCATGCAAGCTGTGCAATTATTAGTAGAAGAATTTACGCCGCGGACATTGCCGCTTGAGCGCTTGGCCTTTACCGATAAATTTTCGGCGGCTAACTTAGTGTCAATAACCTTGCGCGCCGCCAATAGCATTCGTGATGTTTTTAGTGAACGTTATGGCAGTACTGCAATTAAACAATTGCTGGATGGCCATTTTGAAGCAACGATTACGCTACCAAATAATGAAGCAGCTTATCGCTTTATTTTATCGTTAGGCAATAAAGCGGAAATTATCGCGGGCGATGTATTTCGCGCTGGCTTTGAAAAATATTTAGCACAAGTGGCCCAAATTTATAACAAAAGTGACTTGAAATAATTAGTTCTAACATTAGTTTAGAGTAATAATACTTTCGCGATTATTTCTGGCTATGCTATACTAATATAACTAAGAATACGGAGGATGATGTACTTCATGGAAAAACAACCAATTGTTCCACCCGATGCGAAACCTGGGCCGGCGCCGTTATTTACGCAAACCGAAACACAGGTGTTAACTAAGTTTGATAGTGATCTTGAGCAAGGATTGAGTACGGCCGTTGCGGCAGAGCGTTTTGCCAAGCATGGACCCAACGAGCTAACTGCACACGTCACGCCAAAATGGGTGATGTTTCTGCGGCAATTTAATAATGTGATTATCTATATTTTGCTGTTTGCGGCGGCGTTAACGCTGTTGTTACAACATTATTCTGATTCAATCGTTATTGGCTTAGTCGTCATTATTAATGCATTGATTGGTTATTTTCAAGAAGTCAACGCTAGTAATTCATTAGAAAAAATCAAGTCGTTACTATCCACGGAGGCAACCGTCATTCGTGGTGGGCAACGAACCGATATTCCAGCAAGTCAACTGGTGATTGGTGATATTGTTTATTTGGAAGCTGGTGACAATGTTCCAGCTGATATGCGACTATTAGATGCTGATAATTTACGGATCCAAGAAGCTGCCTTGACCGGTGAAGCTGATTCGGTGCTGAAGTCATTTGCGCCATTAGACTCAGCGAAAACACCATTGGCTGAACGAATCAATATGGCTTATGCTAGTACAGCTGTGACTAACGGTAGTGCTACTGGGATCGTCGTTGCAACTGGTCACGATACTGAATTAGGTCAAATCGCCGATGACGTTAGTAACGTTAAGGCAGCCAAGACACCATTAATGAAAGAACTCGATGATTTAGGTAAGTGGATTTCCTATTTCATTATTGGGATCGCAATCGCGTTATTTGTCTTTGGTTGGTGGATCAATCTTTATTCCTTGCCAACCTTAGCTTTAGCGGTAGTAACCATGGTTGTTGGCTCGTTGCCAGAAGGATTACCGGCATCGACCTCAGTGATTTTAGCCATGGGTGTCAATAGAATGGCGAAACACAATGCCATCGTTAAGACGCTACCGGCTGTCGAAACGTTAGGTGCAGTGGATGTGATCGCCACTGATAAAACAGGGACGTTAACTAAAAATGAAATGACAGCGCAAGATATTATTACGCGCCGCCATCGCTATACCGTTACCGGGACTGGGTATGCGCCAGATGGGCAGATCATGCGTGATCAGCAGCCAGTCACGGTCAGTAATGATGCGATATTAACCAAGTTGTTGATTGCTGGTTTTGAGGCTAATGATACTATTTTGCAACAAGAAGATGGTCATTGGATAATCAACGGTGAACCTACGGATGGGGCTTTTTTAACCTTGTACCATAAGGGGCTTGGCGTTGAAGAGCCTGCTGTTACCGAGTTAGATCGAATTCCGTTTGATTCTGATTACCGGTATATTGCGCGTTTAGATGTTGATGCAGCAGGGCAGCATGAGATTTTCATCAAAGGCGCGCCAGATAAGTTATACGCCATGGCGGCGGCCGCTGATCCTAGTTTCGATCAAAATCATTGGAACGATGTTATTCAGGATCTAACGCACCAAGGTAAGCGTGTAGTGGCAGTCGGGCATAAATTAGTAGCCGATACTGTCACTGAAGTTACTCATGACATTTTAAAGCAGGGGATTGAATTTCTCGGCATTGTCGGCATTATTGATCCACCGCGTGAAGAAGTGATTGCTGCCCTGAAAGAAATGCGTACTGCAGGGGTTAAAGTAAAAATGATCACTGGGGATCACCCTGATACAGCGGCCGCAATTGGTCGCCAGTTAGGCTTAGCTGATGATATTCAGTCGATCACCGGTGCGGAATTAGATCAAATGTCACCAAAAGAATTACGCGAAAATATTAATCGTTATGATGTTTTTGCACGAACGACACCTAGTAATAAATTGGCGATCATTGATGCTTATCAGCAAACTGGTAAGGTCACGGCAATGACTGGTGATGGTGTCAATGACGCACCAGCATTGAAGAAAGCTGATATTGGTGTGGCAATGGGGATCAAAGGAACGGACGTTGCCAAAGATGCCGCTGATATGATTTTGGTCGATGATAACTTTACAACGATGACTAAAGCGATTCGTGAAGGTCGGCATCTATATACCAATATTAAGAAAACAATTGCGTTCCTATTACCAACTAGTTTTGCGGAAGGTTTGATCGTGGCGTTCAGTATTTTAATGCAACAAGCGCTGCCGTTGGTACCGACCCAATTGTTATGGATCAACATGGTTTCAGCGATCACGATTCAGTTCGCCTTCATTTTTGAACCAGAAGAACAAGGTATTATGCAACGGCCACCGCGCAAGACTGGGACGTCGTTGTTGAATAAGCACGATGTTTTCCAAATGACTTATGTCTCGGTACTGATTGCCGGTATGGGCTTATGGGCCTTCGATTGGTTAACTAGTAGCGGTGTATCGCACGTAATTGCTAGTACGATCACGGTTAATATCATTGTGCTGGGTAAGGTGTTCTACCTATTCAATATTCGGACACCGCATTTGGCGTTTTCACGACACTTCTGGAGTAATCCGATGGCCTTTGCGACCATCGCCTTATTGCTGGCGTTACAACTATTGTTGGTTTACTTACCATTCATGCAGGGTGTTTTCAAAACCGGTAATATGAGCTGGGGGCAATGGGGTATCGCCATTGTGGCAGGATTCGTTACCTTAGTTGTGACGGAAATCGATAAGATCATTCGCATCATGATTGATCGGCATCGCGGCTCAGCAATGGGTTAGTCCGAAGTTAAGCGCACTTTCAAGCGCGCTTAACTTTTGCTGCGATGGTGTTATAAACTGTTTTTCAGCACATAATCTATAATGTTCGATAATAAAAATGAGACTGCGACATAATATTACTTATGTCACAGCCTCATTATTTTTTTTACAAAAAAGCGGTTGACATTTTCTGAAAAACGACTATTATGATAAGAAAATGAAAAACAGATTAAAACTTTGATAAGAAAAGTAGATTTATTTTAATTTTAAGCGAGCCGCGGGTCGATGTGACGCGGTAATTAAGTAAATTGAAAGTAAGCTTTGAGTTTAATGTCAGTACTGACATGGGTGGGTGCCCCTTATCGCAGCAACAGTTTAAAAACTGTTGAGATGTATTCGGTTTGAATACATAAATAAAGGTGGTACCGCGCAAATGCGCCCTTTGAGAGTTTAGCTCTCACTGGGTGCTTTTTTTGACCTAAATTTTGAGGAGATGGTGCAATATGACAGAAACAGAACTCATTCCGGCGCTCGCAAATGCACCAATGATCCAAGCGACAACGCAACCGCGCTTGTTTTTGGCTGGTAGTTTAGTGGCACAACAATTACTTGGTAGTCAGGATGCTGAATTACTGGCATTATCCGAGTACGCGCAATATTTGCGCTATATGAGCTTGGTAACCGACCGCGATATCTGGGCCGATGCGCAATCCGGCTTCGGCAATGCGCTAAATACATATTATACGGTGCAAGAATTGGCACGCTCTGGCGCAGCTGGCATCGTCCTTAACGATCAGCGTTATCCAGCGCATAGTCAGGGACAAGCACAGCCGGTATCGCCAGTTGAGTTTTTTGGTAAATTGCGAGCGGCTAAGGATGCGCTTAGGGATGAATCAATAACATTGATTGCGGAATTAGATGGCTGGACGACATATGGCTTAAGTGGCTTACAAGAACGGACGACACAAGCTTATAAGGCCGGCGCTGATCTCGTTTTGCTTGGCCATTGTACTGAGCTTGCGCTAGATCAACTACCAGCTTCAATGTGGCAAGCCGGCTTAGCTATTCAGCATACAGCTACTAGTCAAACCGTGACCCAATTACTTAAAAACAAATTTAAGGCTGTGTTGGATCTAGATTATTTTCAGCAACTACAGCCTAAAAATCAACTGGTCGGGAGGCAGCTATAATGAAAAAATTTACGCAAATGCGTCAGCAGTTTCGTCAGGCTGTTTTCGGTGAACAGGTGGTCAATATGGTTGTTGCCCCGGATAGTTTAGCCGCTAAGGTGGCGCAACAGCAGGGCTTTAAAGCAATTTTTGCCGCTGGCTATGCGACAAGTGCTAGCAATTTAGCCATGCCAGATCGTGGTATCGCTGACTTTGGGATCATGCTTAATAAATGTCGTGAAATTGTCAATGCTGTTGATATTCCTGTATTTGCCGATGCTGACACTGGCTATGGCGACTTAGCTAATGTACAGCGGACAGTCCGCAACTATGAAGCTATCGGTGCAGCGGGCCTCTTTTTAGAAGATCAAACGTGGCCTAAGCGCTGTGGGCATATGGCTGGCAAAAGTGTTGTACCGCAAGCTGAAATGGTGGCAAAAATCAAAACTGCAGCGGCCGCCCGCCGCCACGACGATTTCTTGATCATGTCACGAACGGATGCACGGGCAGTGTACGATCTCGATACCGCAATTGCACGGAGTAAAGCCTACCATGCCGCTGGTGCTGATCTTGTTTTTATTGAGGCACCGCGCAGTGTCGCCGAGCTTAAGCAGATTGCGGCGGCCTTTCCAGAGGTGCCGTTAATGGCCAACATGATCGAGGATGGTGCGACGCCGCTACTTTCTAGTAGTGAGTTACAGCAGCTCGGTTTTAGTATCGTTGTGCATCCGACAGCACTCACTTACGCACAAACTTACGCGGATGAGCAAGTGTTACACGAATTAGCTACTCAGGGAACAACTAGTCAAAGCAAGGCGGCGATGGTCACTTTTGACCGTTTTAACCAATTTGTTGGGTTAGATCAAGTCAATCAACTTGAAGCACGGTATGCGCCAGAACAAATGCTAATTGAAATGCAGAAATAGTGATTGTTATTTTGCGAACACACGCAAATTGATTACAGAATAAGGAGGCAACAATATGGAACAAGCAACTAATTTGAAACAACGCTTAGATTTAACTAAAGAAACGCCATTATTTTATCGGGTATTCGCCATGATTGCTGCCGGGATGATCCTCGACGCAGGGGATGTTTATATGGCCAGCGCAATCAATAGTACCTTGATCCAAAATCATTTTGCGACGCTTTTTCAAGGGTCATTATTCTTATCAGCTGGTTTTCTAGGCTTGTTCGTCGGTTCGATCGCTGCTGGTTTTATCGGTGATTTCTTCGGTCGCAAACGCGCTTACCAAACGAATTTATTAATTTTCGGTGTTTTTACAATAGCAGGTGCCTTTGCGCCGAATATTGAATTTCTGATCGGGTTGCGTTTCTTTGCCGCCATTGGTTTAGGCGCAGAAATCGTCACTGGTTATGCCTTGATCAATGAATTTGCACCAGTTAAAACGCGTGGTCGTTGGAGTGGGATCACTGCCGTAGTCGCTAACATGGGCGCACCAGTCACGTTGTTGATTGCTACCCTTATGATTCCCAATTTAGGCTGGCGCTCAATGTTTATTTTAATCGGTGTTTTGGCTTTAATTTTATGGGTAGCACGGCGGCATTTTCCTGAGTCACCACGCTGGTTATTGGCGCGTAATCGCTGTGCCGAAGCCGAAGAAATTATCGCTAAACTAGAGGAAAACGGCAGTTACAAACGAGAAAATCAAGTGGCACCAGCAGCCAAGGTAGAGACTAATATCGGGCGTGGCTTGTTCGTTGCTATCGTCGCCGTGTCGGCGGTTATGCTCTGCCAATACACCTTCACCTCCTGGGTACCTACTTTGCTGGTTAAACGTGGTATTAACGTGGTCCATTCATTAAGCTTCTCCACGATCATGATGATTGGTGCGCCAGTTGGGGCAATTATTGGCGCTTCATTAGTTGATCGGATCGGCCGGAAAAAGGTGATCGCACCTACTTTTGTTATTACTGCTTTGCTAGGTTTATTGTATGCACACCAAGATTCAACGACTGGCGTTTTGATTGTTGGCTTCTTATTAACAACAGGATTTTATGTGCTAATGGCCTCCGTTGTCGGTGTCTACATGTCTGAGTTGTTCCCAACTTATTTCCGTTTCCGCGGAACTGGTTATGCCAATGGGGTCGCAAAATTATTGACCGTGCTAACACCTTACTTAGCCGCATGGGCCATCAGCCGGGTGAGCCCTAACTTGATCTTCTATTTTATCGCTGCCTTAGCTTTGATTGCAGCAATTGTCGTTCAAGTTTTCGGCCCAGAAACCAAGCAAAAAATTATCGAATAGGTTTAAAAAACGGCCTGCAGGGCAACTTGGCAGGCCGTTTTTGTACATATAAGTATAAATGTAAGCGATAAATACAAAAAAGTTATAATAAATAATGAATACTGTTATAACGGTAACGAGCACGGTTACATAATTATCATGTATAATCATGCACTATGATAGCATTTACATTATAGTTTTTATCAGAAAAATCATTTGTGCTTACTTTAAGTAAGAGTGTTTAAATAATTATGTGTAAATGATTTATTGGGAATTGAAAAAGGGAA
>NZ_RHOF01000019.1 GCF_003946445.1 Loigolactobacillus jiayinensis | reverse complement strand
TGGCCCTTTTGGTCTAGTTTTATTTATGTTGCACTTCTATTTTAAATCCGGCAAACAAAAAAATAGCTTAGTAAATAAAAAAGTTTATTTACAAAAAATATTTTTGCGGTATAATAAATTTAGATAGCGATGACGTTCGCTGAAAATATTACCTAAGTAATTGATGACGTCTACTCGAAGGGACCACTCCCTTTTGAGTAGGCGTCTTTTTTATTTAGGTGGGTAGGGATGAGTGATCATGATAAAGGGTAAGAACATGCGGCTACATGGTATTATTTTAGCCATTGCGGGGCCGCTGCTGTGGGGCTTTTCGGGGATTGCCGCACAAGCACTATTCACAACGTATCAGATGTCACCGCGATGGTTGGTTTGCATTCGGATGATTGGCGCCGGTATTTTATTGATACTATTTGGTTACGCGACAGAACCTCACGCGATGAATGCCCCCTGGCGTCAGCCACGTTCGGCCGGTGCGTTACTGGTGTTTAGCTTTATTGGCATGTTGCCAGCACAACTGACTTATTTCATGGCAATTAAACACAGCAATGCCGCCACCGCCACGATTTTACAATTTCTTAGTCCAGTATTGATCATTGTGTATTTGGCAATCAGATATTGGCATCGGCCGCGTAAAACGGACGTGGTCTCAGTGATATTGGCCTTAGTGGGAACTTACTTGCTAGTGACTCACGGTCAGTTAAACCAGCTAAGTATTTCAACAACTGGCTTTGTTTGGGGCTTGCTAACCGCGTTGAGTACCGCAATTTATACGCTTTTTCCGCGCCACTTATTACGCAAATTTGGCGCGGTTCCGATTGTTGGTTGGGCGATGTTACTGGGTGGTGTCAGCTTTTTACTGTTCTTGAGGGGAAAATCATTGCCAGTATTGGATTTTCGCGGTATTTTAATTGTAGCCTTTGTTATTATTTTTGGTACACTATTTGCATACCTATTCGTTTTACAAAGTTTACGATTTATTGCGCCAACAATGACTAGCTTATTAGGGGCTTTCGAGCCATTAACGTCAACGATCTTGACGGTACTTATTTTTCAGATCCAGTTTGGCTGGCCTGAATTAATTGGTACAATTTTAATCATAATGACAACCGGCTTACAGGCATTAGCCGATTCAAAATAAAGGATGGATGATAGTGGAAAATCAATTGGAATTTCTTAGTCAACTTGGACGTGCGATTGCAGGACAGTTTGGACCTGATTGTGAAGTTGTGATTCACCGAGTCGATCAAGGCAATATTGACCATACCATTATTTTAATTGAAAATGGTCAGGTCTCTGAACGTGAAATTGCTGACGGTCCTTCAGAAATTGTGTTGGAAAGTCTCAAAAAAGATCCAGCGGAATTACAAGATCGTATTAACTATACGACCCATACCCGTGATGGACGAGTGCTGAAGTCCAGCACCATTTACCTAAAGGATGATCAACAGCTACACGCAATTTTATCGATTAATTATGATATATCACATTTGATGATGGCCGAATCGACGTTGCGCCACTTCACCGAAGCGCAAGCACCAGAAAAAAGCGACGTTCCAATTACGCAAAATGTAAACCAGCTGTTAGACGAGTTGTTAGAAGAATCAGTTAAGTTAGTTGGTAAGCCAGTTGCGTTGATGACGAAGGCCGATAAGATTCGAGGAATTCATTTCTTGAACGATCAAGGCGCCTTTTTGGTCACCAAGTCTGGTGATAAAGTTTCAACGTACTACGATATTTCAAAATATACGTTGTATAGTTATATTGACGCTAAATAAGGCAATGTAAGCCAGCAAAATAAACCTAAGTTGGACCATAAGTAAATTATGGTGCAGCCTGGGTTTATTTTTTTCGTCTTGTAGCGCTAATCGTGTCCGCGGGGCACTAAGTTACGCTTACCGCTGACTATTTTGCTTTTTTTAATTGCTTTAAACTAACAATAATCTTGTCGTGTAGTGCCTTAACATTGAGCTCATCACTTGGGTCGTAGCTAGTGATCTTCAACAAGGCAGCATTTTCGTAGATTTTTTCAATCTGTCCGGTAAATGGTGCCTGCATATTTTCAGTGGCAGGAGCAGTGACGGCTAGGCCAATTTTGGCGCTGGTTTTACTTAATGTCATCGTCGTGACCTCCTATACTAATTTTTCCTCATTAGCATAGCGGCAACCGACTTATTTGGCAAGTGATAAGGCTGCCAGTAGCGTATCTTCTGCTGTGAATAAAGGCACATTTTGACTGAGCGCAAAGTAATTTAGCGGATCAGCTGCGGTTTGCTGCTCGTTGGTATTGGCAACTAGCGCGACTTGTTTAACGTCAATATCAGGCACCGTATCGGCGGTGAGTACGCGCGGAATTAACTGTGCGTGCGCAATTGCCTGTGTGACCTTGTTATCAGCAGCTAAGTTTGGTGTCAACAGCACCACTTGGCCTGCATGGCTGCCATGAAAATGATAGCTATCAGTCAGCGCTTTAGTTAACGCGGTGGCATAATCGGCTGCGATGCCAATTTCTTCACCTGTAGACTTCATTTCCGGACTGAGCGCGGTACTGATACCAGGTAACTTAGCAAATGAGAATACGGGGGCCTTAACGGCGACTAAATTAGGTGGTGTCAGTAAGCCAGGGGTTAAGCCGAGTTCGGCAAAGCTGGCGCCAAGAATTAAGTGTGTGGCAATTTTGGCCAAATGCAGTTTCGTCACTTTACTCATAAATGGTACTGTCCGGCTAGCGCGCGGGTTGACCTCGATGACATAAACGTGATCAGCGACAATGAATTGAATGTTCATCATACCAATACAGTGGACATGTTGGCCAATTTTAGTCGCAATATTGATGATTTCGTGCTGCTGCTCTAGCGTCAGTCGTTGTGGCGGATAGACCGCAATTGAATCGCCGGAGTGGATACCGGCGCCTTCAATGTGCTCCATAATGCCAGGAATGAACACGGCGTGACCGTCACTGAGAATATCGACCTCACATTCCAGCCCTTGAACGTAATGATCAATCAAAATCGGCTGATCAGGGGCAGCGTGTAAAGCGTTGGTCAGATAATGCGCCAATTCTTTTTCGTTGTGAACAACGGCCATTGCACGACCGCCAAGAACAAAGCTAGGCCGTACCATAACGGGATAGCCAATCGCCGCGGCAATTTTATGTGCTTCGGTGAGACTGGTAGCCGTGTTGCCGGCTGGTTGTTTGATCGATAAATGCTTTAGTAGGTCTTCGAATTGGTGGCGATCTTCTGTTTGGTCGATGCCATGTAAGGAGGTACCAAGAATTTTCAGTCCGTCAGCCACTAAGCCCTTAGTCAAATTAATTGCCGTTTGGCCGCCAAATTGGACAATGACGCCTAGTGGCTGCTCTAAGGCAGCGATATGCAGCACGCTTTCTAAGGTCAACGGTTCGAAATAGAGTTTGTCCGAAATCGAAAAATCAGTGGACACGGTTTCGGGATTGTTGTTGACGATGATTGCGTGATAGCCAGCCTGTTGAATAGCTTGGACGCAGTGAACCGTGGTGTAATCAAATTCAACCCCTTGGCCAATTCGAATTGGGCCAGAACCGATAACTAAAATACTATTGCCTAGTGGCTCGCTTTCGTTTTCTGTACCAAAATAAGTACTATAAAAATAAGGGGTACTGCTGGCAAATTCGCCGGCACAAGTATCAACCATTTTATAGACCGGCGCTAAAGTGGGCAACTGCTCATTGGTAACGGCGCTGATCATGGCATCATTAAAGCCAAACTTCTTTGCGGTGGCGTAATTAGCGGCTAAATCTTGTGGTAACAACTGTTGTAGTTGAATAATGTGCGCTAATTTATCTAAAAAGAAACGATCGATTTGAGTCAGGTCATGAATTTTAGCTACACTGTAGCCGGCACGTAAAGCCGCAAAAATCACCAATAGCCGGTCGTCAGTTGGAACGTGCAATGCCGCGGCTAAATCAGGCGTATCGCTAGTCGGTTTCAACTGATTAATAGCAGTCTGATCAATTTCCATTGACTGTAAGGCTTTGAGCAATGACTCTTCAATCGTACTGCCGATACCCATAACCTCACCGGTGGCTTTCATTTGCGTCCCCAGTTGACGTTCAGCAGTATTGAATTTATCGAAGGGAAAGCGTGGAATTTTAGCGACAACGTAATCTAATGCGGGTTCAAAGGCGGCATAAGTTGTTTTGGTTATGGGGTTGCGCAGCTCGCTTAAATTCAAGCCAACGGCGATTTTAGCGGCAATTTTAGCGATGGGATAACCGGTTGCTTTGGATGCCAAAGCAGAAGAACGGCTGACCCGTGGGTTAACCTCAATAATGTAATAACGCGCACTATTAGGATCCTGCGCCAATTGAACGTTGCAGCCACCTTTGATATCCAAGGCGTCGATAATATCCAATGATGCTTGCCGCAGGGTTTGGTACTCGGTGTCATTTAGTGTCTGCGAGGGTGCAAAAACAATTGAATCACCAGTATGGATACCAACTGGATCAAAGTTTTCCATATTGCAGACGGTGATTTTGTCCCCAATATTATCACGCATAACTTCGTATTCGATTTCTTTAAAGCCTGCGATGCTTTTTTCAATTAAACATTCATTGACGGGGGACATGCTTAGGCCGCGTACCATGATTTTTTGTAATTCTGCGGCATTGGCGGCAATCCCACCACCGGTACCACCCAGCGTATAGGCAGGCCGAACGATAACGGGGTAACTGATTTGTTCAGCAAAGTCTAATGCGGTTTGGACAGCGTGCACTGTTTTGCTAGCGGGAACTGGCTGGCCAATTTTTTGCATTAATTCCTTGAAACTCTCCCGATCCTCGGCTTGCTTAATTGTAGCTAGGCCAGTGCCTAACAATTGAATGTTGTATTTGGCTAAAACGCCAGCATCGTCCAATTCAACCGCCAAATTCAACCCCGTTTGGCCGCCGAGCGTTGGTAATAATGCATCAGGCCGTTCTTTGGCTAAAATGGCGCTGACTGATTCTAGTGTTAGTGGTTCTAAATAAACTTTATCGGCGATTTCATCATCGGTCATGATCGTTGCTGGGTTAGAGTTGATCAAGACAACTTGATAGCCTTCTTCTTTTAAGCTTAAGCACGCTTGGCTACCGGCATAATCGAATTCGGCGGCTTGGCCGATCACGATTGGTCCTGAGCCGATCACGGCAATTTTATGAATATTAGTTAGTTTTGGCATCTGCATCTTCCTGTTCGTTAAAAAGTCGATTTCCAGTAAAAGGGTTCAGTTACGCCACGCTACTCTTTTTCGCTTTATTGGCGTTCATTAAGTCATAAAATTCGGTGAAAAAGCCTAGGGCATCAGTAGGACCAGGATTAGCTTCCGGATGGTACTGGACGGAAATAACTGGCAAACTCTTGTGCTGCAGGCCTTCCACACTACCGTCATTTAACTCATAGGCAGTCATTTCTAACGGTGTATCTACTAGCGAATCCACGGCTACTGCATAGCCGTGGTTTTGACTAGTCAAAATAGTTTTACCAGTGGCGATATTTTTAACGGGATGATTCAAACCACGGTGGCCGTATTGTAGCTTATAGGTCTTGGCGCCGTTAGCTAGGGCTAATAGTTGGTGACCCAGGCAAATGCCGGCTAATGGATATTTGGCTTGGAGTGCTTGAATCAACGGTAAAACCATTTCGTAATCGGCAGGATCATCAGGACCATTAGATAGGAAGATACCGTCTGGTTGTAAAGCATCAATATCAGCCAATGAGGTTGTATAAGGCACGACATCAACGTTACAATGCTGCGCCAATAATTGATCGATGATTGCTTTTTTGGTACCAAAGTCGATCAAGACCACGTGTTGTTGCGCCTGTTTAGTCGTATAAGTTGCGCGCTGTAGTGGCGCTTCTTTTTGTTTAATTGCGGCATAGGCGGCGGAAAAAGCGACGGTTAAAGGCTGTGTCGTTAAAATAGCTTTCAGCGTGCCGTGTTGGCGAATATGTTTAGTTAATTGCCGAGTATCGATACCTTGGATACCAGGGACTTTTTGTTGTTGTAAAAATGCATCGAGATTCATTTGTTGCGCGTAATGATTGGGTAGGTCAGCCAGCTGCCGGACGATCACCGCAGCGCAACTTGCCTGTACGGATTGATTGTGTGTGGCGTCGATACCATAGTTACCAATCAAGGGATAAGTAAAGGTAATGAGTTGATTACTATAGGAAGGATCGGTGATTGCTTCTTGATAGCCCGTCATGCCGGTATTAAAAACCACTTCACCAGCAGCGGCAATGTGGGCGCCAAAAGCGTCGCCGGCAAATGTTAAACCATCTTCTAAAATAAGATAACTTTTCATTCGTTTTCATCCTTTCACATAAAAATGCAAATTAATATCTAATTGATTGTGATTAAGTAAACCGCATTTTTGAATATAAGTCAACTATAAAATTCATAAAATATGTATATTACTTAATTATATGCGCTAAAATATGCAAATAAAAAAGAATAACTGCATAAAAATTGAAAAAAGCTTGCATTTATAAAAAGGCAGGTGTAAGCTGTTGGTCAATGATAGTTTGATTAAAAATTCATTTGAAAAGAATAAAACGCGGCAAAAAGTATTCCGAATCTGGCGCGTTTAATCCAAACAGCAATGAAAGTAAGCATAAAAATTAGCCATTAAAAATGGCATATGAGGCGGTGAGGGACATGAACGCAGCTTTAGTCGGCGTTACAGGTTATAGTGGCATGGTTTTATATCAATTATTACAGCAACATCCTGAGGTGGCGGCGATTCGCTTGTTCGGCCATCCCGATAATAGCCAAGTGCAACCTTTAGTAGAAGCAGTACCGAATTTCATCGGTGATCAAACGCTGATTGAACCACTTGATCCAGCAGTGATCATGGCCGAATGTGATGTGATCTTCTTCGCCACATCTGCTGGTGTTACCACTGAATTGGCAACACCATTTATTGCCGCTAACTTTCCGGTGATTGATTTATCTGGTGATTATCGCTTGCTTGATCCGACAACTTTCACCAAGTGGTACCACAAGCCGGCACCAGCTGTTAGCGCGTTGCAGCAAAGTCATTATGGCTTAGCTGAATTCGCCAACGCAGCGGGGCATAGCTATATTGCCAATCCTGGCTGTTACGCAACTGCGACTTTGCTAGGCCTGGCACCACTGGTTCAACAGCATTTGATCGATCCAACGAGTATTATTGTTGATGCCAAATCTGGTACATCCGGTGCTGGTAAAAAACTGGCCACCAGCACACATTTCAGCCAAACTGATGAAAACTTACAACTATATAAAGTTAATCGGCACCAACACATTCCAGAAATCATGCAACAATTAAAAATTTGGGACGACAACGTACCAGCAATTCAGTTTACGACGACACTGTTACCAATCGTCCGCGGCATTATGGACACAATCTATGCAAAAAGCGAAGCTACGGCGGAACAGCTACAAGCAGCATTCACGGCAACCTATGCTGACCAACCATTTGTTCGCGTCTTACCCGCAGGCCAATTACCAACACTAAAAGAAGTCGTTGGTACTAACTTCTGTGATTTGGGCATCAGTTATAATCCAGTGACCCACACAGTATTAGTGGTCAGTGTTATCGATAATCTATTAAAGGGCGCTGCTGGCCAAGCCATTCAAAATTTTAATCAATACTTTGGTTTTGCCGCCACAGCTGGTTTGCAGCTAGCCGCATTAATGCCATAAATAAGTCATTACAAGGAGTAGTCATTATGGAAACAAAATATACAGAAATCCCATTTACCTGGCCCCAAGGTTTCAAAGCTGACGGTGTCCACGCTGGGTTACGCAAAGAAAAATTGGACATGGGGTGGCTGTATTCAGAACAACCAGCTGCTGCCGCTGGCGTTTACACGACGAACCAATTTCAAGCTGCACCTACCAAGTTAACTAAGCAAACAATCAATCTGCAGCATCAATTGCAAGCCGTTGTACTAAATAGCGCTAACGCCAATTCATGTACTGGTGCTCAAGGTGAACAAGATGCTGTCCAAATGCAAAAGCTGGCGGCAACTAAATTAGGTTTAAGCACTGATTTAGTCGGTGTTGCTTCAACGGGGATCATCGGTGAACTACTACCGATGGACGTGATTGCTGCCGGTATCGATCAACTACAATTAACCGACAATACCAAAGTTACCGAAGCCGTTTTGACTACTGATACACATGCTAAAACCGTTGCGGTTACTTGCCAGATTGACGGTAAGAAAATTACCATTAGCGGCTTTTGTAAAGGTTCAGGGATGATCCATCCAAACATGGCAACGATGCTCGGCTTCGTCACAACGGATGCGGCAATTTCCGGCACGCTGTTACAGAAATTATTAAGTCAAGCTACTGACACCACATTTAACCAGATCACTGTTGACGGCGATACGTCGACCAACGATATGGTCACAGTATTGGCCAATGGTGTTGCCGGTAACACCCCGTTAACTGAAACTTCTGCTGATTACGCCACGTTTGCCACAGCATTAACCTATATTCTTGGCGAATTGGCCAAGAAAATTGCCGCCGATGGTGAAGGTGCCACTAAGCTTGTTGCAGTTACTGTTAACGGTGCTTGGTCCGACCTGGAAGGCCAGCAAGTTGCTAAAGCTATTGTTGGTTCTAACTTAGTTAAGGCGGCCATTTACGGTGAAGACCCTAACTGGGGGCGAATCATGGTGGCCATTGGTCAAACCGATGCACATTTGGCTCTAGATGCTGTCGATGTCACTTTAAATGAGTTACCGATGATTCAAGCCAGTCACGCTGCAACCACTGATGTCAGCAAATTAGAAGCTCCATTAGCTGGTACTGTGATCAACGTGGCCGTCGAGTTGCATAATGGCACTGGCCACGGGCAAGCTTGGGGCTGCGATCTGACTTATGATTACGTGAAAATCAACGCAACTTACCATAGTTAGAAGATAACGCGTTTAAAAAAGTGCACAGCAACCGATATTGGCTAGTTACTTTCGTAGATTTAATTTAAAAAGGGGAGCGTCCAAATGAAGCAACAGATCATTGTGATTAAAATTGGCGGCAATGCCGTAACTCAATTGCCAGATAGCTTTTTTCAACAGTTAGCACGCTGGTGCCAACAAGGTCAAAAGATTCTGATCGTTCATGGTGGCGGACCAAAGATCTCCCAATTAAGTACGGAATTACATTTGGCCGTTAAAAAAATCGCCGGTGTGCGGGTAACTGATGCCGCAACACTCGAGCTGACTAAAGCGGTTTTGCTAGGCTTGGTTCAACCAGAGTTACTGAGTAAATTAAGCGCACATCATTTACCAGTCATCGGTTTAAATGCTGGTTGCAACCAGTTATTGCAAGGTCATTATTTAGATCAAGCCAAATACGGCGAGGTCGGCGTGCTTGACCAGTTGAACACAGCGTGGTTAACGCAAATTTTAAGCCGAGAAATTGGTGTTTTGGCCCCCTTAGCTCAGACTACTGATGGGAAATGGTTGAACGTTAACGCTGACACCGCGGCAGCAGAAATTGCCACTAAGCTTAACGCTAGTAAATTGGTTTTGTTAACGGACGTGCCGGGTGTTTTGTCAGCGGGCGAAGTCGTACCCGAATTGTCACAGCAAAAAGCACACACAATGATTGCGGCTGACATTATCAAAAGCGGCATGACCCCGAAAATTAAAGCAGCGTTTGCGGCGTTGAATCATGGCGTGCAACAGGCTTTTATCACCGATGACTTGACCCATACCGGCACGACATTTATTACACAGAAAGCAGGAATTGCCCAATGAGTAAACTTTTTCCAACCTACACACGTTATCCCTTCGACATCATCAGCGGGCATGATTGCTACTTGACCGATGATCATCAAAAAACGTACCTCGACTTTACGAGCGGTATTGGCGTCTGCAACTTGGGTTACAGCAATACTGCAGTACAAGCAAGCGTTGCAGAGCAAGCACAAAAAATTTGGCATACTTCGAATTTGTATCAAAGTCAGTTGCAGGAGCAAGTTGCTGCTTTACTAGTCGGTGATGCAGATAAATTAGTTTTCTTCTGCAATTCTGGTACCGAGGCCAACGAAGCAGCTTTGAAGTTAGCCCGCAAAGCCAGTGGTAAAAGTGCTGTGCTGGCATTTAGCGATAGTTTCCATGGTCGGACATATGGCGCCTTGTCGATGACTGATAATTCAGCGATTAAAGCTGGTTTCGGTCCGTTAGTGCCTGATATTAGCTTTGCCCCATACAATGATGATGCGGCGTTACCACAGATTACTTCTGATTTGGCCGCAGTTATCTTAGAAGTGGTTCAAGGCGAAGGTGGGGTCAATCCTGCTAGCGGTGCATGGTTACAGCATGTGGCCGCAAAGTGCCAGCAAGAACATGTCTTGTTGATTATTGACGAAGTCCAAACGGGTAACGGCCGAACTGGGCAACTATTTGCCTACCAGCATTATGGTTTGAAGCCGGATATTGTCACCACTGCCAAAGGCTTGGCTAATGGCCTGCCAGTTGGGGCGTTGATTGGGAATGCTGATTTAGCTAGCGCCTTTACACCAGGTAGTCACGGGACGACATTTGGTGGTAATAAATTAGCAATGGCGGCGGCAAAGGCTGTTTTGACACAATTAACACCTGACTTTCTAGCTCAAGTACAAGCTAAAGCCGCTTACTTAGAACAATTATTGCAAACGCAGCTGGCGCCACTGGCTAATGTGAGTGGTATCACTGGTCTGGGTTTGATGCAAGGCATTCATTTGACGGTACCCGTTGACCCAGTGGTTGCGGCGTTACAGGATGAGCATTTGCTAACGTTGTCGGCAAAACACGACACGTTGCGTTTATTGCCACCACTGATCGTCAGCCAAGAACAACTAGCCCAAGGCGTTGCTACGATCAAGCAAGTTTTATCGAATTAATAAGGAGGCCCCATTATGAATCATTTCGCTAATAAATCATTACTAAAAGAAATTGACTTCACGGCGCAAGAATTGGAATATTTCATCGACTTTGCCATTCATTTGAAGCAATTAAAGCAGCAGCACATTCCGCATCATTACTTACAAGGCAAGAATATTGCCTTGCTGTTCGAAAAAGCATCAACGCGGACGCGTTCAGCTTTCACTGTGGCAGCGACTGATCTAGGGGCACATCCCGAATTTCTCGGTAAAAACGATATTCAATTTGGCAAAAAAGAATCGACAGCTGATACGGCCAAAGTGTTAGGCTCAATGTTTGATGGCATCGAGTACCGGGGCTTTGCTCAAGATACAGTGGAACAGTTGGCTAAATATAGCGGCGTACCCGTTTGGAATGGCTTGACTGACCAATGGCACCCCACACAAATGATCGCTGACTTTATGACTTTGAAGGAACACTTCGGTCATTTACAAGGCTTAACCTTGGCGTATGTTGGTGACGGCCGGAATAATATGGGGAATTCGTTGCTAGTAACGGCGGCCTTGTTAGGCGTTAATATCCAGATTGGCGCGCCAACGGCCTTGCAACCAAGTGCTACCATAGTTGCCATGGCCAAGGAGGCGGCGGCTAAAAGTGGCAGTAAAGTCTTGATCACCTCAGATCCAGGGGCAGCGGTTGCCGACGCCGACGCCATTTATACGGACGTGTGGATCTCCATGGGTGAAGATGTCTCACCGCAAGCGCGGGTCAAGGAACTCTTACCATACCAAGTTAATGCCAAGCTAGTTGCGCAGACTGAAAAAGCGGATACGATCATTATGCATTGTTTACCGGCTTATCATGATAAGAATACCGAAATTGGTAAAGCGTTAGAAGAAGAATTTGGTGTGACCGCATTGGAAATTACTGATGATGTCTTTAATAGTGATCAATCAGTCGTTTTCCAAGAGGCAGAGAATCGACTACACTCGATCAAAGCCATCATGGCGGCGACGCTAGGGGATCTATTTATTCCTGAGCAGTTATTTGAAACAAAATAGTAAAACGGCTAAAAATGAAGTCTTTTGTACCAAAAAGGCGTTGCTTATAGGTTTGACTACAGGCAACGCCTTTTTTGGTGTGATTAATTTAATTTTCAGCTTCACTAGGCAACAAGATCGTTTGTTGAGTACCACTATCGTAGGCCAGTAGCGTTGCCGGAAAGTCACTGGAATATGTGGCTGGTGTGTCAAAACTAGCGACAACTTCGTGGTTTTGCACATAATCATAAGTGACATGGCCGTGATTATTACTGATTTCGAAAACTAATGTGTGGGCGAGGGGAAAGACGCCTTGCAGATTATTATCGATGATTGCCCAGATTGCGTCGATCAATTCCCCAGGGATACTTGCGACGACGCCATAAGATGCAAAGCGACTTTGTGTGTTATCAAACATTAACTCAGCCTTCTTCCTTAACCGAATGTCTTTTCTAGTTCACTATTATACGCCATTCGGTTGAAAAATACCGCTAGATAATGCTTATTCAATTTCAATATCGCCGCTATTATTGGTTACTTCTAGTCGCTCACTAGCACCAGGATCGTGATTATAGACGGCACCGTGGTCATTATCGTGGACACTGATTTCACCAGAATCAGTTTGCAGCCGGTAACCGGTACTAGCACTATTATTTAGTTCAACATCGCCGCTGTGGTTAGTTAAGCTAGTGATGCCACTGAGTTTGGAATGCTCGATGTCAGTGTCACCACTGGCGTTAGTGGCTGTAAAATGACTTAAAGTACTATTATCAATATCCAGCTCGCCAGAACTAATTTGCGTTGTTACTTTATTCAAGTTGCTGTGTGATATTTTGACGTCGCCACTATTACTTTTGAGTAAACCATTGTGGCTAACGGTTAGTTGATTGGCAACCAACCGGCCAGAATCTAGGCTAATATTAGCATCCTTAGTGGTGACTTGTTGTAGTTTAAGATTGCCACTAGTCAGGCTTAAGTTAAGTTGGTTCAAGGATTTTTGTGGCAGCGTGATTTTGATATGGGCTTCATTACTAGCAAAATTAAAGCCAATGCCGCTACTGTCGCCAGAATGTGTGATGGTTAAAATATCGTTATTTAAATTGATTTTAGTTGCTTTGGCATCAGATCCAGATACGGTCACAGTTGCTTGTTTACCCGCTATAATTTCCACGTAGGCATTATCAGAGTCGACCTCGAGTTGCTTGACGTTGCCTAACTTGCGGGTAACAGTTTCGTTGTGAACAACGCGGAAACCATGATCATAAGTAATGCTGTTAACACCACCCATTAGTGCGCCGATACCGGTGAAAATTGCACCGATAAGTAAAATGATCGCCGCCCATTTAGCTGTTTTTCGCATTAGTTCCGCGCTCCTTTCTGATGTCGAGTTTGAAATTTGTGGTAGATATATTTAATGATCACTACACCCATTTGGAGCAGAACTTTGACCACCATATAGCCGATCAATAGTGCCAAAACGCCACCACCTAAGCCGGCTAAGCCAAGACCTGTGTAGAAGACACCAGTCGCAAAAGATTGGAACAAAATGGCGATACCACTGATCAGCGCAAAGCCACCTGCCAATAGCAAGCCAGCCACCACCATCATGGCCGCGAAAATAATTGTACCAACCACTACTATACCGGCGATCAACATTAAAATCACCGCGACTGCCAAGGGAATCGCAATTGGTGAGGCAAAAAGGGCAAGGATAATGATCCAGATCAAGCGGGCGTTGTGTCGCGGAGTGGCCAGTGTTACTGGTGCACTTTGGCGGATCGAATAGTCTGCTAAAGTTTTGCGTGCTAATTGTTGCGGTGTGCCTAACTTGGCTACAACAGCTGCGTAATCGGCTAAATCGGCGTCGAGGATGTATTCTTGATAATAGTCCAGCACGTCGCTGGTTTCATCGTTGCTAAGTCCTGGCAATAATGCCTTAAATTCATCTAAATAATCAGTGGTGGTCATCAGGCTTGCCCCTCCTTTTTCATTAACCAGTCAATATTGTGTTTGTAATCTTCCCAATCGTTGCGGATTTCGCCAAGGCGAGTGGTACCAGCAGGTGTGATGCGATAATAGCGGCGATTACGGCCTTTAAATGGTTCATCATAGGTTTCCAGCGCGCCGTCTTTTTTTAAGCGCCGTAGCACTGGATATAACGTTGATTCCGAGATCGTGATCGTTTGCTGGATCTGCTGCGTAATGGTGTAGCCGTAATAATCTTTATCGGCTAATAGCGCTAAAACACAGCCATCCAGCAATTCCGAGCTAACTGGAATGTTCATAATTATGCTCCTCACTATATTATATGACGTATAGTATTAATTTATCTATATCATATAGACTGTATAATAATATGTCAAGCTAAAATAGTTTTGGGCGTGCGCACTGACGATAAGAAAAATAAAAAAGCTGCACCATAACGGCACAGCTTTGCGTAAATTAGAAATAATCGATCAAACTAGGCGCCTCCTGCACTAAAGCTTGATCTAATTGTTGCGCGACTTGTGCGTCACCGCTGATTTCACCGTAACGTAATAAGTCGGTGAGCTGGCGATAGCCAAATAGCGCTTTGGTCAAGCTTTGAATACTTAAGGCTAAGTCGCCAGTTGTGGCCACCTTTTGCACCTGTGTTTGGCCGTGTTGCCGTTGTAACTGCCAAGTTGCCTGATTGGCTGGTAAAATGGGATCACTGATTGTTAGCGTGATTGGCGTAAAGGCGTGCACAAATGGATAGCGTTGCAGAAAATCGGCTAAGTTGACGATTCGCGCCATCATATAGGGAATAGTGGTGGCGGATAATGTGTAAGGTTCAGCCAAACGATCAAGCTGAACTGGTGTTGGCGCAGCGTAACTGAATTGCTGATAACTGGTGCCATGCTTGCTAATGAATAGCGCTAACGCTTGATAAGTGGCGCTATCACTAAATTGCCACTCCTGAATAGCAAAAGTTGTGGCCGTGCGCTGATAGATCAGGTAGCCGGTTAATTGTTGTTGTTCATCATAGCGCAAAGCGACTTCCCACGCCGGGTTCTTGGCGACTAAATATTGCCACCACCATGTGGGCCGCAATAAACCGCCACGCTGATTCACTGGCTGTGCTGCATAGAGATTCTGTAATTGTGGCCACGCTGTAGCTAATGGTAAACGGACAATTTTGCCATGAATCTCGAAGTTTAAGCGCGGCAGGTCAGAACTAGCTAGTTGGTACAGCGTATGATCAAAGACTTGCTCGTAACCGAAACGACGGTAATAGCGGAAGGAGAAGGGCGCTAAATACGACAAGGTCACCCCTTTGGCTGCCATTTCCGTTAACGCAGCCTGCAGTAGCGTCCCCGCGCCACCACGACCGGAAAATTCTGGCGCGTTCATCACGTCGCCAATGCCGTTCATTTGATAAATAGTGCCGTGAAAATTAACTTGTAAGGGGATGCTGTATAAGCCACTTACCAATTGTTGCTGGTCGCGTAGACCGTAAACCCAAGCATGCTGATAACGTTGACTGAAAAAAGTGCGCCGCTGCGGACTGTCCATCTTATTAAAGGCGTATAAATAGAGTTGATAAAAAGCTGCTTCATCGGCAGCTTTTAAACGATAATCCATCAGGCCACCTAAGCGTTGGCGACTAATTTAAAGTCGGCCCACGGTTTCAAATAGCTAAGCAGAATTTGATCATCGGCGCTAATATGACCGACCACATTGATGCGGCCATCATTGGCAAAGTCGCGGCGAGCAATTTGCAGCTCCCCCTTGTACTGGCCATAATCATCATTGTCGATCAACAAATCACCGGCGTAAATCGGCGTTGTGTTATTAGCAGGAAAAGCAGCATCCTTGTAGATGACCCGGGTCATAGTCGAGCGGATCACGTAGTCAGAAAAGTCGCCACGGTAAGTTTGGTTTTGGTCAAATAAGACCTTGCGTTCATTTTCTGTGAGGTTAGGCTGGACGTCGACATGTAAAATGGGTTCTGGTGTGAAAAAAGCCTCGCTGGCAGCTTTTAATTCAGCTTCACTGGCGTAGGCATCACCGATCAGGACATCATCGATCAATCCGCTAAGGCATAAATGCTGCACTTGCGTGGTGATGCCTAAATTACGGTGGTCCTCTAATGTGCTCAAACCATCAGCTACTGGCCAAGGTCCAAAAGTAGCGCTGGGCGCAGTGACGAAAGCGGCGGTGTTGATTGCGTACTGACGATAATTTTCGCAGCAGGCTTTGAAATAATCATAACCAAGACCGGTGAACTTTTGGGGATAGAAGTTATGTGAGCCCAGCAAATTATCACGATTAGGTGAGTAATCCATAATTGTATCCAAATAATGCGTGCCTTTGGACATGTTGACCTCGATCTTTAAACCATAAGGATTGTGAGTCATCCGTGCTTCTTCTTGACCAGTAAAGCCTAGATCTAAGCGCACACCCCAAGCGCCGAGATCCTTGAAAAAACTGAGATCTTCGTAGGAAATACCTAATTGTTTGAACAGACTAGGATTCATATCGACCATGACTTGCATGCCTAATGTGTTGGCATAAGCAATCACTTTTTTAAAGTGACCAACAACTTCTGCTTGATCACCAGTGATTTCTAATAACGACGTGAAAACACGCTGAAAGCCATATTTGTGGGCTAAGTCTAAGTAGGCTTGATCTTGTTCAAAAGTTGCATGTTCTGGATAAACGGAAACACCTAATTTGCTCATATTAAAATTCTCCCTTATTTTAAAAGTTGCGTTGTCTAATTGGTTGGTACAAATAGATTAATCCGCTTACAGTATAACATAATTTTAGAACAGTCTAGACCACTATTGAGCTAACGGAAAATGTTGCTTAGGAAAAAACAAAACCGTAATACAAAGTAGTTGGCTTTGCATTACGGTAGATTGAAATTATTCTTTTGTTGTTTTGGTTTTAGCTTGATCAAGGGTCAATAGGTTACCGATGGCTGGTAATTGGCCCATGCTATCGGCTGTGGCGTTAGGAAGTACCACAGTGTTAGCTGGGCTTTTAGCCAAGTCACGAAAGGCGTCAATATTTTGCTGAACAAAGTAATTATGGCCAGCGTCAGTCAAAACAATATTTAGTTGTTGTGTCTGATAAACTTGAGCGTCTGTCGTGGTCTTTAAGGCCGTAGCTTTGGCGGTTGCCGTGTTGACCAATGCTTGGTTATTGGCTTGGTTAGTTTCCAGCAAGGCTTGATTGTTAGCCTGATTTTCCAAAGTGACTGAACGTGCTCGACCTTCAGCACTGGCGATAGCAGCATCACGTTCACGAGTTGCTTGAAGTAATTTGTTCATTGAGGCTTGAATATCAGCTGATGGATTAACTGAATCAATGTTGATTCGGTCAACATTTAAGCCATAGCCAGCTGTGACTGACGAAATTTCTTTGAACAATTCCTTGTTAATTTCTTGAGTGCCATTCAGAACTTCATTTAATTCTTTGTTACCAATAATACCGCGCAACGCCGCCCGTGTGTCCTGAATCATGGAACGAACGGAATCCTCATTTTTAAACGTGAAATCTTCAATATTTGTGACGTGATACTTTAAGGAGATCTTCACTGAAATTTCGGCGTTATCTTTAGTGATCACGACTTGCTGATTTAAGTCAACTGGTGTTTGTGCCGTTCCAACAGTGATGATGTGTGAAATGAACGGTTTGATCACATGAATACCTGGTTCCAAAATGCCATCAAAACGACCTAACGTGACAACCACACCTTTGTTAGGTTGGTTGACGATTTTTACAGTCAGCAATAAAACTAAGATGACTAGAATAACGATGATCCCAATCAAAATCCATTTACCCATTATAAATTTCCTCCAATACAATTAATACTTTAAGTATACTCGATTTACAAGTGACATTGGGTTATATTACAAGAATTATTTTAAACAAAAATGCGTATATAGTTCGTGATTATTCGTCATTAGTAAGGGCTAGTCGAATAGAGAATTGGATCCAGCGAAATCGTTTTATTTTTTGAACCGTCAAGCAATCAAATCAGCGCCGAAACATTGCGATAATCCTACTTGGCAGCCGGTTTAATTTTCCAAAAATTTAAGAGTTGAGCGCTAGTTTATCTATAAGTTGAGCGCAAAAGGGCTGTGATTTTTAAGTTCCGTTAAAAGCTTATTGCTTAATCTTGTAACCGACTTCAGAAAACGGTTATACTAGACGTGAGTTTAATAATTGGAGGTTATTTTGATGAAAAAAATCATGAACGATCCACAGAATATCGTACCGGAAATGGTCGCTGGCTTAGTACAGGCGTATCCGCAATACGTTGAACGTTTACCGGAAACGGAAGCGTTAGTGCGGCATGATAAGGCCTCAATGGCAGGCAAGGTTGGCGTGATCAGTGGCGGTGGCAGTGGCCATGAACCTACCCACGCTGGTTTTGTTGGTGCTGGCATGTTATCAGCTGCTGTGGCGGGGCAAGTCTTCACGTCACCAACGCCAGATCAACTTTATGCAGCAATCAAGGCCGCTGATCATGGCAAAGGTGTTTTCATGGTCATCAAGAATTACTCTGGTGATGTGATGAACTTCGACATGGCAAAAGATATGGCCGACCTCGATGACATCAAGGTCAAGTCAATTGTGGTTGATGACGATATTGCCGTAGAAAATAGTACGTACACTCAAGGTCGGCGTGGTGTTGCCGGAACGATTTTTATGCACAAAATCATTGGTGCTGCTGCCGATCAAGGTGCTTCGTTAGACGAACTAGAAGCTTTAGCTAAAAAAGTAATGCCGAATATCAAAACGATTGCCGTTGCTTTATCTGGTGCTACTGTGCCAGAAGTTGGCAAACCGGGCTTTGATTTAGCTGATGACGAAATCGAATATGGTGTCGGTATTCATGGCGAACCTGGTTATCGTAAGGAAAAGCTCCAACCATCTAAAGCATTAGTCACTGAATTACTTGGCCGCTTGAAGGACGAATTCAAGTATCAAGCTGGTGACCATTTTGCTGTTTTGATCAATGGGATGGGCGCAACGCCGTTAATGGAACAATATGTCTTCACTAATGACGCGTTGAACCAATTAGCTGCCGATGATATTAACGTCGACTTCACTAAAGTTGGCAATTATATGACCTCGTTGGATATGGCTGGTATTTCGTTAACCTTATTCAAATTAGAGGATGACGCTTGGCTCAAGGGGTTACAGTATCCAGTTGACACCATTGCGTGGACCCAAAAATAGAACGGCTATTTTTAAGGGCGCTGCTAACTAGAAGACTGCGGTTTCGTTCATCTAAGGGAGCAAAGCCGATAAACTTGCAAAACACAGTGCCAGCAACCTAGTTGGAACAACACGCAACTTATGCCCGATAGGAGGTTACGTCTATGTACACGCTAGCGCCACAATTGTTTTCTGGCGAACGTGCGCCAGCTACGAAAGATATTGCCACTAAGATCAACACACATTTAACCCCGTTGAATTTTAGTTTTACCACCGCCAGTGCTACTGCCAGTACCTTGATTTTGACAAAGGCGCAGGTAGCCTTACGCGATGAGCGTGGTCAACTTTTCTTACAGGAAAGCTGGGATGCAGTTGGCTCAGTTCAGTTAGGTTATCTGCGCGCTGGTAATTTAGCGGTGGATACAACTGCGTTATGGCTATTCTTAGTGTTCATGATTGCTGGGCGGCCGTACTATATTGTAAGTCGTGATTTTCAAATGTTATCGCAGCTGGTTGCAGTGTTGCTGGCGCACGATATCGATTTAGTCGATCCGTTAGATATCTTGCCGCAAGTAATGGCTGCAGCTAAACCACTGACCCCGCAGTTTACCGCTGATTTGTTAGCGGGTTACCCGCAAGCTATTCGGGGTACGGATTTCCCGACAAATGCGTATAGTTTGGCGGAATTGTAAGTAAGAAAGGAAGATCAATTGATGACATTAACGTTAGAAGATACATTAAAATGGTTACACGGTTTTGACGCGACGGTAACGGCGCAAAAAGCTTATTTAAGTGAATTAGACACGCCAATCGGTGATGGTGACCATGGCAATAATTTAGCTCGTGGTGCAGCTGCTATTGAGGATGCATTAGGCAAACAAGAACCAGCTGACTTGACAGCAGCCTTGAAAACTATCGCCATGGCTTTAGTTAGTAAGGTCGGTGGCGCTTCGGGTGCATTATATGGCACAGCCTTTTTGGAAATGGCTAAGGCTAGCCGTGAGACACAAGAAGTCGCTGATTTGTTGGCCGCTGGGTTAGCTGGCCTACAAAAACGTGGTGGCGCCACTACTGGTGAAAAGACGATGATCGATGTTTGGGCGCCAGTTGTTGCTGCTGCTAAGGCTGGTAACCTGACCACGCAAGTCATTGATGATGCAGTGCAAGCTACTAAACCAATGAAAGCTACTAAAGGGCGGGCCTCGTACGTTGGTGATAATTCAATTGGTCATCTCGATCCTGGTTCTGTTTCCAGTGGTTATTTGTTCAGTGAAATGTTGAAAGCGGGGGTGACTGCATGAGTTTAGGCATCATTATTGTTTCACACGTGGATAAAATTGCCGCCGGTGTTCAAACACTGATCAGCCAAGTGGCGGCCGATGTTTCTGTAACGATTGCTGGCGGTACCGATGACGGTGGTGTTGGTACCAGCGTCGAAAAGATTCAGCAAGCCATTAGTGACAATAAGGCTGACGAGATTTTGGCCTTTTACGATTTAGGTAGTGCCAAAATGAATCTGGAATTGGCGCAAGACTTTAGTGATAAGCCAGTGCATTTATATGATGTTGCGCTGGTGGAAGGCGCCTATACTGCGGCGGCCTTGTTGCAAGCTGGCGTTGACCGCACAGCTGTTGAAGCACAGTTGGCCGACCTTAAAATAAAATAAATTCTGACTAGGAGTGCGGAACTCCTAGTTTTTTTTTGCCCAAATAGGTTAAAATAAGGGTAGTGATTAAAAGTAAGGAAGTGGCTTGATGATAAAATTGGTGGTAACCGATATGAATGGCACGTTACTTAACGCTGATCAGCAAGTGGATCATAACCGACTAGCACGGCTGCTACAACGTTTAAATCAGCAGGATGCTTATTTTGCAGTGTGCAGCGGTAATCAATATCGCCATTTACGCGAAGTTATGGCACCGTTACAGGCCGATAATTTAATCTATGTAGCAGAAAATGGTGCCTCAATTTATTGGCAGGAACAACAAATTTTTGATGGCGCGTTATCGGCGCAGCAGCTAGCTGATTTTTTAGCAAACTATCAAGCTAAGGCAGAACCATTGCAACATGCTTATGTGATTTTAACTGGGAATGATCGTTCATATACAAATCAAGGTGTTGCACCAGCCTTGCTTGAGCAGGCTAGTAAATTTTATGCTAATTTACAGCCGATCGATTTAAAGCAGGTGCACGAACCAATTAAGAAAATCAGCTTAGCTTATAGCGGCGGGGATGCGGCTGAACACGTTGCGGCGCTGAACGCTTATTTTGCTGGGAAGTTAGTGGCACATGATAGTGGCTATGGCGTGATCGATGTGGTTCGTGGCGATGTTGGCAAAGCCGCTGCCGTTGCTTTTTTACAACAGCACTGGCAGATCAAGCCGGCAGAGACGTTGGCCTTTGGCGATGGTGCGAATGATATTGATATGCTTGAAGCCGCTGGGCAAAGTTATGCGATGCAAAATGCGCCTGACTTCGTTAAAGCAGTGGCACAGCAGGCAACTGAGTTAGATGCTGAGCACGCAGGTGTTTTAGCCACCTTAGAAACTTTATTAACGGCATCAAAAAAGAGTCAGGAACAATAATTTGTTCTTGGCTCTTTTTAGCGTCCGTTGCGCTGACCATTGCGTTTATGTGCGCTTAGTTGGTTAGCTTGTTTTTTATATTTCTTCCAGGTTTGCTCACGTTGGCTACTACTGGTGTTACGATGTTGTTTCGTGTATTTCATTACCGTCACCTCCAAAATAGATTAATGCAGTCTATTATAACGCAAAAGTAGCGCTTGTCTAGATAGGTGGATAACTAATTCACTTGACCGCACTATAGCGACCGCGCATAATGTGGTCAAATACAAAGATATAGGGGTGGTTGGATGGTTGATTTAACTGAAATTGCAACACAAATCAGACAAGGCGCACAAGAATTATTAGCGGTGGCGAACTTAAAAGCAGGCGATGTCTTTGTCGTTGGCTGTAGTACCAGTGAAATTCAAGGTGAACACATTGGCCAAGATTCAAGTCGTGAAGTTGGCCGCGTTGTGGTTAAAACGCTGCAAGACTTATTAGTGCCACTACAAATTGATTTAGCGGTGCAGGGTTGCGAGCATTTAAATCGCGCGTTAGCGGTTGAGCGTAAAGTTGCCGAAGCCCATAACTGGGAGTTAGTTAGCGTGGTGCCGGCACTGCATGCTGGTGGGGCAACGCAAATGGCTGCCTTTGAAAATTTTAGCGATCCAGTCGAAATTGAGCATATCACTGCTCAGGCAGGAATGGATATTGGTGATACAGCAATCGGGATGCACGTTAAATTCGTTCAGATTCCAGTTCGTACCAGCGTCAAAACGGTAGGCGCTGCGCACACAACTTATTTACGTAGCCGGCCAAAGTTAATTGGTGGCGAGCGGGCACAATATGAGTGGAGGCCATGAATATGAAGGAGAAAAAAGCGTGGTACGTTAACGGTTATGTTGGGTTAGTTGTTTTGATTCTGTTGTCATTATTCGGTGTGTGGTTGACTGCAATGGGTATTTTAAACGATGGTATTGTGCGGATCATTGTTGGTATTATCATTTTAGCGATTGCGGTATTTTTCTTCAGTGCAATCACGATCATTGCGCCAAATGAGGCACAAGCGCTGACTTTCTTCGGTCGCTATATTGGCTCGATTCGTGAAAATGGTTTATTTATTACCGTACCGGTGACTAAAAAACAGCCAATTTCATTACGAGTCCGTAATTTCAATAGCGATATTTTGAAGGTCAACGATGAACAAGGTAATCCAGTTGAAATCGCTGCGGTGATTGTTTTTCGGGTGACTGATACTGCTAAAGCTCTGTTCAACGTGGATTACTACGAACAATTTGTTCAAATTCAAAGTGAAGCTGCTATCCGCCACGTGGCCAGTCAATACGCTTATGATACTTTTGCTGACGAGGCTGCCATTACTTTGCGCGGTAATACGGCGGAAGTTTCGCAGAAGTTGACCACTGAGTTGGAAGAACGACTCCAAGTGGCTGGTGTGGAAATCATTGAAACACGATTAACTCATTTGGCCTACGCCACTGAAATTGCCAGTGCGATGCTACAACGGCAACAAGCATCAGCTATTTTAGCGGCACGCAAAATTATTGTTGAAGGCGCCGTTTCTATGACTGAAGATGCGCTAGATCAATTGGAAGCTGGCGGTAAGCTGAAGTTTGATGATAATCAGAAAATGCGTATCGTTAATAATTTATTAGTTTCGATTATCACTGATCGTGGGACCCAACCAGTGATCAATACTGGTGAAACTGAGCAATAAAATAGCGCCATTACCAGATAACTGGTGGTGGCGTTATTTTATTGCTTATTTTTGATCAACTGCATAGGTCAATTCGACTAAACGGCCGATTTGTTTTGTGGCGATCAAGTTTAATGGGACATCTTTTAAGTTAGTATTTAATAATGGTGTACCATTGCCTAATAGTACTGGTGCAATCGAGATAATTAATTTATCAATTTCGTGAGCTTTAAGTAATTCCGCAAACAAGTCAGGGCCGCCGACTAACCAAATATCGCCGCCTTTTTCCTGCTTGAGCTGACGAACAAATTCAACCACATCGCCAGCAACCACTGTAGCGCGGTCTTCGGTGTCGTGCATGGTGGTCGAGAAAACGAAACTTTGCTTATCACTATATGGATAGCTACCGGCGCGCTGAGTGGCGCGGGTATAAGTTTTACGGCCCATGATCACAGTTTCAACGCGACTATAGAAATTTTGAAAGGCGCTGTCCGCTTCGGTGGTGTTCAATTGTTGTAACCAAGTCATACTGCCATCGCTTTCTGCGATATAACCATCAAGACTTTGAATCAAATATAAAAGAACATTGCGTGTTTCTGCCATAAATTTCACCCCGTTAGTTTTCTATGATTAACTTGTATTGCTATGTTAAGTATATCACGAAAGCGCTTCGATTAATACGACCAGCTTAGTTCACAAGCGGGTCTGGCTTTGTTAGAATGGAAGCAGACAGAAAGAGGGCAGTGCGGGATGACAGAAAAATTTGCACCAGCGGTAACGGCTTTGCTAGACGAAGCACAGGAATTAGTTGGCCAGGAGATCCATGTTGAATTGGGAACCAAAAAAGTGGGCTACATTCGGCATGGCCAATCGCGACAAGTGGAAAATGAAGATGGCAGCATTACGATTTTTGTCACTGACATCACGAACGTTGATTACACACTGAGCCATGAGTTGCTCCATTTACTAATGGCTCACCATGGTTATCCGCAGATTCGTTTTAATTTAACGACAGGTAAAGAAATGTTTGATCGCCAATTATGGGCAACGGCAATCGAGTTATATAACGTGGTGAGCCACGTGATTATTGGCGCGCAGCAACAGGAATTACAGTTGGTCGATCAAGTTGCGCAAGAACAATATTTAGCGGGCATTTTAGCTGAAGTACCAGTAGAGGAAGATAAGCCGGACCGTTTAGCTGTTTTTCGCACTTTAGCGTTATTGGACACGTTGGTTTTTTATCATGGTGAAACTAAGCTATTTAGCCGTCAGTTCAAAGAAAAGTACCCGCTGTCTTATTACGGGGCGCAACGCTTGTACAAAATCGTTGCCGCAAAGCCCGTTGATTCACCGTTCACCATGCGGCGCGCAGTAGTGAATTTATTTGCTGCCTTTGATCCGTGGTTGGAGAGCGTTGGCTTGGCAACGACAAATCACAATCAGTTGATCACGTTAGATGGCGTTTTTTCAGCGCGGCAACAGCGGCTCCAAGTGCGCCAAGTATTTACAATCTTACATTCTGAATTGACTGTTCGTAAAGGCGACCAGTCAGCTTATATCGGTATCGGTAAAACTGATCACCAAAATGCCTTCATTTTAACTGCACCAGCTGGCAAGCAGCAAAGTGCTGACTTTTTCAAGCATGTTTATAGTCAATCAATTCAAGAATTTATGCGAGAGCAGCAGATTCCATTTGTGGAAAGGAAATGAATTTATGGTTGATTTAAAAGCAACGCTGGCTGACGCTAAATTTGTCACGTTTCTGACTGGTGCTGGTGTTTCGACAGCTTCTGGCATTCCTGATTACCGTTCTAAAAATGGGCTGTATGCTAATCAGCAGGATCCCGAATATTTACTGAGCACAGATAATTTACAGCAGCATCCGGCTGATTTTTATGATTTTGTGAAATCTAGCATGTACTATCCAGAAGCCAAACCAAATGCGATTCATGAAAAAATGGCAGCAATCAGTAATGAAAAAGGCGCGATCATCACGCAAAACGTTGATGGCTTGCATACCGCAGCTGGTGCAAAACATGTCGTTGAATTTCACGGTAATTTATATCACGTTTATTGCCAAAAATGCCATGCAACGGTTGATTATCGGCAGTATTTACAAAGTGATCGCCATGCCGCAGACAATGGCATTTTGCGGCCGGATATCGTCTTATATGGTGAGGCGTTGTCGGAGCAGGCAATTAGTCAGGCTGTGACTGCTGTCAGTCAAGCTGATTTAATCGTCATCTGCGGGACGTCTTTTCGGGTTGCACCATTTTCATTACTGGTGAACTATGCGCAAAACGATGCGCGCGTGATTGCCGTCAATGAAGAAAAGTTGCAGTTACCGTTCCCATTTGAAATGCTACAAGCCGATGCATTAGACGTTTTCCAGCAACTGTAAAACGGTGCTTGTTTTGCAGCAGCAAGTTGATTAAAATTAGATTAATAAATGAGAACTAATTTAATTTTGGATGGAGCGAGTAAAGTGTTAGAAAATGAACGCCAAGAAATCAACGAAATCGACGCCCAATTAACGGCCTTATTTGAAAAGCGGTTGGCAGTGGCGCATAAAATTGCTACGGTAAAGTACGCCAATAAGCTACCGCTGACCAATGTTTTACGTGAACAAGAAGTCATCACGCAACAGACAGCGGCTTTGCAAGATGCGACGTTGGCACCCTATTTAACGGATTGGTACCGAACGACGATGCTAATTGCTAAGCAATACCAAGCACATGTGATCAAAGGCTTACAAAACGACAAGTAGTGTCGTGTCGTGGTAGAGTGACAAAGAAGGGATTACAACTGATGGCTTATAAATATACATTAGCGTTGTTACATTACCAAGATCAATTATTAGTACTGAACCGACGCAAGCCACCTTATCCGGGACAATGGAATGGGATCGGCGGTAAATTAGAGACCGGCGAAACCCCTGAAAACGCGGCCCGCCGTGAGATTTTTGAAGAAACTGGCATTGCTGCAGCTGACTATTTGTTAACTACAGCAGGTGTTATTGATTGGTTTATCGCTGGTCAGTACATTGATAGTATTTATCTGTATACTGCTGAATTACACGAAATTGATGTAACAGCGTATCCGCAGCAAATGCGGGAAGGATTGCTTAACTTTTTCCCAGTTGCTTGGTTAACGCAACCGGCTAATCTAGGTGTGGTCCCAGATTTTAAGCGTCTACTTGAACCTGCTTTAGCGGGGAAACAGCAACGCTATATCACAAATTTTGTTGATGAACAATTGATTGATTTTTGGATCAAACCGTTGGCATAACTGAAAATTGGCAGTTAAATAGGCGCCGGTGATATCCAAAATTTTGATATTTTCACAAATAGATATTATTTAGAAAGGAAGCGGCGCAATGCGTCTGGATTTTTCAGTGGCTGTGCACAGTCTACTTTATTTAGAAAAAAAACAACCTGGGCTTGTGTCCAGCCGTGAGTTGGCGGTTTCGATGGCGACTAATCCAGTGATGATTCGCAATATTTTGTCGGCGTTACACAAGCAACATTATATTCGAGGTGTGGTTGGAAAAAATGGTGGCTACCAACTTGATCGTCAATTAGCGCAAATCAATGTCGGCGAATTGTATGATTTGACGATTCCACCGACGCTGAGTTATGCCCGTTTCACGACTGGTAATACCGATGCAATCGGCGAAGGCAACGATATCAGCCGCAATATTGAAGAAACACTGACGGATTTATTTACGTTAGCGGATGAAGGCTACCGTGCATTTTATCATCAATTTACGATGGCGGATCTTAAGCACGATATTAAGGAACACGGTTATTTTAAATCGATCACCAAGAAGCCATTTAGCTAAATCGTAGCTTAAGAAGAACGAGCGGGTTTCTATCGGGGAAGGGGCGAGGCAATGCTGCGTGAGGATCTGATATTAGCATTAAAATTGATCACCCAACGGATGCGCAATGTCCGTCGTTTTCAATTTGTGATCAATTTTTTATTTGCCTACGTACTATTGCGTATCGCATTTAGCGGCTTACAATTAACAATCTTTGCGTTGCCATTTACCCGCGGTCGTGCATTTATCGTGGCGCTGTTACTGGCAATCATCACCGTGGCCTTGAATCGGTTGCGGGGTAATTATCGCCGTAATGGCCAACGTGTCGTCCACGCATTAGGTGAATTGAACCAACAAGAAACTGGACTGGTACGCCAATTTCAACGCTATTAGCTGAGGAGGAAATTCGATGATTACGCTAGGTTTGACGACATGGAGCGAACATGGCAGTTTAGTGCACGAAGGCCGTGCGCGCAAATTAACGTTGCCCGAGTATAGCCAATTTTTACCTTGTGTTGAACTGGATACCCCATTTTATGGTATTCCACGGCTGAGCTCCTTTGAAAAATGGGCGACAGAAACACCAGCAACCTTTCAGTTCATTGTCAAAGCAAATCAGATCATGACGCAGCATCGCGGTCCGGAGACAGTGGGCGCGTTAAGCGTTGAAGAAGTTTTCACCCACTTCAAGCAAAATAGTGCGCCACTGGTAGCCGCGGGCAAACTGAAAACAATTTTATTTCAGTTTCCACCGTTTTTTGGCGTATCGATAGAAAATAGCCGTTACTTGCGCAAGGTCCGCAGTTATCTTGGTGATTTACCAGCAGCCGTCGAATTTCGGAATCAAATGTGGTATCAGGAAGAATTTCGCCAACAAACACTGGGCCTGCTCCGTCAGTTGGACTTTAGTCATGTGATCGTTGATGAACCGCAAACACAGACTGGTAGCGCGCCTTATTTTCCGGTAGCCACTAATCAGTTGGCTATTTTGCGTTTACATGGCCGCAACTTTGCTGGTTGGGCGAATCAGGGTAAGGATTGGCGCGGCCAACGCACCTTATGGCGATACAATCATAGCGAGTTAGCTAGCTTTGTGCCAGACATTCAGCGTCTAGCTACTGAAACTGCGGAAGTTTGTGTGATTTTCAATAATAATTCTGGTGGCGATGCAGCCGATAATGCATTGACGCTACAAAAAATGTTAGGCGTGGAATTTACTGGGTTGGCGCCGCAACAGTTAGATTTATTTTAAAGGGGATAAGGCGGATGGCGGATAAACAACGTTGTGGCTGGGCAAATTCCAGTCCGGCGATGCAAGCTTATCATGATGATGAGTGGGGCCGACCAACACATGACGATCAGGCATTATTTGAGCGGCTATGCATGGAAACGTACCAAGCTGGCTTGAGCTGGTCAACGGTGTTAAATAAGCGAGCGGCCTTTCAGCGTGATTTTTACAACTATCAAATTTCAGCGGTGGCGGCGATGACAACAGCGGAAATTGAAGCTGCCATGCAGGATGCGGCGATTATTCGTAATCGACGTAAACTGGAGGCGACCGTCAATAATGCGCAGATGTTTTTGCAAGTAGCGCGGGAATATGGTAGTTTTGCTAAGTATTTTTGGGCGCTGATTGGGACGCCACAGCAGCATAATATTGACCGCTATAATGAGGCACCAACGCAAACAGCAACGTCGGTAGCGCTGGCTAAAGATCTAAAAAAGCGGGGCTTCAAATTTATTGGTCCAGTGGCGGCGTATGCTTTCATGCAAAGTGTCGGTGCAGTCAATGATCATGAAATGAATTGTGCCTGGCGCTGAAACACAAATCTAATTTTGGGTTTGCGCTTTATTATTAGAGAAACGCCCAACCGCGCGTTTTTTTGTGCTATAATTTTGGTAACTATCTTTACATAAAGCGAGGAACATAAATATGGTAGCAGAAACTAAACCAACATTTTATATTACATCACCAATTTATTATCCATCTGGCCGCCTGCACATTGGTAATTCGTATACGACGATTGCTTGTGATGTGTTGGCGCGGTACAAGCGTTTATCCGGCTATGACGTTTTTTATTTGACCGGTACTGATGAACATGGTTTGAAAATCGAACAAAAAGCTGAAGAAATGGGTATCACACCCCAAGAATACGTGGACAACATGGCTGCTGACGTTAAGAAGCTGTGGCAGTTATTGGAAATCTCCAATGATAAATTCATTCGTACAACTGATGATTACCACGTTAAAGCCGTACAAAATATCGTTGACCGTTTGATCAAACAAGGCGACGTTTATTTAGGTGAGTACGAAGGCTGGTATTCTGTTTCCGATGAAGAATATTTCACTGAATCCCAATTAGCTGAAGTTTACCGTGACGATAACGGTAAAGTTACCGGTGGTAAGGCGCCCAGTGGTCACGAAGTATCCTTGGTCAAGGAAGAATCTTACTTCTTTAAAATGGGCAAATACGCTGATCGCTTAGTCAAATATTATGACGAACATCCTGAATTTATCCAACCGGCTTCGCGGAAAAACGAAATGCTGAAAAACTTCATCGAACCTGGACTGGAAGATTTGGCAATGTCACGGACAACCTTTAACTGGGGTGTACCGATAAAGGGCAACGATAAGCACGTGGTCTACGTGTGGGTCGACGCGCTGCTCAACTATATTACGGCACTTGGTTATGGTACGCCTGACGATACGTTGTTCAAGCGTTACTGGCCAGCAGATGTCCAGTTAGTTGGTAAAGAAATCGTCCGTTTCCATACGATCTATTGGCCCATTATTTTGATGGCCTTAGATTTACCATTGCCAAAGAAAGTTTTCGGTCATGGTTGGTTGTTGATGAAAGACGGTAAAATGTCTAAGTCTAAGGGCAATGTCGTTTACCCAGAAATGTTAGTTGAACGCTATGGTCTGGATGCCTTGCGTTATTATTTGATGCGCGCTATCCCGTTCGGTAACGACGGCGTTTTCACCCCAGAAGATTTTGTATCGCGGATCAATTATGATTTGGCTAATGATCTAGGTAACTTGTTGAATCGGACAATTGCGATGATCAATAAATACAATGGTGGCATGGTGCCAGATGCGACAGCTAATTTGACTGAATCTGATGCTAACATGAAGGCTGTGGCTACGGAAACATTGGCTAAGTACGAGAAATTGATGGATGATCTACATTTCTCCGATGCGCTGGATGAAGTTTGGCGTTTAATTAGCCGTGCTAATAAATATATCGACGAAACCGAACCATGGCGTTTGGCCAAAGACGATAGCAAAAAAGCTGAATTGGACAGCGTGTTGGGCCATTTAGCTGAGAGCTTACGCTTAGTTGCGTTGTTATTGCAGCCAGTAATGACACACGCACCAAAACAGATTTTTGCTCAGTTGGGCTTGGATTTTGATGACCAAGCAAACCAAGAATTCAGCTTTGGTCATTTTCCAGCCGACACGAAGGTGATTGCTAAAGGAACACCGATTTTCCCACGTTTGGACATGGATGAAGAAGTTAAATACATCCAAGAACAAATGCAAATGACTGTTGGTACTAACAAAAAAGAACAAGAAAAAGCTGACGCACCAACCGGCTGGGACCCAGAACAAACTGAACTTAAAATGACTAAAAAAGCCATCAAGTTTGATGACTTTGATAAAACAGAATTAAAAGTCGCTGTGATCAAGCACGTGCAAAAGGTGGCCGGTGCTGATAAGTTGCTCCAGTTCCGCTTGGACGCTGGTGATGGTGAAGATCGGCAAATTCTTTCTGGTATTGCCGAATTCTACCCGAACTTCACTGAATTGACTGGTAAACACGTTATCATTGTGGCCAACTTGAAACCACGGAAGATGCGCGGTCAAATCAGCCAAGGAATGCTATTATCGTCTGAATCAGAAGGTAAGATCACCTTATTGACTGTTGATGAATCAATTCCAGCCGGTGCTTTAGTCGGTTAAATATTGTGGGGCTGCCAATTATGTGCAGCCCTTTATTTTTTGAGTGTGCCAGACGGCAATATTCAGGCGAGTAGCCAGCTATTGTCAGTTTCTATATTTTTGGAGGCAGTTATGCAAATTTTTGATTCTCATACCCATTTGAATGACGCACCATTTGCTGGTCAGGAAGCAGCTTATATTCAGCACGCCGCCGAACTAGGCGTAACCAAAATGGCCATCGTCGGTTCAGACGCTAATTTGAATCAAGGCGCGTTAGATTTAGCTGCGCGCTTTGATAACTTATATGCGATTGTTGGCTGGCATCCAGAATATGCCATGGATTACAATCAGCAAGTTGCTGATACTTTGCGGCAACAATTGCAGCAGCCAAAAGTGATTGCGGTAGGCGAGATTGGCTTGGACTATCATTGGGATAGTGAGCACCATAGCCAACAACAGAAAATTTTTCGCGAACAAATCGAATTGGCACGTGAGCTTCATTTGCCGATCTCCGTACACACACGTGATGCCTTGGCCGATACCTATGATATCCTTAAAGACGCCCATATCGACGAATACGGCGGTGTTATGCACAGTTTTAATGGAAGCGTCGACTGGATGAACAAATTTTTAGATTTAGGGATGATGATTTCCTTTAGTGGTGTGGTCAGCTTTAAAAACGCACCATTAGTCCATGAAGCAGCTAAAGCAGTGCCAGCAGAGCGCATGTTTGTAGAAACAGATGCACCTTATCTGACGCCGACACCCTATCGCGGTAAGCAAAATGAGCCCGGCTACACGCGCTACGTAGCGGAAGCAATCGCAAAATTACGCGAGGTACCAGTTGAAACCATTGCTGCACAGACGTATGCCAACACGACTAAATTTTTTAAGGTGACACCATAATGGATAAAATTAAAGAAGTGATCGTCGTCGAAGGCCGTGACGATACACGGCGTCTACAAGACGCGGTCAATGCCGATACAATTGAAACCAATGGCTCTGAGATCAGTGACGCTACACTTGCTGAAATTGCTTTAGCACAGGAAAAACGTGGCGTGATCGTTTTAACTGATCCAGATTTTCCTGGTGAACAAATCCGTAAAATTATTACGCAGGCAGTACCAGGTGTGAAGCACGCATTTCTACGCTCAGGCCAGGCTCAGCCAGCCGACCATCACAGCAGTCTTGGCGTGGAGCATGCCAGCAATAAGGCGATTCTGCAGGCGTTGGCTAAGCTATACACATCGATGCCTGATGCACCAGCTGTGATCAGCCGCCAAGACCTACAGTTAGCACGGTTGACGGCCGGCGCGAATGCCCGTGCACGGCGCCAACGCCTCGGCGATATTTTGCATATCGGCTACACCAATAGCAAGCAACTATATAAACGCCTACAATTATTTCAAATTACCACCGCTGACTTTGCGGCCGCGGTGGCGCAATTAAATGCAGAGGAACAAGCGATGGAGGAAAAACTGAATGACTGAAGAACAAAAACCGATCGGCAGCCGTGCACGAACGCGGGCAATCTTAGCGGATTACGGCTTAACATTTAAGAAAAGTCTTGGCCAAAATTTTTTAACTGAACCAACAATTTTACAGCAGATCGCCAGTGCAGCCGAATTGACGGATGCCGACGATGTGTTGGAAATCGGCCCAGGTATCGGTAGCTTAACCGAACAATTAGCCAAAAATGCACACCAAGTCTTGGCCTTGGAAATTGATCAACGCTTATTACCAATTTTGGCTGATACGCTGGCACCATATGATAATGTGACCGTGCTGAATCAAGATGTTTTGAAAGCTGATTTGGCCACGTTGATCCGTGATAACTTTGATGGCCAGCACCAGGTTAAAGTCGTGGCTAACTTGCCTTATTACATCACAACACCTATTTTATTGCGCCTGCTCGAAAGCGGCGTTGCTTTCGAACAAATCGTAGTTATGATGCAAAAAGAAGTCGCCGAACGCCTAGCTGCTGATCCGGGCAGCAAAGCTTATGGCTCCTTATCAGTGGCAGTCCAGTACCAAATGACAGTGAACCTGGCTTTTATCGTGCCGAAAACTGTTTTTGTACCGCAACCTAACGTTGATTCCGCCATCGTTGCGCTAAAACGGCATGTGACCCCACCTGCTGTAGCCACTGATGACAAAGAATTTGCTCGTTTAGTCCGCGGCAGCTTTGCCCAACGCCGCAAAAGCTTGTGGAATAATTTAACGGCACTTTACGGCAAAGATGACACCACAAAAGCAGCCTTAACTGAAGTTTTAGCCGCTGAAGAAATCGATCCTGGTATCCGTGGTGAGCGCCTGAGCGTAACCGATTTCGTTCGCTTAGCCAATGCGATTACAGCAAATGAAAAACTTTGACCTTTTCACTACGTTTTTTGTTGCGCTAAATAAAAGCTTGTGGTATAATTGCAAATTCCACTAATTCGTGATATACTAGTCTTTATCTTAAGAAGAGGTGAAGCAGATGCCAATTACACTAGCGAGCATTAAAGCAAATCTCGATAGTAAAGTCGGAAAGAAAATGATGGTTGTCGCGCAAGCTGGGCGAAAAAAAGTCACCAGACGCAAGGGGATTTTGCACGAAACGTATCCTTCCGTTTTCGTTGTTGACTTGGACCAAGAGGAAAATGCTTTCGAGCGGGTTTCTTATAGCTATGCCGATCTACTCACAAAAACCATTAAAATTGAATTTGATGATGAGCAAATTGCTGCATCTTAAAAAAGAATTTTGGACTCAGCGCCTGATAGGCGCTGAGTTTTTTTATATAAAAAATTATATATAAAAACCAACTGCATGTGATAATTTATGTAATTAAAGTTTATGAATAAAATCAATATAGTCCACGTACCCAGCTAATGATTAGCAAGTCAACCAGGTGATTTGTGAATCTTATCGCAATTACTAAAAACAAATAATTAGATTTTTGCGACAAAAAGTGATTACAATAGGAACGAAATCGGTTACAATATAATTACTTATCAGATACTAATTTTGAATAGGGAGGCATAATTATGCATTGGGGCTTATTTATAACCGCGCTACTACCGATCGTTTGGCTAATTTTTTCTTTAGGTGTACTCAAAATGGCTGGGAGTAAAGCGTGTACTATTGGACTTATTTTAACTTTTGTTCTTGCTATCGTTGTTTTTAAAATGCCAATTATTAATAGTTTGACTGCAGCATTAGAAGGTGCAGTGATGGGTGTTTGGCCAATTGTTTATATTATTATTGCTGCCGTTTTCACTTATAATTTAACTACTGCTAGTGGTAGTATGGCGACGATTCGTCAAGGTTTATCTAGTATCACTAGTGACAAACGTTTATTGGTTTTGATCATCGCTTGGGGCTTCGGCGGCTTTCTGGAAGCAATCGCCGGTTTTGGTACTGCGGTGGCAATTCCAGCCAGTATCTTGATTGCTTTTGGTGTTAATCCGATTTTGTCAGCGACAATCTGTTTGATCGCCAATACGGCGCCAACAGCTTTTGGTGCGATTGGGTTACCAGTGACTACCTTGGCACAAATCAGTGGGTTAGACGTGCTCCATTTATCTTACTTAGTGACGATTCAGTTATTGCCATTAATTGTGATCATCCCATTTGTGCTGGTTGCGTTGATTGGCGGTGGTGTTAAAGCCATTCGTGAGGTTTGGGCGCCAACGTTAGCAGCTGGGTTATCTTTCGGTATTCCACAAATTTTTGTTGCTCGTTATATTGGGGCTGAACTGCCTGCCATTATTGGGTCAATTATTTGTATTATTGTGACTGTGTGGTTTGCGTTACGCTATGAACGCAAGCATCCCAGCGAGCACAAAACTACAGAAAAGGCGCCTAAAGCTAACAAATTTGTGTTAGCAGCAATGCCATTCATTCTGGTTTTTGTTTTTGTTATGCTAGCTTCGCCATTGGTACCGCCAATGAATCATTTTCTAACCGGTATCAAGTCGGCAATTACGATCTACACGGGTAGTGGCGCTAAGCCATACGTGTTCAATTGGGTCTCCACGCCAGGAACGTTGATTATTTTAGCAACAATTATCGGCGGCTTGATTCAGAAGATGAAACTAGGTCAAATCTTCAAAATTTTGGGTAAGACAGCGGTACAAATGGTTCAAACTTTGATTACCGTCTGTGCAATCGTCGCTTTAGCTAAAATAATGGGTTATAGTGGCATGATTGCAGTAATTGCCGCAACTTTAGTTGGTGTGCTTGGTGTATTCTATCCAATCGTTGCACCACTAATTGGCGCGTTAGGCACCTTTGTGACTGGCTCTGATACGTCCGCCAATGTGTTGTTCGGGAACTTGCAACGTCAAGCTGCAGTTGCGCTTCACGACAATACGTATTGGGTCGTAGCCGCTAATGCAGTCGGCGCCACCGCTGGGAAAATGATTTCGCCACAAAGTATTGCCGTTGCTGCAGCAGCAACTGATCTGCAAGGCCAAGAAGGCGAAATTCTTAAGCAGAGTATGAAATTCTTCTTAGGTTATTTAGTTATTATCTGTATTTGGATCTTCGCTTCTGGTTTGTTCATTCATGCCATCCACATTTAAATTAGGATAACAAAGCAGCTGTGACCAAGTGATTTTGGTTGCAGCTTTTTTGATCTTAAAATGTGCCAATCGCCCACCTTTTTCGTTATCTGCAATATTCACGTGTATCGCACCTTTTAACTTGCTGGAAAAGTTAGTATAATTGTAAACAAATCAAGTGGTCAGGTGGAGTGAGCATGGAAATAACGGAGAAGGCACCGGCAAAAATTAATTTAAGTTTAGACGCCCTTTTTCAGCATGCCGATGGTGAGCACGAATGGAAAATGGTGATGACCTCCGTTGATTTGGCGGACTACGTGGAATTATCGACAACGACTTCACGACAGATCAAGGTGACGACTGATAGTGGTTTTTTACCAGTGGATCAGCGTAACTTAGCATTTCAAGCGGCTCGCTTATTGCAGCGTAAAGCCGGCATCACCCGTGGTGCGCGAATTCATATTCGTAAGCAAATTCCAGTGGCGGCAGGTTTAGGTGGTGGCAGTTCGGATGCGGCGGCGGTACTGCGTGGTTTAAACCGCTTGTGGCAATTGAATTGGTCGCTGGCGGACTTGGCGCATTTAGGCTTAGCCATCGATTCTGATGTGCCGTATTGCGTGTACTCACAGACGGCGTTAGTAACTGGCCGCGGCGATGAAATCACTTTGTTACCGAAGCTACCGCCATTTTGGGTGGTTTTAGCTAAGCCCAACGCAAGCGTTTCGACACCTAGTATTTTACGCTCAATTCCGTATGATCAGCAGTTAAATCATCCGCCAATTGAACAGATGGTTACGGCAATCAAGCAAGGCAACTATGAACAAATTTTGACTAGTATGGGCAACACATTAGAGGCTATCACGAGCCAGCGTTACCCGCAGATTAAGCAGTTACGCCAAAAAATGCAGCAGTTTGGTGCTGATGCTGCGCAAATGAGCGGTAGCGGCCCCACGGTTTTTGGGTTATGTGCTAAATATTCACGAGCGCAACACGTCTTTAATAGTATGAAGGGGTTTTGTCCCGAGGTTTATCTAGTGCGGCCATTATTAAATGGGCTAAATTAAGATGCTTAGTTTTTAAAAAGTTGCAGTAAGGCGTGGCTCTAACGCATTTACGCGCAGTGAACTGACAAATTAATTTTGCGAAGGTCTGCTTAAATGGCAATACAGTGGCTTTTATGAGAAAAAGCGAACTATTTTTGATAAAAATGGATTAATGCTAGTTTTTTTAAGGTAAACTCTATATAATAGACAAGCGAATGTCTTGAAATGAGGTGGATTAATTGAAAATTAGACGCAGTGAACGATTGATCGATATTACCCGTTACTTATTAGAGCGGCCACACACGTTGGTCCCGCTAACTTATTTTGCTAAACGTTATGAATCAGCTAAATCCTCGATCAGTGAAGATCTTGGTATTGTACGGCGGACTTTTAAAAGCCGTGGCACAGGAATCTTAGAAACAATTCCTGGAGCGGCCGGCGGAGTTCGTTTTATTCCAACAATTGGTCAAGAAGAAGCAACTGAATTTATTGCCGCCATGACGACGGAATTATCCGAACAAAGCCGCTTATTACCAGGTGGTTACGTTTATTTATCTGACTTACTCGGACAACCTGATGTTTTGCGCTCAGTTGGTCGTTTGATTGCCACACAATACGTGGAACAAGAAGTCGATGCCGTAATGACGGTCGCCACTAAGGGTGTGCCCATTGCGCAGAGTGTCTCAACCTTTTTGAATGTGCCATTTGTGATCGTACGGCGAGATTCAAAAATCACTGAAGGCTCTACTGTCAGTGTTAACTATGTTTCCGGTTCTTCAGAACGTGTTGAAAAAATGGAATTATCCAAGCGTAGTTTGAAACAAGGTTCACGGGTCTTGGTCGTCGATGACTTCATGAAAGGCGGCGGCACTGTCAACGGGATGAAGAGCTTGATTGAAGAGTTTGAATCTGAATTAGTTGGTGTGACCGTTTTTGCAGAATCAGCTTTTGCTGGTGAACGGGCAATCGCTGACTACACGGCATTACTGTCAGTGGATAAGGTCGATAGTCGTGATAAAACAATTCACGTAGCACCAGGTAATTATTTAGCACGGACGTTTAAATAAGCCAATGCACGCTTATTTATATCCAATCAAAATAGCGTTGCTGGTTTTTCCAGTATTGGCATTAGGAATCACGATTCCGTTCTTGGTTCGCCAGTACCGTAAATACGGTGCGCTGACCGGTTGGCAAGCGTTTGTTTTATATACGTTCGTCTTTTACTTGCTGACGGCGTATTTTTTAGTTGTTTTACCGCTACCACCACGGCATTTAGTCGCACTGTACACATCAGCGCACTATAATCTAGAACCACTGATGTTTGTCCGTGAATTTATGTATAAAACGGTGCTACAATGGCGTGATCCGCAGACTTATTTACCGGCGCTAAAGCAGGCTGCCTTTGTACAACCAACGTTTAACGTGATTTTGACGATTCCATTTGGGGCCTATCTACGCTACTATTTTCGGCGCAGCTTTCCACAAACGGTGGCACTTAGTTTTGCGCTGACCTTATTTTTTGAAACAACCCAATTATCCGGCCTGTACGGCATTTATCCACGACCATACCGTTTATTTGACGTTGACGACTTAATGCTCAATACCTTGGGTGGCATAATTGGTTTTGGCTTAGCGCCATTTCTGACGCAGTTATTTCCTACTTCACGGCAAATGATTGCTGCCGCTTTTGCCAAAGGGCGCCGCGTCAGCTTTAGTCGGCGCTTTGTGGCTTTTGTCATTGATTGGTTATGTTTACTAATTTTAACTGGCATTGTGAGCTTGTTGAGTCGTCATTTACCCTATAACATCACCGCTAACCTGGGTCTGTGGTACGGACTTGAAGTACTTGGTTATTTTGTATTATTACCAGGATTATGGCAGGGGGCAACCTTAGGCAAGCGCTTAGTGAAAATAAAAATCACCGCTGCATTGCCAGTACCGTTGCGGTGGTGGCAATTAATTTGGCGGCAAGTGTTGTTATACGGCGCTGTCGTGCCCACCTTTATTGTACCGATTTTATTGTTAAATGGGCTAAGCCATGCACCACAAGCGCAGTTTGATTATTATTTAATGGCGTTGCTGGTCGTCGCAGTTGTGTTGGCTATTTTTTGCCTGCATGCACTGCTAACGATGTTGTTTCGGCGCGATCGCTTGTTTTACGAGCGCTTGAGCCACACTAAGGAAGTTAGCACTGTTGAATTGATCCATGACGAGACTACGACATAAGTAAAATTATGTTGCAGCCTCTTTTTTATTGCTGAAGTGCGGCAAGTCATCACCCGTTGCGGAGTAGTAGGCTAATGCTCAGAAGCTGATCGTCTTTTGGCACACTCTGGTTTTACTTGTCAGCTATTTATGACTAGGCTATGATAGTGAGGTAGATGTCGCGTGGTTGTGCTGATTGGTCTAGATAAATACGGCTGACTGAGCTAGCAGAAACGGACATAATTTTTTGAAGCGGGGTAAAAAAATGACAGCAAAATATACAGTGATCTTGGCGGCTGGTCAAGGTACACGCATGAAATCAAAGTTAGCAAAGGTGCTACATCCAGTTTGTGGTCGTTCAATGGTTGAACACGTATTAACTCAAGCAGAGCAGTTAGGTCCTGATCAGATCGTTACGGTGATCGGTCATGGTGCTGATGCTGTTAAAGCTGCTTTAGGTCAACGGTCAGACTACGCGCTACAGTCTGAACAGAAGGGCTCCGGGGATGCAGTTTTACGCACAGAGGACCAATTAGGTGGTAAAGATGGCATGACCATGGTAGTGAGTGGTGATACACCTTTGTTCACAGCCAAGACGTTTGAACAGTTATTTGAATACCATAAGGAAAAAGGCGCTAAGGCAACTGTGCTGACCGCCATCGCACCAGACCCAACTGGCTATGGTCGTATTGTACGCAATGAATTAGGTGTTGTTGAAAAAATTGTTGAGCAAAAAGATGCTAATCGTGAAGAGGCAGCAATTACCGAAATTAATACCGGCGTTTATTGTTTCGATAATGCAGCGTTATTTGCGGCGCTACATGAAGTTGGTAACGATAACGCGCAAGGCGAGTATTACTTAACTGACGTGATCGGCATTTTGAAGGCCAAAGGCGAAATTGTCGCAGCGTACCAAATGAAAGACTTCACTGAATCTTTGGGGGTCAATACGCGGGCAGCTTTAGCACAGGCAACTGCAATCATGCAACAACGAATCAACGCAGAACATATGGCTAATGGGGTCACTTTGGTTGATCCTGCAGCAACGCATATTGATGTCGGTGTTCAAATTGGGGCTGATACAACGATTGAAGCTGGCGTGACCTTAAAAGGTAAAACGGTGATCGGCAGCGATTGCTACATCAGCAACGGTTCAGCTTTGCGTGACGCCACGATTGGGAACGATGTGCGAATCACCAGCTCAACGATTGAAGAATCAATTATGCGCGATCACAGCAATATTGGACCGATGAGCCATTTACGGCCACAATCTGATATTGGCGAATATGTCCACGTCGGTAATTTCTGTGAAGTCAAAAAGGCTACATTAGGCGCACATACTAAAATGGGTCACTTATCATATGTTGGTGATGCTACGTTAGGAGAACATATCAATATTGGCTGCGGCGTAGTTTTCGTTAATTATGACGGCTTGAACAAGCATCATTCTAACGTTGGTGACTGGGCCTTTATTGGCAGTAATTCGAATATTGTCGCACCAGTTAACGTCGCTGACCACGCTTTCGTTGCCGCTGGTTCAACGATTACCGCTGATGTTGATTTTCACGCCATGGCGATTGCCCGGGCCCGCCAAGTCAACAAAGCAGACTATTGGGCTAAGCTACCCCATGAACCTGAAAATTAGGCTTTCATGAAAATAGCGTAAGTTTTTGTACTCACGCTTGATTTGTGCGGGAAAATTCCCTATTATTTAATGGTGGGTTTAATTTAGAAAGTGCTATAAAAAAATGTTCATGTCTTTTTGGCACGTTTATGCTAATTAATTACGGTATATCTAAACGAACGACATTAAAATTAAATGGAGGCTCTCATGTCAGAACATTATTTTGATCCAAAGCTTAAAATTTTTGCTTTGAATTCAAACAAGCCGTTGGCGCAAAAAATTGCCGATGAAGTCGGGGTCGAACTTGGTAAGACGACAGTCGATCGTTTTAGCGATGGTGAAATTCGGATCAACATCGAAGAAAGCATTCGCGGCGACAACGTTTACGTCATTCAATCAACTTCAGCACCTGTTAATGATAATTTAATGGAATTGATGATCATGATTGATGCATTACGGCGGGCTTCTGCAGCATCGATCAATATTGTGATCCCATATTACGGTTACGCACGACAAGATCGTAAGGCCCGTTCACGGGAACCAATTACGGCTAAATTAGTTGCTAATATGCTAGCAATGGCTGGTGCAACGCGGATTTTGGCGCTAGATCTACATGCGGCACAAATTCAAGGTTTCTTCGATATTCCAGTGGATCATTTAATGGGCGCACCATTAATTGCCGATTATTTCTTGACCCAAGGCGTTGATGATGATGCTGTAGTCGTTTCACCTGACCATGGTGGCGTAACCCGTGCACGTAAGTTAGCTGAATTTCTGAAGGCACCATTAGCCATCATTGACAAGCGCCGGCCAAAAGCCAACGTTGCGGAAGTCATGAACATTATCGGTGATGTCAAAGGTAAGAAATGTATCTTGATCGATGACATGATCGACACAGCAGGCACGATCACATTAGGCGCACAAGCCTTGATCGACGCTGGCGCAACTGAAGTTTACGCAAGTGCGACCCACGCTGTTTTATCTGGCCCAGCTATCGAACGCATTTCAAAATCACCAATTAAACAGTTGGTAGTTACTGATTCAATTCAATTACCAAAAGAAAAACTGATCGACAAAGTCGTACAGATCTCGGTTGGCCCATTGATGGGGGATGCCATCAAGCGGATCCACGAAAACAAACCAGTAAGTCCCTTATTCGAGAATAAGTTCCATAAAGAAACGAAATAATTAAAAAGCACAGATGAGTGTACTGAAAATTAGCGGCTTTGGCGCTGATTTTGGTGCACTTATTTTTTGTTTATAGGGGCGGTGCATATGTTGTGGTTAACAGGATTATGGCTGTTAGTGTTCGCCAGTCTATATTGGCGACGCTATTTCTGGCTTGCAGGGTACCTGCTACTTGGCGGCGGTGGTTTGTTGGCTTGGCGCGGCTTCACCAGTGTTATTTGGCCAGGGTTACAAGCTTATCAAGTGCTATTTTATAGTGTTGCTAGTGGTGTATTTTGGCTGGTCGGTTATCTATTTTGGCGTTTTGCCCACGGTTTGTTGCAACGGCGCGGCGAAAACTTAGCCTATCGTAGTTTACAATTAGTGGCACTGATTTTGTTGCTTTTACCGGTAATAACCATTTGGTGGCGGTCGAAGCTGGTGGTGTTACTCTGGCTAAGCATTGGCTATTTTGCTGTCGGGCTAGGTACTTATGTACTGGGAACACTGCTATTAATGAGCTACCCACAGCAGTCACCGCAGTATGTGATCGTGCTGGGTTCTGGCTTGCAGCCAAATGGACAGTTGACGTCTACGCTAAAACGGCGAGTACAGCGGGCTGCGCAAATTTATCAACAGCGTAAATGTTACTTGGTGTTATCCGGCGGGCAAGGCAGTGATGAACCACTAACGGAGGCGCAAGCAATGGCCAATGTGCTGCTCAAACTTGGTGTCCCGGCAGCGCAATTAATTTTGGAAGACCGCTCAACGTCAACCTTGGAAAATCTGCAATTTTCGTTAGCTAAGTTACCCACTAATAGCACAATTGGTGTGCTGACTAGTGATTTCCATCTACTGCGCGCGGCGCTATACGGTCGCCGTTTAGGCTTGCATTTAAGTTACTATGTGGCCACGACATCCTGGACTTATTTACCTTTAGGGGCCTTGCGTGATTACTTAGCCTTATTGGTGATGACCCGCTGGTGGCAATTTCTGGGCTGGTTAGCAGTAATGCTGGTTTATATAAGGTAATAAAAATGGCTGTGATATAATATCACAACCTGTTAAGTGTTAGTGTTTGTTCTGTTGTTGGACCAGTAAGTCGCGAATTTCTTTTAGGTATTCTTCTTCCTTAGTTGGCACAGCTTCTTCTTCAATCGTTTCATGCGCTGCCAAGTGACGTAACTTCGTGAGCCCTTTTAATAATAGGAAAATCACGAAGGCAATAATAATGAAATTGATCACATCGTTTAAGAACGAACCAACCTTAAACTGAGCACTGCCAAGCGTTAGTACGATGCCGGATAGATCCACTTTACCGACGAATAAGGCTAATAGTGGATTGATCAGGTTAGTGGTCAATGATTTAACAATCGTAGTAAAGGCACCACCGACGATAACAGCAACGGCCAGATCCATCACGTTGCCACGGAGAATAAAATCACGAAATTCCTTGAGCATAGAATAAACCTACTTTCTGAAATTGTTATTAAAGTTAATTATAAACAAAAGCTGATGACAAACCAATGGAAACGCGAACTTTTGTTGCTGGAAAGCGAATTAGCTTGCGTCGTTTGGCGAGGTAGGCTAACATAAGCGTATTATGAACGTAGAAAAACGGAGGCAGTATAATGGTAAAAACGTCCATTTATGGATTGAACAAGCGTGATTTAATTAATTGGTTTATTGAACATAATGATAAAAAATTCCGCGCCACGCAAGCATGGGATTGGCTGTACATCAAGCGGGTCGCTAGTTTTGCTGAAATGACGAACCTGTCAAAGGCGACAATTGCTTTATTAGATGAAAATTTTGACTTTAGCACATTACGAACTGTTTCAGTTCAAGAATCGCAAGATGGCGAAGTCGCTAAATATTTATTTCAATTAGCAGATGAATTCATGATTGAAACAGTTGTACAGCACCATGACTATGGTTTGTCAGTTGGTGTGACGACTCAGACGGGCTACGCTAGTGACATGGCCAACGAGCAGCGGAATTTAACTGCTGGTGAAATTGTCGCACAAGTGGTCCAAATCCAACGTCAATTGGATGAACAAGCCAAGGGTGAACGTGTCAGCCATATTGTTGTTGCAGGCATTGGTGAACCATTTGATAACTTTGCTAATGTGATGAAGTTCTTAACCATCGTTAATGATCAAACTGGTTTGGAGATCGGCGCGCGGCACATGACCGTTTCAACTAACGGTGTAGCCAGCAAGATTCGTGACTTTGCTAACCGCGATATGCAGGTAAACTTAGCCATTTCACTTCAGGCACCTAACGATGAATTACGCAATAAAATTGTGCAGATGAATCATACTTGGAACTTGGAACAGCTATTTGATGCGGTTCATTATTACTTGGTTAAAACCAATCGCCGAATTACGTTTGAGTATACATTGTTAAATGGCGTTAATGATCACACTGAAGAAGCGTTGCAGCTGGCAGGGTTATTCCAAGATATTCAGCATCTGGCCTATGTTAATTTGATCCCGTATAGTCCAGCAACTGAGCATGATCAATATACCCGCAGTCCCAAAAAACACGTCACGGCATTCGCTGATACATTGAAGAAACAAGGCATCAATGTCCAAATTCGCCGCGAAGCTGGGACTAATTTTGACCAACCGCACACTGTTGAAAAGAAGTAATCGGCTTTATTAAAACGGAAGAGCAAAAAAAGAGAGTGTAACATAAGACGGTTAGCTCCTGAGCATTAGCCTACTACTCCGCAATTGTAGATATATTAACAAAGTTCGCTAATATATCCTGGATGCTACGGACGATGTCCATTCTTGTGGCAAAAACCTGCCGCAAGAAACATGGCAGATTGACGAATAATTCACGTAGTGAATTATTCGGCGATCGTAGCTAAGCGGAGGGAGGTGTCTTATGTTACACGTTTAAGTTATAATGTTCGGCAATAAAAAAGAGGCGGTGGCATAATATTACTTATGTCACCGCCTCTTTTTGCATTCTTAAGCAGTTAATCTAATTAAAATTTAATCAAATATTCATTTTCCACTAGCTACTCAACAGTAGGTCGGCTACAATATAAGTAATTTCAAATTCAATTTATGCTTAGGAGGTCATCATCATGGATGAAATCGTTTTTGGTGAACGTGATCCGAAGTTAACTTATAAAACCCGCGTAGGTGCTTATGCGGTCGTGCCGGATGCAACGCAACAGCAAATCCTAGTTGTCGAGCCCCCGAATCACACCTTTTTACTGCCTGGCGGTGGCATTGAACCTGGCGAATCTGATGTGGAGACCATTGCCCGTGAATTAATTGAAGAAGTTGGCGGCAAGATGCAGATCACTGATTATCTCGGCCGCGCCAGTGAGTATTTTTATTCCACGTGGCGCAAGCAAGCGTACTATCACCCCGCTCATTTCTACGCCGGCACAGGGCTAGTTAAAATACAAGCACCGCTGGAAGGCGACTTTAATCAGATTAAATGGATGCCGTTAGACGAGGCAGCTAAGGCGTTAAAACGACCGACGCATCGCTGGGCCTTAGCTCAGTGGCGCCAGCGGCAAGGCCTTTAATGAATTAATGTGCCATTTAACACGTGGCTTTGAAATTCTTGATAGGTTGCGGCAAATAAATTATCAGTCGTGTCGCGGCGCAGCATTTCCTTAGGAAAGAAGAACCGCTCGTCGCCAGTCATTTTACCGCTGATGGCGGCGACAATATTGCTAAGTGCTGATAACTCGATCAAGCTACCATCTGGTTGGCTGATTTCAATTTGCGTTTTTGGATTAGCTGAATGCGGATCGTAGGCGTCGTAAGGCAAGTCGTAGCTATTATTAATTGCCGTGTAATAAGTGGTATCGTAGCCGACAGCCGCAATTAATTGCCGCATTTTTGGTAATAGATCTTGAGTTTTATCGGTGACACTAACTGATTTTAATGGCCGCCGGTTCAAGAAACGGCTGGCTAAGTCACTGAGAATGGGATCGTCAAAATCTTGCCATTCAATAAAGTAAGTGGTCAATACACCGTCATCGAGTTTGAGATAGTCGGCCAGTGTAAAATCATTTTCTAAGAAGGGTAGTAACAGTGACGGGACCTCTTCAGCGGAAAGCTGATTTTCATCATACAATGTTTTCGCCCGCTGCAGTAGATGTTGTAGAATCATTTCCATTGAGCGAGAAACGGGATGAAAATAGATTTGCAAGTACATCTGGAAGCGGCTTAAAACATAATCTTCCACCGCGTGCATACCATCCATGGAAAAGGCGATACCTTCCTTATAGGGTTGCATAACGCGTAAAATACGGGTGAGATCAAATTTACCGTACTCGGTGCCGGTGTTGTAAGCATCGCGCAATAAATAATCCATTCGATCAGCATCGATTTGACTGGAAATCATTTGGACCACTTGCGGATTAGGATAATCATGGGTGATAACGCTGGCAACTTGCTCTGGAAATTCTGGGCTGACGCGGCGTAAAACGGCGTTGACCTCGGTTGTTGGATCCGTTAAAATCGCGACGGTAACGTGTTCATGGTTGGTGTTGAAAATATGTTCAAACGTATGCGAATAGGGGCCATGGCCGATATCGTGAAGTAAGGCCGCACACAACGTGACCAAACGCTCATGATCATCCCATAAGCCATCATTTGGCTGTTGCGTTGGAAAGTTGCGCTGAAAATTATCACAGATTTGGCGCGCAATTTCGTAAACGCCAACTGAGTGTCCGAAGCGACTGTGCTCGGCGCCATGAAACGTAAATGAAGCTGTACCGAGCTGCTTAATTCGCCGCAAGCGCTGAAATTCTTTGGTATTGATCAGGTCGAGAATCACGCGATGTTGTACGTGAATATAATTATGCACGGGATCGCGTAGCACTTTTTCCCGTGGTAGCATTTGATTACGATAGTCCATAATGACGTCCTTTTAAAAGTTATTTTTATAGTTAGCTTCGTTATTGCTTCTATTATACCTTTTCCAGCAAAGTCCCGCGACTGCTTTGGAGTTAGATTCTACGCAGAAATGGCTAGGACTGATATAATAGAAATACATGAAACTGAAAAAAGGTGGCAATAAATTATGGATCTTTCAACAAGCTTACCAATCATGATTCACTTAGAAACAGTTGTGCAACAAGAGGGCGATTCCACTCAGCATATTTTTGATGAACCTGGTCAGTTAGTGCAGGTCGGCCGCGCATTATATATTCGCTACAAAGAAACTTCGGAAGACGATGGCACACAGATTCCCGTTACAATGAAAATTGAACCTGATGGCGATGTTAAATTAACCCGAGGTGAGCAAAATGGTAATCAGCGCTTACAGTTACATTTTAGTCGGAACACGCGGGTGATCGCCCGTTATCAAACTCCCTACGGTGTGATCCCAATTGAAACGCTCACGCCACGGTTAGACATGCGGATCAAGGAACAACCAGTTTCCGGTGAAATTTATATTGAATATCAATTGTTTGCTGGCAACGATCATCTTGGTGATTATCAATTGCGACTAGTTTTTACCGCTTGATATTGCTTTTTCGAAATCGACATAGTATGATGTAGGATAGACTGCTGAGCGATGCTTTAATTAGGCAGTTTTTGCTATGATTGGGTAGATTTCGCTCAGATTATCCGGGTTTATTGGTGTATTTCACTAATAAACAACTTATATTTATTAGTGGAGAAAGGACGTGTACCTGTTGGAACTCGACGCTTTTAAGGGACAGAAAAAAAACGAATTATCAATGATCGAAGTGGCACATGCAATTTTAGAGCAAAAAGGTGATGTTATGCCCTTTGCTGACTTAGTCAATGCCATTCAAAAATATTTGGATGAAAGCGACAAGGAAGTCCGCAATCGTCTATCACAGTTTTATACAGATCTCAACGTTGATGGCAGCTTTATTTCATTAGGTGAAAACGTTTGGGGTTTACGCTCATGGTACCCATTCGATTCAGTCGATGAAGAGGTCAACCATCCAGAAGATGAAGAAGATCAACCACAACGCAAGCGGCGTAAAAAGGTTAATGCCTTCTTAGCCGATGTTAGTGATGATGACGATGTGATCGATTATAATGACGACGATCCAGAAGATAATGATGACGATTTGGATGACGAAGCTGACTACGTCGATGATGATGACGACACCAGTGATCATACCGATCATGATCTTTTGGCTAGCGTTGATGATGATGCTGACGATGCACCAGATGAAGATCTGCCTGACGGTATCGAAGGTGAATTAGCTGAATTTGATGATGATGACATTGACGACGACGATAACGCTTAAGCTAATTTAATAAAATTGAATGCTTGACGCTTAAGCAATTTCCATGTATTATATTGTTTGGGCGCTTTACAAGCATTTGTAAAGCCAATGAACGGTTATGATAAGCTCCCTATTCTTGAGGAATGGGGAGCTTATTTTTATTTTTGAAGCGTTCTAGCTAAATTAATTTGAACGTATTTTGAAGAGCCTGAGTGCCTTTTAAAATGCTCTAATTTTATCTTCCCCGAATAATATTGAAGGAGTTTTGATATGACCAAGTATATCTTTGTAACAGGCGGCGTTGTTTCATCATTAGGCAAAGGAATTATTGCAGCATCATTGGGACGGCTACTGAAAAACAGAGGTTTAAAAGTAACAATTCAGAAATTTGATCCGTATATCAATATCGATCCTGGTACGATGAATCCTTATCAGCATGGGGAAGTCTTTGTCACCGATGATGGTGCGGAAACCGATCTTGATCTTGGCCATTATGAACGCTTTATTGATGAAGATTTAAACCAATACTCCAACGTTACCACGGGTAAAATCTACAGTGAAGTTCTCCAAAAAGAACGTAATGGTGACTACCTTGGCGCAACGGTTCAAGTTATTCCACATATTACTGACGCTTTGAAGGAAAAAATTACACGGGCTGCTAAAACGTCTGATTCCGATATTATCATTACCGAAATTGGTGGTACGGTAGGCGATATTGAATCCTTACCATTCGTAGAAGCAATTCGGCAAATGAAAGCTGATGTTGGCCGTGAAAATGTACTTTACATCCACGCAACGCTGATTCCTTATTTGCGTGCGGCTGGTGAAATGAAAACCAAACCAACGCAACATTCAGTTAAGGAATTACGTGGTATGGGGATTCAACCGGACATTTTAGTTGTTCGTTCAGAAAAGCCAATTACCCAAGACATGCGAGATAAGATTGCGTTGTTCTGTGACGTGACCCCAGAAGCAGTCATCGAATCTTTGGACGTGGATACACTTTATCAAATTCCAGTCAATTTACAGAAACAAAATATGGACGATATTGTGCTAGAACATTTTGGCATGACTAACGTGCCAACTGCCGATATGACGGAATGGAATGGCTTATTACAACGGGTCCGTAACTTAAAAGGTAAGACAAAAATTGCCTTGGTTGGTAAATATGTTGAACTACAGGACGCTTATATTTCTGTAACGGAAGCCTTGAAGCACGCCGGTTATTTCTATGATGTTGACGTTGAAATTGTTAAATTTAATGCTGAACACGTTAATGATGAAAATGTCACTGAATTATTAGGTGACGCCGATGGTATTTTAGTTCCTGGTGGTTTCGGTGATCGTGGTCTTGAAGGTAAAATTACGGCCATTAAGTATGCTCGTGAAAACAACGTACCGTTCTTAGGTATTTGTTTAGGGATGCAAATGGCCTGTGTCGAATTTGCGCGCAACGTGGTTGGTTTGAAGGATGCTGGCTCATCTGAGACACAACCAGATATTGCTGATCCAGTTATTGATTTGATGGCTGACCAAAACGCCAAGGAAAACTTAGGCGGTACCTTACGTTTAGGCTTGTATCCTTGTGTGCTTAAGGAAGGTTCCGTAGCCGCTGCCGCTTACGACAACGTGCCTGAGATCCAAGAACGCCATCGTCATCGTTACGAATTCAACAATAAGTATCGCGATTTATTGGCGAAAAATGGCTTAGTTTTCTCTGGTGTTTCCCCAGATAATCGCTTGGTCGAAGTGGTTGAATTACCACAAAATGATTTCTTCGTGGCTGCGCAATACCATCCAGAATTCTTATCACGTCCAAGCCGGCCAGAAGGTTTGTACAAAGCATTTATCAAAACAGCTAGCCATAGCTAAAGAGGTAGCACGATTCTAACTTTTATGGTAGAGTATTGTAGGCAATTTGCTACAATACTCTATTTTTTTAGGGTAGATGACAAAACATGACAAATATTAAGAATTGATAAAGTCCTAAGACTGGTTTTAGCAACTATTTTTCGGTATGATTAGTGTAAGTAAGGCTCAGGCACGTTACATGATTGTTAGAATTTCCTAACTAAGTGGCTTAAGGTATTGTATTTTTAGGTTACATTCTTTATCATTGAAATGATTATAATTGAAGTGAGGAAAGTAGCATATGAAGAAAATGAGGATCCAAGGTGGCAAACCGCTATCCGGCACGGTGACGATCGGGGGCGCGAAGAATAGTACCGTTGCGCTCATCCCCGCATCGATTCTAGCTGATACGCCGGTAACGCTGGACGGGGTGCCTGATATTCGGGATGTACATAATTTAATGTCAATCTTGGCATCGATGCACGTGACCTCAACGTTCACTGCGGATATCCTCAAAATCGATCCCACCAAGATTGTACCGACACCATTACCGAATGGTCGTATTAAAAGCCTACGTGCCTCATATTATTTTATGGGCGCATTATTAGGTAAATTTGGTGAGGCTATTGTTGGCTTGCCCGGTGGCGATGATATTGGACCCCGGCCAATCGACCAGCACATTAAGGGGTTTGAGGCCCTTGGTGCACAAGTCACAAATGAGCATGGCGCTATGTACATTAAGGCGCCGGCAGAAGGTTTACACGGTGCACGAATCTTTTTAGATATGGTTTCAGTTGGTGCGACGATCAATATTTTATTGGCCGCGGTTCGTGCTAATGGGCGGACAATTATTGAAAATGCCGCCAAGGAGCCGGAAATTATTGATTTAGCTACCTTTTTAAATAATATGGGTGCAAAAATTCGTGGCGTGGGTACCGATATTATTCGGATCGACGGTGTACAACGATTAGAAGCACATAATTCACATACAATCATCCCAGATCGTATCGAAGCGGGGACTTATTTAGCCATGGCCGCAGCGATTGGTGATGGGGTTTTAGTTAAAAATATTATTCCTGAGCATTTAGACGCTTTTTTGGCGAAAATGGAAGAAATGGGTGCACAGCTGGACTATCATGAAGATAGTATTTATGTAAATCCATCTGACCATTTAAAGATGGTACAAATCAAAACAGCCGTTTACCCCGGTTTTGCGACTGATTTACAGCAGCCAATTACCCCATTGTTGCTAAAGGCACGCGGCGAAGGCTTAATTGTTGATACGATTTACCCCAAGCGGGTCAAACATATTCCTGAATTGATTCGGATGGGGGCAGAGATCACAATTGAAAACGATGTAATCATTTTGCATCACGCTGATCAATTGTATGGTGCCGAAGTATCAGCGGACGAAATTCGTGCTGGTGCGTGCCTGATGACTGCTGGTTTAATGGCACAAGGTGAAACTATTATCAGTAATGTCGACAATATTTTGCGTGGTTACGAACGAGTAGTCGATAAGTTGCGTGGACTTGGCGCACAGGTCGAGATTGTTGATGATGTAGAACAGATCACGATTGCATCACGCTAATAGCGTATATTAAGGAACGAGGGCAGCTTGCTTTGCTGATAAGCGGAAGCGTTGTTTTCGTTTCTTTTTTTGATTTAAATGAAGGAGTAATTTAATGAGCGATTTTTTGACCATGGGTGAGTTAGAAAACCAAACCCTAAAAGAAATTTATAAGTACGCGCGTGATTTTAAAATCCCGTATTACAGCCAAATGAACAAAAAGGAACTATCATTGGCCGTGTTGCGTGCCCAAGCCAAAAAGCAGGGCTTCGTTTCAATGGAAGGCGTTTTGGAAATTGTTGGTGACGATGGCTATGGCTTTTTACGGCCAATCAATTATGGCCCATCGCAAGAAGATATTTATATTTCGGCATCACAGATTCGGCGTTTTGGCCTACGTACTGGTGACAAAGTTGATGGGCGTGCACGGCCACCTAAGCCCAACGAACGTTATTATGGCTTAATGCACGTTGATACTGTTAACGGCAAAGATCCGGAAGAAGCTAAGCAGCGGCCGCATTTTCCAGCGTTAACGGCGCTTTACCCGCATAAACAAATTCGTTTGGAAACGACTGAACAGCAGTTGTCTACCCGCTTGATCGACGTTTTTGCGCCAGTTGGCTTTGGCCAGCGTGGCTTGATCGTGGCACCACCAAAAGCGGGGAAAACGAGTCTACTTAAGGCTATCGCAACTGGTATCACTGAGAATTATCCTGATGCCTATTTGATTGTGCTGTTGATCGATGAACGGCCGGAAGAAGTTACTGATATTGAACGCTCTGTTAAAGGCGATGTGGTCTCATCTACGTTTGATCAGCAACCAGCTAATCATACGCGGGTGGCCGAGTTGGTTTTGGAGCGTGCAGAACGCTTGGTCGAAGATAAGCAAGACGTGATCATTTTGTTGGATTCAATCACCCGTTTGACGCGCGCGTATAATCTAACGACACCTTCCAGTGGTAAAACCTTATCCGGTGGTCTGGATCCGGCAGCATTTTATCGGCCAAAACGTTTCTTTGGTGCTGCACGAAATATTGAAGAAGGCGGCAGCTTAACAATTTTGGCTACGGCGTTGGTTGATACTGGTAGCCGCTTGGATGATGTGATCTATGAAGAATTCAAGGGAACTGGTAATTTAGAACTGCATTTATCTCGTGAATTAGCAGAACGGCGTGTTTTTCCAGCACTGGATATTAAGCAATCAGGCACCCGCAAGGAAGAATTGTTATTGCCAAAAACAAATTTGGACGCATTGTGGAAAATTCGCCGTTCAATGACAGGTGATGCTTTAGAATACACCGAACAGTTGTTACGCTTTATGCAGCGGACTTCGGACAACCGTGCGTTCTACCAAAATTTAAACAGATTAACGTTTAAGCGACAACAAACAAGAAATTCACATCACTAATTGCAAAATTTCAACGTACATGGTACTATTTATTAGTTGTGTAACCAAATCATCTCTGTTTCGCAGGCTAGCTTAGGTATAACCAGTTAGGCTGTTTCCGGCTGACTAGTTTAAACGCTAACGTTAGTATGATTCAGGGCAAAGGAGCGTATTATAATGAAAAAAGGTATTCATCCAGATTATCATCCCGTTGTTTTCCGTGATTCCCAAACAGGTTTCCAATTCTTGTCTGGCTCAACGAAAACATCTGACCAAACGGTTGAATGGGAAGACGGTAATAGTTACCCATTAGTTTTAGTTGAAATCAGTTCAGACTCACATCCTTTCTACACCGGCAAGCAGAAGTTCACGCAAGCCGACGGTGCAGTCGATCGTTTCAACAAAAAATATGGTTTTGCCGATACAAATGCAGCACCTGGCAAAAAAGACTAAGCAATTGCACGCGACACCTGATATTGTTATCAGGTGTTTTTTTATTGCTGAATATTATAGGCTAAGCGGAGGGCGCTACCGTCTTATGACACACGCTTCTTTTTGTTAAAAAAATGGTACAAAAAAATCGTCGGCTAATTTAGCTGACGATTATTTTTTTGCTTTTAGGCGTAACGGTTTAGTGCTACGCCAAACCCAAACGAAGTTGATAAATTCGAGTGCGGCTGTCGTGAAGAAGACGCCGTTGTAGCCGAGAAAGCCGGAGATACCGGAGCCAATCAATGGCCCAGAAACTTGACCAACCGACTGGAAGGACTGATTATAGCTGAAAATACGACCAGCCACGGTATGCGGCGAGTATTTGGCTAGAATTGTCTGTACAGCAGGCAATAAGGCGGCGTCAGAAATTCCGACGAAAACGCGCAATACTGCCAGTTGCCACACATTGGTCACGAAACCTTGGGGCAGGTAAACGATAGTGGCAAAAATCAAACCTAGTAACAAAATTCGCTGGGTACCGATGCGGTCGCCTAGCTTACCAAATTGGGGTGCAGCAATCAATGTGGCAATCCCCGGTAAGGCAGCAATAATACCGCTGATCAAGGGTACGTTACCAGTACCGTGTAATAACTCGCGAACGAACAACGCGATGATTGGGCTGATCGAATTGTTGGCGGCCATGATAAACATCGTGGTAACGAACATACCGATAATCAATTGGGGATGCGGTAATTGCTGAATGATTGCTTTTGCTGGCTGTTCTTTGCCTTTTTCAACTGGTTCAAAGGTTTCATGAACGAAAAACAAACATAACAGAAAACTAGTTGTCAGTAGGCATGCTGTAATCAAAAAGGTGACCCGGTAGCCAAAGAAACCGGCGATAGAACCACCTAATAATGGGCCGATCATTTGACCAGTGACGGCGCCAGTAGAAAGTGTGCCTAACGCTTGACCACTTTTATTGCGTGGTGCTGAAGTTGCAATCAAGGCGTTGGCGTTACTAATGAAGCCAGAAACGACGCCTTGCAAGGCGCGCAAAACAACTAATTGATAGACGTTGGTCACAAAGGCCATGGCACCAATGATCACTGCCATTCCGGCTGAGGCACGTAGCAGCATTAATTTGCGGCCTTTGCGATCGGCTAAGCGGCCCCACCAAGGAGAAACGATGGCGGTGACTAAATAAGTGGCGGAGTAGGTCAAGCCGCTCCAAAAACTAAGTTGGACATGGGTGAATTTACCTAGTGTATCAACATATAGTGACATAAACGGAAGGACTAAGCTAAATCCCATCCCGGTCATAAAACAACCAAACCAGAGCACGTAAAGATTTTGTTGCCATTGCGGGCGTTTGCGCTGAACCGAGTTCAAGCGCTCACCTTCTTTCTGAAAATTGCGATAATTCTATGTTAGCACGATTGACAAAAATTAAAAGTGCTAGTAGCCCACAATTAATGATTAGCTGATGTAAAAGCATATTCAGCGGCCTAAATAAGCCTAGACCAATTAAGCTGCTGGTAAAATTTTCCGTCTAGCAATAACCTTAATTGACAAGTTGAATCGTATCTGTGACAATTAATGCAAATACAGAATATAAAAGAAAAGAGGGTTTGCGATGCTGTGGATTATTTTAATTGCAATCTTGCTTGCAGCGGTGATTGTAATTGGTTACATCAGCTTTTATAATGGCTTGGTACGTAGTCGTAATTGGACCGACGAAGCTTGGAGCCAAATCGACGTTCAATTGAAGCGCCGGAATGATTTGATCCCGAATTTAGTTGAGACGGTTAAAGGCTACGCTAAGCATGAACAAGGCACGTTGGAAAACGTGATTGCCAAACGCAATCAATTGGCAGCTGTTCCTAGCGATGATCATGCACAGACAATGGCGGTCTCCAATCAGCTTTCCGCTGGCTTAAAAGATATTTTTGCTTTATCAGAAAGCTATCCTGATCTTAAGGCAAATCAACAATTTGGACAGTTGATGGATGAATTAACCAATTCAGAGAATAAAATTGCCTATGCACGCCAACTGTACAATTCAAGTGCCGTTAATTATAATAATAAAATTCAAACATTCCCGGGCAATGTCATTGCACCAGCCCACAACTTCCAGAAAATAAATTATTTAGAAACACCAGAAGCCGAAAAAACGGCGCCTAAGGTTTCATTTTAAGTAACAGGTTCGTCAATGATCAGCCGTAACTGGCTGAAAGTTGGCGGACCTTTTTTGTGGGCAACACTAGCTAATAGCATATTTAGAGGGGTTGCGCATGTAAGGACACAACCCCTTTCTAACTGGTAGCTGTGGTTTATGCTTAATGACGGCCGTTTGTTGCTAGTACGACTGTTGATTAATATTTCAAGCATGTTTCAGTTGTGTGAATACTTGTTTTTTCGCTGTCTTTCCTAAGCGTTCGTAGTACAATAAGGTGAGTATTGGTTAAAAGTGATGTGGAGTGGGATCATGAGTGCGGAAGTTGTATACGTTCATTTAGAGACGGTTTCTAATTTAATATTGTCCTATGGCATCAGTTTGCAGGATTTTGCAGGTGCGCTACCACGCGTGCCGCATCATTTGCTACTGTTAACGCCGGTCGATCTGGATGATGATGTTGATCCGCACACTGGGTTCAACAGTATTTCTGGTGCGCCGGCGATTGCCTCGTACTTAACCGATCCACACTTAGCAACACATAAGTGGATCGATTTTGCGCATGAATTATACTTAGAGCAGGTGACGCCAAATGAGGTGGCGCAGTTGCTTTATTTGGGGCACGCCTACACACATTTAGAATCACCGTTTTATTATAAGTTGCAAAATGATTATGTTTATCTAGATTTACCGGATGGCACAGTGAAAACTTATTACCGGCATTTGCCGCAATTTTACACCGTGTTAAATCGAAGTCTAAAGCGACATTTACAGGAAAAATATCCTGACATGCGCTTTTTATTTCGGCGTCGGTCATTAATTCAAGATATTGATCCGACGATTCTTAAACAGTTACAACCGCTATTCATTGACGGGGCGCTGTTTTCCTTTGCTGATATTGATAGCCGGCAAAAGGAGATCCATATTCCAATTTTGTACTTAAATAGTCGTTTTAAGCTGATCGATGATGATTGGCATAGTATGGATCAAGAAAAAGTAGCTGAATTGATTTACAATCACGGTATTCAAAAATGGCGCTTAAACGTCATTAATGAAGCTGCTTTTGCGAACCAAGGATTGCTTTGATCAGATTGTTTTAACCAAGTAAAAATGTAGATCAATGGCTCAAATCCAATGCACTGAGTCAGATGTTACAGACGTTTTTCTACACTTAAGAAAGCAGGGCGCGTATGCAGATTTACCTACTATATGGCGGTCAAAATGCAGAGCATGACTTGTCGATTGCTTCGGCATTCGCAGTTATTCACGCAATTTATTTCAAGTATTACTCAGTTTGTCCAATTTATATTACGCAAACGGGGGCCTGGTTGCGCGGGGCGGTTTTACATGAACCGCTAAGTGCGGCGACTGCGCTTAATTTAGTAGCCGGTGAGACCGCCCAATTTAATGAAAATGGCGTATCAACTGGTATTGCACTACGACCTGGCGACTTAGCTATTGAAGACGCAGTTGTTTTTCCAGTCATGCATGGGCAAAATGCTGAAGATGGCACGATTCAAGGCATGTTGCAGTCATTAGGCGTTCCTTATGTTGGCGATGGCGTACTGGCCAGTGCTGTGGGGATGGATAAAATTGTTAGCAAAATGTTATTTCAACAAGCGGGTATCCCGCAAGCACCTTACGTTCCTGTGTTAAAAGCGCAATGGCACGCAGCAGCTGAAAAGATTCTGGCGCGTTGTGAGGGCTCACTTTTATACCCAATGTACGTCAAGCCGGCGAATCTAGGCTCGAGTCTTGGGGTTAGCCGGGTAAGTGATCGTGAAGCATTGATTGCAGCCATCGAAAAGGCGTTTGAATTTGCTTCTCGTGTTTTAGTAGAACAGGGCATCGTGGCGCGTGAAATTGAGCTAGGTTTACTAGGTGACGAAGAGCTACACTTTACAATTCCTGGTGAAATTGCCAAACAACAGGATTTTATTGATCAAGGGATGAAGCAGTCCCGTAAACAGCTAGAATTAGAGATCCCGGCTGCAATCGACGCAGATGCATTGGCCAAAATGAAGCAATACGCACAGCAAGCATACGCCATTATGGATGGCTCTGGGCTAGCGCGTTGTGATTTCTTTTTGACGGCTAATGGCGATGTTTTGCTTAACGAAATTAATACGATGCCAATGTTTGATCAGTACGCCATGTACCCACAGTTATGGCAAAAAATGGGGCTAAGTAGTGGCGATCTGATCGAAGAATTAATTCAATTGGCGTTAAAACGTTTCAAGCGGCAACGCGCCCAACAACATTTTTAACTTGTTGGGGTACGATAATTTTAAGTAGGAGAAATTTTAATCTATGAAAATGCAACTTGCAGAAATTGCGCAGGCAGTAGCCGCTGAAAATGACTATTCGCGCTGGCAAGATTTAGAAATCACCAGTGTCCATTTTGATTCGCGGAAGCTAACTACTGGCGCACTCTTTGTTCCGCTGACTGCTGAAAATGATGGTCATGACTATATTGGCAACGCCCAGCAAAATGGTGCAGTTGCAGCCTTTTGGCAATTAGGGCACCCGGGTAAGCCAACTGACTTTCCGGTTTTGGAAGTCCGTGATCCCTTGAAGGCCTTGCAACAATTGGCTAAGTATTACCTAAATAAGGTTGATCCACGCGTGATTGCCATCACAGGCAGTGACGGTAAAACCACCACTAAGGATATGACCGCCGCAATTTTGGCGCCGCACACTAACATTGTTAAAACACAGGGTAATTTCAATAACGAAATTGGTGTGCCAATCACCATTTTGAATATGAGCACAAACACTGAAACTTTAGTTATTGAAATGGGAATGGATCGGCCTGGCCAACTGGATTTTTTGAGCCAGCTAGTGGCCCCAGACTTGGCCATCATTACAATGATCGGCGAAGCGCACATTGAATTTTTTGGCACGCGCGATAAAATTGCTGACGCCAAAATGGAAATCACCCACGGACTCAAGGAAGATGGCATGCTGATTTATAATGGTGATGAACCGTTATTGCAGGCGCGCGCTGCTAAGATTGCCCAGCGGACGAAAACCTTTGGCCAACAAGAAAGCAACGATTTATACCCGACGGCGATCAAGGCGGGTAGTAAACAGATCGATTTTACGTTGAACCAATATCCGGAGACGGAATTTCATTTGCCACTGCTAGGAACCTATAACGTGAATAATGCGATGGCAGCAATTACCATTGGCGGGTTATTCCAAGTTCAGCCGCAGCAAATGCAGGCGGCATTGGCTGATTTTAAATTGATCAAGAATCGGACACAATGGGTCACTGGTGCGCAAGGTGAACAAATCTTAAGTGATGTTTATAATGCTAATCCAACGGCCATGATGGCGGTATTACGGGCTTTTTCAGCGGTAACTGTCACTGGACGTCACATTGTTGTGTTAGGTGATATGTTGGAGCTAGGTGAACAAGCACCAGCACTACACGCGGCGGTTGCACCAGCTATTGATCCAGCTAAGATCAATGAAGTTTACTTGTTGGGACCACAAATTCAATCTTTGGCAACGATATTGTCGAAAAATCCTGCTTTCAGCGGGCACGTTCATTATTATCCATTGAACAAAAAATTGACGATGATCACTGATTTATTAGCAACGATTACCGCTGCTGATGCCGTATTGCTCAAAGCCAGTAACGGTATTCATTTGGATGAAGTTTTACATGCATTACAAACAAACGATTAAGTGAGTAAAAGACTATTATCATTGACAATAGTCTTTTACTTTGTTCAATAAACAAGATACAGTAAGTATGGTCAGAACGGTTTCATGAAAATAAATTGTTACAAAAATTTGTTTTTATCGGTCGTTCATGATAACATGGTAAAGATGCAAATTAGTAAGCATCAAATATTTTTGCAAGGCAGACGCGAATGGGATCGGGAACTGTTTTGCAAATTGTTTAACAGACCCGAGGAGGAAACTATTTGAAATTTACAGATTTAGGATTAGATCCAGAGCTATTAAAAGCAGTCCAACGACAAGGCTTCGAGGAAGCTACTCCAATTCAAGCGGAAACTATTCCGTTGGCATTGAGTGGCGTTGACGTTATCGGCCAGGCCCAAACTGGTACCGGTAAAACTGCTGCTTTTGGTTTAGCAATCTTACAAAGAATTGATCTTGAAAATCCTAACGTACAAGCATTGATTATTTCACCAACACGTGAATTAGCTGTACAAACACAAGAAGAACTTTATCGCTTAGGCCAAGACAAACATGCCAAGGTCCAAGCTGTCTATGGTGGGGCTGACATTGGTCGTCAGATTCGTTCGTTAAAAGAACATCCACAGATCATCGTTGGTACACCTGGCCGCCTACAAGATCATATCAACCGGCGGACAATTCGTTTAGACCACGTACAAACATTGGTCTTAGACGAAGCTGACGAAATGTTAGATATGGGCTTCTTGGAAGATATTGAAAAAATCGTCCAACAAGTACCGGAAACTCGCCAAACCCTTTTATTCTCCGCAACAATTCCGACAGCTATTCGTAAAATTGCTGATCGGTTTATGCACGATCCCAAAATGGTTCAAATCAAGGCCAAGGAATTAACGGCTGACTTATTGGATCAGTACTTTGTTCAAACGAAAGAATTTGAAAAGTTTGATGTTATGACGCGGTTATTCGACGTGCAAAAGCCTGAATTAACCATCGTCTTCGGTCGTACTAAACGCCGGGTCGATGAATTATCTAAAGGCTTACGTGCGCGTGGTTACAACGCTGAAGGTATCCATGGTGACTTATCACAGCAAAAACGGATGAGCGTACTACGTTCATTTAAGGGTGGTCATTTAGATATCTTAGTTGCAACTGATGTCGCTGCTCGTGGCTTAGATATTACTGGTGTTACGCATGTGTATAATTATGATGTTCCCCAAGATCCAGATAGTTACGTCCATCGTGTTGGACGTACAGCACGTGCTGGACATAAAGGGACATCGGTCACTTTCGTAACGCCTAATGAAATGGGCTACTTACGGACGATTGAAAAGCTAACTCGGCTTAAGATGCAACCACTGAAGGCACCAACGGCCAAGGAAGCACTTCAAGGTCAATTGACTTCAGCAGTCGCAGCGATTCATTCAATGATCGATGACAAAGATTTAAGTAATTATGAAGCACAAGGCGAACAATTGTTGGATAATTACACACCATTACAATTGGCAGCTGCTTTATTGAAAGTAACTAGTAAAGACGACGCTGCTGAAGTGCCTGTTAAGATCACACCCGAACGCCCATTACCACGGCGCGGTCATGGCGGCAACGGTCGTCGTAGTGGCGGCTATCGTGGCGGTCATCGTAGCAACGATCGTGATCGTCGCGGCGGTGGTAATGGCGGCGGCCATAGCAACAACCATAGTGCTGGCGGTCATAGTCGTTCACGCGACAATAACCATGGCAGCAGCGAAGGTCGCTATGATCGCAAGAAACGTTACGACAAAAAAGATGGCGGTAGCAAACGTAACTACACCATCCATACACACGCATAATTAACGAAAAGCCGGTAACTGAATTTCAGTTGCCGGTTTTTTTGGCTCTTTGTCAAATCCTGTTGATAGCTAATTTTAGGCAGAACTGGAA
>NZ_RHOF01000018.1 GCF_003946445.1 Loigolactobacillus jiayinensis | reverse complement strand
ATTCTGAGATCGGGCGATTTGTATTGAAAAACGGTTTATTATTAGGTGCTTACTTTTTTTCTCATCTGTGCTACACTAGATTCTAATTTCAGCAAATGATCGGGTGTGAATTTAGACTTGATCAATAAATTTATGGAGCAGAGGGTGGAATAGCAATGGATGTTACATTGACGAAAGTACACGGTTCTGAGAACGATTTTTTTATTCTCGATCAAACAAAATTAGCACATCGCTTAACTGAGGCGGAATTAAAACAAGCTACACAGCAAGTGACTGACCGTGAAAATGGGTTGGCTGGTGGTGCCGATGGCGTTTTATACGTTGATGATTCCAGCCACCCACAAGTTAGTGGTAAAATGCGCGTGATCAATGCCGATGGTAGTGAAGCTTCAATGTGTGGTAACGGTATCCGCACTGTAGCACGTTACTTATCAGAACAAAAGCAACAAACTAATTTTAAAATTGAAACAATGTATGCTGATTTGAACGTTAAGCAGGCACAAGATTTAGCACCGCAAGTTAAGACGTTTCAAGCGGAGATCTCACCGGTTAGCTTTGCCGCAGCCGATCTGGGTATGCACGTGGCGAACTTACCGGAATTACACCATACTAAGATTCCTGCTTTATCTAAGACACTTAATTTTACGGCAGTGGCAGTTCCTAACCCGCATTTAATTAGTTTTGTTGATCATGAAACGTTGCTTGGACCTGAATTAGGGCGAATTGCTGGTTATTTAAATGATGGGCAGAATCCTTATTTCCCCGATGGCGTTAACGTTAGTTTTGTTGAAGTTCTGGGACAAAATCATATTTTTGTCCGTACCTTTGAACGTGGTGTTGGCTTTACTAATGCTTGTGGCACTGGGATGTCAGCGGCTAGCTTGGTCTACGTGTTAGAGCAAGGTGGCGATTTTGAACAATTGATCACCGTACGAAATCCTGGCGGCATGGTCAAAACACTGGTACATCAAACAGATAATACGTATTGGATGGAACTGATCGGTAACGCTACTTTTGTTGGTAAGGCTACGCTTAGTTTAACTGCATTGTTAGCTGGTGATTTTAGCCAAGTTAAGTTTAAAATTAGCGGTGAACAACCAGCATATCAAGAATTTGTGAACAGTTTAGAATAGGCTCAATCAGGCTTGACGTGAGTAAACTTGCGCCAAGCCTCTCTTTATACTTTTTAAGCAGGATGATCAATTCAAAGAAGCGAGGCAAGTGCAATGGCAGCTGTAACTAAGCAAGTAAGTTTTCAACATAACCCACAAGTACAAAAGAATCGTTGGTGGATTCTAGTTGCGGTCGGTTTATTTACCTTTATGTCGACGCTCGATGGTAGTATTGTCAATATTGCTTTACCGGTGATGAGTCATGATTTGAAAATTCCCATGAATCAGGCCGAATGGGTAGTCTCAATTTACTTGATCGTTGTCTGTGCATTATTACTATTATTCGGTAAATTAGGGGATGTCGTTGGTAAAATCCGCATTTTTCGAATTGGTACATTTTTCTTTGTTTTAGGTTCATTACTTTGTGGATTTAATCAAAGTTTGACTCTTTTGCTGTTAGCTCGCGGATTACAAGCTTTTGGCGCCAGCATGACAATGAGCACAAATAATGGTATCATCACAGAAATCTTTCCAATCAGTGAGCGCGGAAAAGCATTAGGTTTCATTGGTTCTTTTGTTTCGTTAGGGTCTATCGCAGGGCCGGGGATTGGTGGTCTGATATTATCAGTTTTACCTTGGGGCTACATTTTTTGGTTAAACGTACCGATTGGTATTTTAACGATGTTTTTAGGGCACAAAATCTTACCAAAGGATCTATTAGTTAACCATAAACCAATTGATTTTGGTGGCTTTATTTTGTTTATGCTGATGATTGTCAGTCTATTCGTTGGTATTTTCTTAGGCCAACAGATTGGTTTCACGCAGCCGTTAATTTTGAGTTTGTTTTTACTGGCAATTATTATGTTAGGGGTATTTATTTGGTTTGAGCCACGACAAAAAGAACCGTTGATTGCTTTTAAACTATTTCACAATTCTGCTTTTACATTAAGTTTAATCGTTGGTTTTCTAATTTTTATCACCAACTTTTTCTTTAATGTAATTTCGCCATTTTATTTGGAAAATGCCCGTGCTTTATCACCGAGGCTAGCCGGCTATATTTTGATGATGTTTCCAATTGTACAGGTGATTGCCTCACCACTAGCGGGGAGTATTGCCGATCGAATCGGGTCAGAATTGTTAACGTTTATTGGGTTAGTTGTGATTTCTATCAGTCAAATTGGTTACGCACTGACTAACTTAGAAACGCCACTTTGGTTATTCATGCTCTTTGTTGGTTTAGTTGGCCTTGGTAATGGGGTTTTTCAAGCCCCTAATAATACGATGGTGATGAGCTCGGTTACAGCTAATGACCTTGGTATTGCTGGTGGTATCAACGCCTTAGCGCGTAATCTAGGTATGGTTTTCGGGATCTCAATTTCAACAACAGTACTGTATGGTGCAATGAGCCATAATTATGGCCAGCACGTTACAACCTATTTGGCTAAGCGCCCAGATGTATTTATTTACGGGATGCACGTGGCCTTTACGGTTGCATTAGTCGTTTGTTTAGTGGCTACGGTGCTAACCGGGGTGCGATTGTGGTGTAAAAGGGTTAAGTAATCAAAAAAGTTAGGACAGATGTGGTGACATCCAGCCCTAACTTTTTTCTATTTATTCTGATTTTGAGTTAAAGCTAACAATTGATCACGTAGATTATTTTCCATATTGCTCAACTCAAGTTCAGCATTTTGCCGTTTTTCACGACCGTCTTGCTGAATTTTTAAGGTTTCTTGTAAGGTTTCAACTAAGTCATTTTGTGTTTTTTGTAGTGTCTCAATATCAACAACACCACGTTCGTTTTCTTTGGCTGTCTCAATTGACGAAATCTTCAGCATTTCACTGTTTTTCTTCAATAGATCATTGGTTGTTTCGGAAACTTGGCGTTGTGCAGTCACAGCTTCTTTTTGCCGCAGTAAGGTGAGGGCGATGGCCACTTGGTTTTTCCATAATGGAATTGCAGTATTGATCGACGCCTGAATTTTTTCGGCTAATACTTGGTTCGTGTTTTGTATCAAACGAATTTGCGGTGCTTGTTGAATCGTAATTTCACGGGCTAACTTTAAATCATAAACCCGTTTATCCAAACGTTCTTCAAATTGATTGAGATCGGTAACCGTTTGTAGATCCATTTGGTCACCACTGGCTTGAGCTTTTTCATTAGCTGTAGGAATTAATTTAGTTTGCAATTCAGTTCGTTTTAATTCACCAGCAGCAATAAAAATATTGAGCGCATCAAAGTAGTCTTTATTTTTTTGGTACAATTGTTCTAATAGGCGGTTGTCGGTTAGCAGATTATTTTTTTCTTTATCTAATTTAACAGCAATCGTATCGATTTGAGCACCAATTTTTTGATATTTAGCTTGAATCTCATAAATTGATTTACGCACTTTGCCAAACATGCGCTTAAATAAATTACCATCACCGGCTTGGAGGTCTTCAGGACTGGCTTCGTTTAAACGAAACATTAAACCGGAAAGCGCATCACCAATGGCACCAGTATCTTGGCTTTGCACTTTGCTTAGCATACCTTGTGAAAATTCACTTAATTTAGTTTGTGCTTGGGCACCATAGGTCATTACTGATTGCGTATCGCTAACATCGATTTGTTGGGCCAGCTTTTCTGCATCGGCGCGTTGTTCAGGGTTTAAGCGATTGATCATTTGTTCTGGTTGATCAGCAGCAGCTACCTGGTTATTGACGACGCTGGGGGCGCTTTGTGTGTTGCTAAATGGATCCTTGAGTAGGTCATCTAAAACTGAGTTGTCAGTAGTCACATCTTTGTTCTCATTATTGCTCATGCGTGTCGGACTCCTTTGCCGTCGTTTGGGATTTCTTCAAAGCCGCCTTAGCCAAAGTCATATCAATATCGATATCACTGAGATCATCGGCGACTAGTGCTTCATAATCATCGCGGAATTGTTGCGCTAAATCGGTGATCACAGTGGCACTTTTTTCCAAAACAGTATACGTATCTTTATCTTTAACTTCATGCTTACTGATTGCGATATATTTTTCCGTTAAATCAACCATAGTTGGCAGATGACGGTATAGGAAGTCGCTGGCGGCGTGTAATTTCTGTGGTTCAGCGACAATCGCTTTAAAACTCGCCCGTGCCACATTAACTGGTTCTAAATGCAACTCGATTGCCCGCAATTTAGGAACACGTTGCATATTCTGACTTAATTGATCAATTTGTGTTTTAGCGGTACTCATGGTTTCACGGAAAAACTGAATGTCCTCGTCCGCCATACCAGTTGTACGGTAATGTTGCAGCATATCAGAATCCACATTTTTTAATTTCTTAGGTTGTTGTGGTCGGCGTAATTGCCACCAACGCGCAAGACCAGTAATAATAACGGCACCAATAAAAGAGAACGTGTCACTAAATGTACCAGACATACAACCATTGAAAAATAAACTAAGGACATAGAAGCTGGCAATAAAAATGATCAAGGTGATCAGCCAGCTACTGCGCTTGGAACTTCTTTTTTGCATTATTGTCAACTCCATTCAATCCGTTTAGGTTTGTAGCTTCATTCTACCACAGACAAATTCCTAACAGCTACGTCTAAAGTTTGAAATTATCGTAAATCGAATTACTGATTATTGTAATTGTATTTGAATTTCTAAATTATTACCGGTATCATAAAATAGTGCAGTAATTGGCTTGCGAAAAGATGGAGGCATGATCATGGAATTTGCGGAAAAAAGATTACAAAATCAGCACATTTATCATGGTGCAGTCATTGATTTAGATTTAGAGACCGTGGCGTTACCTAATGGTCAAAAAGCGCAGCGCGAGATTGTGCGCCATCCCGGAGCAGCAGCTATTATGGCACTGACTACGGATCAACGAATGGTTTTTGTTGAACAATGGCGTCAGCCGCTTCAGCAAGTGACTTTAGAAGTCCCAGCTGGTAAAATTGATGCGCGCGATGCTAATCCAGAAGCAACCGCTTGGCGTGAATTAAATGAAGAAGCAGGTTACACGGCACAACTGTTAACACTGCAAGCTAAGTTTTATTCATCACCGGGTTTTGCTGATGAGCAAATGTGGCTCTATCGTGCGACTGACATTCAGCCGGTAACAACGCGGTTGGCGTTAGATGATGATGAATTCTTGCAGCTACATGAGTTAACTTTGGCGCAAGCTCAAGCGCAAATTAAAGCTGGCGTTATTTGTGACGCGAAAACATTGATTGCCGTGCAATTTTGGCAGGCAGGATTAAAGGAACGTGATTAAATGACAAAAGAAGAAAAACCATTAAGCCGAGCAGCTTACCGGCAGCAGCAGACGCAACAGGCGGAATCGACTAAAGCGACTGAACCTTTACGCCGACGTGAGGCCAACCAGCCGAGTCGGCACCGAACGCATGGCGACAGTGGTGGCGAAGAAACCATTGCGAGTCCGCAATTAAAAAAACGTTTAAATTGGTCAATCGGTATTGTTGTTGTTTTGATCGTATTGGTTTATCTGGTTTTATTTTTTGTTTAATAATATATTTGAGGAGTGTTTTTTGTGAAAATTGGTATCGTTGGTGCAATGGAAGAGGAAATCCGCTTATTACAATCTAAAATGAGTGACTTGACCCAAGAAAAAATTGCTGGGGTTGATTTCTATCAAGGAACGATCAGTGGCCAAACCGTGATTTTAGTTCGTTCTGGCATTGGTAAGGTGCAAGCAGGGATGACGACTGGCTTATTGTTATCACGGTATACGCCAGATGTTGTGTTGAATACCGGCTCTGCTGGTGGCATTGGCAGTGGCTTAAAAATCGGGGATGTGGTTGTCTCCAGTGAAGTCGCTTATCATGATGTTGACGCCACCGCCTTTGGGTACGCACTAGGGCAATTACCACAACAGCCAGCACGGTTTAAAGCTGACGCAAAATGGGTCGCCCGCGTGCAACGCGCTTCTGCTGCGGTTAATTTGGCGTCACGCACTGGTTTAATTGTTTCCGGTGATCAGTTTATTTCTAGCCACGCAGCTAGTGCCAAGATTCTAGCTAATTTTCCTGATGCTTTGGCTAGTGAAATGGAAGGTGCTGCGATTGGTCAAGTAGCCACGCAATTTAATGTGCCTTTTGTGGTGTTACGTGCTATGAGTGATGTTGGGGACGAAGACGCTGGCGTTATTTTTGATGATTTTGTTGTTGAGGCGGGCCAATATTCAGCCGCAATGATTTTAGCTTTATTGGCGGATCTGGCCTAGCCAATTCGTTGTCTAGCTTGTAAATTGTGCTAAACTAAGATTACTTACTTTTTACAAGAAGGGAATAAATCATGACACACACTTATTTAGATAATGCGGCAACAACCCCGATGGATCCAGCGGTTATCGCGGTGATGACCGAACAAATGCAGCAAAATTTCGGTAATGCTTCCAATATTCACTATTTTGGTCGGCAAGCACGTCAAGTATTGGATGCCAGCCGCAAAACGCTTGCCCAAAGTATCAACGCTAAGGAAGATGAAATCGTCTTTACTAGCGGTGGTACGGAAGGTGATAACACTGCAATTATGCAGACAGCCTTGCAGCGGCAGCGCTTAGGTAAACACATTATTACGACAACGATTGAACACGAGGCAGTCTTAAAGCCACTACAATTTTTGGAAACGCAAGGTTTTGAAGTAACCTATTTGCCAGTGGATGAGCACGGGCTGATTTCGTTAGCTGATTTTAAAGCAGCCCTGCGTGATGATACAATTCTAGTGTCGATCATGATGGGTAATAATGAGGTTGGCAGTCATATGCCGATCCATGAAATTGGTGAATTGTTAAAAGATCACCAAGCTTGGTTCCACACGGATGCCGTTCAAGCATATGGCTTACTGGACATTGACGTTCAGCGTGATCATATTGATTTGTTGTCCGTTTCTGCACATAAATTAAATGGACCTAAATTCTTAGGCTTCCTCTACCGCCGCCAACGTATCAACTTTCCTAGCTTCATCAAAGGTGGCGATCAAGAAGACAAACGCCGCGCTGGGACGGAGAATATTCCCGCTATTGCTGGTTTTGCTAAAGCGGTTGAATTAGATACACCGGCTGAAAAGGAAGCACGCCAGCAACGGTATGCTGGTTTTAAGCAACAATTGTTAGCTGGATTGACGGCTAACGGCATTGACTTTGCGGTTAATGGCGAATTAAGTGCTAATAACTTACAGCATGTACTCAACATTTGGATTAAAGGGATATCCACTTACGTTTTACAAATGAACCTCGATCTAGCTGGTTTCGCTATTTCTGGTGGTTCAGCTTGTACGGCTGGCAGCTTAGAACCTTCCCACGTTTTAACAGCGATGTACGGTAAGGATAGCCCACGGATTGAGGAATCGATTCGTATCAGCTTTGGTAAAGATAATACAGCAGCTGATATTGATCAATTTGTTGCTGCATTGACTACGATTGTTAAACGGGTCAAAAAAACAGTTAAAATTTAAGTACAAGGATAGGAGTGGGTCAAAATGGCATTTGCGGCAACAGCAACCGTTAAAGGGAGCACAACAACATTTGCGCTAAGTCAGAACGTTAAAAAATATACGTTGAAAGATGTGGGTTTTGTTGAAACACGGGGCGGTAACTTTCAATTGGAACGGCCACTAGATCCCAATTCACCGTATAACCAAGCGTTCAAGCTTAAAGTAACTGTCGCTAAAGATTTAAAGAACTTAAAAATGTCGATTACAACGGCCAATGGCTTACAAGCTGTCGATATTTTTAAACAACCAGCTAAAACAGAACAGATCACACAATTTGATTTTTTAATTGAAAACTTAGTTAGTCGTGAAATTTTAATTAAAAAATAATGAGTAAATTCACTTGAATTTATTAGAATTTAGCTTACACTAAATTTAAATAAATAAAGGTGGGTTAAACATGAAAAAGTTGGTTTGGTTATTGGTGACTAGTTATCATGATCTTAAGTGGGTTTATCAACATGATGAGGTCGCTTGGATTGCAAATTAGGACTATTTAAAGCTGCGGCAATTTGGTTGTAAGCAGAGCTAGCTTCCATTCCAGTAGGCAATGAACGTTCATCTATTGATCTTTTAAGTGGCAAAGTTAGTGGTAATCAGAATACAAAACACCGATAAAACAGGCAGAAAACTGTTTTATCGGTGTTTTTATGTGCATATAACCTATTTTAAAACTACGAATCACTATAACTGCCGGCTGATCCTAATTGAGCCACCTAAACGTTCAATCTAATTCACGAAATAATGCTCAAACGCTGCCAAAGGTGGAATGGAGGTGCTGGCGTTATCACTGTCGCTCGTTCTTCCCAACACTGTTTAGCAAGTATTAAATTTAGCACTTATTCGCCAAATAGAACGTGCTTCCCGTTGTCGATTGGACTATTGCCGAAGTACGGCAAGTCCAAGTCGCAGCTGTGTCGATGGTACTTGGTGACCGTGGTCGCCTAGTACCATGCGCGGCTGGCAAGATCCATTTTCTTTTCCGATTGGGTTTTAATTGGAAAAGAAAATTAGCTTGCCAACGTGCCACTGTCGCTCGTTTTTAACAACTAAATTTAACAAGCATCAGCAACTAGTACTTAGCTGCTAAGTAGAACGTGCTTTCCGTTGTCGATTGAACTACGGCAAAGACCGCCAAGTTCAAGTCGCACGCGTTCCATACGCCAGCGCCGGAATGGAACCAAACTAACTCTGCCTACGAGCTAATAGGACAGCCAAATATCAGAGAGAACCGTGAATTTATGGCGTAGTTCTTTTTTTAAAAAAATGCGAGTGGTCAGTTAACTTGTATTCTGCTAGTGGCTTGATATAATGATAAGTACTGAATTACGCGACCTTCAAATCGTGGATTTTCAGAATCTATTTGAAATGATGGTGATCAAATGAATGAGAACGCCAATACTCGCGTTGTCGTTGGTTTGTCTGGTGGTGTCGACTCCACCGTTGCCGCATTGCTTTTGAAACAGCAAGGTTACGATGTAGTCGGCGTATTTATGAAGAATTGGGACGACACTGATGAAATGGGTGTCTGTACCGCCACCGAAGATTTTAAAGATGTGGTCAAAATTGCCAATGAAATTGGTATTCCGTATTACTCAATTAATTTTGAGAAGGAATATTGGGACCGCGTTTTTGAGTATTTCCTAGATGAGTACAAGCATGGCCGGACGCCTAATCCAGACGTGATGTGCAATAAGGAAATTAAGTTTAAGGCTTTCTTGGATTACGCTTTAGATTTAGGCGCTGATTATATTGCCACTGGTCATTATGCGCGGATCCAGCGCGATGCTGATGGTACTGCCCATATGCTACGTGGGGTGGATGGCAATAAAGATCAGACATATTTCTTAAGCCAGTTATCGCAGAACCAATTGAACAAGGTTATGTTCCCATTAGGTGACATGACTAAGCCTGAGGTTCGTGAGATTGCGGCTAAATATGACTTAGCCACTGCGAAGAAGAAAGATTCAATGGGGATCTGCTTTATCGGTGAGAAAAACTTTAAGCAGTTCTTAAGCCAATACTTACCAGCACAGCCCGGCAAAATGATGACGGTTGATGGCGAGGTTAAGGGCAACCATGATGGTTTGATGTATTATACGATCGGCCAGCGTCAGGGCTTGGGTATCGGCGGCAATGGGGCATCCAATGAGCCTTGGTTTGTAATTGGTAAGGATTTAACCACCAATACATTGTACGTTGGTCAAGGTTTCCATAACGAACATTTATATGCGACCCATTTAACGGCTTCCAAGTTTAATTTCACTACTGACATGGATCGTGGCGATAGTTTCCACGTAACCGCTAAGTTCCGTTATCGTCAGCAAGATACTGGCGTCACAGTACACATGAGTGCTGACCGGCAGAATGCGACTATCGAATTTGACGAGCCTGTTCGGGCGATCACACCTGGCCAAGCTGTTGTTTTATACGATGGTGATGAGTGCTTAGGTAGTGGCACGATTGACGCTGCCTATAATGACGAGCGCGTGCTACAATATGTTTAAGTAAAAAAGTTGGCTGCGGCCAGCTTTTTTGTTTGGCGTAGTCGCTTGAATTTCTGCTGACTTTTCCGCATAATAGTAACAAAGGTATGGGAAAGAGGATCAGTTGTGGTGACTAAATTATTTTTTGTACGACATGGTAAAACTAAGTGGAACTTAGAAGGACGTTATCAAGGCGCTAATGGTGATTCACCATTGTTAGCTGAAAGTTATCGTGAAATCGATGATCTGGCTGAATTTTTGCGGCCGTTACAATTTAATCGCATCTATAGTAGTCCGTTAAATCGGGCTAAAACAACGGCTTTAGCGCTAGAAGATCGGTTACCGGGCAATATTCCCGTGGTGATTGATGAACGTTTACGTGAGTTTAATTTAGGCAAAATGGAAGGCATGAAGTTCACTGAGGTAGCGAAACGTTATCCGCAGGAATTATATAGCTTCCGCCATGCCCCGGCACAATATGATCCAACAGCAATCAACGGCGAATCTTTTCCCCAATTAATTGCACGAATGCAGCCAGCGATCAAAGAAATCGTGGCGCAAGATAGCGGCAACGGACAATATATTATTGTTAGTCATGGTGCCGCCTTAACCGCGCTGATCCAGTCGTTACTAGATACACCATTAGCTGATATTCGTAAGCGTGGTGGCCTATCGAACACCAATGCAACCACTGTTGAAACTAAGGATGCAGGGGCTACTTACCAACTATTAAAATGGAACGATACCCATTTTCTAAGTAAAAAATTGGACGAAACTGATACGATTTAGGTGATTATTTTGCAAAAAACAAGTAAAGATTTATGGGCTAAAGGTGACAAGCAAGGCGCGGTTAAAGTATTGGTCGCTGCCATTGAAAAAACACCGGCTCAGTTGGATAATTATTTAGAATTAGCGGCTTATTTAAATGCGTTAAAAGATACGCAGCAAGCAGAAAAATTGTTACAAAGTGCATTGGTGCGCTTTCCGGACAATCAAGATCTCCTTTACAGTCTAGGGACGACTTATTATGCTGCTGGCGACTACGCTAAGGCATTGACTCAGTTTCAGCAAGTTACGCTTCCACGATTAGAAAATGATAAACTTTATATGTTAGCATCAACTTACTATGCGCAGCAAGACTATGCGCACGCCTTAGCCTTTGCCGTTACGGCGCAACAGCATGAGCCACAACGAACCGACGTTAATTTGTTAGTCGGCGATTTATTTTTGGCGTTAGGTGATTTCAGCCATGCGGCAACTTATTATGGTCAGGTTTTAACCCAAGAGCCTAAAAGTGCAGCGGCTAATTTTAAAGTTGGTTTGGCACGGCTGGCACAGGGGTTGAGCAATGAAGCTTATTTTGAAAAAGCGAAGCAGTTGGATGCTGCTTACTTTGCCCAAGAAAAGCACCGCTTAAGCGATATCGAACGTTACTTAAAAGCACAACAAAAATGAGGGTTCCAGTATGTCAGAACAAGAATTACCACTATTTACAGAAGAGCAGCAACCTTATCTAATTGGTAAAGTGAGCGCCATCTTTTTTCATAATCCGACTAATTTTTATCAAGTTGTATTGATCAAGGTTAGTGAAACCAGCTTTGAATGGCACGAGGATGAAATTGTGGTGACTGGTAGTTTTGGCGAACTTAAGGAAGAGGAAACTTATCAGTTTTTTGGTAAGTTAGTCACTCATCCGAAGTACGGCATGCAATTTCAGGCCATTAATTATCAATTAAATAAGCCAACCACGGCCGCTGGTTTAGTCGCTTATTTGTCTGGCGATAATTTTAAGGGTATTGGTAAACGAACTGCCGAAAGAATCGTGGCCGAGCTGGGCACTGACGCCATTGATAAAATTTTAAAGGATTCGAACGTGTTGGCACCGTTAGATTTGCCGGCAACAAAAATCCAAGCTTTGGTTGACACGTTAATGGCCAATAATGGCTTGGATCAAATTATTATTGGCCTTAATGGTTACGGCTTTGGTAGCCAATTGGCTTATACAATCTATGAACGGTATCAACAAGATACGCTGAAGGTTTTGACTGAAAATCCCTATCAGCTAGTCTACGATATTCAAGGCGTTGGGTTTAAAAAGGCTGATAATATTGCGTTGCAACAAGGTTCAGCTGCGGATGCACCAGAACGGATTCAAGCTGCTATTTTGCAGGTGATCACCGAGTTGACCAAGGCAGAAGGCGACACTTACACGACGGCTCAACCGCTGTTAAGTGCTAGTTTAAGGTTGCTTCAAGAAAGTCGTAATGAGGCAATTGATCCTGATAAAGTGGCCCAACAATTTATTGAATTAGCCAATCAGGGCAAGTTAGTTGGTGATGAGGATCGCATTTATTTACGATCACTTTATCGCGCTGAGTGGCAGATAGCAGAGCATTTATATCGGTTAGAAAATGAAGAGGATGAGATCACTTACCCAGAGCGCGATCTGGATAAGGAAATTCGCCGTGTGGAAAAGCTATTTGATATTGGTTATGGTGCTTCTCAAGTTGCAACCATCAAGGCGGCCTTGACCCACCATGTCTTTTTGTTAACTGGTGGCCCCGGTACGGGTAAAACGACCATTATCAATGCCATTGTTACGTTATACGCTGAGCTTAATGGCTTGTCATTGGATCCTAAAGATTATAAAGATCAGGATAAAGTCTTTCCGGTTTTATTGGCGGCACCAACTGGGCGTGCGGCAAAACGAATGAGCGAGTTAACTGACATCCCGGCCAGTACGATTCACCGGCTCTTAGGCTTAACTGGCCGTGAAAGTACGCCAACTGTGGCAACTAAGGAGTTGGAGGGCGGCTTATTGATTATTGACGAAATGTCGATGGTGGATACGTATTTATTTAAAATGTTGATTCAGGCCGTTCCCAGTTCGATGCAAGTCGTGCTAGTTGGTGATAAGGATCAATTACCATCAGTTGGGCCTGGTCAAGTGTTCTATGATTTATTACGGAGTAAAGGACTGCCCCAACATGAGCTAACTGAAATTTATCGGCAAGATGGTGAGTCATCAATTATTCCATTGGCACATGCTATCAAAGAAGGTCAATTACCAGCTGATTTTAACGAGAATAAAGTTGATCGATCGTTTATTGCCTGCAACGCTTACCAAGTTGAATCGGTGATTGCACAAGTGGTAACTAAAGCACAAAAAAAGGGCTTTACTGCGCAGGATATCCAGGTCTTAGCGCCAATGTATCGCGGTGCTGCGGGTATTGACCGCTTAAACGTTGAAGTGCAGCAAATCCTAAACCCACCTAAATCGGCCAAAACTAAAACGATTGAATTTCATAATCAAAAGTTCCGGATTGGCGATAAGGTGCTGCACTTAGTTAACAGTCCAGAGCAGAATGTCTTTAATGGTGATATTGGTGAAATCGTCAGTATTCAGTTGGCTAAGGATAAGGGCAACGTCGATCACACAGATCAAATGACGATTCGTTTTGATGCGACTGAAGTGACTTACGGTAAGTCTGACTGGGCGAAAATTACCTTAGCATTTTGTACGTCGATCCATAAGGCACAGGGTAGCGAGTTTAAGCTGGTTATTTTACCGATGGTGCACCAATATCAGCGGATGTTACAACGTAATTTACTTTATACGGCAGTGACACGTGCGGAAAAATTGCTGATTTTACTCGGGGAAAAGCAGGCCTTTAGCGATAGTGTCCAACGAGAGTCGATCAATCGGAAAACGACACTGACGCAGCGCATTCAGGCAACCTTTGAACCTGATGAACAACCAGCTAAGATTGAGGATAAAGTAGCCACCTATACACCAGAAGCAGCAGTTGTGACTGCTGAACCAGTGGCCACAACAAACGCAACAACACCGCCAGTAACGGAGGCTAAAGCTACAGAAGCTACGCCAACTGACTATCGGTTAACGCCGCAATTAGTAGCACAAGGTCAGATCAATCCACTGATTGGCATGGCTGGGCTTAAGCCAAAGGATTTTGCCGCGGCTAACAAATAAAGCAGGCTCCCATCACGGGAACCTGCTTTATTTGTTTGGTACAAACCAGAAAGCCTGTTGGGCCACGCTAAACTCTAAATCAAAAGTACGATGGCCGAGGTCTTCACCGTCAGCTTGACCGAATTCTGGTGTGGTTGTTTGAATGCGTAACTTTTTGATGTGAAAGTGGTGCACTGGTGGCATTTTAGTGTGCCATTGGCGGAACATAAAAGCAAAAAGTAAGATAAAGTATAACGCATTAACCCGTTCCATAACAACGAGATCTAAATGATGGCTGTAAACTGACGCACTGGCTAAAATCGGTACGCCACCACCGAAATAGGGATGGTTCGTTGTCGTAACAACAAAGCCACGGTCAAATTGTTGTGGTTGGCCATCATCAGCGGTTACAGTCAGTGGAAAAGCCTTTTGCGTAAAAAAGGCTTTGACTAATGAAGCTAAATACGCCAATGAGCCGGCGTGATATTTGTTCAGATATTTTTTGGTTACGGAACGATTAGTGATGTGAACGACATTGGCGTCAAAACCAATGCCGATATTATTGCTAAAATAGCTCGTTGTTTGGCGTTGTAAATCATGACAACGCCCAATATCTAACATTAATGGCTGCTTAGCGTTTAAAATTTGCGCCAATGCTTTTTGAGGGTCAGTTGTGATGCCAACACCGCGGGCAAAGTCATTACCAGAGCCACAAGGAATATAGGCTAGAGGTACTAAATTTTTAGGCACTTGTTGTAAACCGTTTAAAGCTTCATGCAGCGTACCATCACCGCCTAGTACTAATAAAATTGGTGCTTGCTCAGCGGGGCGGGTACTATATTTTAAAGCTAAATCGTAGGCTAGATTAGTTGCGTGTTTAGGTGCTTGCGTGAAATGTGCCGTATAATCAATATTGTGTTGATAGAGTTTTGAGGCGATTTGCAACCAAGTTTGGCGAGTACGACCGCCACCGGCAAAGTTATTGATGATCACATAAAGAGAACGTTGTAAGGACACAGAGCCACTTCCTTCTAAATTTGAAAATAGAATGGCTCAAAAGGCGCGTGATTAAACGCCTTTTGAGCCATTCTTTAGTAGCAAGTCAAACTTTTAACCACAAATATAGTTAAAAGTAACATAACAGATAAAAACTTAAACTGTAACTAACATTGGTAAGATCATTGGGTGTCGTTCAGTTTGATCAAATAAGAATTCTTGTAGATCACCAATGATTGCATCGCGTAACATTGCTTCAGTCACTTGTTCATTCTCTTTGAAAATATTACGCATAATCCGGTAGATCCGCTTTTGTCCCTTGCTGATCAGTTCGCCAGATTCACGCATGTAAACAAAACCGCGAGAAAGAATATCCGGGCCAGCCAAGACTTGCTTGGTTTTTAGATTAATAGTCGCCACGACGATCACAATGCCTTCTTCAGAAAGAACTTGCCGATCATGGAGAACAACATTGCCGATATCACCAATACCACTACCATCGACATAAACGTCGCCAGCGGTGAAGTGACCAGCGATCCGTGCTGAATCATTTGTTAACGCTAAAACATCGCCATTTTCCATGATAAAGGTATTGTCCTCAGGTACGTGGGTCTGTTCAGCTAACTCAGTATGGATTTGGAGCATCCGGTACTCACCATGAATTGGCATGAAGAATTTGGGCTTCATCAAGCGTAACATCAATTTTTGTTCTTCTTGGCCACCATGACCAGAAGTATGCACATTATTGACCTTACCATGAATAACTTCAGCGCCGGCTTCAGATAATTCATTGATAACATGATTAACACTAGTCGTATTACCAGGAATTGGGTTACTGGAGAAGACCACGGTGTCACCAGGTTGAATTGAAATTTGACGATGTGTTCCGTTGGCAATACGACTTAACGCTGCCATTGGTTCGCCTTGTGAACCAGTACAGAGAATCATAATCTTATTGGCAGGAATATGGTTAAGTTCGTTGCCTTCTACTATACTTTCTTCTGGAATGTTAAGGTAGCCAAGTTCTGTGCCGTTAACGATGGCATTTTGCATACTGCGACCGAAAACAGCAATTTTACGACCTGCATTTAGTGCCGCGTCACTGGCTTCCTTGATTCGTGAAATATTAGAAGCAAAAGTTGCAAAAATGATGCGACCTTCAATTTTATCAATAATGTGCTTTAATGATTGCTCAACAAAACGTTCAGACTTAGTAAAACTAGGGATTTCAGCGTTAGTACTATCAGACATTAAGCAGAGAACGCCATCTTCACCTAAACGAGCCATTTTTTGAAGGTTAGGGGCTGGTTGATCGCCGACTGGAGTCAAATCAAACTTGTAATCACCAGTTTCAACAATCGTCCCTTGCGGTGTTTTAACAGCAACACCTAGCGTATCGGGGATAGAGTGCGTTGTTCGGAAAAACGATACGCTAGTTTTACGAAACTTCAAAACCGTGTCTTCGTCGATCTCATGTAGGTCAGCATCCTTTAATAGGCCGCGTTCTTCTAATTTACCGCGGATCAAAGCAAGTGCTAAGGGACCAGCATAGATTGGGACATTGATTTGTTGAAGTAAGAAGGGAATACCGCCAATATGATCTTCATGACCATGAGTGATCACTAAAGCTTTAATTTTAGATAAATTGGCTACTGCATAAGCATAATCAGGAATAACGTAATCGATACCTAATAATTCATCTTCAGGAAATTTGATACCACAATCGATCAAAATAATTTCATCCTGAAATTGAATACCATACATATTTTTACCGATTTCACCTAAGCCCCCCATGGCAAAAACGGCGGTTTCATTATTCTTGACGTTCAGTTTCTTCATCATTGAACTCCGTTAATTTATAATTTGGGCTTTTTTGTTCGTATTCGAGATGGTTACCAATCAATTCTTGAATAAATTCAACGTTATAGGGGGTTTGCGTTTCGATAATTGACCGAGCTGCCACTGCGTCAGTAGCGTCCATATAAAGGGTCTTTGTGCTTTCACGACGGGGTGACATCGCTTTGTTTTCTTGATAAAGTACTTTAAAAATCATTAGAAATAAATCGCTCCTTTGAAATAAATATAAGATATTGACTAATATAGTTACACTACTAAAAAGCCCACGATATGAGTGTGAGGCTTCCATTGTGCAATTAGATTGTTTTCTTCCGAACAAGTGGTTGTAAAAACAACGTATGACTGAATTTTAGCATAAAACATTTAATAAGTATACTGACTGGTCACGTGATGTGTTGCTGTGTTCGTTCACCGCTGACAGGAATGCAACTTTTCGAAACGCTATCAACTATGGTACAGTAAGAATAGAAAAGTTATCGGTTAAAATTAACTTTTAAGGAAGGATCAAACTAATGAATACACTGCTGATTATTTTAGTGGCGTTAAGCGTCATTATTTTAGGCCTAGGCCTAATTCTGATCCAGCGCTTACGACGAAATCACGCCTTACGCTTATTACAATTAACGAGTCAAAAAGCTAGTGATGCAGCGGCGGCCACTGCGCTAAATCAATTAAGTCAACAAGACTTATTGCCAGCATTAACCGCGCCATTAGTTTCACAAGTTGCTGCAGATATTTGGGGTCGTGGTGTGTTGGTATTTGAATATCAAGTTACGGCTGGTAAGCTAACAGCTGCCCAATTAACCATGTTGACGCACCAACTGGAGCAAGCATTAGTGCAGGCCGCCAAACAACAAGGGTTAACGGCTTTTAAGCCGGATATACCGGTTTTCACAGTTTCAGATATTTGGTTATTGACTGGTAATTTACATTTTGATATTGCTTATATGCGTAACCAGGCAACTTTTGATTACGTCGCGGATATGCGTAAGTTAAGCGTAGAAAAAGGAACTAATTAAAAAAATGAGCCGCAATTGCGACTCATTTTTCCTAATCGATGACTAAATCTTCGTTTTCCATAGTGAAGGGATGATCATGATCGATATGATCGTAGAACAAAACACCATGTAAATGATCAATTTCATGTTGGCAAACGATTGCTGGATAGTTCTTGAGGCGAATTTTATGCTGATTCCCATCAACGTCGTAGTAGCGTAGTGTGATGCGATCGTGACGGACAACATAGCCGGGAACATCACGATCAACTGATAGGCAGCCTTCACCTTCAGAAAGTGCAGCACCTTGAACTGAGTGGCTAATGATCACCGGATTGACGATCGTATCTTTAAATAATGGGGCTTCACCATCAGCGCTAGGAACTAGAACCGAAGCCATTTGTAAAGAGACGTCAACTTGTGGCGCCGCTAAGCCGACACCTGCGCGTAGTTGGTACTTTTCCGCAATTTTGGGATCTTGACTATTTTCTAAAAATTCCATCATATCATGAGCCAATTGGCGTTGCTCGTCACTTAAAGGAAATGTTGCTTTCTTTGCTTCCGAGCGTAGCGTGTTATTGCCTTCACGAATAATATTTTTCATTGTAATCAACCTACATTACCTCCGCTTTATTACCATTCATTAGAATAGTTTAGCATAAGTATTTATAAAATTAAAAGCCTGTTTAAGCAAGTTATGATCAAATGAAAAATAAACTTTTTGAATTTTGCTGATTCTGGCTTAAAATAGAAATGAATCTACCTGGTTTTTGGGAAAGGGGTTGAGTGAGTAAATCGCGGTTGTGGCGGCTTACTCGATTTAATGAATAAAAATATTATTATATGCGGTAGTGCAGAGCGTGTGTATGCGGCAACACTGGCCTGCTTATTAGTGGATTTTCCATTAACCATTAATTTATTGGCTGACGATGGCTTAAGCGTGGATCAGTTACAAGAGCTGGTCAACGCGGCTGATCTACAAAACCATATTGTCGTCCAAGAGGTGAACACGGCAGCTTTTAAAACTGCCGATTTGCTGTTGATCACAGATTTACAAACAATTTCCAGTGAAATATCTGCCAGCGACTATGCAACGGCCATTTTACCTGATTTTCGTAAATTGATTGCCAGTGCGATGGCTAATGGTTTTGCGGGTAAGATTTGTTTGTTACAAAAATATGATGAACTATTCACCTACTTCGCTTGGCGCTTTTCTGGGTTGCCACAAAGTGATATCGTTGGTTTTGGAACGTTTCCAGCAACTTTATTATTGGAGCGTTTGTTGCAAAAGCAGCTGCGGGTTGGCCGCCATGACGTGCGCGCTTATGTTGTTGGTACGACGCAGCAACCAATTGTTGCGTGGAGTCGCGCGTACATTGGTGTTGCCCCAGTTTTGACCTTGGTCGCCAATGAAACCACTGATTTTGATGCTGATAAAATGATGCAATTGGAACAGCGGGTTCAAAAAGAAAGCAGCGTTGAGCAATTTGCATTGCAGGCCATTTGTTTGCAGACGGTTTTGCAGGCGTTGTTATTTGAAGCAGGTCTGCTATCGACATTTACGACATTGCATCCTTATCACGATGATCAATTTGTGGCGTATAGTGCGCCGGTGTATCTCAGTGGATCAGGCACTCGACAAGTAACTGAATTATCCTTAACTAAGGAAGAACAAGCTGAATTGGCGGCAACCTTAGCGGTAACTCGTGATGTACTTACTCAAATTGAACAAGGAGGACTTGGCGTTTGAACAATCAAAATTATCAATACCCGTTAGATGCAGACTGGTCACAAACTGAATTAGTGACGGTGATTAATTTCTATCGTGCAGTGGAGCAGGCGTATGAACAAAAAAGTAATGTCGCCCAATTTTTAACGGCTTACCAAGCGTTTAAAAAGATTGTACCTGGTAAAGCTGACGAAAAAAGATTAGATCGTGAATTTAATCAAGTTTCAGGCTATTCAATTTATCGAGCAGTGCAAGCAGCAAAAGCAACAACAAAGCAACAATTTCAGATGGGATGAGGTGTTTGTATGGATCTATTAGAAATTAAAGCAGTTAACACGGATGTACAACGGTGGTTGGCCACCGCCGCGACAAATTTACGTCAGCATTTACATACCCATTTTCAAGTGCAAACAAAATCTGGGCGTAATGACTTGGTCACTAATTTTGATAAAGAAACGGAACATTACTTAGTTGATCAAATTCGGCATAGTTTTCCTAACGATCAAATCGTTAGTGAGGAAGGCTTTGGCGATGCTGTTCAGAATATGCAGGGCCGTGTTTGGTTCGTTGATCCAATTGATGGTACGTTAAATTTTGTTAAGCAGCGTAATGATTTTGCCATGATGATCGGCCTGTACGAGGACGGTCGCAATGTGCTTGGCTATATTCTAGACGTTATGCCCAATAAGTTGTTGTGGGGTGGGCCAAGTATCGGCCTGCATTTAAATGAAGAAGCCATTACGGCGCCAGAAAATGCGTCCTTGGCGGCTGGCTTATTCGGGGTTAACGGGCCAATGTTTGCCCTTAATCGTGAGCGGGTGCGGGATATTGTTTTTGCCAGCTCAGGTGCGCGGATTCTAGGTAGTGCAGGCCTAGAATTTCAACATGTTGTGTTAGGCCGCCAAGTTGGTTATATTTCTCGCTTGATGCCGTGGGACTTTGCGGCCGGCAAAATTTTGGCCGAAACAGCGGGTTTATCGGTCACAACAATTGACGGCGACCCTATTAATATGCTAAAATCACAAGTTGTATTAGTTACAACGCACCGCGCGCTGCCAGAAGTTCAAAAAATTAGGCAGTCATAAAAGTACTTTTATGAATAATAACGCAGGACTGTGGCAAAGGTCACAGTTTTTTTATGGCGTTAGGGCGGATGTTTTCTGAAAAAAGCTGCGCACCAACGATATTTTCTGGTATAATATGCTGTTGAGTGTGAATTTCGCCTGAGATTCTTGATCACAAGCCATTTTTGTGGCGTAATATTGAGGTTTAGCTCGTTGATATTGATTGAGCTAAACGAGATTAGGCGCGCAATATTGCTTGTTTTCAGAAACACTATTGGCAAGTTATCTGTCGTTGGTGCATTTAACCAAATAAGAACTTGCTTCCCAATCTGACCTAGATTAAGTCAAACTGTGACAAATTTAGATTGGATTGTCGAAACATTGAAGTTTATTGGCACTTAGCGTTAATAAACAACCATTTTTGATTTTGAAAGGATAGAGTAAAGTGAATCGTAGAGATGATATTCGCAATATCGCAATTATTGCGCACGTCGATCATGGTAAGACGACCCTAGTTAATGAAATGCTGAAACAATCAGATACTTTAGATGAACATATCCATTTAGAGGATCGCGCCATGGATACAAACCCAATTGAAAAAGAACGTGGGATCACGATCTTATCAAAGAACACCGCGGTTGATTATGCTGGTAAGAAAATCAACATCTTGGATACACCAGGACATGCTGATTTCGGTGGCGAAGTTGAACGGATCATGAAAATGGTCGATGGTGTTTTATTAGTTGTCGATGCGTTTGAAGGTACTATGCCGCAAACTCGTTTTGTTTTGAAAAAAGCTTTGGAACAACATCTGACACCAATCGTTGTTATTAACAAGATTGATCGTCCGGGTGCTCGTCCTGAAGAAGTTGTTGACGAAGTACTTGATTTGTTCATTGAATTAGGTGCCGATGATGACCAATTGGAATTCCCAGTTGTTTATGCCAGTGCCATTAACGGTACTTCAAGCATGGATTCAGATCCAGCTGCGCAAAAACATACAATGAATCCTTTGTTTGACACGATCATCAAAACAATTCCAGCACCAATTGACAATTCTGATGAACCATTACAATTCCAAGTTGCCTTGTTAGACTACAACGAATATGTTGGCCGTATCGGAATCGGTCGTATTTTCCGCGGTAAAATTAAAGTTGGCGATCAGGTTTCTGTTTTGAAACTTGACGGCTCAGCTAAAAATTTCCGTGTAACTAAGCTATTTGGTTTCTTCGGCTTGAAGCGAGTTGAGATCAACGAAGCTAAAGCTGGGGATTTGATCGCCGTTTCTGGGATGGAAGATATTTTCGTCGGTGAAACAGTGACACCAGTTGATCATCAAGACGCTTTACCAATTTTGCGGATCGACGAACCAACATTGCAGATGACCTTTGTTGCCAATGATTCACCATTTGCTGGTCAAGAAGGCGAATTTGTTACTGCACGTAAGTTGGAAGAACGCTTAAAGACACAATTGCATACTGATGTTTCATTACGGGTCGATGACACTGATTCAGGTAGTGCTTGGTTAGTCTCAGGTCGTGGCGAATTGCATTTGTCAATTTTAGTCGAATCATTACGTCGTGAAGGCTATGAATTACAATTATCACGTCCACAAGTTATTTACCGGACGGTTGATGGCGTCTTAAGCGAACCATTTGAATCTGTTGTCATTGATACACCCGAACAATATACAGGGACGATCATTGATTCCTTGTCACAACGTAAAGGTGAAATGCAAAATATGGAAAGCGAAGGCAATGGCCAAACTCGCTTAACCTTTATTGCACCTTCACGTGGTTTGATTGGGTATTCATCAGAATTCCTTTCCCAAACTGCTGGTTATGGTATTATGAACCATACGTTCTCTAAATACATGCCAGTAATCAAAAACTGGGAACCAGGTCGTCGTAATGGCGCTTTGGTTTCAATCAACGCTGGTAAGACGACTACTTACAGCTTGGAAGGTATCGAAAGCCGCGGTCAATTATTCTTAGGCGCTGCCGTTTCTGTTTATGAAGGTGAAGTTGTTGGCCAAAGTAATCGTGAAACTGATATTTCGGTTAACGTTACTAAAGGTAAGAAACAGACTAATACCCGGGCATCTGGTAAAGATCATTCCGCAGCAATTGCGGTCCCACGCAAGATGTCACTAGAAGAATCAATTGAATTCTTGAACGAAGACGAATACTGTGAAGTAACACCAAAGAGCATTCGTTTACGTAAAAAGATTTTAGACACTGGCGAACGTGAACGTGTTGCTAAGCGTCGCAAGATTGCTTCTAAAAAATAAAAAAATTAATTTTAAAGAGTGTGTTAGGAATCGCTAACGCACTCTTTTTTTTGCGGAAAAAATAATTTTCTTGCTTAATAGTGACTAAAATCAAGTTTAGACTTACTGTGAGTAGCAGCGGGGGTTCGCCGGCAGGCTAAATTTACTTTATAATAAATAAAGACTTAATAGACTTTTATTGAACTCGGTGCGTATTCAAAACTCGCTATGGTATAATATTGTTTTATAAAGGTAAGCAGATTCTCAAGTGTATACTGGTCATTAATTTTACAGTATATGTCTAACTACTTAACCAATAATTTGAAAAAGGAGGTCGCGATAATGACTGATAATCCACAGGCAATTACGGCAGATATGGTGTTGCAAGATGATGCAGACAAGATTGAAGAGTTGGTCAATAAGCAACGTGTTTCGCTTTGCTTGAGTCAGTGTCCAGCATTTGAAGAAGTCGTCGATACGCAAGTGTTTGGCTATTCAAAAGAGGTCATGCTAGCTGTGCGTTTAAATTTGATTCCTGAGGAGCAGGGTCATGACTTGGTGCGCGACTTAGAACAGCGGCTAAATGCCATCTACGCAGATAGTTTTGACAAACAAAAACAGAAATAGAAGGAGGCTGTTCCTCCATTGCGACAGAAGTTACTTCGCTGGATACAGCGTAATTTGCAGTACCGTGATTACTTACCTTATCTAGATTATTATATTTTAGTTCCTTATTTACTGCTTTCTGGAATTGGTATCGTCATGGTTTTTAGCGCTAGTTCTGATTATGTGATCATGCGTGACGCTAGTCCAGTTAGTTATTTGATCAAACAGGCCTTTTTTGTTGTTTTAGGGCTATTTATTGTAGCTGCTTTTTATCTAATAAAATTAGATATTCTCAAAAGCATGAAGAAAATATTCATTTGTATCATTATTTTAATTATTGCTTTAGGCTATTTATTGTTTGCTGGCCATTCTGTTAACGGCGCTTCAGCTTGGATCAATGTTGGTTTCTTTAATATTCAACCGGTAGAATTTGCTAAGTTTATCTTAATTTGGTATTTAGCTTATTTCTTTAGCCATCGTGAACATGATTTAGCGCAGGCTAATTTAAAGAGTTTAGGCCGTAATTTAATTCGACCAGGGTTGCTTGTTGGCTTTATCATGTTTCTTGCTATTCGGCAACCGGATATTGGCGGCACCTCAATTTTAGCTGCCATCACATTGGTTTTAGTTTTTACAGGTGGCGCGCGTTTTCTTTATGGATTTAGTTTTAGTGCCATCGTAGCTGTTTTGGTTGGCGCTGGGTTTATGTATCTACAAAAGTTGCCGATCCATGCTAGTAGTGGGTATCAATATCGGCGTTTAATGGCGTTTGTTCATCCTTTTGCCTTAGCTGGAACTGATGGTAAACAGTTGGTCAATTCCTACTATGCAATCAATAATGGTGGTTGGTTTGGCGTTGGTCTAGGCAATAGTATTCAGAAGCGTGGCTATTTACCAGAACCATATACTGACTTTATTATTTCAATTACAGCAGAAGAATTAGGTTTGATTGCGGTTATTATTATTTTAGCGTTGGTTTATTTCTTAGCGGCACGCATTATTTTGGTTGGTATGCGGGCCCATAATTCTTTTAACGCATTATTTTGCATTGGCATTGGTGCAATGATCATGGTACAAACAACCATCAATGTCGGTGGTGTTTCAGGTATTTTGCCAATTACGGGGGTTACATTTCCCTTTGTGAGTTACGGGGGCTCATCTATGCTAGTGCTGGTGATGTCGATTGGGGTGGCGCTAAACGTTAGCGCAACTGAGAAAGGCCGCAGTATTAAGCGTAAACAAAAAATGCTGAAAGGTTAATCTATTAATGAAAGGGTGATATTTAGTATGAAGAAAGTGCTGATCGCGAACCGGGGAGAGATTGCGGTACGTATCATTCGCGCGTGTGAGGAACTAGGCTTAAAAACAGTCGGTATTTATGCCAAGGAGGATGAATACTCGCTCCATCGTTTTAAAGCTGATGAAGCTTATTTAGTTGGTGCTGGCAAACAGCCGATTGCGGCATATCTTGATATTGAAGATATTATTCGCATTGCTAAAATGAGTGGTGCTGATGCGATTCATCCTGGTTACGGTTTCTTATCAGAAAATGCGCAATTAGCGCGGCGTTGTCGTGAAGAAGGACTTACTTTTGTTGGGCCAACTGCTGAATTATTGGAAATGTTCGGTGATAAGGTAGCGGCTAAGCGGGCCGCACATGAAGCTGGCGTGCAAGCAATTCCGGGCAAAGACGAACCAGTTGCTAACCTAGCTGAAATTGAGGACTTCGCAACAACTTATGGTTATCCAATCATGATCAAAGCAGCCATGGGCGGTGGTGGTCGTGGTATGCGTATTGTGCATAGTGCGGCAGAATTGTCTGATAGTTATGAGCGGGCTAAAAGTGAAGCGTTGCAGTCCTTTGGTAGTGATGAAATCTATGTTGAACGTTTCATTAAGTCAGCCAAGCATATTGAAGTTCAGATTCTCGCTGATCAACATGGGAACGTGCTCCATTTATTTGAACGCGATTGTTCAGTGCAACGCCGCAATCAAAAAGTGATCGAAGTGGCCCCTTGTGTCATGCTAACGGATGAACAGCGCGAACGCGTTACGGGCGCAGCAGTACGCTTTATGCAACATGTCCATTACTTAAATGCAGCAACGATTGAATTTTTATTTGAACCTGCTAACGATCAATTCTACTTTATTGAAGTTAACCCACGGGTACAGGTTGAACATACGATCACTGAAATGATTACGGGTATCGACATTGTACAAGCTCAGTTGAAAATTGCGCAAGGACAAGATCTCTTTACTGATATTGGGTTACCGCATCAAGCTGATCTACGGTTCCATGGTGCCGCAATTCAATGCCGGGTCACGACTGAAGATCCGTTGAATAATTTCATGCCCGATACTGGAACGATTGAAACCTACCATTCACCTGCTGGTAACGGGGTACGTTTAGATGGTGGTAATGCGTATGCTGGAGCAGTAATCACGCCATATTTTGATTCTTTATTGGTTAAGGTCTGCACGCACGCCTTTAATTTTGAACAAGCAACGCAAAAAATGTTGCGTGTACTCCGTGAATTCCAGATTCGTGGGGTCAAAACCAATATCGCGTTCATGGAAAAGGTTATTCAACATCCCGAATTTATTTCTGGCGAAGCTGAAACAACTTTTATTGATAACACACCAGCGCTATTTGCTATCCCGCGTGCAATCGATAATACGACACAGAAAATGCAATACATTGGTGATATCACGGTCAACGGTTACGGTGATCTTGATCGGCATGAAAAGAAATATTATCCTGAAGGTCAGTTTAAGGCTGATTTTAAGCCGTTCCCTAAAGACTTAGTAACAGCCAAAACAGTTTTGGATGCGCATGGTCCTGAGGCAGTTAATACTTGGTTGAAGCAACAAGATAAATTATTGCTGACTGATACGACCTTCCGTGATGCTCATCAAAGCTTATTTGCGACGCGCATGCGCACGCATGACATGTTGGGTATTGCTGACGGCATGCAACGGGCGTTACCTAATCTATTTTCTTATGAGATGTGGGGCGGTGCAACCTTTGACGTTGCTTACCGCTATTTAGTTGAAGATCCGTGGATTCGCCTGAAGCAATTGCGCCAGAAAATGCCGCATACCTTGTTCCAAATGTTATTCCGTGGCAGTAACGCAGTCGGGTACCAAAACTATCCTGATAACGTACTGGCTGAATTTATTAAGCAAGCTGCTACTGACGGTATCGACGTTTTCCGAATTTTTGATAGCCTGAACTGGGTACCACAGTTGGAGAAGAGTATTCAGGCCGTACGCGATGCCGGTAAAATTGCTGAAGCGGCGATCTGTTATACCGGTGATATTTTGGATCCAACCAAACGCAAATATGATCTAAAATACTATCAAGATTTAGCTAAGGAATTGGAAGCTGCGGGTGCCCATATTATTGGTATCAAAGATATGGCCGGGTTACTCAAGCCAGAGGCTGCCTATGAGCTAGTTTCCACGCTGAAAGACACCGTTGACTTACCAATTCATCTGCATACCCACGATACGACTGGTAATGGTGCTAGCACCTATCAACGTGCTTCTGCTGCTGGTGTTGATATTGTTGATGTTGCGCAAAATGCATTATCGGGCACGACTAGCCAACCAAGTATGGAAAGTCTATATTATGCGTTAACTAACAATCCACGCCAACCTGATTTAGATATTAATGCGGCGGAACAGCTTAATCATTATTTTGAAGGTATTCGGCCATTTTACGATGATTTTTCTAACGGTTTAGATGCCCCAGTGACGGAGAATTACATTGCGCAAATGCCTGGTGGTCAGTATTCCAACTTACGCCAACAAGCTAGTGCTGTTGGCTTAGGTGATCGTTGGGAAGAAGTTAAGCAGATGTACACAACCGTCAACAAGATGTTTGGTGATATTGTCAAGGTAACCCCATCATCTAAGGTCGTTGGTGATATGGCACTGTTCATGGTTCAAAGTGATTTAACTGAAGCTGACGTTTATGCTAAGGGTGATACACTTGTTTTTCCTGATTCAGTGATCAAATTCTTTATGGGTGATCTTGGTCAACCAGTTGGTGGTTTCCCAGAAAAATTACAAAAGATTATTTTAAAGGGTAAGACGCCACTAACAGTACGGCCAGGTAGTTTAGCTAAACCAGTTGATTTTGCAACGGTCAAGGCAGAGCTAGCCGCGAAGATCCAGGACGAACCAACTAACGAAGAAGTGCTAAGTTATTTGATGTACCCGAAGGTTTTCTTGGATTATCATGTGCGTAAAGAACTTTATGGTGATATTTCGACTTTGGATACACCAACTTTCTTCCAAGGAATGCGGCTGGGTGAAAAGATCGAAATCGATATTCGCCCAGGTAAGACTTGGATCTTGACGTTAAATGAAGTCGGTGAACCTGATATTGAGGGTAATCGGACGCTATACTTTACCGTTAATGGTCAGCGGAGTGAGGTCGTCATCAATGATAAGAGTGCGAAACAATCTGTTACCGTTTCGCAAAAAGCTGAACCAACCAACCAAGAACAAATTGGTGCGTCCATGACGGGGACGGTTTTAAGCGTTCTAGTCACGACTGACCAACTCGTTCAAAAGGGTGAACCATTATTGGTTACGGAAGCTATGAAAATGGAGACCACGATTCAGGCACCATTTACTGGCCGAATCAATCATTTGTACGTTCAAAAGGGCGATCGGGTTGATTCTAATGATTTATTATTGGAAATTAAGCCAGAAAAGATCCATGATAAAGATTAAGTAGGTGATATTTAATGATCATAACGGAAAATTCGGTAGCACTATTGGAACAAGTTGATCAGTTAGTCGCTAATTTGGCTGCTAGTCCGCTATTTCAAGTGTATCAACAGGCAAAAAAAGCGTTGGCGGCCGATGAAATGGCCCAGCAGAAAATAACTGAACTTAACGAGCTAAATGCTGATTTTCAAGCGATTGCCAGTTATGGTCATTATGCACCTGACTATCAGCGTCAGCGGCGTGCAGTGCGCCAGCTTAAGCGTGAAGTTACGTTGTGGCCGACTGTGGCGGCATTTAAGCGAGCAGAAATGGATCTGCAAACTGCGCTTGACGAAATTGGCCTACGCTTAGCTGATTGTGTTTCGCCGGATATTAAAGTGACGACTGGTAATCCATTTTATGTAACCAGCCATACACAGCACAAACATTGTAGTGTGAAGAGGGGTGAGTAGATGGCATTTACCATGACGCCGCGCCAAGGGTTAGTGATCTGGGTCTATAGTTTAAAACAACTACGGCAACTACGCCGCTATGGCACAATCTATTACACCTCGCGGCGATTGAAGTACGTTTATTTGTACGTGGATCAAGCGCTGATTCCAACAGTTAGTGAACAAGTTAAAAAGTTACATTTTGTGCGCCGCGTTGAAGTGTCACATCGGCCAGAACTAGATATGAATTTTGGTGATCGCGTGGGCCAGTTGGAAAAATCGGCACCGCATGAAGAACATGAGACAGCTGGGCCACGAATTTTGTTGACTAGTAAAGAAATATTAAAGAAGGATTCATAACGTATGCGAATTATTTCTGGAGAATTTGGTGGTCGGCGCCTGAAGGCTGTGCCTGGGCAGGCTACACGACCAACGACTGATAAAGTCAAAGAAGCTATTTTTAATATGATTGGGCCCTACTTTGATGGCGGCCACGGGTTAGATTTATTTGCTGGCAGTGGCGGCTTAGGGATCGAAGCAATCTCCCGTGGCCTTGATTCAATGATTTTAGTTGATCGGCAATATGCCGCGATTAAAGTGATTAAAGAAAACGTGGCAACCACGAAAGCGGTTGACCGTTTTCAGATTATTAAGGCGCAAGCTGAGCGCGCAATCCAGCAGTTTGTGGCTACTGGCCAGCAATTCGATTTAGTTTTATTGGATCCACCGTATCGTGCACAGCAGATCGCGGCTGAGTTAACAACATTTGCTGAACAAAAGTTATTGGCACCAGCAGCGACCATTGTTTGCGAAACCAGTAGTGATACGGTATTACCAGAGGATTTAGCTGGTTTTACGCATTTGCGGCGGCAAACTTATGGGACTACCGCAATTACGATTTATCAGTATGGAGGGACCAGTAGTGACAGCTAAAATCGCAATTTTTCCTGGGAGCTTTGATCCCTTTACGAATGGTCATTTAGAGACTGTTGAACGGGCGAGTCGCCTATTTGATGAGGTGATCATTGCTGTAATGACTAACACTTCGAAACAGGCGTTGTTTCAACCAGCTGAAAAGCTGACGCTGATCACAACCGCAACGAAGGATTTAAGTAATGTACGGGCGGTTGCCCAAAGCAATGAACTAACCATTGATTTTGCTCGTAGCCAAGGGGCGCAGTATATTTTACGTGGTATTCGTAGCGTTAAAGATTTTGAATACGAACGGGATATTGCTGCGATGAATCAGGTTCAAGCCACTGAGATTGAGACTGTCTTCTTATTGGCGCATAATCGTTACGCTTTTCTTTCCTCAAGTCTGATCAAGGAAGTCGCTAAGTTTGGTGGCGATATTTCGACCCTGGTACCTGCCAATGTGGCACAGGCCTTGCAAGAAAAGTATCGCTAGAAAGAGGGCTAAGTATGAAGCAACACCGGCGCAAAATAACAGCCCTAGTTGTTGTGCTATTACTATTGATTGGGTTCTTTTTACCGTTACCATTTTATTTGGAAACACCGGGCACTGCGGAGTCGTTGACTAAATTTGTCACGGTCAATGGTAAAAAAGATCAGCACAAAGGTCGTTATATGTTGACAACGGTGGCATTACAGCAGGCGCGGCCATTAACTTATTTGTGGAGTAAAACCCAGCCTTTTGCAGAAACGGTTAGCAAAGAGGCGTTGATGGGTGACGCCAGCAGTAAAACTTATGAGCAGATGCAGACCTATTACATGCAATCTTCGATCAACGATGCCATTACTGTAGCTTATCGGCGAGCTGGCCAAACTTATCACAAGCAATATCGTGGTATTTACGTGATGTCACTGTTAGCTAAATCAAAGTTCAAATCTGCTTTGGCAATCGGTGATACGGTGACTAAAATTGATGGGCAGCGGTTTAAAAGTGCCCAGCAATTTATTAATTATGTAAAACGGCAGCGGGTTGGTCAGAAAGTGACTGTGACCTATACTCACAATAAGCAGGTTAAAACAGTTACCCAAGCGCTAGTGAAATTGCCGGGAACTAAACGGCCTGGATTAGGGATTACATTGGTTGATCATACGCGCGTTAAAACTGATATTCCGGTTAAGGTCAATGTTGGTGAGATTGGTGGTCCCTCTGCTGGCACCATGTTTACGCTGGAAATTTACGATCAATTAACTGGCGGTAAATTACGTCAAGGTCGCAAAATTGCCGGCACTGGCACAATGGATGCGCAGGGACAGGTTGGGGCAATCGGCGGTATTGATAAAAAAGTCGTTGCTGCCAGTCGTGCAGGCGCCACAATCTTTTTCGCACCTAATGATAAGGTGACTAAGGCCGAGAAAAAGGCTGATCCTGATTATCAAAATAATTATCAGGTGGCTAAAGCGGCCGCAAAACGGATTCATAGTAAAATTAAAGTTGTTCCAATCAAAACATTTAGTGATGTGGTTAATTATTTACAAAAATAAGTGTTTAAAAGTCGTTCAGAAAAAATGAACGGCTTTTTTTTGCGTATATTAATAATAGTGGCTATCTAAGGTACGTAAAAAATGGAGGTGAAGGGATGTTAGAGTGGTTGGATTGGCTAAAGCATTACTGGCAATTTGTGATTGCAGGTTTATTAGCACTTAGCGTGGGAATAATTGTTTTTCTGCTGTTACGGACAACAACACCAATGCAAAAACAAGCGGATGCTTTTGCCAATAGTTCGGCGCTGAGTCGTTCCTCAGTTACGAGTGAACCACCAACTGAAACGGCTAGTGGCGGGTTTGTTGATATAAAGGGGGCAGTGAAAAAGCCAGGAATTTATCAAGTCAACGCTAATACGCGTTTATTTGATGTGGTGCGGTTAGCTGGTGGCTTGGCTGCAGATGCGGATCAGCAACAAATTAACTTAGCCCAACAATTAAGTGATCAACAAGTGGTCTTTATTCCTAAGGTTGGTGAAGAAGTCCCAGCACAATATGCAGCACCGGTGACGGCAACAACGGACGCGCCAGCAGCATCAGCATCGGCATCGACAAGTCCAACTAGTACTGATGGCGGTCAAATTAATTTAAATACGGCAACGGCAGAAGAATTGCAGCAGTTAACTGGTATTGGTCAAAAAAAAGCAGAACTCATCATTCAATTTAGAACGGAGCAAGGCGGTTTTAAACAGCCGGAGGATCTCAAAAAAGTATCGGGAATCGGTGATAAGACCTTTGAAAGCTTAAAGGATAGTGTGACGGTCTAATCAGAAGTTTGGTATACTGTATCAGATAAGTGTTATGTTCTTGCTGGACATAACTTAAATACGGCCACTAATATGAAGTGGTGTTATATCGTTAAATTTAGTCATGCGAGTGAGGTTTTAATATGGATAGTGTACAAACTAAACGTATGCCATGGGATCAATATTTTATGACCCAGGCCGTTTTATCATCATTGCGGAGTACTTGTCCGCGGGCGACTGTTGGTGCTGCGATTGTGCGCGATCGTCGCGTAATTGCCAGTGGTTATAATGGATCAGTTTCTGGGGATGATCATTGTATCGATGTCGGCTGTTATCTCGTTGATGGTCATTGTTTACGGACCATCCATGCCGAAATGAATGCCATTTTACAATGTGCTAAATTTGGTGCTGCTACTGATGGTGCCGAAATTTATGTCACTCATTTTCCTTGTTTACAATGTACTAAAATGTTGATTCAGGCTGGTATCAAGACAATTAATTATTTAAAAGATTACCATGATGATGAGTACGCGCAGGCGTTAATAAAAAAATCCGGAGTGGCGTTAAATCAAATCCAACTGGATCCTGCTTATTTTGATCAATTCAATTTGAAACAATTATTTAATCAAGCTTAGGCATTAATGCGAAATAACTGGATATTTCTTGCCAGTTTAGCGATGCTGCTTTCTTTTGCTATTTTGAGTACCCAGTGGTGGGCGTGGCTGTTTGTGTTGCTGATCGTGTTACGTTTATTTTTCACGAAGCGGTGGCGCTTGATTGGTGTAACGCTTTGCCTAGCGCTATTATTTGCGGCGTACGATTATTATTATCAAAAAATTAAGCCGCCTATGCCACAAAGTTATGACTTATTGATTAATCCTGATGATTGCACAGTCAGCGGTGATCAGTTGCGGTTAACTGCCAGTGTTGCCGGTACAAGACAACGGGTGCAGGCCTACTATTATTTGCCTGATCAGCAGGCCCAACATTATTGGCAGCGGCAACACCGAGCCGTTAAACTGACCGTCAGTGGGGATTACCAGGTTTTGCGGCCAGCAACTAATGAAGCAGAATTTGATTATGCGACTTATTTACGACAGCAAAAACGTATTTTTTATAGTTTAAATATTGATGAGATTGAGAAAATTCAGCTGCAACCAGCAACCTTTTTAATTAAATTACATGAATGGCGGCAACAATTAATATTACGTTCAGCTGTGTTGCCACAGCAACTAGGCCAATACTATCGTAGTTTAATTCTAGGCTTCCAAGACGCTGATTTTAAATCGACTGGTGCGCTATTTAAGCAGTTAGGTTTAATTCATTTATTCAGTTTATCTGGCCTACATGTTTATTATTTTGCTAATTTATTGCAGCATTTGTTACTGCGCTTACGCTGGACTAGAGAGCGTGTGGAATTAACGCTACTGCTCTTGTTGCCACTGTACGCTTTGTTTGCTGGGGCCACCACTAGTTTATTACGTGCGGCTTTATTGTGTTGGTTGCATATTTTTAACCGGCATTTTCATCTACAAGTAGCGGCTTTAGACTGTTTTGCGGTGGTCGTGTTGGTTAATTTACTTTATCGACCGTATTTATTTTTTAGTTTAGGTGGTCAGCTGTCTTATTTATTGTCGTTTGCGTTACTTTTTTTACAAAAGGCTAATGAATGGCAGCGGGCTTTACGATTGAATTTATTGAGTTTACCGTTGTTGTTGTACCATGTTTATGAATGGCATTGGTTGACGATTCTATTGAATTTATTGATTATGCCGATTTTTTCCTATGCTATTTTACCATTGACCTTAATTGGTAGTTTGACTTATCGGTTATTACCGGTAATTGGGCAAATCATTAATTTTTGCTTTGTTAAGTTACAGATTGGGTTAAGCTGGTTTGCCCGGCCAAGTTTGATGTTAACCTATGGTCGCTTACCACCATTATTGGCGAGTTGTTGTATTTTAATACTATTTTTTGCCTGGTGTGGCCAACATCGCCGTTATTATTATCTATTGCTTGGTGGTATTTATTTAGCTGGTTTTTGTTGGTTACATTTTCCGTTGCAGGGGCGGGTTGTCTTTTTTGATATTGGGCAAGGCGATAGTATTTTGATCGAAACACCATTTCATCGTGAGGTCACGCTAATTGATACTGGCGGTAAGTTACATTTTGGTCAAGCTGCTTGGCAGCAAAAAGCTAGCCAAACACGGGCGGAACAAGTAACGATACCGTATCTTAAAAGTCATGGTATTCGGCGGATTGATCATTTATTTTTAAGCCATCAAGATGCCGATCATATTGGTGATTTACCGGCAATTTTAAAGCAAATTCAAGTTGGTGAGGTTTATTTTCCAGCGGGGATGGAGCATAATCAACATTTCCAACAACGAATTTGGCCTTACCGCATGTGTACTAAATGGCGGCCGTTGTTGCGTGGTGATACCACGACGATCACTGATTTTGCTTGCCAAGTATTGGCGCCACGCCAGCCAGGTAGTGGTACCAACGAAGATTCATTAGTGCTACGGTTGCAACTAAATGGTAAAACCTGGTTGTTTACCGGCGATTTACCAGCAACTAAGGAAGCCGATTTAGTGCCGGATACAACGCTGCAAGCTGATTATTTAAAAGCCGGGCATCATGGTAGTCGAACCTCCTCCAGCGCAACCTTCTTAGCGGCGGTGCAACCACAACGGGTGATTATTTCCGCTGGGCGAGATAATCGTTATGGCCACCCGCACGGCGAAACATTGGCGCGTTTTAAAGCAGCGGGTATTCCGTATGCTAATACTGCTGATTCAGGCATGATTATTTGGAATTTTGATAACACGTGGCATGATTTTTTGGATTAAGCGACACACTAACAGAAAGGAACCAATTTTATGGATGTGCCAACCTTACTTAAAGAGTTAAAGCAACAAAAGTTACACTCAATTTATCTGGTGAAGGGGACAGAAGGCTACTTAATTGACCAAGTTAAGGCGCAATTTCAAGCGTTACTAACGCCAGATGAAATGACGATGAATTTTGGTAATTATGATTTAGCGACAACACCATTGGCTACTGCACTGGACGATGCCATGTCAGCGCCGTTTTTTGGTGAGCGGCGACTTGTTTTTGTGCAGAACCCAATTTTTCTGACGGCAGAAAGCAAGCAGGCTAAGATCGTACATGATGTTGAGAGCTTTTTAACTTATTTAAATGATCCGCCGCAAACAACAATACTAGTCATTTTTGCGGCTTATGATAAGTTGGATGAACGAAAAAAAGTGACGAAGACCCTAAAAAAACAAAGTACGCTAATTGATGTGGCACCGCTATCTGAAGCACAAGCGCAACAATATGTTCGCAGTTACCTCAAAGAACAACAAGTTAGCATTGAACCAGCTGCCCTACGTTTATTGGTGGCGCGAACTGAAGCTAATTTGTCGTTAATGATGGCGGAACTAACTAAATTAACGCTATACGCCATGCATGAACGTCAGATCACGGTGGCTGCAGTTGAGCAATTAGTGACACCAAGCTTAGAACAAAACGTTTTTACCTTAGTTGATGCGGTGATGGCGCGGGATGTGGCGCGAGGGGCAACATTATACCAACAGCTTGTTTTACAAAAGGAAGAGCCGTTAAAATTAAACGCGATTTTAGTCGGTCAATTTCGGCTCTTATTACAAGTGAAAATTTTACAACGTAATGGGTATAGTCAAGGCGAATTGGCTAAGGTATTACGCGTTCATCCTTATCGAATCAAATTAGCGATCAATCAAGCTAAAAAGTTTCCACAGACGGCGTTGCGCCAGGCTTATTTAGGCTTGATCGATTTAGAATATAAATTAAAAACCAGTCAGCAAGCACCAGAATTGTTATTTCAATTATTTATTTTGCAATTCAGTCAAGGGGCCGCTTAAGTAAATAAAAAAAGCCAACGCATGATGCGTCAGCTTTTTTTATTTTAATTATTTAGCCAATAACTTAGCTAAGCGTGATTTGTCACGGCCAGCTTTATTAGCATGGATTAAACCTTTAGAAGCGGCCATATCGATTGAACGAATAGCGTCGCGGTATAAAGCTTCAGTGTTTTCAGCACCAGCGGCTTGGGCAGTTTCAAATAGTTTGATGGTTGTACGCATCGCACTGATTTGTGAAGTGTTTTGCGCGTTCGCTTTTTCGTTGGTACGTACACGTTTGATTGCTGATTTAATGTTAGGCATAGATGTCACCTCCGTGTTAGCAAATTACATTAATTGCATTTTTTCAACGTTGCTAATTATACAGAAGACTGGTGTAATTTGCAATAAAAAGTTGTAAAGTAAAATAACTTGACTAGCATGTTTCCAGCGGTCAATTAGTGGCAATGTTAGCGGCCGGTAATTTAACTTGCAATTTAAAAAAGTTTCTAGTAAAGTAGATACCGTGCTTAGCACGAACCCAGCACTTGGTTTAACGAATCACCAACGTTTTACTCAGTTATGGGCATTTTGAATTAGTGAAAGGTGTGGAAAACATGGCAATTTCCCAAGAACATAAAAATGAAATCATCACCAAATTTGCTCGTCATGAAGGCGACACAGGTTCGACAGAAGTCCAAATCGCTGTCTTAACTGAAGAAATCAACACATTGAACGAACATATCCGTGTGCATAAAAAGGATTATCATTCATATCGTGGTTTGATGAAAAAAATCGGTCATCGTCGTAACTTGTTAGCTTACTTACGTAAAACTGACATCCAACGTTACCGTGATTTGATTCAAAGCTTAGGCTTACGTCGTTAAGCTTTTGTTGGGATGTTACTGGGTTAAGGCCTAGTAACATCTTTTTTATTTTCAGAAAAAATAGTGCTGCGGTCTGCGACGGAATGTCGTAGCCGCTTTTTTGTGGTATCATAGAAGAAAATATTCTTAAAGACTAGAACGATTTAATAAGCATGGTTACAGCTAGTTTTACGCTTTTTAGGCCAAGCTAGCGATTCGGGGAGGATTTTATGAATTCGTTAAAAGATGTATCGTTGGTCACGGCAATGGTGACGCCATTTGATGATGAGGGCGCTGTAAGTACTGACCGTTTGGCTGGGTTGATCGAACATTTATTAAAAAGTGGCACGCAAGCTATTTTAGTTGGTGGCACTACTGGTGAAGGACCAACCTTATCGGTAACGGAGAAATTAGCGCTATTTAAAGCAACGGTACGTTTAGTGGCTGGGCGAGTACCCATTATCGCCAATACAGGTAGTAATAATACAGCAGCAACAATTGAATTTACTAAGCAAGCTGCTGCAATTGCTGGTATTAGTGCAGCTTTAGTCGTGGTACCTTACTACAATAAGCCAAATCAGGCTGGGTTATACGCCCATTTTGCGGCGGTCAGCGAACAAGGTGGCTTACCCATTTTGATTTATAATATTCCAGCACGGACTGGCGTAGCGTTATCAGTTGCTACAGCTTTGCGGTTATCGTTGTTGCCCAACGTGATTGGAATCAAGGATTGTACTGGCATCACCAATTTAGCTGCGTTGGTTGAAGGCACGCAAGACCATGAGTTTTATGTTTTCACTGGTGAAGATGAGTACGCTTTGGCGGCCAAAACAATTGGTGCACAAGGCGTAGTCTCCGTCAGCAGCCATCTTTATGGGCGTGAGCTAAATCAAATGTATACTGATTTGGCTAATGGTCAAATCAGCGCTGCAGCGGCAATTATGCGGCAATTGATTCCGAAGAGCCAGCAGCTATTTGCGCAGCCATCACCAGGACCAGTTAAGGTGGCTTTAGCTCATGTTGGCGTCCCAGTTGGTGGTGTGCGGTTACCATTAGTTTTACCAGATAAAGTTGAACAAGAACGCTTATTAAATATTTTAGATCTTTGAGAAAACGAGGTGAAGTAATTGAGTAGTCATGTAAAAATCATGCCTTTAGGCGGCGTCCGTGAAAACGGTAAGAATATGTATGTTGTCGAAGTGGATGATGAAATTTATATTTTAGATTGTGGGTTAATGTACCCAGAAAACGAATTACTAGGGATCGATGTTGTCATTCCTGACTTCTCATACTTAGAAGAGAATATTGACCGCGTTGTTGGGATCTTCCTAACCCATGGTCACGCTGATGCAATTGGTGCCTTGCCGTATTTCGTTAAGCAGCATCCAGTGCCAGTTTTTGGGTCTGAACTAACGATTGCTTTGGCTAAATTAAACGTTAATGCTGACAAGAAAACTAAGAATTTTAAGGATTTTCATGTCATCAACAAAGATACCAAAATTGATTTTGGCCACGCAACAGTTTCATTTTTCAAAACGACCCATTCAATTCCTGATTCACTGGGGATTGTGATTGAAACTGATGCTGGCAACGTTGTTTATACTGGTGATTTTAAGTTTGATCAATCAGCTACGCCTGAATACCAAAGCGATTTTGCCCGGTTAGCTGAAATTGGCCAGAGCAATGTTTTGGCATTATTAAGTGATTCAGCCAATGCCGAATCACCTTACGAAATGGCTAGTGAACGTGATATTGCCAGCAATATCTTGGATACGTTCCAATACCATAGCGGCCGTATTATTGCTGCCGCTGTTGCTTCAAATATTGCGCGGATTCAGCAAGTGATCGATGCAGCGGCTAAGTCAGGGCGTAAAGTTGTGTTAACTGGCCGTGATTTGGAGAAAATCGTACGGACGGCAATGCGCTTAAAACGCTTGAACTTGCCTAGCCCAGATATTTTGGTGCCCACTAAGGATCTACCTAAGTTAGCGCCAGAAAAAACCGTGATTTTGGAAACTGGTAAAATGGGCGAACCGATTAAGGCCTTGCAACGGATGGCAACTAATCGACATCGCTTGGTCCGCATTAAGGCGGGCGACCTAGTTTATATCACGACAACACCGTCGCACGCGATGGAAACCACTGTGGCTAAAACTAAGGATATGATCTATCGTGCTGGTGGCGAGGTCAAATCAATCGGGGATGAGATCCACGTTTCCGGGCATGGTAATAAAAATAATTTACAGTTAATGATCAACTTGACTAAGCCAACTTATTTGATCCCTATACAGGGCGAATACCGGCTGCTAGCAGCACACGCTAATATTGCGCATGAGACTGGTATTCCATTTGAGAATATCTTTATCACTAGTAAGGGTGACGTTCTAGATTATCAAAAGGGCCAAATGCACCTAGCTAATCAAATCGATGTTGGCAACACCATGATCGATGGTATCGGCGTTGGTGATATTGGTAATATTGTCTTACGTGATCGTAAAGTGTTATCTGAAGATGGTATTTTCGTAGCGGTGATCACGATCAATCGGAAAAAGCGGACCATTGTTTCGCAGCCGAAGATCACCACACGTGGTTTTGTTTACATCAAAACTAGTCGTGATCTAATTCATGAAAGTGCGAACTTAGTCACTAAAACGGTACAAGATAATTTAGATAATAAGGAATTTGATTGGGGTCATTTGAAGCAGGATATTCGTGAAGCGCTTAGTGGTTATTTGTTTGAACAAACTAAACGCCGGCCCGTTATTTTGCCAGTGATCATGGAAGTTAATCAGAATCGGCGGCATACCGTGACTGCAACTAAAGCGTAAGTTAAATTTGAGGCAAAGAAATCAACTATTCTTTGGCTCATTTTTAGTAGAAAGGGGGACGCAGCGATGGGGGAAAAGATCCCATTTCCACAAAACTTTGCGCGCTTCGTTGAGTTAGGCCAGCAAGCCAGTCAGCAGCAACAGTGGCCGCAAGCAATCGAGCATTTACAGGCGGCCTACGCGTTGGCGCAAACTTTTGCGGTTAATGTTTTGCTAGTGACTGCATTAATAGCGGATGAACAGTATCAGCAAGCCGCTACGTTGGCGCAAGAAAAGGTTGATGATTATTTAGCCGCACCAACGGAATGTGCATTGTATTTAACTGTTTTGCGGCAAACCCATAATTTTATTGGTGGCCGTAAGATTTGCCAAGCACAGCCAGTGGTGCAAGCGGCAACTTTTTGGTCACAGGAATTAGTCGCAATTGAGCAGGCGGAGAAAAGTTATCGGCAACAAGCTAGTCAGCAGATTGCTACGTTGGCAAAGGCGTTGTACCAATTAAGTGCCGTGCCAATTTATGAGCAGTTGAATTTGGTCAAACAAGCACAGCACCTACCACTGACAGAATTCATCCGCGCTAGTCGTCGTTTACTAACGGATCGTTACGTCCATCCACTGCTACGGGCCAATTTTTTGGATGAATTACGGCAACTTGGTGTGACAACGGCAGTCGATTATTTGTGGTTAGATGATACAATTAAAGCGGTAGAGCCAGCTGATCTAGGTGCAATCACGGCGGCAAGTAGTTTGCAAAAATTACAGGATCAATTATTAACGGTTTTAGCGGCTGATCCAGTGCTGAGTCAAACGATCACTGGTGAGTTAGCGCTGCAGGCGGCTTATCTTTATCCATTTGCTGATCAAGTGATCGTGCAACCCAAAATTTGGGCGGCAGTTTATCAAGCTACTTATACTGGTAAGAAAATAAATTTAACTGCTTTTTCCGCCGCCGAGGTTGCAATCGTGCAGCAGTGGCAAAAGCGCTTTAATCAGCTAACACAGCGTTTAAGTGAGTGATTTTAGCAAATTAAATGAAAAAATGATGAAAAAGATGAAATTATTCAGCAAAGGTGTTTACAAACTAGGTGGAAGCCTATATAATATCTAAATGGATTCTTCCTTGTGTAAAGGCAAGTCTGACTTGGATTTTCACAGTGGAAGTTGTATAATAAATAGTAAAGGATTATCGGCATTAACATTTTTGATGGCGAACTATTCTTGCGAAAATACAGGAGGTTTCATTAATGGCAAAAGAACATTATGAAAGAACAAAACCCCATGTTAATATCGGTACTATCGGCCATATTGATCACGGGAAAACAACAACGACGGCAGCAATTTCAAAGATTTTAGCTGACAAAGGCTTATCTAAGATGACTGACTTCGCTGCAATTGATTCAGCTCCAGAAGAACGCGAACGTGGTATTACGATCAATACTGCCCACGTTGAATACGAAACTGAAAAGCGCCATTATGCTCATATCGATGCCCCAGGCCATGCTGATTACATCAAAAACATGATTACTGGTGCCGCTCAAATGGACGGTGCAATTTTAGTTGTTGCTGCAACTGATGGCCCAATGCCACAAACTCGCGAACATATCTTATTAGCTCGCCAGGTTGGTGTTGAATACATCGTTGTCTTCTTAAACAAGACTGACTTAGTTGATGATGAAGAATTAATCGACTTAGTTGAAATGGAAACACGTGAATTATTATCAGAATACGATTATCCTGGTGATGATATTCCATTTATCCGCGGTTCTGCTTTGAAAGCCCTTGAAGGCGACAAAGAAGAAGAAGCTCATATCATGGAATTAATGGACGCTGTCGATGAATACATCCCAACGCCAGAACGTAACAATGACATGCCATTCTTGATGCCTGTCGAAGATGTATTTACGATCACTGGTCGTGGTACAGTTGCTTCAGGTCGTATCGATCGTGGTATGGTTAAAATCGGTGATGAAGTTGAAATTCTTGGTTTACACCCAGAAGCTACTAAATCAACTGTTACTGGTTTGGAAATGTTCCGTAAGACTTTGGACTTTGGTGAAGCCGGCGATAACGTTGGTGTCTTGCTTCGTGGGATCAACCGCGACCAAGTTGAACGTGGTCAAGTTTTGGCTAAGCCAGGTTCGATCAAAGTTCATGACAAGTTCAAGGGTCAAGTTTATATCTTGAGCAAGGATGAAGGTGGCCGTCATACACCATTCTTCTCTAACTATCGTCCTCAGTTCTACTTCCATACAACCGACGTTACTGGTGTTATCCAATTACCAGAAAACGTTGAAATGGTTATGCCAGGCGATAACGTTGAATTCTCTGTTGATTTGATCGAACCAGTTGCGATCGAAAAAGGAACTAAGTTTACGGTTCGTGAAGGCGGCCGTACAGTTGGTGCCGGTGTCGTAACCGAAATCGACGAATAATTTTAACTTGTCTTTAAACTCGGAGCTTGTCTCCGAGTTTTTTTATACCAAAAAGCAGGAACAACGACGTTTTTTAGTGAGAATTGATTTACAAGACCGCTGAACTACGTTAGAATAACAAAGTATGCGATAATTAAACTAAGAAAAATTATGATTCCGGAGGGAAAGTAATGGCAGCAAAATGGGAAAAAAAAGGCGCTACTGATGGCGAATTAACCTTTGAAATTGAACAAGAACAAATCAAAAAAGGTTTAGACCAAGCGTTTACCCGCGTTAAAAAGAATCTTAATGTACCAGGCTTCCGTAAAGGTAAAGTTTCACGACAAGTATTTAACAATATGTATGGTGAAGCTTCATTGTACGAAGATGCGTTGAACATTCTTTTACCAGATGCTTATCAAAAAGCAATTGAAGAAACTAAAATTGAACCAGTTGATCAACCACATATCGATGTTGATAGTATGGAAAAGGATCAACCTTGGGTTATTGTGGCTAAAGTAACGGTTAAGCCTGAAGTTACTTTAGGCGACTATAAGGGTATGAAAGTACCTGTTCAAGACCGTACTGTAACTGATGAAGACGTTGATGCTGATCTTGAAAGCAAACGCCAACAACAAGCTGAATTAGTCCTTAAAGAAGACGGTGCTGCTGAATCTGGCGACACAGTTGTTATCGACTACAAAGGTACTGTTGATGGTGAAGCCTTTGAAGGCGGCTCAGCTGATAACTACTCATTAGTTTTAGGCTCAAACTCATTTATTCCTGGCTTCGAAGACCAATTGATCGGTCATAAAGCTGATGAAGACGTTGAAGTTAAGGTAACCTTCCCTGAAGATTATCAAGCTAAAGACTTAGCTGGTAAAGATGCTATTTTTACCACTAAACTTCATGAAGTTAAGTCAAAGGAATTACCAGACCTTGACGACGAATTTGCTAAAGATATCGACGAAAACGTTGATACATTAGCTGAATTGAAGGAAAAGGTTCGTAAAGACTTGCAACAAAGTAAGGATGACGCTGCCACTGAAGCTATTCAAGACGCTGCTATCCAAGCTGCCGTTGAAAATGCAACAGTTCAAGACGTTCCTCAAGCAATGATCGATGAAGAAGTCCAACGCCAAATGGATCAATACTTAGGTAACATGCAAAACCAAGGTATCGACCCTAAGATGTATTATCAATTGACTGGTACATCTGAAGATGATTTACGTAAACAGTTCGCTGGTGACGCTGAAACACGTGTTAAAACGAACTTGGTCTTGGAAGCAATTGTTGCTGCCGAAGACATCAAACCATCTGACGACCAAATCGAACAAGAAGTTAAAGATTTAGCTGATGAATATGGTATGGAAGTTAAGGCAGTTCGTAATGCTTTAAGTGACGATATGTTGAGCCACGATATTGGGGTTAAACAAGCCATTGAAGTCGTTGCCGATTCAGCAGTTGAATCAGCCGAAGTTAAGCCTGCAGCAGCTGATACTGACGATGCAGCAGCTAAAGATGACGCTAAATAATTAACGCGCAATTAAATGCGGGGTAAGAGTCTGATTACTTTTAGAATTAACGACTGGATGCACTAATTAAGTGTAGGTGGTTAGCTAAAAGCAATGGCTGTTACACCGCATTTTTTGTGGCATTAAAACGACGTCTATTCAGCGAGGACAGAATCAGTTTGCTTTACCTTCTTGATTGGGTATGCTACAGTTTTCAGTGTTCAAAGAAATCGGCATATCCGTTGGCAAGTGTGAAGTTTTAAGGTAAGATTGAACTAAGAAATTAATAGGGGTTGATATATTGTTCGACAATACGGAAACTGAGGGCCCTGTCAATTGCTCATTTTGCGGAAAGTCACAAGATCAAGTGAAAAAAATCGTCGCTGGTCCAGGTGTCTACATCTGTAATGAATGCATTGACTTATGTAAAGAAATCATTGATGAAGAATTCCAGGATGAAGCATACAGTGATTTACTTGAAGTGCCAAAACCAATTGAGATTTTAAACATTTTAAATCAATATGTCATTGGTCAAGACGAAGCCAAACGTGCTTTGTCGGTTGCCGTTTATAATCATTACAAGCGCGTTAACCAGATGGAAGTTCAAACTGAAAATGACACTGAATTACAAAAGAGTAATATTTCGCTAATTGGACCAACTGGTTCCGGTAAAACGTTCTTAGCACAAACTTTGGCACGGATCTTAAACGTTCCTTTTGCCATCGCTGATGCTACCACGTTAACCGAAGCTGGCTACGTTGGTGAAGACGTTGAAAACATTCTATTGAAGTTATTGCAAAATGCTGATTATGATGTAGAAAAGGCCCAAAAAGGCATTATCTACATCGATGAAATCGATAAAATCGCCAAGAAGAGTGAAAATGTTTCAATCACCCGTGATGTTTCTGGCGAAGGGGTACAACAAGCCTTACTGAAGATTTTGGAAGGCACGATTGCTAACGTTCCGCCGCAGGGTGGCCGGAAGCATCCGCAACAAGAATTCATTCAGATCGATACGACGAATATCTTATTCATTGTTGGTGGTGCCTTTGATGGGATCGAAAACATTGTTAAGGAACGTTTAGGCGATAAAGTCATCGGCTTTGGTGGTACTGACGTGAAGGCGGTTGATGAATCGAAGAGTTTGATGCAACAAGTCATTCCTGAAGATTTAATGAAATTCGGCTTGATTCCTGAATTTATTGGTCGGATTCCGATCATGGCAGCCTTAGAGAAATTAACTGAGGATGATTTGGTACGGATCTTGACTGAACCGAAGAATGCTTTAGTTAAGCAATATACTAAGTTATTAAGCTTGGATAATGTTGAACTTGAATTTGAACCTGGTGCGTTACATGCAATTGCCCATGAAGCAATTGAGCGTAACACTGGTGCGCGGGGCTTGCGTTCAATCATTGAAGAAGTAATGATGGACATTATGTTTGATTTACCAAGCCGTGATGATGTTGCTAAGGCGATCATCACCGAAAACACCGTTGATGGTAGCGGTGAACCGAAATTAGTTTTAGCTGACGATCAGAAAGCATCATAAATTTCAACTAAACTGAAATAATGCGAGAGTGTGACATATAAAAATTATGTCGCACTCTCGTTTTTATTGCCGATTAATAAGGGGCATAAGCTAGTTCCTCAGCGTGGCTACGACCGCCAAAAATGGCTTATTCAGCGAGCTGCCATGTTTCTTGCGGTAAGGTTTTTGCCACAAAAATGGGGTTTCGTCCGTAGTATCCAGCATAGCCTACAGTTGCGGAGTAGTAGGCTAACGCTCAGAAACTAAACGTCTTATGTCGTTCTCTTTTTTGGTTAGAGGTATGCTAAAATAGAAAGCAGTGATTCAGAAGCTTATTCTGATTCAGAAGTGGAGGAAAGATAAATGCAGATTCAGGACGTGGAACTGGTGATCAGTGCGGTGGCACCGATGCAATACCCCACTGATGGTTTACCTGAGATTGCGCTGACTGGCCGTTCAAATGTGGGCAAGTCATCGATGATCAATAAATTAATTCAACGAAAAAAAATGGCGCGGACTTCAAGTACGCCTGGGAAAACGCAAACGCTGAACTTTTATAAACTTAATGATGCTTTTTATTTTGTTGATGTCCCTGGTTATGGCTATGCCAAGGTCTCTAAGACGGATCGGGAAAAGTTCAGCCAGATGATCGAAACTTATTTACAGGAGCGGCAAACGCTACGTGGCGTGATCTCATTGATCGATGTCCGCCATGAGCCAACTAAAGAGGATCTAGCGATGTATAATTACCTTAAGTTTTTTGGGATGCCAGTGTTAGTGGTGGCAACTAAAGGTGATAAGATACCACGAGGTAAGTGGAATCAACGCGAAAGCAAGTTAAGAAAAGCATTGCAGCTTAATCAAACTGATGATCTGATCATTTTTTCTAGCCAATCAGGGCTTGGTGGCGATCAAATTTGGCAGTGGGTCAGCGAACATCTTGCTGATTAGTGAAACGTGATTGGGTTCAAGGTTGTTGACCATTTTAGAAAGTAGGCGTGCACGTGGAATTTAATGATTATCAAAAGTTAGCTAACCGAACGTTGTTAGGCAATGAGCAGGTATTAACCAATTGTGCATTGGGCCTAGCCAGCGAAAGCGGCGAGGTCATTGATTTGATCAAGAAGTATACGTTTAACGGTGAAGATTTGAATCGTGCCGAATTGGTTAAAGAGATGGGCGATGTTATGTGGTATTTATCCCAGATCGCGGAATGGGCGGATATTCCTTTTGAGGAAGTGGCCCAACAAAATATTACTAAGTTAAATGCGCGCTACGGCAAACAACACGACGAAAAAAAAGCTTAAAAAATACGACTCCAACTGGGGTCGTATTTTTTAGGCTCATTTTTCCAGCCAACCGCCATCAATGGGGATGACGCTACCATGGATGTAGTCGGCGGCAGGGCTGGCTAAAAATAGGCTGAGCGCCGCAACTTCTTCTGGTTGGGCCCAGCGTTGTGCAGGCGTCTGCTGGGCAACTTGTTGGGCCATTTGTGCACCGTCGCGAAAATCCGCCGCGTTCATCGGCGTATCAATGGCGCCAGGTGCGATACAGTTGGCTCGAATGCCAACCGCCGCGTAATCGTAATCGATTTGCTTAGTGAGGCCGATGATGGCGTGTTTAGCAGCTGTATAGGCAACACCACCGCCGCCAGCGACTAAACCAGCAATTGACGCCATATTGATGATAACGCCGTGTTGCTGGTTGAGCATTTGCGGTAATAGTGCTTGGGTAAATAAAAATTGGCTGGTAAGGTTGGTGGCCAAAATATTTTGCCAGCTAGCCAGGTCGGTTTTAAGCAGCGGGGCATAGGCATCTAAAATGCCTGCCGTGTTCAATAGTAATTCAAACTTAGCATGGCTCAAGGCGTGATCGACGCAAGTCTGAATTGCTGCTGGGTCACGCACATCAACTTGTTCAAAATAAAATTGGTTTGAGTACTGCTGCAGTAATTGCTCGACCTTGGTGTTGTGTTTGCGGTCGACCCCAAACACAGTTGTGCCTTGGGCCAGAAATGCCGCAGCTTGGGCGTAACCGATTCCTGAGGCCACCCCGGTGATCAGGGCGTGCTGCTCAGCTAGTTCAGGATAAGTTGCCATTAGTCGACTAACTGCCAATCAGTCGCCAATAAGTCGCAGCTAGTTGGTTGGAACATTGACAGACTTGGTGTTTCGTCGGTTTTGATCAAGAAATAAGGATTAACGGCTTCGCCTTGATAAGTGGCATCGTTAACTAAGAAAATATATTCCTCGCTGCCTTCCCAGCCGGCGCGAATTACTTTTTTGCCTGCAGCTAGTAAAGGTAGAATTTCGTTAAAAGACATATTAAAACACTCCTATTTTATAGATAGATTAAATACTTAAGCAGTTAAATCGATTCGTTTGGCCAAAACATAAAATAAAATGGCGCCGATGACCAAAGATAGTAATTCACCGAGGGCAACGCTAAGGTAGGTGGGCCAAAATGGCACTTTACTAATTAGATGTAATTCTAAGGCAACACTCCACATAGCGACAGTGCAAATGAGCGTGCTCGTCGCTAGTTTAGCGGTGACGCTTTTTAACCGTCGACTTAAATAGTAACTAAGCGTCGTCATCACAAGTGTGCCCAAGGTACCAAAGATAATATCAATGATTCCTAGCGGTGAAAATAAATTAACAATGGCGCAACCGATCGTTAACGCCCAAATGTAGCGCTTATTGAAAACTGCTAAATGGTTCAGCATCTCGCCAAAGCGTAATTGGACTGCGCCAAAACTCCACGGAGCCACCAGCAACGTGATCACGATATACAGTGCTGCGATCACACCAATTTTAGTGAGCGCGCTGGTTTTGAGCCGTGTTTTTTCCATGATAGATCGTCTCCTAGTTTTTTATTACGGTGGGATAGTCACGAACCACCACTGACAAGCATGAACCATTAAAATTGCTAAATAGGGCATACTTGTCAGACTTGCAGCATTAAGTATAACAAACTCTATTACTCATGAGCAATTTTGGCAGAAAAAAACTCAAGCCAATTGACTTGAGTCTGACTGCATTTATTTTTTAGGGTCATCTTTTTTTTCGACTTTAGTTTCCTTAGGTTTCTTCGCAACAGGTTTTTCAACTGACTTTTTTGGATCTAAAGCGAATTTATCAAATAATTCGTTCAGCGTGTTATCTTGCTTCATAGTAAGTCCCATGGTCATCATCCTTTCTTGCTTGGTTCCTATTTTAGCAGAAATAGTCAATTTTTGCTCAGATTAGTCACGTAAATTTAAAATGCATAGTTAAATTAATTTGTGCATATAATTGCTTATTTATCGAAAATACTTGCATAAAAAATCAGTGGCAGGTATAATCGAGCTATTGAATATATTGCCGACGTTTAACTAAGGGGTATTTAGGGCAGCGTTTGGTGCAAAAATTATAGTAGATAGAGGCAGGCAGAGCATGAAAAAATTAATGAGTTGGTTAATGTTAGTGGTCACGGTCAGCGTGGCGCTGTTAGGCGTCTTCGCGCAGCCGACCTACGCAGCAACAGCGGTCACTGATGATTCGCTGGCGCGGGTCAAAGAAAAGGGCACCTTGGTGATGGGGACTAGCCCTGACTACCCACCATATGAATTTCTAGTTAACCGTGGTGGTAAAGAACGTGTTGTCGGCATGGATGTTGATATCGCGAAGAAAATTGCCAAAGACCTCGGCGTTAAATTAGTGATCAAGCAAATGGACTTTGATTCATTGTTGGTGGCTTTGGAAACGAATAAAGTTGATATGGTTATTTCGGGGATGTCACCAACAGCGGCCCGGAAAAAGAGTATTGATTTTTCGAAGGTCTACTATAAAGGTGGTCAGTCGATCATCATCAATAAGGCTGATAAAGGCATATACAAGAACAAAAACTCTTTCCAAAACAAAGCAGTTGGCGCACAAACTGGGAGTATCCAGTATAATTTAGGTAAAAATCAAATCAAAGGGTCGACCGTTAAAGGGTTGGCTAAAATCAGCGATCTGATCCTCGCCTTAAAGAGTCACAAGGTTGAAGGGGTGATCATGGAAGAACCATCCGCCCAAGCTTATGTGGACAATGATCCTGATCTAGCCATGATCAATGGTAAATTTAGCTTAAGTAGTGGTGAAAATAACACGGCCATTGGGTTCCAAAAAGGCTCGACTTCATTGGTTAACGCGGTCAATAAATCAGTTGATGAAATTAACCAGAAGAATCTAACCAAGTCTTATTTGAAACATGCTGGGACCTTCATGAAAACAAATACGAAGAATACAAGTATGTGGCATTATGCGGGTTACTTCGTTAAAGGTGTGGAATATACGTTATTGATCACAGTGGTCAGTGTATTCTTCGGTATTTTATTGGGGATTCTTTTTGCCTTGATGCGTTTAAGCAAGATGAAGTTGATCCATGGCTTAGGTGTTGCCTACATTGAGTTTGTTCGGGGCACGCCACTAATGATCCAAGTCATGTTCGTTTACTTTGGGATCGGCTTATTCATTAATATTCCTGCGTTGATTGCTGGTATTATTGCCGTTTCCTTGAACTCGGCAGCCTATGTTGCGGAAATTATTCGTGGTGGGATCAATTCTGTAGCTAAGGGCCAAACTGAGGCGGCGCGGAGCCTAGGTTTGAGCCAACAACAAACATTCGTCAGCGTTGTCTTCCCCCAAGCATTGAAGAATATTTGGCCAGCATTGGGTAATGAATTTGTTTCGTTGATCAAGGAAAGTTCAATTGTTTCGATTATTGGGGTCACAGATCTGATCTATCAATTAAAGGCCGTTCAAACAGCAACGTACAAAGGGGTTATCCCGATTATCGTTGCCATGATCATTTACTTTGTTTTGACCTTTAGCTTGTCGAAAGTATTGAATCACTATGAGAGGAAGATGAAGCACGATGCCTGAAATGATTGCGGTTGAAAATATTAATAAAAAATTCGGTGACACCGAGGTTTTAAAAGATTTAAACGGTAAAGTTGAAAAAGGCCAAGTTATTTGCGTGATTGGCCCTTCTGGTGGCGGTAAAAGTACGTTCCTACGTTGCCTCAACTTATTGGAAAAACCAACTAGTGGCAAGATTTCGTTTGAAGGAACTGAATTAACGGCATTAAATGAAAGCCAAATTAACCAGTTACGGGAAAAAATGGGTATGGTGTTTCAGAGCTTTAATTTATTCTCGAATATGACGGTGGTTGAAAATGTGAAGTTAGCGCCAATTAAAGTTAAAAAAATGGCTAATGATGATGCACAAAAATTAGCCGTTAAATTACTGGATCAAGTCGGTTTGGCCGATAAAGCTGATCAGTATCCGGCCAGCTTATCTGGTGGTCAACAGCAGCGGGTAGCGATTGCCCGTGCCTTGGCGATGAACCCAGATGTGATGCTTTTTGATGAACCAACCAGTGCCTTGGATCCAGAAATGGTCGGTGAAGTGCTGAAAGTTATGCAGGATCTGGCTAATCAAGGCATGACCATGGTGGTGGTCACGCACGAAATGGGCTTCGCTAAAAACGTTGCTGATGAAGTGTGGTTCATGGATGGTGGTGTCTTCGCTGAAAAAGGAACCCCAGATCAAATTTTCGAACATCCACAAAATGAACGGACACAAGACTTCTTAGCCAAAATTTTGGAAGCCTAATTGAAATAGTAATTAAAGCTGACTGCGGTCAGCTTTTTTTCGTTGGCACCGCCAAACTAACTCAGCCTACGTGCTAAGAGAGCAGCCAAACCTCAGTAACCAGCGCTAAGCTAAGTAGTTGCTTTTTTTACGGGACGCGTTAAAATATAACAGCGAACAGGCGTGCGTCAGCCGTCTGTTATTGTGCTGAAAATAAGTTTAAAAAAGAAAGGCTGTTGAGTTGTGGCAACAGAACATATTGAACATAAATTAGCCTTGTTACCACCGCTGCCGGGCTGTTATTTGATGAAAAATCGTGACGGCAAGATCATCTATGTGGGTAAGGCGAAAAATTTAAAAAATCGTGTGCGCTCGTATTTTAAAAGTAGCCATGAAGGCAAAACAGCGCGGTTAGTGTCCGAAATTTGTGATTTTGAAACGATTATTACGTCCACGGATAAGGAAGCTTTTTTACTAGAGATCACGTTGATCCAGAAGCACCAACCGCATTTCAATATTAAGTTAAAAAAAGGCACCGGCTATCCATATATTAAAATTACCAACGAACGTGATCCACGCATGCTGATCACCGGCGATGTTAAAAAAGATGGCGGCTATTATTTTGGCCCGTACCCTAATGTATATGCGGCGGAGGAGACGTTGCATTTTTTGCAGAAAGTCTATCCGCTGCGGCGTTGTAACGGGCGACAAAAGCGGCCGTGTTTATACTACCATATGGGTCAGTGTCTGGGCGCGTGCTTCCGCGAGGTGCCTAAAAGTGAATACGACGCGCAGATCGTTAAAATCAAGCGCTTCTTAAACGGCCAGGTTAGCGATGTTAAGCGTGAGCTGCGCGCAAAAATGCAAACAGCAGCGGCTGATCTGCAGTTTGAACGGGCGGCTGAATTACGTGATCAATTACGCTATATTGAAGCGACTGTGGAGAAACAGAAAATCATTTCCAACGATCACACACCGCGGGATATTTTTGGCTACTATATGGATAAAGGCTGGTTATCGGTACAGATCTTCTTTATCCGCCAAGCACGGTTGATCAAACGCGAGAAGCGGCTTTTTCCTTGTGTTAATACGCCAGAAGAAGAGTTGGAAAGTTTTATTCTCCAGTTTTATAAACGTAAAAATAATGTGCTGCCGCGGGAAATTTTAGTGCCAAAAGGGATCAATCAGCAGGTTTTGATGGATATTTTACAAGTGCCGATTCGAACACCTCAGCGCGGGGAAAAGCGGGCGCTGATGCTGATGGCCAATAAAAATAGTCGCTTGGTGCTGGAAGAAAAATTCCGTTTGATGGAGCTGGATAATTCGCACACTGTTGGCGCAGTGCAGGAGTTAGTTGATGTGCTGGGCATCACCTCGGCGCACCGCATCGAAGCTTTCGATCATTCTAATATTCAAGGGACAGACCCAGTTTCCGCCATGGTTTGTTATATTGACGGTGAACCAGCTAAAAATGACTATCGGAAATATAAAATTAAATCTGGCGATGGCGCTAATGAAGCGGCTAATACCCAAGAAGTGATCCGCCGCCGCTATATTCGGCTGTTAAAGGAGCAACAAGCACTGCCGGATCTGATTTTGATGGATGGTGGCGAAATTCAAGTACATGCCGCTAAGGAAGTGTTAGAGGACGAATTAGGTTTGAACATTCCGGTGGCGGGGATGGTTAAAAATAATCACCATAAAACCGCCGATTTAATGTTTGGTCCTGAGGATAAAAAGTTGGATCTAGATCCGAAAAGTGAAGGTTTTTATTTGCTACAACGGATTCAGGATGAAGTCCATCGTTTTGCTATTACCTTCCACCGCCAATTACGGGGTAAGCATTCGTTAAGTTCGCAGCTAGATCAGATTCCTGGCGTTGGACCAAAAACACGAACAAAATTGTTGCGCCAATTCGGCTCATTGAAAAAGTTGAAAGCCGCCACAATTCCAGAATTACGTGATATCGGGGTTTCTAACACTGTTGCCCAAACAATAAAATTGTCATTAAAATAAGTAGTAACTAAGGCCTAACCGCAATTGTGGTTAGGCTTTTTGTTATTGTTTGATTTTTAACGATAAGTTATAACCAATCAGTAACAGATATAATTATTTATCTTAAAAAGACGAACTATTTCGAATGATTATTTTAAATTGTGCGTTTACTGTATTGACGAACGATTGTGGTTGCTGTTACAATTAATGTACGTTTTAATCCAAGGAGGTAATCTTCGTGATGCAAGTTGCAATTGTGATGGGTTCAGTTTCCGATTGGCCAACGATGCAAGCTAGTGCCGCAATTTTGACTGAGTTACAGATTCCATTTATAAAACGCGTGATTTCAGCGCACCGGATGCCGGCAACGCTGCAGCAGTTTGCGCAGCAGGCGGTGGCTCAACAAATCGATGTGATCATTGCTGGTGCCGGTGGCGCGGCCCATTTACCGGGGATGTTGGCGGCTAATACGGTGCGGCCGGTGATCGGTGTACCCATCGAAAGTCATGCGTTACACGGCATGGATTCCTTATTGTCGATCGTGCAAATGCCAGCAGGGGTGCCAGTAGCGACCATGGCGATTGGTGTCGCTGGTGCGAAAAATGCGGCTTTACAAGCGGCTAGTATTTTAGCGTTACAGGATGCTGGGCTCCAGCAGCGGTTAGTGGCTTATCGGGCTGCCCAGACGCAGCAAGCCAGCGAAAGTGAGGCGCAACTTGATTAAGCAATTATTGCCACCCGCCACGATCGGTATTGTTGGCGGCGGTCAGTTAGGCCAAATGATGGCCCTGGCGGCTAAAAGCATGGGTTACAAAGTGGGCGTATTAGATCCCACGCCAGATTGTCCGGCGGCGCAAGTAGCTGATTTTCAAGTTCAAGCTGAATATCGTGATCAACAGGCAATGCTTGAATTAGCCCAACGTGCTGATGTCTTGACCTATGAATTTGAAAATGTTGATTTGGCTAGCTTAGAAGCAGCCAGCCAGTACGCAGCCTTACCCCAAGGCACGCATTTATTGGCGGTGACCCGCAATCGCTTAACTGAAAAAAACTTCCTCAAATCCCTTGGCGTACCGGTGACTGAATTTGCGGCGGTAACAACGCAAGCTGAATTGAAGGCCGCTTGTGCCACAGTAGGCGTTCCTAGCATTTTAAAAACGGCGACTGGTGGTTACGACGGTCACGGGCAACACGACGTGAATACGCTGGCTGACTTGACGACTGACTTGTTGCCTGGTGCGTGCATTTTAGAGCGGCGCCAACCTTTTACTAAGGAATTGGCGATCATGGTGACCCGTGATCGTAATGAGCATGTGCGCACTTTTCCAGTTGTCGAAAATAAACATCATCAGCATATTTTACATGAAACCATTGCTCCAGCCACAGTTGCAGCGGCGGTGAAGGCTGAAGTGGTTCAAATTGCGACTAAAATCGCGCAAGGCTTGCAGTTGTATGGCGTGCTGGGGATCGAATTTTTCTTATTACCTGATGGGCGCCTGTTAGTCAATGAGTTGGCACCGCGGCCGCATAATTCGGGCCATTACAGTATCGAGGCCTGCAATCTCTCGCAATTTGCCGCTCATATTCGCAGTATTTGTGGCTTACCGATTCCTGTGATCACGCAAGTGCGGCCGGCGGTGATGGTCAACTTATTAGGTCAACATTTGCAGCCAGCACGGACGCGGTGGTTGCAGCGGCCTGATTGGTATTTACATGATTATGGCAAAGCAGAAAGCCGCTACCAACGAAAAATGGGTCACATCACGATTTTAACGGATGACCCAGTGCAAACACAGGCACAGTTACAAGCTGAAAAAATTTGGGAGGATCAATAATGCGTAAACTTGAAGAATTGAAAACAGGCAAGGCAAAACGGCTTTATAACACGGATGATGCCACGGTTTTGTGGGTCGAATACTTAGATCAGGCCACGGCGCTTAACGGCAAACGCAAGGAAAAAATTGCCAGTAAAGGCGCGTTAAATAATCAAATCGACTGTTTGCTGTTTAACTATTTAATTCAAAATGGGATCGCTACTGATTTTATTCGCCAGGTCTCAGCTACGGAACAATTGATCCATCCGGTAAAAATGATCCCGCTGGAAGTCGTGGTGCGTAACTTGGCTTCTGGTAGTTTTCAACGTAAGTTTGCCACTACTTACTTGCAACCACTTAGCCGGCCGATCGTTGAGCTTTTTTATAAGTCAGATGCACTTGACGACCCCTTTATCAATGATGATCAGGTAGAAGTTTTAGGTCTGGCAAGTGCTGCTGAGCTGGCTGCCATTAAGCAATTGGCCTTAAAAATCAATCAATTGCTGCAAAGTCGCTTTGCCCAAGCCAACTTGACGTTAGTTGATTTTAAAATTGAAGTCGGTTATCTAGCTGGTCAGTTGGTGCTGGCTGATGAGATCTCACCTGATTCTTGTCGCTTAGTTGATCAAACAACGCAGGCATCACTCGATAAGGACGTTTTCCGCAAGCAGACCGGTGATTTAACCACTGTTTATCAGGAAGTACTTACTCGTTTACAAAATTCGGAGGTGGCTCATGTATCGCGCTAAAGTTTATGTAACCTATAAAGATTCGATTCTCGATCCACAGGCAGAAGCTATTACGACAGCCTTGCATCAACTGGATTTTCCGGAGTTGACCCAATTAACGTGTGGTAAGTATTTTGAATTAGTGTTGGATACCACTAGAGAAAAAGCCGCGCTTGCGGTGGAGCAAATGTGTCAGAAGCTACTTGCTAACGTTAATATGGAAAGCTACCGTTACGAATTAATAGCGGCTTAGAAAGGGGGGGAAACGATGATGAAATTTGCAGTGCTACAATTTCCTGGTTCCAATTGCGATCAAGACCTAGTGGCGGCCTTACGCGATGTGTTTCAGCAGCAGGTAGAATTGATCAATTATCGGGCAACTGACTTATCAGCCTTTGCGGCGGTGTTGCTGCCAGGTGGCTTTTCGTACGGCGATTACTTGCGCGGTGGCGCGATTGCACGTTTTGCACCGATCATGGCGGCGGTACGGCGCTTTGCGGCTGCTGGTGGCTTGGTTATTGGCATTTGCAATGGGTTCCAAATTTTAACCGAAGCTGGCTTGTTGCCTGGTGTGTTGCAACAAAATAAAAGCGCTAGTTTTATCTGTCAACCAGCGGCGTTAACGGTGGTCAACGCGCAAACAAGTTTCACGAACGCTTACGCCCCCAACCAGCGCATTACGTTACCAATCGCTCATGGTGAAGGCAATTATTACTGTGACGCCGCTACTTTAGCTGAGTTGCAAGCACAGCAGCAGATCGTCTTTACCTATCAAGATAATCCGAATGGCAGTGTGGCCAATATCGCCGGTATCACCAATCGTGCTGGCAACGTCCTCGGCATGATGCCCCATCCAGAACGGGCAGTGGAGGCGTTATTAGGGAGTACCGATGGCGGTGGTGTTTTCCAGAGTATGTTACAAACGTTAACGAAAAAGGTGGTTACGGCATGATCGAGCAAACAGCAACGGCAATTAAAACCAGCGCCTTATACGAAAAATGGGGTTTAACTACCGCCGAATATGAGCAGATTCAACAGTTGATCGGCCGGCTACCAAATTTCACTGAAACTGGCTTATTTGCGGCAATGTGGAGTGAGCATTGTGCGTATAAAAGTTCTAAGCCACTGTTAAAACAATTTCCCACAAGTGGCCAACGAATTCTGCAAGGCCCCGGTGAAGGTGCTGGGATCATTGATATTGGCGATGGGCAAGCGGTGGTTTTTAAGGCGGAAAGTCATAATCACCCAACGGCGGTTGAACCCTATCAAGGTGCTGCAACTGGCGTCGGTGGCATTATCCGCGATATTTTCTCCATGGGTGCCCAGCCGATCGCCATGTTAGATAGTTTACGGTTTGGTGAGTTAACTGATGCCCATACCCGCTTTTTGCTAAAGGAAACCGTGGCGGGGATCGCCGGTTACGGGAATTGTATCGGAATTCCAACCGTTGGCGGCGAATTGGCCTTTGACAATGCCTATACGGCTAATCCGGTGATGAACGCCATGTGCGTGGGGTTGCTGGATACAAGCATGCAACAAAAAGGCCAAGCTGCTGGCGCCGGTAACTTGATTTATTACGTTGGTGCTAAAACGGGCCGCGATGGCATTCAAGGCGCAATTTTTGCTTCAGCTGAGTTTAATGATGCCGTTGAGGCTGATCGTTCCGCGGTGCAAGTCGGCGATCCCTTTATGGAAAAACAATTAATGGACGCTTGCTTGGAATTAATTCGCGAGCATCCAGCAGCGGTTGTTGGTATTCAAGATATGGGCGCTGCCGGCCTAGTGTCTTCTTCAGCTGAAATGGGCGCCAAAGCTGGCTACGGTATGGTGCTGGATCTGGATCAAGTGCCGCAACGTGAAGCGGGTATGATTCCTTATGAATTGATGCTATCTGAGTCGCAAGAACGGATGTTGCTGTGTGTGGCCAAGGATCAAGCTGCTGTAGTGGAACAATTATTTGCCCGCTACGAGCTAGATGCCGTACAAATCGGTGAAGTGACCACCGCCAAACAATATCAACTGTACGCTCATGGCGAAAAAGTTGCGGATGTGCCGATCACTGCGTTAGTTGATGCGGCACCTGTTTATCAGCGGCCACAAAAAACGCCACTGCGGCTATTGACTGCCGCGCCGCAACAGTACCAACCAACCTTTGCCAGTGCGCAAACCGTGTTCGCGCAGTTGCTGCAGCAACCAACGATTGCCTCAAAGCAAGCTATTTATCGCAATTACGATACCCAAGTTAAAACCAACACTGTTGTGGCGCCTGGTTCAGATGCCGCGGTTTTACGTATTCGTGGTGGCCGTAAAGCCCTAGCGATGACAACAGACGGTAACGGACGATATTTATATTTAAATCCAGAAATTGGCGGTCAAATTGCGGTCTGTGAGGCGGCGCGTAATATTGTGGCCAGCGGTGGCGTACCATTAGGCATCACGGATTGTTTGAACTTTGGCAGTCCTGAGGAGCCAGAAAGTTTTTACGAATTAGCGCAGGCAACTAAGGGTATGAGCGCAGCGTGTCAGGCGCTGGCAACGCCGGTGATCTCTGGTAATGTCTCGTTGTACAATGAATCTAACGGTACGGCGATTTACCCAACGCCGATGGTGGGCATGGTTGGCTTGATTGAAGACCTTGATTTGATCACCACCCAAGGCTTTAAACAGGCCGGCGACGTGATCTTCTTAGTTGGCCAAACTGGTGCTGATTTTAATGGTAGTGAAGTGCAGAAATTATTGACTGGTGAAATTAGTGGCGCACTTTTTGATTTTGATCTGACCACCGAAATGGCCAATCAAAAATTGATTCAACAAGCAATTCGGGCTGGCTTACTCAGTAGTGCCCATGATCTGGCGGAAGGTGGCTTAGCGGTTGGTTTGGCGGAAAGTTGCTTTGCCAACGAATTAGGCGCCAACGTAACCGTTGCACTACCGGCTAGTTGGTTATTTGCCGAAACGCAATCACGCTTTATCGTGACCGTTGCCGCAACGCAAGCAGCTGCTTTTGCCAAAATGGCTGGGCAGCAGGCTGAACAGATCGGGGTGGTAACTGCTGCTCCGAGCTTGCAGATCAACACGACAACTGAGTCGTTAACGCTAGCTGTACGCGCCAGTAAGCAACAATGGGAAGGAGCTTTAGCATGGTAAGTGAGGTCAAAAGTCTCAATGAAGAATGCGGTGTTTTCGGCGTTTGGGGCGACCCACAAGCGGCTGAACTGACTTACTTTGGTTTGCACGCCCTGCAGCATCGCGGTCAAGAAGGTGCTGGGATCGTCGCCAATGAAGCTGGCCATTTAAGTGGTGAAAAAGGCTTAGGCTTATTGACGGAAGTTTTCGATCAACCGGAAAAATTGGCCCATTTAACGGGCACGGCCGCAATTGGCCATGTGCGCTACGCCACGGCTGGTAGTGCCGGCATCGAAAATATTCAGCCACTGTTGTTCAACTTTAACCAGCAACAAGTTGCATTGGCGCACAATGGCAATTTGACCAATGCGGTGAGCTTGAAGGCTAAATTAGAGGCGCAGGGCGCAATTTTTCACGCGAATTCAGATACTGAAGTTCTGATGCATCTGATTCAGCGGCAAAGCGCGCCCACCTTTAAACAGCGCTTAATGGCCAGCTTGCGCGAGATCAAAGGTGGCTTTGCTTACTTAGTCATGACCAACGATGCCTTATACGCCGCGCTAGATTCCAACGGTTTTCGGCCGTTGGCGTTAGGTCAATTGGCCACGGGCGCTTACGTGGTTGCCAGCGAAACGTGTGCTTTGGACACCGTTAACGCCAAATTTATCCGTGACGTCCAACCAGGTGAACTGATCAAAATTGACGATCAAGGCTACGCGGTTGAAAAATACACCACGGCGACGCAATTAGCCGTTTGTTCCATGGAATTTATCTACTTCGCTCGGCCTGATTCAACGATCTACGGCGTCAATGTGCATCAGGCGCGCGAACGGATGGGCCAGCGCTTGGCCCAAGAACAGCCAGTTGACGCCGATATTGTTGTCGGGGTGCCTAATTCGTCGTTATCGGCGGCTAATGGGTACGCGGCGGCCAGCGGCATTCCTTATGAAATGGGCTTGATCAAGAATCAATATAGCCAACGAACCTTCATTCAGCCAACCCAGCGTCTACGCGAGCAAGGGGTGCGGATGAAGCTTTCCGCGGTTGCGGCAGTGGTCAAGGGCAAAAAAGTAGCGCTGGTGGACGATTCCTTAGTTCGCGGCACGACCAGTAATTATATTGTCCGCTTATTGAAGGAGGCCGGCGCAACGGCAGTCCATTTGCTAATTGCGTCGCCGCCACTACGTTATCCGTGCTTTTACGGAATCGATATTGAAAACACGCGCGAATTAATGGCCGCTAATTTGACCCTAGCACAAATGCAAACCAAAATTGGCGCTGATTCATTAGGCTTCCTAAGCGTGGATGGCTTGATTGCGGCGATTGGGTTGAAAAGTCAGGCGCCTTATTCTGGCTTGTGTGTGGCCTACTTCAATGGCGATTATCCAACGCCGCTATACGATTATGCCGCTAGTTTTGAACCACCACGGGTTTTGGCACGACTTTAACGAAAAGGAGAAAACCGATGAATGCTTATGAAAAAGCCGGCGTGAACATTGCCGCTGGTGATACGGTGGTCAAAAATTTGCAGGCCCAATTACAGCAGTTAAATGGCAGCAACGTCCTCGGTGGGCTAGGCGCTTTTGCCGGCTTATACAAATTACCAGCGCAGCAGCAGCCAGTTTTAGTTGCTGGGACTGATGGCGTGGGCACGAAATTGTTGTTAGCTATTCAAAGTGGGCAACGGACGACGGTTGGGCAAGACTTGGTGGCAATGTGCGTCAACGATGTGGTGGCTCAAGGCGCCCAACCACTATTCTTCTTAGATTATTTAGCGGTGGCGCAAACGCAGCCAGACCAGGTTGCGGAGTTAATGCAAGGTATCGTCGCTGGTTGTCAGCAAAGTGGTATGGCGTTACTTGGCGGTGAAACGGCGGAAATGCCGGATATGTACGCCGCCGGCCATTATGATCTAGCCGGCTTTGCCTTAGGCGTGGCCGAGCAAAGCGCGTTGTTGCGGCCGCAGCGGGTTCAAGCGGGGGATGTGTTGCTTGGTTTGCCGTCCAGTGGGCTACACAGCAACGGTTTTTCCTTGGTTCGCCAGTTATTGTTTAAAGAACACGCTTATCAGTTTAGCGATAACCCTGCAGCGTTAGCCGGTGCCAACTTGTTGGACACGTTGCTGACGCCGACGCAAATTTATGTACAAGCGTTATTGCCGTTATTGCAGCAAAAATTAGTCGCCGGCGCCGCCCATATTACTGGTGGCGGCCTGCTGGAAAATGTGCCACGGATGTTGCCGGCTGGTTTGCAGGCGCAAATCAATTTAGGCAGTTGGCCGCAGCAGCCCATTTTTGACTGGCTGTGCGACCTTGGCCACTTGAGCACAACGGAAGCGTATACCACCTTTAATATGGGGCTTGGGATGGTGCTGGCGCTCCACCCCGCTGATCTAAAAGCAGCGCAGCAACAGTTAGCGGCGCAGCAACAGGATTTCTATCGGATCGGCGTTATTAAACCCGGCCCAGCTACCGTTGATCTAGTGGAGGCTGGCTGATGAAAAAAATTGCAATTTTTGCTTCCGGCAACGGCAGTAACTTTCAGGCCTTGGTTGAAGGCATCAAGCAGCAACAGGTTGCGGCTCAAGTGGTGTTGTTAGTGTGTGATCAGCCGCAAGCTTATGTGTTGCAGCGCGCGCAGCAGCTAGCTATTCCAGTGTGGACGGCAGCGTTTAACCAATTTAGCGATAAAGCGGCATTTGAAACTGCCATTTTGTCTGAATTGCAGCAGCGCGGGGTGGAGCTGATTTTATTGGCCGGTTATATGCGTATTATCGGGCCAACGCTCTTGCAAGCTTACCCACAGCGGCTGATCAATATTCATCCTGCCTTGCTGCCTAATTTTCCTGGGCGCCATGGCATTGAGGACGCTTTTGCCGCTGGGGTCACAGAAACTGGCGTCACGATCCATTACGTTGATGCCGGCATTGATAGTGGGCCAATTATTGCGCAACAAACGGTCCCCATTAAGCCCAGCGACGACTTGGCTAGCTTGAGCCAACGCATTCATCAAACTGAGCATCGGCTTTATCTCGCCAGTCTGGTAAAATTATTAGCGAATCAGTAATTAAATTTAAAAATAAGAGGCGCATATTGAATGAAAACAGCATTGCTCAGTGTATCGGATAAAACAGGTTTAGTTGCTTTTGCCCAAGGTTTAATTGCTCAAGGCTACCGTATTTTATCAACTGGGGGCACACAAAAAGTGCTAGCGGCAGCTGATGTCGCGGTAACGCCAGTTGAGGCGGTCACTCATTTTCCCGAAATGTTGGATGGCCGAGTTAAAACACTGCACCCCGCGATCCACGCCGCATTATTAGCTAAACGGGACAACCCGGAACATATGGCGACCTTGGCGCAGCAAAAAATTGACCCCATCGATTTAGTCTGCGTGAATTTGTACCCATTCAAGCAAACGATCATGCAGCCTGCAGTTACGGAAGCGGCGGCGGTTGAACAAATCGACATTGGTGGGCCAAGCATGCTGCGTTCCGCTGCGAAAAATTTTGCGGCAGTTTTACCAGTTGTTGATCCTGCTGATTATCAGCCAGTGCTTAAGGCGTTGGCGGCCGGCAAGGTTGATCTGACGTTCCGGCGCCAATTAGCGGCCAAAGTTTTCCAGCATACGGCCAGCTATGATGCGTTGATCGCTGCTTATTTGACCAGCGAAGAATTCCCCGCCACGTTACCTTTGGCCTTTGAAAAGAAGCAGGAATTACGTTATGGCGAAAATTCCCATCAAAAAGCGGCCTTTTATCAAACCGCGATTCCAGAGCCATTTTCCATTGCCCAAGCGCAGCAGTTGCACGGTAAGGCACTATCTTACAACAACATTAAAGATTGCGATGCGGCCTTACGTATTAGTCGTGAATTTAGCCAGCCAGCCGTTGTGGCGGTTAAGCATATGAATCCGTGTGGCGTTGGCTTGGCTGATGAGATCGAAACGGCGTGGGATCGTGCTTTTGCCGCTGATTCTACCTCAATTTTTGGCGGCATCATTGTTTTGAACCGTGAAGTTGATGCTGCAACCGCAACAAAAATGCACCAATTATTTTTGGAAATCATTATTGCGCCTAGCTTTGCGCCAGATGCGTTTGCGATTTTAGCTAAGAAGAAAAACTTGCGCTTGCTGACCCTTGATCTAAACGCACCAGAACAAACTGAGTTAGAAACCGTTTCGGTACTCGGCGGCGTTTTGCGGCAAGAAGCTGATCAAGTTCATGAAACCGCGGCGGACTTTGAAGTTGTCACTAAAAAGCAACCAACCGCAGCGCAATTAAAGGCGCTTGAATTCGGCCAAATTATTGCTAAGCACGTTAAAAGTAACGCGATCGTCGTGGCCACAGCCCAACAAACTTTGGGCATCGGCGCTGGGCAAATGAATCGCATCGGCTCTGCGGAAATTGCGATTCAAGCAGCCGAATCAAAGCCAGAATACGCTACGGCAATTTTGGCGTCGGACGCCTTTTTCCCCATGGACGATTCAGTGGCCTATGCGGCTAAGCACGGTATCACCGCAATTGTGCAACCTGGTGGCAGTATTAAGGATAAAGACTCGATCGCCATGGCCGATAAATTAGGCGTGGCGATGGTCTTCAGTGGTCGGCGGCATTTCCGGCATTAATTTAGGAGGAAATTATGGCTAAAGTTTTAGTGATTGGTAGTGGCGGCCGCGAACACGCCTTGTGTCGGCAGTTTTTGTTGAGTCCGCAGGTGCAGCAGGTTTATTGTGCGCCGGGTAATGCAGGTATGGCCGGCGATGGCGTTCAATTGGTAGCCTTAACCGCGTTTGCGGACTTAGCGGCTTTTGCCCAACAGCAGCAGATCGACCTTACCTTTGTTGGACCAGAAATTCCGTTGCAGCAGGGGCTCGTTGATTATTTTCAAGCCCGTCAATTGCCGATTTTTGGCCCGACGCAAGCCGCCGCTGAGCTAGAGAGTTCAAAAAGTTTTGCCAAAGCGTTACTGGCAAAGCAACACGTGGCCACCGCGGCGTACTGCGAGTTTAGTGATTACGCGTTAGCTTGGGCGTATTTGCAGCAACAAGCCTTGCCGCAAGTGATCAAAGCAAATGGCTTGGCGGCTGGTAAAGGGGTCACCATTGTCACAACCTTAGAGCAAGGGCAAACGGTGTTGCAGGACTTGCTACAGGCGCATCAATTTGATACCACCAGCGTGATCATTGAGGAATTTTTAGTTGGTGAGGAATTTTCTTGCATGGCCTTTGTCGCTGGCGACCAAATTGTGCCAATGCCACTGGCTCAAGATCATAAGGCGCTTGGTGCCGGCGATAGTGGGCCCAACACTGGGGGCATGGGTGCGTATAGCCCGTTGCCGCACTTGCCGGCTGACCTTGCGCAGCAAGCTTTAGCGCAGGTATTACAGCCGATCGTTGCTGGGATGCAACAACAGCAGCGCAGTTTTAACGGTATTTTGTACGCTGGCTTGATTTTAACGGCGACGGGAATCAAAGTGATCGAGTTCAACATGCGCTTTGGTGATCCGGAAACGCAGGTCGTGTTGCCGCAATTGACCAGTGATTTTTATCAATTATTGCAGGACATGCTGGCTGGTAAAACGGTGCAACCAACTTGGCAGCATCAGCAAATTTACTTAGGCGTCGTCGTGGCGGCAGCCGGTTATCCCGGTGCTTATCAGCAGGGGTCAGCCTTGCCCGAGCTAAGCCAGTTACCAGCCGCTATTAGGCCTTATTATGCTGGGGTGGCGCTGCAGCAGGGCCAGTTAGTCAGTGCTGGCGGGCGTGTTTTTCTTTTAGCTACCCGCGCTTACGACGTGGCTACGGCGCAACAAACAGTCAATGCTGTTTTGGCGCAATTGCCACTAGCTGCGTTTACTTATCGACCAGACATTGGTTGGCACGCACTAACTTAGCTTTAACAAAAAAGTGCTTAGCAACGACTTTAATTAGTCGCTGTTAAGCACTTTTGGCTCTATACTTTATCCTGTTGATAGATTGCTCAAAGTGGTAATCTATT